>CAZHSC010000001.1:0-38259 GCA_964534995.1 uncultured Bifidobacterium sp.
TGTCCTGTTGAAGTATGGTCTTTATGTTGTTTGTCACCTGTCAAAATGGTTTACTCTTTTCTTGTCTTTTTAATGGTCATTTTCTGTTGTGTCGTTGTCTTAATACGCTTACAGCCAACACGTTTATTACCGCAAGAAATTTCTCTTTGTCATGATATCTGTTCCCTGATGTACAGTAGTTCCTTATAATGTGTGAAAATGGAGATAGGCCGGGCTTTACTATAACCGGATGTTCTTTTACTGCAGAAAGCAGGTAGGCTCAAGGCTTTCCGTTCACCGCATATTTATCCCGGTAAATTTGCCCGGTAGGCTTTATAACTTTTTCTTTGTGGAAGATTAAGGAATGGAAAAAGGGAAAGATAAACCCAATGCCTTGTTTCGTTTTTGGCGAAAGCTGGGTCCCGGATTGGTTTCCGGTGCCAGTGATGATGACCCCTCCGGCATTGCCACCTACTCTCAGGCCGGCGCAGCTTTTGGCCTGACTACCCTCTGGACCTCCATTGTTGCCTTTCCGCTCATGGCGGTCATCCAGCAGATGTGCGCAAGGATTGGCCTGGTGACCGAAGAAGGCCTTACCGGTACGCTGAAAAAACATTATCCCAGGCCGGTATTGTACCTCATGTTGCTGTTCAGTTTCCCGGCCATCGTTTTAAATATTGGTGCCGACATTGCCGCTATGGGTGCCGTGGGGAACCTCTTGTTTCCCGCGGTGGATGCTTCTTTCTTCAGCGTTTTTTTTACGGTGTTATTACTGGGACTTATTATCTATTTGCCTTATGCCAGAATCGCGGCTGTATTGAAATATTTGTGTATTGTATTATGTGTTTATTTTATCGTTCCGTTTATGTACAGTCAGGATATAAAGCAAATACTGATAGCTACTTTTGTTCCAACCCTTACTCTTGACAAGGAATTTCTGGCCATCATAGTAGGCATACTGGGAACAACCATTTCACCTTATCTTTTTTTCTGGCAGGCCTCTGTGGAGGTGGAAGAAATCAGGAAGCGAAAGAAACACATTATCGTTGATAAAAACATTATGTATAAGATGACCCGGGATGTAGATCTGGGAATGCTTTTTTCCGGACTGGTCATGTATTTCATTATTCTTACCACGGGTACGGTTTTGTATCAGGGAGGTGTTCATCAAATTGAAACGGTGGAACAAGCCGCGATGGCCTTACAGCCGCTGGCCGGTGATATGGCCTATTTCCTTTTTGCCCTCGGAGTGATTGGAACAGGACTGATTGCTATACCGGTATTGAGCGGGTCACTGTCGTATATGGTAACCGAAACCTTTGGCTGGGAGAAAGGCCTGGATAAAAAGTTTCATGAAGCCAGGGGTTTCTATGTCATCATTGCCTTTTCTCTTCTTGTAGGGCTGGCTTTAAATTATATTGGCATCACGCCTGTTCAGGCATTGCTGTATACCGCCGTTTTATACGGATTTACCGCCCCGGTTCTCATCGCTGTCATCCTGCATATTTCCAATAATCCGCAAATCATGGGCAGTTTTGTAAATGACAGGTTTTCCAATGTGATTGGAGTGATAGCGATGTTGATCATGGCAATTTCCTCCGGCCTTTTATTGTATTTTCAGTTTTTCTGATTTCCCGGGTGCACCTCCCTGTTTTCCCGGTGAACTTCCCCTTTTCAATCCCGACATAGATATTCTGTCTTCGGGTAGACATATTTCACTGAAAACAGTAGAATATATCCCGCGGGGCTATAACCCCGATAATATGACAAAGATCATATTCATGCAGGATCTCTTGAAAAAAAAGCGGACAATAGTGGATATAAATGTCCACTATATTGGTTTTATGTATTATATTTGCAGCACATAACTGTATTTGTTGATGTTTTCAAAAGCTTGTGAATACGCTATCCGGTCTGTCATCTTTATTGCTGATCAGTCGATGCAGCACCAAAAAGTCAGCCTAAAGGAAGTAGCCAGGGCTATAGAAAGCCCCGAAGCCTATACTTCCAAGATTTTGCAGGCGCTTTCACGGCACGCCATCATCGTCAGTGAAAAGGGGCCATCCGGCGGCTTTTTTATGGATAAGCATGCCCTGGAGAAATGTAAATTGAGCCATATCGTAAAGGCGATTGACGGGGATGATATTTACAAGGGCTGCGCTCTGGGTTTGAAGAAATGCAATGAAGACAAGCCCTGTCCGGTTCACTATCAGTTTAAGTGGATCCGGGAAGACTTGAAAAATATGCTGGAGACCAGTTCAATAAAGACATTGAGTACCGGCTTGAATAAAGGCCTTACCTTTCTGAAACGCTGACCGCCTCAGCAGGCACCGGCTTTACATAAAATTTGAAAGACAATACATAGAAACAATATAAACTGAATAAACCGCCTGAAATGAGCAAAGAACAAATTATCAGCGACATTGAAAAAAAATACCGGCAACTGGGAGAAAACGATGAAAGTTATCTCAAGGGTTTGTTACACGCTAAACCGATTAATTACTGGGACTACGTGGAAGTGGACACATTGCTTACACTGCAGAAACCGCGAACGGCCTTCAAAGATGAAGAGATATTTATCATGTACCACCAGGTGACGGAACTTGTTCTTAAAATGATGTTACATGAAATCAAACAACTGGTGTGCGATGAATTGCCGCTTGCGGTATGGACCGATAAAATCAACCGCCTCAACAGATACACCGCCATGCTCATCACCTCTTTTGATGTGATGAAGTATGGAATGAACTATGATGATTACAATACCTTCCGGAGCACCCTCACGCCCGCCAGTGGATTTCAGAGCGTGCAGTTCCGTTATATTGAAATATATTGTACCGGACTGCAGAATCTGGTGAATGAAGAAGGAAGAAAAAGACTTCCCGATTCGCCTTCTGTTGAAGAGTATTTTGAACATATCTATTGGAAAGATGCAGGACTCAACCGGGCTACCGGTAAGAAATCGTTTACCCTGTTGCAGTTTGAAGAGAGGTACCTCGACACGCTGGTAAGTCTTGCAAAAAAGATGCAGGGCCACACACTCGAAGACAAGGTGAGGGGAATAATAAACCCTTCCGGCGAACTGAAGGAGAAGCTCAGGGAATTTGACCATCTGTACAACGTAGCCTGGCCCTTGGTGCATTTGCAAACCGCCCAGCATTACCTCGACAGTAAAGGGGAAAACAAGGCGGCAACAGGAGGCAGTGAATGGAAGAAATACCTGCATCCGCAGTATCAGCAACGGAAATTTTTTCCGGACCTCTGGTCGGATGTGGAAATGGAAAAATGGGGAACAACCAATAAATAATGATAAAATGAAAATCACAGAAAACAGTATAGTAGGCCAGTTGGTGGCCGAAGATTATCGCAACGCGGGAGTTTTTAAATCCTATGGGATTGACTTTTGCTGTAAAGGGAACCGGAGTATCGGTGACGTTTGTGCCAGCAAGAATATCGCCCCGGAAGAAGTAATTGCTAAATTGAACACGGTAATGCAGAAGCAGGAAAGCCAGCCTGAAAATTATACTTCCTGGCCCCTGGACCTGCTGGCAGACTACATTGAGAAAAAACATCATCGCTATGTGGAATCCATGACCCGGGAGATCATGCCCTATCTCGATAAGGTAGTGAAGGTGCATGGAGAAGAGCACCCTGAACTGGAAGAGATCCGGGATTCATTTATGCAATCGGCACAGGAACTGGCCATGCATATGAAAAAGGAAGAGCTGATCCTGTTCCCTTTTATACGTAAAATGACAGAGGCGAAATTGAAAAATGAACCACTGTCTCCTCCTCATTTCTCCAGTGTGGAGAATCCCGTTGCCATGATGAAGCATGAACACGATATTGAAGGGGAACGCTTCCGGCAGATTTCCGCGCTGAGCAACAATTATACACCCCCCGAAAATGCCTGCAGTACATACAAGGTGGTATTTGCCCTGTTGAAGGAATTTGAAGAAGACCTGCATCTTCATATCCACCTCGAAAATAATATCCTCTTTCCCGCAGCGATCGAACTGGAGAAAGAGTTGGTACAACTCAGTTGATATCATACCTGCAAACCGGACCTGAGGATGGGCCTGAAAGCCCGCCTCCGTCCGGTGGTGGGTCCTGACGTCTGAAGCACATCGTTTCGGGATGGTGTCATATTTTCTTATTTTTGAAACATTAATATGTTATTTTAATCATGACAAGCCGTTTGATAAAATCCATCCCCTGTTTCCTGTTTTTTGTAAGCGCTATGGCTTTTGGGCAGGAAGACCTGAAGTATCAGAAACCCTCTCCCTCCATACTCGCCCTAGCCGACTATGAAAGGGCTCCATCGGTGATGATGGATACCCGGAAGGTAAATATGCTGCTTACCTACCGCAGTAATTATAAAACCTTAGCCGAACTGAACCAGGAGGAAATGCGGCTGGGAGGCTTGCGCATTAACCCGGTCACCAACATCTCCTCCACCATTACCTATGTGAATAATCTCAAATTACGCAAGGTAAGTGACGTAAAAGCGGCCCCTGTGCAGATAAACGGTTTACCTTCCGATGCACAGATTGCGAATATCACCTGGTCAAATGACGATTCAAAAATTGCATTTACCCATACTACTTCTTCCGGTGTTGAATTGTGGTGTATTGATGTGGCCTCCGCAAAGGCGGTCAGGCTGACACCACCCCGCCTTAATTGTAACCTGGGTAAGCCATTTGCCTGGTACAGCGATAACCTTCAATTAATGGTTAAAATGATTCCCGAAGGGCGCCCCGCGCTTCTGGACGCGAAGAAAGATTTACCGGCAGGCCCCATCGTGTCGGTGACCAGTGGCAAGGTATCACAAAACCGGACCTTTCAGGATTTGCTGAAGAACAAAACGGATGAAGTAAACTTTGAAATACTGATCACTTCGGAAATATATAAAGTATCACTGGATGGAAGCCGTCAGCAGGTGAAACCGGCCGGCATGTATTGGTCACCCGCTTTTTCGCCCGATGGAAAGTACTTCCTGTTAACCACCATTAAAAAACCCTTTTCATACATCGTACCCCTGGGCAGGTTTCCCCAAAGTACCGTGGTATATGATGTGAACGGTAAAGAAGTGAAAATAGTGAATGAAACACCGCTTACGGAAATTATACCCAAGGGTTTTGGTGCAGTACCCACCGGTAAAAGAAATATGAACTGGCGCAATGATGAACCCGCCACTTTGTTCTATGTAGAAGCCCTGGATGGAGGTGATCCTTCAAATAAAGTTGAATACAGGGACGAGATATATACCTGGGAAGCCCCCTTTACCGGGAATCCGCTGGCCCTGGCGAAAGTGCATAACAGATTTGATGAAGTTATCTGGGGCAATGCCACCTGTGCCATCATCAGCGATTCATGGTATGATACACGCAATGTTAAAACGTATCTGGTGAATCCATCGGCTCCGGGAAAAAAAGCGCCCCTTATTTTCGACCGCAATTACCAGGATATATACAGTGACCCCGGCAGGTTTGAAACCATGGAAAATCAATATGCAAAGGAAGTGCTTGCCATGGAAGACGGAAAACTTTTTCTGATTGGAGATGGATATACAGAAAAAGGGCAGTACCCTTTTATTGACGCATTTGATATCAATACCGCAAAAACAAGCCGTTTATATCAGTCCTCCTACACCCAACGCAAAGAAGATATCCTTTCTATTGAAGATATTAAAAATGGCAAAGCGCTGGTGTGGATTCAGTCAAAAAACGAGTATCCCAATTATTTCTTCCGGAATTACAGGGAAAAGGAAAGCATACAGCAGATTACTTTTCACAAAAACCCTTTTGAGAGTATCAGAGAGGTGCATAAGGAAGTAATAAAATACAAGAGAGCCGATGGCGTTGATTTATCAGGTACGCTTTATTTACCGGCAGGATATGACCGGAAGAAAAAAGAAAAACTTCCCCTCCTCATCTGGGCGTATCCGGAAGAATTTAAAGACAAAAACAGTGCCGGGCAGTCTGTACAGAACCCCAATGAATTTACATTTCCTAATTACGGCTCTTTCGTTTTTTGGGTGACCAAAGGCTATGCCGTACTGGATGACGCTTCCTTTCCCATCATAGGAGAAGGGGACAAAGAACCCAATGATTCATTTATTGAACAATTGGTGGCAAATGGCAGGGCGGCTATCGACGCAGTAGATAAACTGGGCTATATCGACAGGACGAAAGTTGCGGTGGGCGGCCATTCCTATGGCGCGTTTATGACTGCCAATTTACTGACGCATTCAAATGATTTTACCTGCGGCATAGCACGCAGCGGCGCTTACAACAGGACCCTGACACCCTTCGGTTTTCAGTCGGAGCAAAGAAATTTCTGGGATGCACCGGAAGTGTACAATGCCATGTCGCCCTTTTATACCGCGCATAAAATGAAGAAACCCATTTTACTTATTCATGGGGAGGCGGATAATAATCCCGGTACATTTACGCTTCAAACCGAACGCTACTTTCAGGCAATTAAAGGCCTTGGCGGAGATGCGAGGATGGTGATATTACCTAAGGAAAGTCATGGATACGCGGCGAAAGACAATATCCTGCATTTGTTATGGGAGCAGGAACAGTTTCTCGACAAGCACCTGAAAGGTAAAATGTAGTCATCGCAACGGATAGTAGATGAATATGCCTTATACGTCCATCGAAGCGTACATTCATTCTTTTCCGGATGAAATTCAGGCCATCCTGCAGGAATTGCGACGGACCATTCAGGAAGTAGTGCCGGAAGCCACGGAAAAAATAAGTTATGGCATTCCAACCTTTTACCTCAAGGGGAACCTTGTACATTTTGCCGCTTATAAAAAGCATATTGGTTTTTATCCGGGCGCTACGGGTATTGAGGTTTTTCAACAGGATCTGAGTGGATATAAAAGTTCTAAAGGCGCTGTGCAGTTTCCGCTGGAGGCGCCACTACCGCTTAAGCTCATACGTAAAATCGTCAAATACCGGAAAAAAGAAAACCTGGCAAAGGCGAATAAGGCCGCAAAGCATTAAAAGAGTTTTGATGAAATCGTATGATGCCGGTCCGTTTTTTATCAATGACTTGTTGATAAAATCCTGTGCCATGGATTGGGGTTCATAAGCGGCATTTTACTTTTGCCCGGAAGCGTTGAAAATGAATGTACCTCACCGGACATTAACAATCGGTTTTACAGGTCTCAAAGCTCGTTTTTCCCGGTATAAAAATACTGTGGAACATTTCCTGTTCAGTACACGTAAAAAACGGATTAAATTAAACCTGCCTTTATCGGATGATATTAATCAAAAACAGAAGAATGAAGTTTATCTTATGTCCAAAGCTGTTTCCATTACATCACCGGTTACCGCTATCCCCATTCTTTCGCGGCGGAGAGAAACTGAAAAGTATAAGCCAGAACTACGTTAAGATCTGATACTATGCTTTTTAATTCAATTGAGTTTTTATTCTTCTTTCCTGCAGTAACCCTGCTGTTTTTTCTGTTGCCGCATAAACACCGCTGGTGGCTGCTCTTATCGGCTTCCTGCTTTTTTTATATGTTCTTCAAGCCGGAGTACATCCTGATTCTGGCATTCACCATCGTGGTGGATTACCTGGCCGGCATCTATATTGAAAAAGCGAAGGACCCTGCCAGAAAAAAACTGTTGTTGTCGGCCAGCCTGGTCAGTAACATTGGAGTGCTTGCCATATTTAAGTATTATAATTTCTTAAACGACAACTTTACGGTCCTGGCGGAACAATTGGGATTTGAAAATCAAATCCCCTATCTGAGCATACTGCTTCCTATCGGGCTTTCCTTTCATACCTTCCAGGCCATGAGCTATACTTTTGAAGTATATTATGGCAGACAGAAGGCGGAACAGAATTTCGGTATCTTTTCATTGTACGTAATGTTTTACCCCCAGCTGGTGGCCGGACCCATTGAAAGGCCCCAGAATATCCTGCACCAGTTTCATGAAAAAAAGTACTTCACCTATCAGAATGCCGTGACCGGCCTCAACCTGATGGCCCTGGGCTTATTTAAAAAAGTGATCGTTGCAGACAGGGTCTCCATTTATGTGAACGAAGTATATGGAGATATCGGTAACGCCAGTACGATATCTGCCCTGCTGGCCGTTTTCTTTTTTTCACTTCAGATCTATTGTGATTTTTCAGGCTATTCCGATATTGCCCGCGGTTCGGCCCGTTTCATGGGCTATGACCTGATGATTAATTTTAACCGGCCTTATATGGCGCAGTCTATTTCTGAATTCTGGACACGCTGGCATATTTCCCTGTCAACCTGGTTTAAGGACTACCTTTACATCCCACTCGGAGGCAACAGGGTAGTGAAGTGGAAATGGCTGCGTAACCTCGCTGTAGTGTTTCTCCTTAGCGGATTATGGCATGGTGCCAACTGGACTTTCATCATCTGGGGCGCCCTTCATGCCTTTTACCTGATCTTTGCCATACTGTCAAAAGAAGCCAGAGAGAAACTGATTCCATCCTTCGGGAAAATGGACACACTCATTCACCAGCTCAGTGTTTTCCTGCTGGTAAGTTTCGCCTGGATATTCTTCAGGGCGGAAAACTTCAACCACGCTATGTTGATCATTGGAAAAATAGTCGAACTTGACTTCACCTTC
Source organism: uncultured Bifidobacterium sp. (assembly GCA_964534995.1). Lineage (GTDB taxonomy): Bacteria > Bacteroidota > Bacteroidia > AKYH767-A > OLB10 > JAJTFW01. Next base: position 8,601 of record CAZHSC010000001.1, read on the forward strand.
AATCTCACACAGGTATGTGCCAATAAAGGGCCGTTTAACCTGGTGCTGAGTTTCCTGTCGGTGCTGCTGTGGGCGGTGATCAGAATGCCCGGGGAGAATGCCGGGGCATCGAAAAATGTTGGGTTTCTGGTACTCATTACCTTCTTAATTATTATTTTGGGAAACAATGGAACAGCGGAATTCATCTATTTTCAGTTTTAAGCACTTTCTTAAAAAAATATGCTTGCCATGGATACTCATTTCCGTGGTGGTGGGTGCCGTTTTTAATTATTTCTTTGAAAGGAAAATTATTTTGGGGAGTGAAATCAGCGGAAGTTATAAAATGAACAAGCTGATCAGTGAAGTGGATGTTACCGAAATCCCTTTCTTCGGTTCCTCCCGTTGCGAAGGAACCTTTATTCCGGATTCACTGGTGAAAAACGGTTTTAATTACGGCATTAACGGAACGCAGGATGACGTACTGCTCTTTTGCCTCAGGGAGGAATGTAAAAAGAACAAATCAACACCGGTTATTATGAACTTCGACCTGGACGGGCTTAATCACAGCATCGGTGATCTGGCGAATTATATTTATAACTCAGATTATCCCGCCGTTCAATTGCTGCTGGGTCCGAAGTATGAGCCAATTTTTAAAGTTCCCCTGTTGAAGTATTACGGGCACTTCGAGACCTACACAAAGTATTATCTGAATGACATATTCAATCTGACCAAGTTTACCAATAACGGTGCCGCGATTGAGAAGAATGTACTTTCTGAAAAAAAGCTGAATGAACTGATCAGAGAAAGGATGAATACGGCATCATCTTTTGAAAACGATCCGGTTCTGCTGGCGGGGCTTCTGTCGGTATTCGATGCGCATCCGGAACGGCATTTTATTGTGGTTGTTACGCCGTATCACCCCTCCTGTTTTAACCGTTTTGGCAATTATGATGAAGCGGTCGCTTTTTTAAATGGAATAGACAGTTTGGACAACGTCACCGTATTGAATTTTGCGAAAGCCCCGTATCCGGATTCCTGTTTTATAAATACCACCCATCTGAACCTCACCGGGGCGCGTATATTTAACCGGGCGCTCAGGGATTCGCTCGGATTGTACTTGCAGTAAGTCTGTTTTTTGCGCAGATTCACCCCGGCGGCGTTTCATCACCGGCCGGAACACCTTCCTGTTTCGGGGCATTTTAGCGGGTTATAATAATTGTATTTATTTTCAGGCTCTGTAACGCGGCTGCAGGAAATTTATGACTGAAATAATTAGCTGCCTTATGCATACAATACAGGGTATGAAAAAACTGATATAGAATAATTGCGGAATGTCTTATGGTTGACCTCAATGCATTCCGGGTAACACCGGATTTACGCGGTGAGTTTAGGATTTAGAAAGTACAAAATATACCAATAAACAAATGATACGTATTAAAATAGTATGGCCGCTCATTGTCTCCTGTTTCCTTTACATGGAAGCCACCGGGCAAATCGTAAATCAGAAGTACGATAGTACACTTGCCGCCTCATTTGACGCGGATGACTATGGGATGAAGGGATATGTATTTGTCCTGCTGAAAACCGGAGGGAATACCACCAGCAACAAGGCTTTTACCGACAGTTGCTTTGCGGGTCATATGAAGAACATCGGACGCATGGTGGATGCCGGAAAACTGGTGGTTGCCGGACCTTTCAAAAAGAACGAAAGCCTGTTCAGGGGAATTTTTATTCTGAATGTAAAGACTATTGAAGAAGCGGAAGCCCTGTTGCGTAATGACCCCGCCGTTAGCAGTGATTTACTGAAAGCAGAGATGTATCACTGGTACGGTTCAGCGGCCTTACCCTCCTATCTGCAAAGTGCCGATAAAATCTGGAAAGTGCAGCCCTGACGCCTTTGATGAAAACGCCCGTTCTCCGTTTTATTTCCGGCATTCAATAGCCACGGCATTTTCAAAACGTTCGGCATTCTCCACATGTTTGAACATGCTGTCTTCGCAGTCATTGAACTTGCAGGGCCTGATGCTTACAAAGCCGGCTTTCCGTAATTCCTCAGCCAGCGATTTGGTATCCCACATCCACATATGATGCGCGTTGCCTAAAAAGGTATTGATAAGTCCTTTTACGCCCCGTTGCCGCTCTGTAATACCCATCAGGGTGTTGTTGATGAATTTTACACTGGCCTGGTTATCGCCGCTGTCAAGTTCTTTGATGTACAGCCTGCTGATATGTTCAAGGTCTGGTACGATGCACCGGAATATTCCGCCCTTTTTTAAAATGCGGTATGAGTTTTTTAATGCCTGCCTGAAGTCCTGTAGCGATAAATGTTCGAGCGTATGTGAACAGTATAATCCATCGCAGGAATCATCGGCTACCGGCAAGCCCCTGGTTATATCTCCGTATCGCACATTGGAGGGAAAGGTAGTATTCAACCGACTCTTTAATAACGATCCAATTAATGGGGTTTTCTGAACCCTTAGGGTGGGTGAAACATCAAAATTTACCCATTCTTCCGGTGCGGATAAACCGCAGCCATATTGTACATAAAGTTTTTTCATGCTTTGTTTCTGATTGTTGATCCTGCCGGTCTGATATCGCGTTTATAGTTTTAAGTCTTTATAATTTCGTAATCAATGTGAGTTGACGAATGTATTCAATATTCATACGCAGGGGGGATGCCCGGAGTTTACGCAACTTTTATGGTTTAAACGCAGAAACGGGTGTAAAGTTCCTTAATTATTTTGCAGGATGAAGTGTAAGTGATCGGAAAAAACCCGGAGGCTTTTCCTCCGCCTTTACTATGGCTATAGTATTGTAAGTCTTGCAATTACAAACAGATACAAGTGGGTGTCTTTGGGCTCTGTTTCAGTACACATTGTGGGTATGGGCTGTTTTACCTGTTACCGGTTTGCCATACGGAATAAAAACACAGATGACGCACAGGTAGGATACCTTTTAAATTTAATGCAGGGTTTGCCTGTTGTAATGCGATCATTCTCTATATTTACATAAGGAGATCATCGGAAGGGTATTTACCGGAGTCACCGTTTTTTCCGGATGGTTATAAGTTAACCCAATAAAAGGAGGCAGGTATGTGTTTTTCCGCTACGGCAAGTTTCATTTCCGGTTCGGTGTTACTGATAACGGGCGCGGCATGCGTTAGATGTATCCGTAAACCTGAGCAATTTGCGTTTGCTTTGATTCCTTTCCTGTTCGGATTCCAGCAATGCATCGAAGGATGCTTATGGCTTTCACTGACCGGTGATAGGTTTATACAATGGAAGGATCCGCTCATGTATGCCTTTCTTTTTTTCGCGCAGGTACTCTGGCCGGTTTGGGTGCCATTATCTTTTTACCGTCTGGAGTTAAACAAGAGGCGCAGGCTGGCCCTGCTTGTCGTGCTGTGTGCGGGAGTTGGTGAAGCCCTCTACCTCGCCTATTGCCTTTTTAGTTTTCCTGTGTCTGCAACTGTGTTTACAAATCATATCCGTTACGATCTTGATTTCCCCCGGCAGCCCGATCCCGTTATAGAAATCCTGTATTTTGTCGTCACCATTTTTCCTCCTTTTATTTCCGGTGTGAAATATTCTTCTCTGATCGGGGTTTCACTTCTTTTATCTTTTGTAGTTTCCAAACTGTTTTTCGGTGCGCATGTAATATCGGTTTGGTGTTTCTTCGCCGCTATCGTCAGCCTGAATGTTTACATTGTTTTGAAAAAGGCGGCGTTGCCGCTTGCTTTACCGGGTATCAGTCGCAAATAAACCTGCCCGGAGCAAAAGGCTTCTGTGCAAGGCACAAAACTTGTCTGATTGCAAAAGTGAACGTTCAATGATTTTCATCAATCCTTGCGGATTTTCTATTTAATTTAATTAAACTTGTAAGGTAGAGTTGCCTCCAACCTGTCATCAGTGACATTCATTTATTTTAAAAAACATTACCATGAAATCTGCCGCGTTAAAAGTAATCATGATGGTGATAAGTATTTTCACCTTCCTTACGCCTGTATTTTCACAAACAGGTGAAAGTGATAATAAACTGGGTCTTCCCGGCGACAACCTGAACTTAGCCGCCGTCATGGATATATTCAGGCAAAGCCGGACACTGGAGGATTTTGAAGCCGCCCTGAATTCGGACACCGCCAGGATCAACAACCTGGATTTGAATAATGATGAATATATTGATTACATTAAAGTGACGGGGAAGAAAGAAGGGGATGTGCACACCATTCTTTTACAGGTGAACCTGGATGAAACGGAAGTGCAGGATGTTGCGGTGATATTTGTGGAGAAAAAAGGAGACGACGTTAAAGTGCAGCTGATAGGAGATGAGGAATTGTATGGCAAGGATTATATCCTGGAACCCTCCTCCGATGCCCGTACTGCAGGTACGCCCAATCCGGCCTATACCGGTGATGACGGTACCACGGTCATTAATAATTACTATTACAATACCGAAAATAATTATTACCGGAGTACGCCTGAATATTGCCCTCCGCCCTCTTCATGGATCATTATTGACTTTTTCTACGGTCCCGTATATGTAGGCTGGAGTTCACCATGGTACTGGAGACATTATCCTGCCTGGTGGAGGCCATGGCGCCCATATTACTGGGATGTGTATTATAGCTATTGGTATCATCATCACTCCTGGCATGGCTGGTGGTATTGGCGTACACCGCATCATCATTTTGGACCTTATTATGCCGGCTATCGTATCAACAGAAGGCACTCGGGAGTGGTCGTAAATTACAAAACGCAGGGGGTATACAGAAAGACCTATGCAAACCCTACGCCTGTTGCTCTTCCCGCCGACAGGGGAAATTTCCCAAGTCATGCAATACTGACGGATAAAAACCCGGCTATCATCAAGCAAAACAAAGGCGATATAAAACCTGCCACCAACCCTGTAAAAGATGGCTTGAATAAACCGGTCACCCCTCCCTCAAAAGGTGTAATCGTGAAGCCTGCCACTCCGCCTGAAAAAAACAAGGAGGTAAGGCCTTCGACCCCTCCCAAAAAGACCGGCGACAGCAAATCCACGCCTCCTGTTAAAATACAGCAGAAACCCAAAGTGAAACCTGCTACCAAACCTGTGGTGAAGCCTTCCGGAACCCGTAAGGCGGTGCCGGAGAAAAAATCAGGAGAAACGCCCTCTCAGAAATGAAGAGTTGACAGTCAGGATAACACTGTAAGTTTATAAAGGCAGAATTTTACCCTGACCCGTTTCCGTAAAGTTCTTAAAGGCCGGATCGCCCTTGTAGTAAATCCGCGCTGTTCCCGAAGCGGTAGCGTTCAGCGTATCCAGCGCGTACACATATCCCAAAGAGGAATTGCCGGCATTGATGGTGGTGGTGTGGTTATTCGTTGTGTTCTTCGCGTTATACCTGGCATTTCCTGAAAGATTCACATTCGCCTGTAAAATGTTTCCCGCCAGGGTCATGTCAGCATCGTCCGATAGTGTGGCTGTTAGCAGGGAGGCATCACCTGTATAGGAACAACTGGATTTTCCGGATAAATTAAAGTTATGTGCAAGGGTAGTATCTGTAAAACCGTTAATGGTGCAGGCGGCATCATCTTCCAGTTCGATCGTAGTAAATGCAGGTACGGCAATGGTGAATTGTATCTGGTCACGGTTTTCAATTTCAGAGTCATAAGAAATGCTTAATACACCATTGATCACATACACTTTCAAATCATTGATGTCCTCTTCACAACCGGTAGCTTTCACGGAGTAGGCCGGTGAATACCGGAGGGTAATCCTGTGATTGTCTCCTGCGGAGACCGTATGAAAATTGGATGCGACAAAGGTTTCACTGATGGTATTGGAGCATCTCTTTTCACAGGAAGTGAACAAGAGCACACCCATGCTGAAAGCAATACAGGGGAACAGGATATTTTTCATTTTAGTATTTTAAGGAAGATAGCATGCTCCCGTTTGATTTTGATGGAACATGGAAACAGGAACTGCGGCAAAAGTAGTGCTAATGTACGATTCTTGCAATCTGCCGTAGGGAGCCTTTGTCCGGAGGTGGAGATATGGTATTAAGAGTAGCAAAGCAGATATATAAAAAAATCCCCGTTCCCCTTCAGGAACGGGGATTTTAAGATCCGGGCACTTATTGGTTTTTAATGATCTTCCTGGTCAGCATTTTTTGTCCCTCAGTCATCAATTGCAAAGTATAGGCGCCTGCCGGCCATTGTGATGATTCAATTTGTACCTGAGCAGCGTTTATTTCCGCTTCATGTATTTTTCTTCCCGTCAGGTCAGTCACGATGATACGCTCAAGCAGCCTGTCGCTCTGAATGGTAAAATAATCATACACCGGATTAGGAAAAACAGTGACTATATGCGGGTTTTCGGCCATTGCAAAATTTTCGTTACCTGTTTTCAGTGAAACGGGATTATAACAGGTAAGCACCCATTTACTGACGAATCCCGTAGTACACTCGGCATACCGGCCCAATACCACCAGTCGGTTTAGCGTACTGTTATAGGCAGCCTTTAAGGCATAGGTAGAGTGATACATACAGGCACCGTTGAGCGTATAATAGAGCGAATCCCTGAACTCTACAGTTCCTGAGGGTGTATATTTCAAGACAATGAAATAATTCTGCATGCCGAATCCGGTACGTTCAGAAGTTCCCATTACATAGATATTTCCGGAGGGAACTACCATCAGGGAAGAGCAAAGATCTCTTTCATTGGTAGGGCCCGAAAAAGTTTTTGACCAAAGAGTATTGCCTGTGGAAGGGTCCAGTTTTTTAAGCACCATATTCAATGAATTGCTGCCGCCGGAAGCTCCAAACTGATTCCCGCAAACGTACAAGGCCCCCTGATTAAAGTAAGAAATATCCACGCCACGGTCATCCGTGTATCCCGAAAGGCCGGCGTAACGTTTGCTCCAGAGTTTTACTCCGGTAGGTCCGTCAAATTTGGCCACCACCCAGTCGTAGTCGCCCGGGCTATGCTCTCCCCTGCCGGTAACATATACATCCTCCGTTACCGGGTCGTAACTGATGGCTGCGGCTTCATCAGTATAGGCCATTGAATAAATGACATCATTGTATTTTTCCCAGATCTTAACGCCGGTAGAGGCGTATTTCATGGCGGTAAGGCGCGTACCCATGGTGGCGTGATTTTTTGTGCCTGCTATGTAACAATACCCCGTAGGACTCACTTTCAAAGCGACGGGTACATCGCTTGCATTGCCTGACGAAGTGTTGTATTTTATCCACTGCAACCCTCCGGAGGCGTTGTATTTCAACAGCAGGATATCCGTGCCCGTTCCGTCACGCTGTGTGGTACCGGTAACGAATATGTTTTCATAGGCATCCATGCCCATGTCCACGGCCTTGTCATCCGGCTGGTCGCCGGTTAATATCCCGTTGAAGGACCGTATCCATTGAAGACTTAAACTGGTGTCGAGTTTAATAAGGAAAATGTCCGTGTCAGAAGGATCAACCCCATTGTTGTAAATGGCAGTTCCTAGTACGTAGATGTAAGGCTCTTTTACAAGGATGCGTATGGTTTCTTCTCTTTGATTTTGTGCAAAAAAGTCGGAAGAATAGGTGGATACAAATCCGCCGGACTTATTGAATTTGCTTACGGTAATATTGGAGTAATAAAAGGGAGGAGTCAACCCTTCTACATCACCAACAACAATGCTGTTTCCTGAGGACAATACTGCCACATCGCGGCCAAAATCCGAATTATATCTTGATACACCGTAAGTGATATCCCAGATACGGGGAGCAATTGCCTTTGCTGTCTGCATCGCCATCAGCAGGAACAGGAAAGGCAAAAGGGATGGAATTTTCTTTTTCATGGTAATTTTATTTGGTGAGCATTAAATTTAAAGCAGGTTAGTAAATTTATTGGAACTGTGCAAATAAAAGTACCGGTTATCCAGAAATGAAAGGGATGATTATTGTCAGTTGGCAGATCGATATGCCTGCATAAAAGAAATACGCTTTTTAAAAATTCATGCGAGAACCGGGATTCCCGCATGAACTTCCTTTCAGGAAAAAGTAATAATCCCTTTCAGGCTGTTCAGCAGGGTTACTGCTCAAAAAACGGCAGAACTCAGGTACAGGATACCGAAAAAGATAAAAAGAAATACAGCCCCGGCCGTCATGCCTGCAAACGATGCTACAATGAATCCCGAAAGTCTGGAATTGTTACTGAAGAAATAGCCGTTGATGAGTACCTGTCCTGCAGCCAGGGCGCCTGAATAAAGAAAAAAAGCTACCCAGTTCCCCGGGCGTTTCATCCAGTTAACATTGTAATATCCCTCGTCTATGTAAAAAAGAAGGAATGTAAGTGTGCAGGCTGTTAAGATAAACAACAAGTGTTTTCTTTTCTCGGTCATCATTGGAAACGGGTCGGAGCAGGGGAAACGAAACAGGGACAGGGATATTGAAGGAAGTGGATCCTGAGCCGGCATGCAGCCGTATTATATTTTTACTTCTTTCCATTTCCCTTTTCTGTAGAGGTGAATATAAATAAGTGCCGCAATACCTTCCGCTACAGGAATGGCGATAAAGGCCCCCAGGGGACCCATCTGTAAGGGAATGGCCAGAAAATATGCCAGGGGTACTTGTATCAGCCAGAAGCCGATCAGATTGATGCAGGTGGGTGTTTTGGTATCTCCTGCGCCATTGAAAGCCTGCATCAGCACCATGGAAATACCATACAGGATATAGCCCAGGCTGATAACCTGCAAAGCCTGCACGGCAATGCGGTGTTCTTCCGGATGATGTAATGGGATAAAAAAACTGATGAGGGCTTCGGCGAAGAAGAGAAAAAAGATCATGACGGAAGCCATAAAAAGCACATTGTAAAATGTAATGACACGTACCGACTGTTCGGCGCGATCCGGCTGCTTCGCGCCAAGATTTTGTCCTACCAGTGTAGCGGCGGCATTACTCAAACCCCAGGCGGGAAGTATGAAAAATATGATCAACCGGATGGCGGTTTGATAGCCTGCGCTGGCATCACTGCCATTCATGGCTACTATGGCCGCAAGGAATATCCAGCTGGCCGACTGAATGATAAACTGAGTGGTAGCCGGCAGGGCGATAGCACTGATGGATTTTATGAGTTTCATATCCGGAAGCCATGATGGCCCTTTCATCCTGAGCATATCATGTTTCACAAAGAACAACTGATATACCTGGTATATAACGCCGATCCCCCTTCCGCAAACCGTAGCCACGGCGGCACCGGTAATACCCATTTCCGGAAAGGGCCCGTATCCGTTTATCAGTACCGGGCAAAGTATTATATTGCAGCCATTACCAAGCCACAAACTGCGCATGGCAACAGAGGCGTTTCCGGCACCCCTGAAAATGCCGTTGATCAGAAAGAGCAAGACGACCACCGCGCTGCCGCCCAGCATCAGCCTTGTATAATTAATGCCCATCAGTATGGCCGCCTCGCTGGCACCCATCAATCGGAGAATCTGACCGGCATAGTAATATCCGGGAATGCTGATGACAAGAATTAATATCCCTGACAGGATCAGGGATTGTACCGCTGCCCTGGAAGCGGCATCCGGATTTTTTTCTCCCACCCTGCGGGCAACCAGGGCCGTCGCCGCCGCACTCAGCCCGATGGCTACAGAGTATACAAGGGTAATGAAAGCTTCGGTTAAACCAACAACACTTACCGCGTCCGGCCCCAGTTTGTTTACAAAGTAGATATCAACCACCGCGAATACACTTTCCAGACACATCTCCAGAATCATGGGAATGGATAAGAGAAGTACCGCCGCACGGATGCTGCCTTTGGTATAATCGTATTCATCTCCCCTCAAAGATTGGCGAACCAGGGCAGGGAGTGCCCGCCAGTTGAATTTTGTTGACATATAAACTATAAATACCGAAAGGGTGAAAGTAAGGAAATAATGAAATGAAAGTACTTCAGCAGTAAATGTATTTTATTTCATATATAAATACTGAAACAACTGTTATTGATCTGGTGTTATATTGAATAAATTTTGCCGGCCATGTTTATTTCCGGGCATGCATCTGTTCAGGTTTTATTGCCGCTTCGCTGTTTCTTTTTTTCCACTTCACCGCTTCATACCAGATTACGCTCAGGAAGCCCGCACCAATACTGATGACTGCCTGACGCAGGGAAACCTGCTCAAAGGCAAAGAACTGCGCCAGAGGCGGGAAGTAAATTAATGTGACCGTAAGGGCTAATGTGATGAGGATGATCAATGGAACAAGCGGATTGCGGTACTTTATTGTGGTGAGAATAGAATAGTGAAATGATCTGTTGACAAGCGTAAGAAATACATTGGCAGATATCAGCACCAGGAATACCATGGTCCGGGTACTGTTTTCATCCAGGCCCGAGAATATAGCATATTGATAAATGCCCAGCGTACCTGCTGTTATGACCAGTCCTTGCAGGATACTTGTCAACAATTCCCTGTAATTGAAAAAAGTTTCGGTATAGGGTCGTGGACCCTGCCGCATGGTATTTTTCTCGATAGGTTCATTTTCATAGATAATGGAACAGGTGGGGCCCATGATTAATTCAAGAAAGATAATGTGAAGCGGCGAAAACAGAAAGGGGTATACCCACCCTGTTGCCAGAGGAATAAAGACTGTAAGAATGATAGGGATATGTATGGATATGATATATTGAATGGCTTTTTTAAGATTGGAGTATATTTTTCTGCCCATGGCAATCGCGTCAATCATCCTGCTCAGGTCATCATCAGTGAGGATGAGCGATGCAGCCTGCCTGGCAATCTCCGCACCTCTTTTGCCCATGGCAATGCCAATGTGTGCCGCTTTCAATGCGGGACCGTCATTTACTCCATCTCCCGTCATAGCAACAATCTGTTGTCTGGATTTTAACAGGTCAATGAGTTTCAGCTTGGCTTCGGGATACATCCGGGTAAACACATTGGCGTTCAGGATTCTTTCTTCGCCCTCCGCATCGTATACAGACATCAACTCATCCCCGCTCATGCTGTCTTCATAACCGCGAAATCCTATTTGTTTCGCGATAGCCGTAGTCGTTAAAGCATTGTCGCCGGTAACTATTTTAACTTTTATCCCTGCTTCGTAAAATTCATCCAGCACCCTTTTCATGTTCTTTTTTGGGGGGTCATAAAAGGCTAGCAAACCCAGGAATGAAAAATTAAAGTCCTCCTGATTTTGCGGGTATTCCTTACCGTTATCATCGGCTAATCCAATACCCAGTACGCGGTACCCTTCTGCTGCCAGCCTGTGAAATGCTTCTTCTATCTTTCGCTTCTCTTCGTCTCCGGGCCGTGACGCTTTTATCAGCGCTTCAGGTGCACCCTTGGCGGCAATTATCTTATGACCATGGGCATCACTGAAAATATGTGTCATCATGGGGGGCTGTCCGCCAAGCGGATATTCATGGATAATGCGGAATTGGGGCCTTTCATCCTGTAAAAACAACTGCGCATACGATGCATGGATGGCGATTTCCATCGGGTCAAAAGGAATAGGTTCACTGGCCCACATGGCGATTTGTATTAATTTTCTTTCTTCCTCCGTAAGTTCCCCGGCAGGATTGGAGAATCGGCTGGTGCCGGGCACATGGACCTTTGCAATGCTCATTTTGTTTTCAGTAATCGTCCCCGTTTTATCGGTACAGATTACGGTTGCACTGCCCAGGGTCTCCACTGTTTTCATTTGTTTGACCACAATCCCTTTTTTCATGAGTCTCCATGCCCCTACCGCCATGAATGTGGTAAAGGCCACTGGAATCTCTTCCGGAAGTATACTCATCGCGAGTGTAAGCGCTTTAATGAAACTGTCGGTTATACTGAATGAAGAAAAGTAGTTAATAAACCATACCACCATAAAGACGATGACTCCGGCGATGACCATTTTTTTTACGAAGTCGCCAATCTTTTTTTCAAGTGGCGTTTTTACCTCCCTGATACCTTCCAGGCTCTTGCCTATCTTACCCAGCTTCGTTTCGTTGCCTGTGGCAGTAACAACGGCAACAGCCAGGCCGCTGGTTACCGTGGTGCCACTGTAAACAAAATGTTCTTCTTTGCTTTTATCTTTATAAACCGACAGCGATTCACCCGTTAATAAGGATTCATCCACTGAAAAATCATTGGACTGTAGGATGGTGCCATCGGCAGGAATGGATATTCCCTCTTCAACAATCATATTGTCACCCACTACCAGTTCTTCGCTTTTAATTTCAATGGTCTTGCCATTGCGTATCACCTTGATGGAGGCTTGTGTATAGGACTTAAGCTTTTCAAGGGCATTACGACTTCTGGAATCCTGGTAAAGTGATATAATGGATATTAAGACAATGGCGGCGGCCATGAATATACCATCCCCCGCATTTCCATTTATAAAATATAGGGTGGCAGTAGCCATTAAAAGTACTACCATAGGTTCCGTCAGCAATCGCTTTACTGCTGCGGAGAAAGCGCTTTCCTTTGCATATTTCAGTTCATTGAGGCCTGTTTTTAGACGCGAGGCGATGACCTCTTCGTCGCTTAGCCCGTAAAGGCTTTGGTTGATTTCAGGCTTCTCCTGCATAGGGTGGATGCGGGTATGTGTTGTTTATGTGCAGGCCTACTTTGTGCCGGCTTCCATCAACGAAGATATTAAAGAATGGACTGTTCCGGAAGGATGTTTCCTGCGCCTGTCCTGAATGGATACTGATCATTCCCGCCGGAACAGGGTCACATCTCTGCTGTATGTCCATAGGTGTCGTGATCTTTTTTACTTTTGAATTTCACGGATCAAAACGTAATTGCATGGGTATGGATTTAATACCATTCAAACTATGAACTGGCATTGTTTACCGGTGGATGATTGCCTGAAAGGCACCTCTTCCTCTCACGATGGTTTGTCAAAAGCCGAGGCCTCACATCGCCTTTCCGTGTATGGCCCCAATGAACTGGAGGAGAAAAAGAGAAAATCAGCGCTGGTGATTTTTATAAGCCAGTTCACTGATTTTATGATTCTGGCCCTTCTTGCGGCAGCGCTGATTTCGGGTGTGATGGGTGACTTTACGGATACCATGATTATCCTGGTAATCGTTTTTCTGAATGCGGTGATTGGATTTACCCAGGAATACCGTGCGGAAAAGGCTATGCAGATGCTGAAGAGGATGGCGGCCATACAGGCAACCGTTAAGAGGGAAGGGGAATTACTGAAAGTGCCTGCTTCAGAGCTGGTAACAGGAGATATGGTGTTGTTGGAAGCGGGGAATGTGGTTCCGGCAGATTTGCGCCTGGTGGAATCCCATAGTTTGCGTGTGGATGAATCAGCGCTGACCGGTGAGTCGGTGGCTGTGGATAAGTCCTGCAGGGAACTGTCCGGAGAGGATCTGCCGCCTGCCGACAGGATAAACATGGCGTATAAGAGTACCCTGGTTACTAACGGTCGTGCATGGGCGCTGGTGGTGGCAACGGGGATGAAAACACAAATCGGAAAAATCGCAAGCCTGTTGCAGGAAAAGGAAACGGCGACGCCTTTACAGCGTAGAATGTCGTCTTTCGGCAAAACCCTGTCTCTGATTATCCTTGGAATATGTTTTATTTTATTCGTTATCGGCCTGCTCCGTGGTGAAGAACCGCTGAATATGTTGTTGCTTGCCATCAGCCTCGCTGTGGCCGCCATCCCTGAAGCATTGCCCGCGCTGATGACGATTGCCCTGGCGATGGGTGCCAGGCGCCTGGTTGCAAAGAACGCACTCATCCGTAAACTGCCTGCTGTTGAAGCGCTCGGGTCCGTGTCGTATATCTGTACCGATAAAACGGGTACACTGACGTTGAATAAAATGACGGTGACGCAGGTGAAGGAAACGGCTGCGCATCCAGACGCCCGGGCATTTCCCTTTTCCCCGCTCCTGATGGCTATGTCACTGAACCAGGATGTGGTTTTTTCGGCTGGAGATATACGCAGGGGCGATGCTACCGAACTGGCGTTGGTAGAGCATGCAATCTCGGTGTTGGGAAGGGATGATTTCGTCAGCATCACGGAAAAATTCCCTCGGGTGGCCGAACTGCCCTTTGATGCCGATAGAAAATGTATGACTTCGGTACACCGTTACGGTGAACAGTTTATTGTATTTTCAAAAGGGGCCATGGAATACATCACCCTTTGCCTCAGACCGGATGAGTTGGTAAACGAATACTTGGAAGCCCATGCGGAATGGGCCGCCCGGGGCCGAAGGGTGCTTGCTTTCTCTTACAAAGTTACGGATTCCCTTCCCGGATTCCTTAGCATTGAATCACTGGAATGTAATATGACTTTTGCAGGCCTCACGGCGATCATTGACCCGCCCAGGCCTGAGGTGAAAATGGCGATCGCAGAGTGTAAATCGGCAGGTATAAAACCGGTAATGATTACCGGCGACCATCCGGCAACGGCCTGGGCCATTGCCGGAGACGTGGGTATCCTCACAAAGAATGGAATGATGGTGACCGGGACGGAACTGGATACACTGTCTGACGAAGAATTTATAGCAAAAGCGGAGAGCATTTGTGTATATGCCAGGGTAAGCCCTGAACAAAAAATACGTATTGTAAAAGCCCTGCAGTCAAAGGGACATTCTGTGGCCATGACAGGCGATGGTGTGAACGACGCCCCTTCGCTGCGCGCTTCCGATATTGGTGTGGCCATGGGTATCAGCGGTACGGATGTAAGCAAGGAAGCCTCTGATATGATTTTGCTGGATGATAATTTCGCAACGATTGTCAATGCTGTAAAGGAAGGCCGCCGTATTTATGATAATATAAAAAAGTTTGTCAAGTATATCATGACCTGCAATGGCGCCGAAATTTTAACCATTTTTCTGGCTCCGCTGGCAGGCTTGCCTATACCCTTGCTGCCGATACATATTTTGTGGATCAATCTGGTTACCGACGGACTTCCCGGACTTGCCCTCGCCAATGAATCAGCAGAAGAGGATATCATGCAGCGCCCCCCTGCCAAAGGAGATAATACTTTGTTTTCGGGGGGTATCGGTTATCATATTGTTTGGGTGGGACTCCTGATGGCCGGGGTGAGCCTGGGTGTGCAACAATGGGCCATTCAGCAGCAGATTGCAAATTGGCAAACGATGGTATTTACGATTTTATCGTTTTCGCAACTGGGTCATGTATTGGCCATTCGCAGTGAAAAGGAATTTCTGTACAGGCACGGCGTATTTACCAATAGCAGGATGATCCTTGCTATTGCCCTTACAGTGGTGCTTCAATTGTTGATAATTTACCTTCCATTTGCCAATGAGGTTTTTAAAACGCAGGCTTTGTCGGCAAAAGAGTTGCTGATATGCCTTATCATGTCGGCGGTAGTTTTTCACGCCGTTGAATTGGAGAAATGGATCAAGTATAAAATATATACCGGCAAACCGGCACCTGGCAGTTTATCAGGCGGCACGTCCGCTTAGGCGAATTATTTTTCAGGGGGCATGGAGGATTTGCTTTTATTATGAAATACCTTTGCACCATGCAAAAACTGAGTATCAGAAATATTGAAGTGTTCGCGTTTCATGGCTGTCTGGAAGAAGAAGCGAAAATCGGATCACGCTTTTCAGTTGACGTGGAGGTGGAAGGGGAGTTTGGTGAGGCGATGCAAAAGGATGAGCTTTCTATGACTGTGGATTATGTGAAGGTGCATCATATTGTTCGCAGGGAGATGTCCATTCGTTCCAAACTGATCGAACATGTAGCCTTTCGGATTCTTGCTCACATGAAGAAGGAGTTCCCGGTGGTGCAACGCTGTACGGTGGCTGTCACCAAGTACTGCCCTCCCGTTAACGGTCAGGCGGGGGATGCCGTTTTTATGGTTTCAGCATAAAGAGCCCTTTGTTTGAAGGGGGATTCCGCCCGGTAAAACATAACATTTACACACCTTTTCACAGCGATTTCTTAACGGAGATTTTACACACCATGCTTCGGTGGTTTCCGTAATTTGCTATCGGTTCCCTGCATCACCCCTTGTTACATTGTCTCATAATTAATTGCCCAAAGTATGGGTTTACCGGCAAAACAGGCTTACCTTCGCAAAAGTATGTCTAAGAAAAAACCGGCCCCCGATCATGGCGCCTTACTGAAGAAACTGCTGCTGGCCGTTTTTCAGGAACACCCGTATAAAGCGTACAATTATAAGCAGGTGATAAAAAAACTTCAGCAGGAACCTTTTTATGAGGAGTCCCGCCTGCTCCTCGACCTGCTGGACGAAAAGCAACTCAAAGCGGTGGTGATTGCCGCGCTGGAAAGCCTGGCCATACATGAAGAACTGGAGGAAGTGGACCGTGGGAAATACAGACTCTGGCCTGTATCGCATTTTGTGGAAGGTATTATTGACGTGACCACTAACGGTAATGCCTATGTAATGAATGCTGATTTTGAAGAAGACAT
Source organism: uncultured Bifidobacterium sp. (assembly GCA_964534995.1). Taxonomy (GTDB): domain Bacteria; phylum Bacteroidota; class Bacteroidia; order AKYH767-A; family OLB10; genus JAJTFW01. The sequence continues at coordinate 24,970 of CAZHSC010000001.1, forward strand.
ATTTATTGACCGTTCCAATATTTTAAACGCCCTCAAAGGAGATAAGGTGAAAGTAAATCTTTTCGCGCAGCGCCCGGGAAAACGGAGGGAAGGGGAAGTGGTAGAAGTGCTGGAGAGGTCGAAAAACGATTTTGTGGGTCTGGTACAGATCAGTGGTAAGTTTGCTTTTCTTTCCAGCGAAGGCGCCCGTAACGGGGTGGATATCTTTATTCCGTTATCGGCATTGAACGGCGCCCGACACGGGGAAAAAGCGGTGGCGAAAATTACCGAATGGCCCTTGGATTCCAGGAATCCCCAGGGAGAAATTATCAGGGTGCTGGGGCAGCCTGGAGAGAATAATGTGGAGATGGACGCCATACTGGTGGAATATGGTTTTCCGCTGATGTTTCCTGCCAAAGTGGAACAGGAAGCAGATGATATACCTGAGGGGATTCCACGTAAGGAAATCAGCAGGCGCCGCGATTTCAGAAAGGTACCGACTTTTACCATCGACCCGGTTGACGCCAAAGATTTTGATGATGCTCTCTCTGTACAGAAACTTGAAAACGGTCATCTGGAAGTCGGGGTGCATATCGCGGATGTTTCCTATTATATTGAAGAAGGATCTGAACTGGATGAAGAGGCTTTCAGCCGTGCCACCTCAGTGTATCTGGTGGACAGGGTTATTCCGATGTTACCTGAAAAACTCAGCAATAAGGTTTGCTCCCTGCGGCCGGGAGAAGATAAGTTATGTTATTCGGCAGTCTTTGAAATTGATCATAACGGGGAAGTCTACAGTGAATGGTTTGGCCGTACCATCATCCATTCACAGCGCCGCTTTACCTATGAGGAAGCCCAGGAAGTAATAGAGACCGAAAGCGGTGATATGAATGAATACATACTCCCGCTCCACCGCATAGCCCAGCTGTTGCGGAAGAAACGTTTTGCGGAAGGAGCCATTACTTTCGATCGTGTGGAAGTCAAGTTCAGGCTGGATGAACGCGCACATCCGGTGGATGTTTTTCTGAAGGAAAATAAGGACAGTAATAAACTGATAGAGGAGTTTATGCTGCTCGCCAACAGGAAAGTGGCGGAGTATATCGGAAAGCAACTGTCACTGAAAGCCGGCAGGGAATTGCCTTTTGTATACCGTATCCATGACAGCCCCGTTACCGATAAGCTGGAAGGCTTTTCCCTGTTTGCCTCCCGCTTCGGCTACAAGATCAATACCAGATCCGATCGTGAAATCGCGCATTCGCTCAATAAGCTGATAAAAGATGTGAAAGGAAAACGGGAACAGAATGTGCTGGAACAATTGGCCATACGCACCATGTCAAAGGCTGTTTATACCACTGATAATATCGGGCATTACGGCCTGGCCTTCGATTTTTACACGCACTTTACTTCTCCCATACGCCGCTATCCTGACGTGATGGTTCACCGCTTGCTCGACCATTACCTGAAGGGTGGTAAACCGGCTGATGCTGATGATATAGAATCGGCGTGTAAACACAGTACAGATATGGAGATTAAGGCTTCCGAGGCCGAACGCGCATCCGTTAAATTTAAGCAGGTGCAGTATCTCCTCGACAGAAAAGACGAAGTGTTTAATGGCATGATTTCCGGCGTAACCGAATGGGGATTGTATGTGGAAATAGTGGAAAGCAAATGTGAAGGTTTGCTGCGCATCAGGGACCTCAGTGATGATTTTTACGAACTGAACGAAGAACAATATTGCCTTGTAGGTCATAAAACAAAGAAAGTGTATCAATTGGGCGATCAGCTCCGGGTGTGCCTGAAATCGGCCGACCTGATGAAAAAGCAAATCGATTTTATCCTTGCCGAAGATTATGGTAAAATCCGGAACGTGAAGGATAAAAAGCCCGCACGCGATTTTTCTCCGCATTCCCATTCCGGAAGAGGCAAGGAAAAGAGGAAATCCGGGGGAGGAAGGAGCCCGAAAAAGTCCGGGAGATCAGGAAAGCGCCGCTGACGGAAATTATAGATAACGCCGTATCGGTCTTTTTGCCGTTTACCCGGATTCCTTTAATTCCTGATGATCTTTGTACTGAATACGGCACCGTCTTCTTCTATGGTAAGAAGATAAACGCCGTTGCTGAAGAGGGCGGGGTTGAGATCCATCCGAAGCATCACGTTTTCAGTTTCTATGAAATCTTCTGTGATCATCTGGCCCTTTAAACTGTAAATTTTTATAATGGCACGATGATGTTTTTCTGTAGTAAACACTATCTGTATATGGTCCCTGAACGGAAGTGGAAATACCTGTGCTATTCCTGCACCCTGGTTCCCTCTTCTTACCGCAATGGTCTTTGAGAATTTTTCCTGACCATTAAAATCAAGTTGTTTGAGGCGATAATAACTGAGCAGGGGTAATTGCGGTGATTCATCCGTGAACCTGTAATTTCTGGCAACGGTACTGTTTCCGGCTCCTTGTACAAATCCGATTTCTTCAAATTGCGATCCTTCGGCCGACCGTTGAACATAAAATCCTTCATTGTTAAGTTCCGAAAAAGTGGTCCACTCGAGCAGGTTGGCATCCCCAAGCGCTTTACCGGTAAATGCGCCCAGCACTACCGGGAGCGGTACATTGGAGGGACCTGTAATTTCAAAATCATCGATGGCCACCCCGGCGGTATTGACACTGCCGTCGGACCTGAAGACCATGCGGAATGCTACATTGGCATTGCCTGCAAGAAAACTCAGGTCTCTTGTGGCAAGTGTAAAAGCACTTTGTGTGGCATTAAAGAAAGCCTGCCCGGCCGGGAAAGCAGTACCTCCCCCTGTATTGGCAAAGTCATACCATCCGGCTCCTGTATTTCCCAGCGGTGTCCAGCTGTCGCCTTTGTTGAGGGAGTACTCAACGATGAAACCATCATAGGATATTTCAACGCTGTTCTTCCTGTAGAAGGTCAGGGTGTAGGTGCCTGCTGCTGAGAAATTATAGTTGGGGGTGTACAATGCACAATAGGCATTGTCGCTGTAATTGCCCGTTAAATTGGTCACCCATGCCGAAGCGCCGCTGCGGGTGCCGTTCTTTCCAGCCACCGCGCTGTTCCCTCTCTGCCAGCGTGTACCTCCCTGGTATTCTCCTGCGAAATCATTGGGGTTGGTTTCAAAATTGCCTCCCGCCGCGATGGTATATGGCGTACCGCGATTTGGCAATACCGTTATATACGCATTTTTGGTTTGGGTGAGGGGACCGCCGCCGCCGTTAATGCTCAGGCTTACGGTGTATACTCCCGGCGTGGCGTAGGTGTGCGACGGATCTGAAGCGGTGGAGGTGAAGCCGTCACCGAAGTTCCATGCGTATGACGCGGCTTTCACCGATCCGTCGGTAAACTGAATTCCTTTACCCGTATAGATGACAAAGCGGTCGGCTGTAAAATCTGCCCTGGCAGGTGACAGGTAGTCGCTACTGAACAGACCACGCCCATGGGTAGCCGCAATGATCATTTTGTCGGAACCTCTGATCTGTAACATATCGGTACGTACGTTGGCAAGGCCATTGTTGGAGGGTCCCCAGGTAGTGCCGGCACCGGAAAGTTCATCTGTACTCCAAACGCCGGCTTCCGTGGCAAGCAGGGCTTCTGTGCTGTCACCCGGATTAAAGAGCGCCCATCTTACTGGCATATCGGGCAAGTTCCCCTCCACCGATGTCCAGGTAGTGCCACCATTTTTGGTTTCCCAAACACTGTTAACACCGTAATTGCTGTAGGTAACCAGCAGGTGATTGTCATCATCATTTTCAATTTCTATGCAGGATACGGTGGCTGATGTGGGCATTCCGGCCCCCGCGTTAATATGTGTGGCCATTGGCGTGGCATTGGCATTGTCCACCCTCACTACCCTTCCATTGTTGAGCCCGAAGAATACGCGATGGTTCATCACCGGAGATACGCGCACGGCGCTCACACGTCCGCTGTTAAATGCCGTTACGGAAATGTTATTCCAGGTGATGGAGGTATGTGCGTTTAACAAGCGGGTATATTGACCGGAATTGTAGGAAGCGTAAAAATTGTTGTTCACATCATCAAAATCACTTGGGTTGATAAAGGATCCGTTGTTATTCGCCCTTATGCTTGCGAAGGAAGCGCCTCCGTTGGTACTCCTGTAAATGTTATTGTATACATACGATGAAAACTGATAATTGGGGTCGCTCTGATCGATATGACAAAAGGCGCCGTCGCCACCGGTAACTTCAAGGGTGGTATTGATACCCGGCTGACTGTATTGCTGGGTGCCGTTATCCTGCGCTCCCGCCATGAACTGATTTGATCCGGTAGAGGGATGCATGGCCGCGGCATAAAACTGCGTTACGTTGTAATTGTATGATTTGAAGTCGATGGTACTGCCTCCATTGGCGGTACGGTAAACACCACCATCGTTGCCAAAGTAAATTACAGAGGAGGAGCCCGGCTGAAAGATGATGGCATGCTGGTCGGCATGTACCTCCTGGTAGCCAAAACCACCATACCAATGGCATAATTGGGTCCAGCTGCTGCCGCCATTGCTGCTTTTGAAAATATCGATACCACCCACTAAAAGGGTATTGGCATTATTGGGGTCTACTGCCGCCACCAGATCGTACCATGCCTGCCCGCGGGTGAAGTCAGCGCCGATGCCACCGTCGGCATCTACAGGCAGGGAGCAGGAAGTCCAGCTGCTGCCGGCATTGGTGGTTTTATAGATGCCGCCGATGCCATAGCCCGTACTGTTCATGGTCAGCGCATAGATTACAGATGCGTTGGAAGGCGCACTTGCGGTTTCTATTCTTTCAAAGCCGGTAGTCGGGAAGCCATTGGCTCCCGTATTCAGTTTAGTAAACGTACCCGCATTACCGTTAGCCGATCTGTAAATGCCATCCGCTCCGCTGAAGATGGATCCGGTGGAAGCAATGATGGCATTGTCTGCCGCAAGGTCAACATCGCCAATGAAATCCACTGTAGAGCCGTTGCCTGCTCCAAGTACTTCCACCCAGGTGGTACCTCCGTTTTGCGACCGGAATAATCCTCCGTTGGTGGCCGCGTAAACATCCCCGCTGACGGGATGAATGATCATTCTGTTGACATATCTGAAATTGAGGGAGGAGGCTGTAGCCGCTAATTGGGTAAATGTCAGGCCCCCATCCGTGCTTTTCCAGATTCCGTCACCCCGAATGGCATCCGCGTTGTACCATCCTTCGCCGGTACCAAAGTAAATAATGTTTGGTGAAGCGGGATGCTGACACAAAGCCGTGATGGCGATGTTGGAGAACATATCATTTACGGCTGTCCATACCGGTATAGATGCTGTGATGTCATTGCATCGCCAAAGTCCGCCGCCCACAGCACCGGTAAATACCGATTTGTACGTGGGGTCGTTCAGGTCCACCATGATGGCGCGTGTACGTCCGCCTACATTGGAAGGGCCTCTTTCTTTCCAGTTGATGCTTAGGGCGCCCGCTACTTTTCCTGCTTGCCCTGCGGCCCGTAATTGCTCTGCATAGGCAAGTGCATTCCATAATCTTTCCCGGGGTATACTCATCGTTGCCGGGTCGCGCGTCATTTCAAATTCATGCCGCATGGCAAGATCCATGCGGTCACGCCGGGGGATTTTTTTAATGGATAAGTCATCATTGGAAAAGCAAAGGTGTAGCAGGTATACCAATAGAACGGATAAAACGGATGAGACTATGGGCGCTGATGAATTCCGAACTGACATAGGGATAATTAACCTTTGTTAAACAAATAATTTTATATAAAGTTACGGATAAGCCTTGCCGTTTGTCAACAGGAGGGTGAAAAGAAAAACCGCTGAAAAATCCCCTTAAAGGCTTTTCAGCGGTATCTTCTTTTTTTTATTTAAGGCAATAGCCTGAGTGTTAATTATCAGGAAGACGGTGTTTCATACCTGATGCCAATGGGTGTTAGTATTTATTTTTTTACGACTCTCGTACTGATTCTGTCTTTTCCTTCTCCCAGGGTAATCACATAGGTACCTGGTAACAACTGGGAGGCAAGTGGTAAGGAAATAACATTTTTGCCTTTCTCCACATCCAGCATGCCTTTGTACATTACCTGACCGTTGGTATTGGTAATAATCATCGGACATTTTCCTTCCACGTCAGAGGTAAAGTTCAGACTGAGATCTGTCAGGAAGGGATTAGGGGAAGCGTTAATGGAAGAATAAGGTAACGCTGTGGCGACGCCACTGGTGCCAAGATGGAAGTATTTTGGCCCAAAGTATTCTTTCTGACCATTGAAATCTACCTGACGAAGACGGTAATAACTACCGCCCTGATAGGGAGACGGGTCGGTAATACTGTAGTTTTTGGTAACAGTGCTGTTTCCTGCCGCATCGGTCATTTTAAGATCTGAGTATTGGCTGCCGTCTTTGGAGCGTTCCACTACGAAATAATCGCTGTTGTGTTCACTCTCCGTTGACCAGTATATTACCGCTGTTCCGTTTTGTGCTTTTACTTCAAAGCGTGTGAGTTTTACAGGAAGGGGATTGGCGCCTGTGGAAGCGATTCCAAATTCACCCAACGCGCTTACCGCCTGGCGGTTTACTACCGGAACCGTTGCATTTCCGCCTGGAGCAGCATGGGTACCCGTAGCTTTCCATACCGATCCGTTATTATCGCGTCGGAAAAGATGCAGCAGGGTGTAGTCGGTAATTCCGCTGAATCCTTCCGCGATAGCTGCTATATTGTAGGTTCCACCTCCAAATCCATCGCCTCCGCTCATGGTCCACCAGCCGGAGCCGATGGTAGAGCAATTGTCGCCGGCATCAATAATTGGCAAGCCGTATACACCGGGGAATCCGGTGCTGAAAGAGGCAGTAATGGTTCCAGCGGACGGTGCAGCGGTGAAATCCATACTGATGCCGTTATAAATAGTGTTTGTACCAACCGGGAACACAACTCCGCTTGCAGCGGTATTATCCACCCAGCGGCGGAAATTACCTACCACATGACCGCTGGTCCTTGAAAGGGTTCCCAATACAGACGAAGAGGTGCCAAGACTCAGTGTATTTGTATAAGTAATCACATTGCCCGTAACAAAGCTCAGGGTGCCGGAAGCTCCCGTTGAATTGCTGAGCGTTACTCCGGAAGCGTTATCAATGGTAAGGTTTCTTGTTGTAGAGGGTAATCCGTCACCGCTCACCTGAGCCGCACTGCCGTTGTAAATATAATCAGCAGCGGTGTTATAACTACGGCTTCCGGTAACGCGGATGTGCCCGTTGGTACCGGAGGCGCTGATGCCGTCAGCAGAACGGATACCCAGTTTTCCGCCCGATGACAGTGTGAATGACCCGGAACCGTTGAGGTAGTCGGATCCCGTGGCCATTTGCACATAGGCGTTGTTGTTAATCACAAAGTTTACAGTATTGAAAATATCCGTAGTGGAAATGCAGGTTTGCATAGCGGATCCATTGAAGGTGATAACCCCAATGGTAGCGGCGGCGTCTTCCCATACAAATCCTCCTGTGTAGGTATAATTTCCGGTTACATTAAGGTTACCGTTATTGGTGCTTTCGGTAAGCAACAGGTTACCACCCGTTACGGAAACATTGCCGCTCACGTTGGCGGTAGCCGCCCCGCTGCCGCTGGTGAGGATGCAGTAGCTGGTAGCGGTGTTTCCGCTGATGTTCAGATTGCCGCCAAGGTTGACAGTGGCTGCGCCTGAGTTGTCGGTGCCGATGAAGATACCGTCGGTCAGGTTGAAATCTCCATTGATGGTAAGCGTACAGGCATTCACATCTTCATTTGTCCAGAAAACACCGTTGGAGATATTTAAGTTTCCGTTGATGGTCATGTTGCAGGCTCCCGATCCACTGGTTAGGGTAAACCAGGAAGAGGTACTTCCGCTGAGGTTCAGATCCCCGCTCACCGTGATGGTGCCGCCTCCCGAACTGTTGGTGGCCCTGAAGTCACCGCCGGTTTGATTCAGGTTACCGGCAATGGAAAATGTACGGCTGGTGGTATTATTGGTAAGGCCCAGATACCTTGATCCCGTGCTGGTGACAGTAAAGGTGCCTTGAATATTCATGTTCTGGTTGAAGGCCATATTTGCACCTTGAGAGGCGCAACTCCAGGTGAGGTTTCCGAAATTCTGGGCAATGTTTGCAGGCATCGTGGAGGTAACACCGGTGATGTTGCAATTGGAAGTAGCGCTCCAGGTGGCGGTTGGGATGGTACCCGCGTTTTGAGAATGAATGTAAGTTCCACCAGCGGCATGAGCAATGGTCGATCCGGAACCAAGGCTGATGACGCCTGTATTTCCAACCGTACCATTATTGATTAAATCAGTACCTGTGCCATTGGCTATGGTCAGGGTACGTGATGCATTGACGTTCAAACGTCCTCCGCTTTCAATCACAATCTGGTCGGCGCTTACGTTTGCCGTTACAGTAACGGTGTGTCCGTTTTGAATGGTAATAATATTATCGGAGGCGACCGGCGCCGTTGTTGCGGCCAGCCAGGCACTTCCATTGTATTTTTCCCAGGTAGCCAGTGTGGACCAGTTGCCCGATGCCTTAGACCGGTATTCTCCCGCTACTGCCGCTTTCACGGTGGTGGGTTTTGTACTTTGATAGACGATAACGATCAACACGATCAGCAGTGTTGAAATCGCCCCTCCAATCAACAGTTTTTGTTTCTGACTCAGCCGTGTAGTGGCCCGGTTGGTGTTACGTGGCCTGTTAGGCTGGGTGGAATTAGTTCTGGAATTCATGCCTGATATTTTAATCACTCTTTCTACGAGCATTCAGGCAGAATGTTACCATTTTAATAGAAGCGGTATAAATGAATGGGTGTACATATAATTTTGCTGTTTTTAAAAATAATATTACTTTCACCATCTAAACCTGAACATCATGAATATTAACTTCTTAGTACTTCTGCTCGCTGCCCTGGTTCCGATGCTGCTGGGCTTCATCTGGTACCATCCCAAAGTGTTTGGAAACGCCTGGATGCAGGCTGCCGGACTCACCGAAGAACAATTGAAAAATTCCAATATGGCTAAAATTTTCCTGCTGTCATTGGTCTGTTCTTTCTTACTGGCCTTTTCCCATCAGTTTATGGTTATACACCAATATCACCTTTTTTCACTGGTTGCCGATATCGTAAAGCCCGGTGACACTACCTCACCCGACGCGCAGTGGCTAAACAGTTCGCTGGAGTCTTATGGAAAGCATTTCAGGACATTTAAACATGGCGCATTTCATGGTTTTCTTGCCGGAATTTTTATTGTACTTCCACTGTTTGGCACCACCGCATTATATGAAAAGAAAAATGCCAAATGGCTGCTTATCAATACCGGCTTTTGGACGGCCTGCCTGCTTTTTATGGGAGGAATTATCTGCCAATGGGCCTGAGATTTAGTATAATTCCGGGAATATCAGGGAGAAGCTTGTGCTTTCTCCCTTTTTTATTAAATTTATTCGATATAAGTCATTAAAATAATTTGACGGAGTAAACCCTTTGCCACATTATTACGTGATGACCCATGAAACCATCAACACAATGAAACATATTTACTCACTTCTGCTGGCCTTGTTTATCACACTGAGTGTACAAGCGCAAAATTGTTACTGGACTTCTACCACCACCAATGGGAACGTAGTGGTCTTTCTTCCATCTCCCGGCTTCCCGGGAAATCAGTTTTATGCTAACTGGGATTTTGGAAATGGTGCCACCTTACAGACACCTGTATCACCTTTAACGTATATTTACCCAAATCCTGGTGTATATAACGTTTGTTTATCCATTTACGACAGCCTGAATGCAAATGTAGTGTGTACCTATTGCGACAGCGTATTGATCAGCTTTTGTTCCGCGTCATTTTTACAGGACTCCCTCAATCCCGCCCAATTCACCTTTTTCGCAAACCTGCAGAATCCCAACTCGGTTGCTAACTGGGATTTCGGAGACGGAACCAGCGGAACCGGACTCAATGTAAACCATACCTATGCGGCCCAGGGCACTTATACAGTAACCATGACGGAGGTGGACTTTTTTAATAACGTGCTATGTAGTTATACCCTTACCGTTATATACAGCAATTCATCAAATTGCAGTTTTGTTTATACCCAGCCGAGTCCTGTTCAGAATCCCAATGTGTTTAGCTTTTCCGGTGCATCAAATTCCCCGGGTGCCGTCTTTACATGGGATTTCGGTGATGGCAGTCCCACAGTAACCGGTTATAATCCGCAACATGCCTATGGCGCACCGGGTACTTATACGGTTTGCATGATTGCCATCTCGGGTGTCGATACCTGCAATTATTGTCAGCAGGTAACAGTACCGGGGTCTGGCCAGAACTGTACTTTTGTCGCTTTCCCTGACAGTGTTAACAACAGCACATGGAATTTTATGGGAGTTCCCGCGCTGCTCACCACCGTATTGAACTGGGATTTTGGTGATAATACCACGGCCGTGGGAAATAATGTAAGTCATCAGTACGCGGCCCCCGGCGTTTATAACGTTTGTATGTATGAAGTTGAGGTTGCCACCGGAAATATAGTTTGTACCTATTGCATGCCGGTAAATGTGGTGAATGGCGGAACCCCTAACTGCAATTTTACCATTTCACCGGTTCCCGGTAATCCCAACGCTTTTGTATTTTCTGTACCCGCTGCTTCCAATACCTCCTACTTCTGGGATTTCGGCAATGGAGATACCGCCAGCGGAAACATTGTTACTTACATATATCCGGCCAACGGTACGTATAATGTTTGCCTGTCAGCCGGAGCCGGAGGACTCATTGTTTGCACCTCTTGCCAGACCCTGGTTGTTCCGGGTACTAATCCCGGTTGTATGGCGAACTTCACCTCCGTCAGTGTGGGCCTGATCGCGTACTTTATTGATCAGTCATCGGTAAATCCACCCAATGTACCGCCGCTGCCCACCCCTGTAAATTATTCGTGGAGTTTTGGTGACGGAAACAGCAGTACGCTTCAGTTCCCCCAGCATCAGTACAGCGCCCCCGGAACCTATCTGGTTTGCCTTACCGTAAGCGCTGTTGGCTGTACTTCTACCTATTGTGATTCAGTGGTGATTGATACCACCACCATCAATCCTGCAGGATGCAATGCGTATTTCCTTTTCACACAAACAACGCCTTACCAGGTGATCGGGGTAAATCTTTCCAGCGGGGTAAACCTTAACTTCAGCTGGGACTTTGGAGATGGGTCACCGTTAGTAAGCGGTGCCTACCCAAGCCATCAATATACAAGCACAGGAACCTATGCGGTATGCCTCACCGTATCCGATTTCCTCGGTTGCAGCGACACATATTGCGATACGCTGAGTGTGGATTCACTGGGGAATATCATTTATCGTGGGTTGACCGCCAATGCCGGGTTTAACATCAACATTATTTCACCGGCCCAGTTAACTACCGGTCTTGGTGAAGTAAAACAGAAAAACATAGTGAACCTGTACCCGGTACCTGCCGGTGAGCAACTGTTAATCGATTGGAATCCGGAATCAGCTGGTGCTTTTAATTACAGGGTGCTGAGTGCTGATGCCAGGGAAGTAATGAAAGGCGTGTTGACGCGAAATGCCAACCAGCTTTCAACCGCTCAGTTGTCGCCGGGCATCTACCTGCTCACTATCATGGCCGAAGATGGCAGTACCGAAAGCAGGACATTCATCCGGCAATAACAAGGATTTGAGTTTTTACCGTCTCAGGCATGCAACCCAACGCCGAACTTCTGGGAAGATGCCGGTACGATGACCGGAAAGCGCATCACGAATTGTATGTGATGTGCTTTCCGGTTATATATTCCGTTTGTTCCAGATACTATACCAATAAGGAAGACAGGATGGCGGCCCTGAATATGATTTTTCTGCGGCTGATTCAGACGATGGGCGATTACCTGAAGAAGCATAGCCACGTTCCCTATGAGCAATGGCTGCGCAGGGTGACTGTAAATTATATCATAGACGAATTCAGAAAGCATAAACGCTATCGTGAATACATACGCCTGGTGGATGAAATGCCGGAAGATGCCCGTACGGGCTACCCTGAAACTGATGTGAAATATGATACGGATGAAATACTTCTGGCCATCGAAAAGCTGCCGCCTATGAGTAAGACGGTATTTAATCTCTATGCGGTAGATGGATATAAACATGAGGAAATAGCAGGGCTGCTGGGCATCAGCTCCGGAACATCAAAAGCGCACTTGTTTAAAGCGCGTCAGAAGCTGCAGGAGATGCTGTCAGATGTAAATAAAAAAACAGGATGGAATAAATCAATGATACAATGAGGGACTTTAATAAAGAAGATATTCATCCGGATGATTTCTGGCCTGAGGCCGGGAAACTGCTGGATCATCACTTCGCCCAAAAGCGTAAACGCAGGTATTTGATATTTTTTGCTTTCTTTCTTTCAGGGGTAATGGGCGTTTTGTACCTCCTGGACCGTAATACAAATACCAATGGCAGTATGAAAGCAGAAAAGGAGGCATCCCATGCGGCGGCGGTCACTGCTTTGCATCCGACACCAGCACCAGCCACTGCGACCATGACTGTACCCGCTGATGACCAAAGACTGCAAAGACCCGTTGAAGAGAAATATGCCGGCACCGCACACGGCGCCGAAAATGATAAAGCCATGTATGGTGCACCGATACCCTCCTCGGCACATCAGCATATATCATCCCATAGCCAACCCAATTCACTGCCTGACGTAACAGATACAATGACCACCGCATCCCCCGCTGATGAGGGTCTGTTGACAGAAGAAATCACCCCCCTGCCGCTGAAATTACTCATGGAAAGTATGCCGGCAATCCCGGTTGAATTGCTTACAAAGGAAGAGCCTGCACCATGGCTGAAAAGAAAATCAGCCTGGGACATGGTGTTGTATGCCGGTGCAGGATGGGTGAATAAGGATATGTACACTGCTGGTAATACTAGCTATCTTGACCGAAGGGAGCAGGAAGAAAAACCCGCCAACCAGCCTTTCGCAGGATGGCAGCTTTCAAAGAGCGTCCGCAACTGGGATTTTCGTGGCGGAATTGAATTTTCAGTCATCGGTGAACAGGTGAAATATTCGCCATATTCAAACGGACAGTATTATAACTCCTATCAGGAATGGGAACCTTATTCCTATGTTGTTTCAGATACTGACAGCACCTATATTTTCGGGATCCTGTTTTTAAACACAAGGCTCGAAACGGTAACCGATAGTAATTATGTTACCAAAACGGATACGCTGAGCGGTAAACACTACGACCCTGCCGTGACCTATGCCAATGGCATCAATCGTTGGTATATTATGGAATTGCATCTGGAAGTGC
>CAZHSC010000001.1:38269-58263 GCA_964534995.1 uncultured Bifidobacterium sp.
AAGTGCTGTATCGGGTAAAGACGGGACGTTGGGGAATCGGGCTGAGTGCCGGACTTGCACCGGGTGTAGTTGTGCGTTCCTCGGGGCATTACCTGAAAGACGATGAGAGCGGCATCACCAAATTTGAAAAGGAAAACACCGGCCGGCTGACATTAAATGCAAGGGCGGGAATAGAATTCAGCTATCTTCTACATGCAAATTGTCGCCTCCTGCTTCGCCCTTCCGGAAGATATTTCCTCACTGAAATGGACGGAGGCGGAAATACGCGTCAACGTTACAACATGGTAGGAATTTCCGCTGGGATCCTATACAGGATTCGCTGAATCATTATTTTTGGAAAGCAGGCCGCCAATGAGTCGCTGACAATGGAGAGGAATGGCTGGCGTGCCGGTTGAAAATGTATGTACCCTTCATCCTTCAGAAATGAATACAGACAGAATTTTTAAAATGCCCTTTTCAAAAATATACCCTTTGTATATCCGTAAAGCGGAGAAGAAATGCCGTACCAGAGAGGAGGTGGATGCCATCATTTTTTGGCTGACCGGCTATAATCATGAACAACTGCAGGAGCTGCTGGACAGTAATACCGATTTTGAAACATTCTTTAACGCTGCACCACATATGAACCCCAACGTTTCAAAAATAAAGGGAGTGATATGTGGATATCGTGTAGAAGATATTGGGGACGGCATGATGCAAAAAATCCGCTTTCTGGATAAGCTGATTGATGAATTGGCGAAAGGGAAGAAAATCGAAAGCATATTAAGAAAATAACAAATCCGCAGGCTCCGTATTATGATCAGGAATTTTTATGCCGGGCGGTAAGCCGCATCCCTATATTTAGTGAGGGAACGACCATGTGATGTGTTTCAGGAGGGCATATCTGCGATACGTACCGTTCATGTTTTACGATGCGGACGAGGGCCGAAATAATTTTTGATATATTTACCCCAATAAAAATAGTCCTATGATGAAAACATATTCTGCATTCCTGCTTGCATTGTGTATGTTTATTGCAACTGCATCCCGTTCCCAGACAAATAATGCCCTGGCTTTTGACGGTATCAATGATTATGTGAGTGTTCCGGGGGCCTCTTCTTTGATAGCGGGTGCACCGGGCCTGTCACTAACGGCATGGGTGTATCCCACCAACCCTGCTCCTGTTTTCCCGAATTTTGACGGCTTCGCCGGATTCAGAAATAATACAAACGCGGATTTTTACCTACTGCATTATACAGCCACTTCTGTGGAGGCGCGCTTCACCGGTGCTTCAGGGATAAATTACACCATCGTATCTCCCGTACTTACGCTCAACACCTGGACGCACCTTGCTTTTACGTATGATGGAGCGATGTTGCGACTGTATAAAAACGGTATCATTGCCGATTCATTACCCGCAAGTGATGTCATCACTTCTACTGTTGAGGATTTTTTAATCGGAGATCAGTTATATCAGGGAACGCATTATTATCTCAGTGGAAGGGTGGATGAAGTGAGCCTGTGGAACAGGGCATTACTTCCTTCCGAACTGACATGCCTGCATATCAATGGCATTGATACTTCTGCAGCGACCGGACTGCAGCTGTATTATAAATGTAATCAGGGCATAGCGGGTGGTGTAAACACCGGATTGACCACATTGATTGATGAAACAGGCAACAGCAACGGGATACTGAATAACTTTGCATTGAATGGTTCCAACTCTAATTTCATTGCAGGCGCAAGTCAGGTAAACCCGGTATTTGCATTTGTATGTCCGGATTCAGTGTATAATTTTAACGGAACGCTTATCACCACGCCCGGTGTGTATTTTGATACGCTGACCAATGCTGCAGGCTGTGATTCGGTGGTGCAACTCACATTGTCGGATTTGCTGGTTGATACTTCCGTCACCCAGAACGGAGCGGTATTGACCGCCAACCACCTTGGTACATTTTATCAATGGCTCGACTGCAACAATGGCTTTTCACCGGTTCCAGGCGCCAATCAGCAGAGTTTTACCCCTCCGGCCAGTGGCAGCTACGCCGTAATTGTGTTGCATGGCAGTTGTTATGATACATCTTCCTGTTATACCGTAACCGGTGTAGGGATAAATACCCCGGTGGTACAAGATAATATTGTTGTATATCCTACTTCTTCTTCCTCCTTGGTTACCATCCGTCTGGATAAGCCCGAAAACAATTATTTTCTTCAACTCACCGACATCGGCGGCAGGGTATTGGCTGAAGAACCTATCGGCAACAGCAGGGAGTATAACTTTGACATCAGCAGGTTTGCCAAAGGGCATTACCAGTTGCTCCTCAGTAATGAAAAGCGGGAAATAAAAGTGTTTAAAATTGTCAGAGAGTAAGCGGTTCAGAATAAATATTCTTTAAGGCGCCGTTTCCCTGGCTAGACGTTGCGGGCAACATCTGAGCCCCCTATAATTAGGGGTATCTGTTGAGAAGTCTGATTATTTTGCTGTTAGTATTATTTAAAACGGGCTTTGTAGGGCAAACCGGAAACCTGCTATCTGCAATGGTAAACCATAACTTGGGATGTTCTTTCGTAAACAGTACCTTTAGCATCCTCATACTATCGAACCTTCTCTATCTTATCATTACCTAATTAAATTGACAATGAAGTTGACAATAAAGAAACATTTTACCCTTGCGAGGGTATTGCTGTTCGCCTTGCTCTGCACCGGAATCGGCAACAGGTTGCCATCAATGGCCAATGAAACGGTGTCGGGTGACACCACCCTGGTACAGACCTTCCGTTACGATTCCTCCCTGCGGGCCGGTATGTTCCATTTTCCGGACGACACCAGCAAGCACTATGAGAAAATAATTATGCTTTACAGCATGCGCTGTAAAGATGGATTGGTGTCAAATTCTTCAGCGCCCAACCAGGGCTGCGGGGAATGGGATTACAATTGTTACACCTACCTGATAGATTCATCACAAACGGATTCACTAAAGAGGTACAGCAACAGCTATTTTATCAGCAACTTTACCGATACAGTTTATCCGTATACCGTAACTCCGTTATGGAATTATAATCAGTTTATTCAGCAGCAGGTAAACTACACTTCAGTCATCTCTGAAACAACGGCGCTCAGCGGAAACGGAGCGCTGACGCTGAGTCACCCCTTTACTTCTTCACAAACTGTTTCACGCAGCCAGTACTTATGGACCGCTGGGGAGTTGTCATCGGCAGGATTAACATCGGGTGATATCACCGGGCTTGGCCTGGATGTACTGTCCGCAGGCACCTCTCCTGATAACCTTCGGATACGTTTGAAATCTACAAGCGCTGTTTCTTTATCGTCCGACAGTGTTCATAATGATGGGTTTACTGAAGTATATTTCCTGAATACTCCTGTTGCTGCTGCCGGTCAGAAGCGGTTTAACTTTCACACCCCCTTTAACTGGGACGGCATTTCCTCTCTCATTATTGATCTTAGTTATTCAAACCCTTTGCCGGGCACTGACAATATTGTTTCAGGTACCACAGGAAGTTTCACTGCCGCGCTCACTGCTTCCGGAACCGATAATTATGTGGAAACGAACGGAGGTGCTGCTGCGGTTACATTGCCTGCTGCGGCCGGAAATTCGGTTACCAATAAGGTAACTGTGGCATTCTGGTGTTATGGGAACCCGGCAAAACTTCCAGCCAATACCAGTATGTTCGAAGCATTGGACGCCGCAGGTAACAGGCAGATGAATCTCCACCTCCCCTGGAGCGATGGCAGCATTTACTGGGATTGCGGTAACGACGGTACCGGTTATGACAGAATCAATAAAGCAGCCGCGAACGATGAAATCGAAGGGCGATGGAATTTCTGGACAGTAACCAAAGATGCTACCGCAGGATCAATGAAGATATACCTGAATGGAAATTTATGGCACAGCGGAACCGGAAAGACAAAGCCCATTTCATTTAACAGTATGGCCTTGGGTAACGCCCTGAGAAACAACTACGCATATTACGGAAATATCGATGAGTTCAGTATGTGGAATACAGAACTGAGCCAACAGGCCATACGTGATATCATGCATCATGCCATTACTCCTGCCCATCCTGATTACCTGAATCTGCAGGTATATTATAAATTTGATGAGAGTAGTGGTACGCTGGTTTCAGACGCTTCTCCTAACGGATATGATGCTACGATTTTTAATATGATACAGAGACCCCGCCGCGGTAAAGACCTCTTCAGGAATTTTGCGGAATCGGCAGACCGGCCCAACACCACTTTTGTAAAAGGAGTGTATACTACCAACGTACAGCAAATTCCGGTACTGGATTCCATCCTGGTTATCCCCAATTCGGTCATCGAAAATGCAGTGATAAATGGCACCCTCACCGCGGTTGATACCAACCTTTATTGGTTGGCTGGAGGCTATACGTATGTGTATGATACAGCCGGTGTTGCTGTTGACTCCTTTGCCGTGGCCGTGGACGATACCATCAATATTACCCGCTTGCTGCACCATGAAAAAAGGCCTATGAAAATTGAACTGATCAATTTTATTACTCCTTATGGACTGGGCTTAAATTTGGGCGGAATGGTGGGTAAAACCTGGGCCTTTGATGTGACAGATTATGCGCCCGTGTTGAAGGGTTGGAAATATATGGCCATGGAGGACGGGAAAAATCAGGAGGATAATGATATCACCTTCTTGTTTTATGAAGGAACCCCGCCCCGGGATGTGCATTCCATTCAGCAGATCTGGCCCAGCGGCGCCTGGACCATGGTAGGGTATAACCAGGTTGTAAATAACGAATATTTTGAACCCCGCGACATTCAGCTGTCGCCCGGCAGTTCACAATTTAAAATACGCTCCGCCATCAGCGGGCATGGCCAGGAAGGTGAGTTTATCCCCCGTAACCATACCATACGTCTTAATAACACTACCAATTTTACCAGGGCGGTATGGAAGGAGTGCGCCATGAACCCCATTTATCCTCAGGGTGGAACCTGGGTGTATGACCGTGCAGGCTGGTGTCCCGGAGATGTGGTAGATACCCGCGAATATGAAATTACCTCACAGGTGAGTTCCGGACAGTTGATAAACCTGGACTATAGCCTTCCCGCCGCTTCCAATGTGGGTACCTCCAATTACAGGGTGAATAATCAACTGGTAAGTTACGGTCCGCCTAATTTCAGTCTTGATGCCGCGGTATCTTATGTGAAGAGCCCCAGTAACCGTGTGGAATTTGCCCGCCTCAACCCGGTGTGCAATGAACCCGTTATCGCAATACAAAATACAGGATCTACTCCCCTGACGCAACTGGATATTATGTATGGGCGACTGGGTGGTACCATGTCAACATTTCAATGGACCGGCTCCCTTTCCTTCCTGCAAACCGCCGAAGTTACCCTACCGCAACCAAACTGGCTGAGTTCAAATTCCAATGAATTTATTGCGATCGTTTCCAATCCCAATGGAGGCACAGATCAATATGGATTAAATGACACCCTTATCAGTACATTTAATTATCCCGTAGTATATCCCTCCGGTCTTGTTTTTGAACTGCGCACCAATAACAATGGCTCCCATACTACCTATACGCTGAAAGACAGCCAGGGAAACACCCTCATCAATAAAATGGGTCTGACCGCCAATACCACTTACCGCGATACGGTGTACCTGCCTACTGATTGTTTTACCCTAAAGCTGCTGGATGCCGGTGATGATGGCTTGAGTTGGTGGGCCAATACCGCGCAGGGTACCGGCTATTTCCGGATTAAAAATGCATCTTCCGGAGCGGTATTGACTACGTTTAACCCGGATTTTGGTGACAATATCTATCAGCAATTTACCGTGAATTATACGCTGCCCACCGTTGAGATACAGGCAGGAGAAAAAGGCAACATGCATGTAAGTCCAAATCCTGCTTCAGAATATCTGAATGTGGAGTTCTCATTGCCCGTATATACTCAGGCCGAGCTGGAGATATTGAATATTGTCGGCCAGTCCCTGCAAAAGGAAAAAATATATGTTTCGCAGGCCACGGAAAAAACCATGCTGGATGTAAGTACACTCGAAAGTGGAATTTATTACGTGGTATTGCATTCGGAAACCGGAAAACTGGTTCAAAAAGTGGTGATTGGCAAATAAATAAATGGCTTATAGCTAACAGGACGGATGATATTTAAAGATATCATCCGTTTTTTTATTGTATTCTGATATTTTTTAAGGAAAAAGCGTGAAAAAGAAGGGATTTATGCAAAAGAACCAGCGTGTTTATATAAACTACTTGGTTTTTTTATTTATAACTATCTTTGCATCAATTATTAAAATTAAAAAATTGAGCACAGTAAAAGGCAATATTAAGTTCAGGGGAGAGGATCAAAAAGAGTTCTATCAGGTATTAAGGAAAAGAGTAGATAACTATTTTAAGGAAAATAATATTTCAAAGCACGCAAATGCGGAGATGGTGTTTAAAACCATCTTCATGTTTTCCTGTTACTTCGTTCCTTATGTCTTAATGATCACAACACCGCTCCCTATTGGCTTGCAGATGCTGTTATGGCTGATCATGGGAGTGGGTTTGTCCGGGATCGGTATGAGCATCATGCACGATGCCAACCACGGTGCATATTCATCCAATAAATGGGTAAATAAAATCCTTGGTTTCAGCCTGAACCTGGTAGGCGGAAGTATCTTCAACTGGAACCTTCAGCACAATATCCTCCACCATACATATACCAACATTACCCATTACGATGAGGATATTGATGATAAACTGGTACTCCGCTTCTCGCCCCATACCAACGTAAAAGGCTATCACCGTTTCCAGGTATTTTACGCATTTCTTTTTTACGGAATATTAACCCTATACTGGGCAACCGTAAAAGACATTCAGCAGTTTTTACGCTATAACAGAAACGGTGTTAACCCGCTGAAAGGAACTGCCTCTAAAATTGCGTTTATAAAAATCATTCTTTCAAAAGTATTTTACTTTGCTTATCTCATCGTCATCCCAGTATTTGTTTTTAAGGTGCAGGTGGGCCCCTGGATAGCCGGATTTTTCCTGATGCATTTTCTGGCGGGGATCGTCCTTACTACCGTTTTTCAGCTTGCACATACAGTAGAAGGAACACAACACCCCATGCCTTCCAGTGAAGGAACTATTGAAAACAGCTGGGCAGTTCATCAGCTTTGCACCACCGTTGATTTTGCAACAAACAACCGCCTTCTTTCTTTTTATATCGGCGGACTGAATTTCCAGGTGGAGCATCACCTCTTCCCTAAAATCTGTCATGTTCATTATCCTAAAATCGCTCCTATTATTAAAGATACCGCACGGGAGTATAATATCCCCTATATGGAGAACAGGTATTTTAAAGACGCGTTAATGTCGCATATACGTACGCTCCGTCGCTTTGGGAAAGCTTCCCTGGAATTTGGTTGAGCCGTTTTTCAAACCGGTCTTTCTCTTGCAGGTCAAACCATCCCTGCCGGTATACAGGGGGCATCAGCAAGGAAGATAAAGCACATTTTGTCCGGAAGGAATATACTGCTGCAACCCTTGAATATATACTTTCCGCTTTGTATTCATAAAACTGATGAATACTTTTCATGATCATACTGCATACATCGGACGAAGGGATAAAGAAAGGACGGGCTGCCGTTTATGTCATATGAAAAAACTAAATATTCATTTTCCCTTTTACACGTTCCACATCTTTCCGGTAAAGGGTTCCATCGACATCTGAAAGAGAGTATATGATCGCTTTTGTATAATATTCAATCGCGTCGTTCCATTTATTTTCCCTTTCATACAGCATTCCTAAAATGCGGTATATTTTGTCTTTCTCAATACCCGGTACTTCAAGGGATTTATTTAAAACAGCAACCGTTTCGGTGCTTTTATCCAGGCGTAACAGCAAGAGGCCATAATCGTAGTATAAATCCGGATATGACGGTGATTGCCGCATGGCCACCCTGAAAGACTCTTCCGCTCCGGTGTAATCTTTGACATAATGAAGCAGGATATGTCCTAACAAAGCGTGCGCCCTTCCTTGTTCCGGATGGCGTGCAATCAGCAATTGTACTTCCGCCAGGCTTTCAGCAACACGGCCCTGATCCAGTTGCTGCTGGATAGAAATAAGTTGCTGTAAGGATGTATCTGCCATTTGTCACGGATCCGCCCGGACCCATTTTCCCGGATGTAAAAGTCGGGCGATATTGCCCCCTGAAGGCTCCTCAGGTGGCGAAAATATAGGAATTTCGGGTAAAAAGATCGTGACACAGGGTAAAGTTAGGGATCATTTAGTTGTGCCGCCGGCACAGAAGGAACAGTATTGTTGCGGTAATTACGGCTTTGTCTCTTCGCAAAATCAGGAAAGCTGCTGCTCTTTTCTGAAAAGTAGCAAGGCGTTCAGATATGTATAAAAGGTAACGCCGGCCTGTGTTTCAAGAGTGTCTTCAGTGAAAAAGGACCCGGTGGCGATGATTAGAAAAAATACATACAAATAATTTTCATGGATGATGCCATACCGGAAACAGTAAAGCAGTACGAATACAAATAATAACATTCCCGGCCATCCGAAAGCGACGCCCATACTCAGAAACTGATTATGGGCTCTTAACCTCCACTCCTTGCCCAGTTGTGTTTTGCGTACTTCATATGCCGTTTGAAATGCCGCCGGTACATCTCCGGTTCCGACGCCGGTTACAGGATGCCGGGAAAGTATCATTAAGGCTGTTTTCCAGTACTCAAGCCGCTGGGCGAGGGTGTGGCCGCTGCTATACCGGTTAAAGTAGTAATTACGGTATTCGGCCGAAAGTTCTCTGAGGCGGAATGCCAGCCGCTTTTCTCCTTTAACGTGTTCAGGGGTGGGGTATCCCAACTCAATATTTTTTACATCTTCCTCACTGAGTTTTGCAATGCCTTCAGCGTCTTTACTGTAACCAACGTAGGTGAGATAACGCATCAGGGTGGCCAGTTGCATATGTCCCTTTGCGTCAGTATCCCATAATCTCTGATAACTTCTTTTCATCCAGGCAGTGTCCATCTCCAGGTCGTTGTATTGCATCCAGACAAGCCGCCCGTTTTCGACCTCTTTCTTTTCCGGTTGATTGATGTAGGGGTTACCCCTGGCAGTATGCGTTTTCAGGCTACGCGTGTCCACTGTAATTTCCTTCAACGAAGCAATGAAAATATATTCATAGACCATGAACCCGGCGGCTAAAACCGCACAAACCAGCAAGGCTGAAAGCACCCTGATTCCCGTCTTTGCAGCTTTAAAGGAAAGGTATAAAGCGGCGCAAACGGCTGCCACCGCAAGCAAAAGGAGGGCGGTAATGGACTGAAGAAGGATCAGGAAAACAATGCACCAGGCGACATACAAAAGCAGCAACATTTTTTGTAAGATGCCGGCAGGCCTCCTTGCAAAGTAAAAAGCGATAAAAATCGAAACATCAATCAGAAGCCCCAAGCGGATATGAGAAATAAAAATACTGAGGTCTCTGTAATTGGTGATTTTCAAATCCAGTAAACCTGCATAGGCTGCAAAGCCGCATCCGGTGGAAATAAGTATACCGGAAATCAAAAACAGGAAAAGAACCCGCATTTGCCTGCCCGTAAGTGCGGGGCCTGCAGCGAACAATACGGGCATAATCAGAAGCGGGAGTTTCACCCGGATGTCTTTGGCGGCATAGCTGAAATCATCTGTATTCCACAATCCGGCAATGTGAAGTACAAACAGTGAAATGAGGAGCCAGAAAGCGGGATTTTTCATGGCTGCTTTTATACGCCCGTTCAGGTCACCGGCTATCAGCCAGGCGCCGGCCATGATGAATTGCCCCAGGCTCATGCCCAGGTTCCAGAGCGGAAGAGAAAAAGCTACCAGCAGGGCCCCCAAAAAGAATGCGATGGTTCCGGTACGCTGAAGGGTCTGCGTGAAGGTAGTTTCGGAAGTCATCGTAATAATTATAGGATGGACTTGAAGTGTAATTGATGGTTCGAAATATGTCGCCTGATGCCGGTAAACAGCATGTGGATGGCAGTTTTCAGGGGGCACCTGGTATAACACCGGCACCGACAGAGAAACATCCAACGCAGACTGCGGAAGTGATGAATGGAAGTTTACAATACAAGGGTATCACCCTGGTTTTATAACCGCTGCGGGCAGGGTGAAATTCCCGTTTCCGTACGACTCAGGGTTTGTAGTTTCTGTTCAGGATGGCCTGGTACACCTGTTGATTTTTCAGCGCTTTCACCGCAAGCAAGATATCGGGATCATCGTCAAAACTGGTTTCAATGCGGCCGTTTTGATAATAATAGCGGCTCACAATTTCATTCTCGAGTAATTCTCTTACCTCCGCTTTGTTCAGCCGCAGATCCGTGGCCTTATCATGTTTCAGGAGGTTTTTCACAAGTTCATACTTGTCCCTGATATGCTCAAAGTATTTTTCTTTTTCCGCTTTTTCCTGCAGTTCTTTTAGTTTCTTTTCGCTGTCGGTAATGTAATCGTATTTTTTATCATTTTGCCAGGCGATAAAATCTTCAAATTCTTTATCGGAGAGTTTAAAATCCCTGGCATTGGCGATTACAGGATTTTTAATACGGTAGAGGGTGGCGTAATCAAATAAAATATAATTATTGATCAGCGCCTGCGAAATGCTGCTGATATCCGGAAGTTCCGTAGTGAAATCAGGGTTGATACCTCCTCCGTCATATACTTTTCTGCCACCGCGTGTCTTGAATTCCGAAATCAGCGAATCGGGCACTTTGCCCACGCTGCCATCCGGATTACGATGTGAGTAGTCTAAGGCCTGTATGCACCTGCCACTGGGGATATAATACTTGGCAGTGGTAATTTTCAACTGGGTGTTGTAGGTAAGGGGCCTGGTGGTTTGAACCAGCCCTTTCCCAAAGGTTCGCTGGCCTATGATGATGGCCCTGTCGAGATCCTGAAGTGTTCCGGAAACGATTTCCGCAGCGGAGGCGGAACCACTGTTAACCAGTACTACCACCGGTGTTTTGGTATCGGTGGCGGGATTCAGGGAACGGTAGGTTTTGTCCCACTCTTTTACCTTTCCCCTGGTGCTGACCACTTCCTGCCCTTTATCAACAAAGACATTGACAATATTTACGGCTTCGTGGAGCAATCCTCCCGGGTTCCCGCGCAGGTCCAGGATCAGTCCTTTTACATTTTTTTTCTGAACCAGGTCCTCCACGGCATGTTTCACTTCTAAGCCCGCCTCATCGGTGAAGCCCCCCAGGCGTATGTAACCCAGATTGTCATCAAGAAGACCATAATACGGGACGCTTTTAATGGTAATTTCTTCCCTGTTGAGTGTTTTGGTGATGGGTGCCGATGCTCCCATACGCTCTACCGTTATGGTGATCGTAGTGTTGGGAGTGCCTTTCAGCATCTTACTAACTTCGTCATATTTTTTACCGTCGAGTGATTTACCGTCTATGGCACGGATAATATCACCGGCCTGCAACCCGCTTTTCTGTGCAGGGAATCCTTCGTAGGGATCTGTAATAATTACATTTTCATCCCGCTGTCCTATCAAAGCTCCTATGCCTCCATACTGGCCTGTAGTGATGAAGCGGTAATCATCCGCTTCCTCTTCAGGTATAAACTGGGTGTAGGGATCCAGGCTTTCAAGCATGGAATGAATGCCTTCCTCTACCAGTACCTTGGGGTCAGTTGGATCCACATAATAAATGGTAAGTTCACGGAGGATGGTGGTAAAAATGTCGAGGTTGCGCGCCATCTCAAAATAGTTATCCTCCGCGCTTCTGAAGGATAAAGCGCCCGCTCCGGCTATCAGTGCCAATACCCATATGCTCAGTCGCCGGAAGTATTTTGTCAGTGTATCTTTCATAGTGATTTTCAGGGAACAGGATCATACCCATGACCTCCCCATGGATTGCAGGACAGGATTCTTTTTAACGTCAGCCATCCGCCTTTAAACGGACCGTATTTTCGAATGGCTTCCGCGCCATATTCAGAGCAGGTGGGCGTATACCGGCAGGCAGCCCCCAAATGAGGGGAGATCGCATGCTTATAAAAACTGATCAGGGCAAGCAAGAGTTTACTGAGCAGCTTTTTCATACAGGGTAATTAGTCGTTTCAAAAGTAGGACAATTTTCTCTTCTGTAACGGGGTATGTGGAGGGAGTATTGCTCATGGAAATCAACAAAACGGAGAGGCCTGTTTTTTGTTTCCGGCAACAGGTAACAAGCGCATGTTTATTCTTTCTGTACACCTCCCGCATCAGCCTCTTGGAACGATTACGGTCATGCGCAGCTTTCATTCTGCGCTTGGGGGCGCTGAAGGCAATTTTAACCGGGAATTGCATATCAAATACGTTCTCGGTAAAAACAAGGCGAAAAGGGGCGGCTATCAATACTTTTCCTTCAGCAAACAGCGTGTCCAGGTCTTTTCGGCTCTTTAAACGCTCGGGCATGCGGAGGCGGTTATCGGGAGCGGGTATGGTTGACATGGCGAGGTTTCAAATGGGTTCGTAGTTGCTACCTACAGGAGCTACCGCGGGATTGTGAATGGACAGAAACCTGGTATTATTTATTCTTTTTGAGGTAATTCTCAATGCTCATTGTCATGGAGGGCGCCTCAGGAACCGGGGCCTGAATATCCAGGCGTAAGCCTGCATCCAGCACGGCCTGAGAGGTTTGAGACCCGAAGGCAGCAATGAGGGTAGTATTTTGCTTGAAATCAGGAAAGTTTTTAAAAAGAGAAGTAACGCCGGCGGGACTGAAAAACACGAGCATGTCATATTTTACATCGGCCAGGTCGCTTAAGTCAGAACATACTGTTTTATAAATATTTGCTTTGGTGAAACTGATACCGTGGGCGCTTAAAACATCAGCCATTTCCTGTTTGGCAATATCGGAACAAGGCAACAGGAAATTTTCTTTTTTATGCTTTTTAAGAATTTCAAGCAGGTCGTTGATGTTCTGCTTTCCCGCGAAAATCTTTCTCTTACGGAAAGTAATATACTTCTGAAGATAAAAGGCTGTTGATTCGGAAATACAGAAGTACTTAAGCTCTTCCATATTCGTAATCCGCATTTCGTTACAGATACGGAAAAAATGATCGGCAGCATGGCGGCTGGTGAGGATAACAGCGGTATGATCAGGAATATTAATCCTGTCTTTCCGGAAGTCTTTGGCGGGAATACCTTCGATATGTATAAATGCCCTGAAGTCGATTTTCAGGTTATACTTTTTCGCTAGATCGTAATAAGGAGACTTCTCAGATTCTGGCTTCGGCTGCGTAACTAGTATGGATTTTACTTTCAAGGGCTTTTTGTGATAGGGTAATTTCCAGACAGTTTTTCGATCCTGCACTTCTACAGAGTAGCCACCTTCCAGATGATGAGAAGGGGTGCGATTTCGAAAGCGCAAAGGTACAAAAACAAATAAAACACCGAGAAGCCCGGAATACCCATCCAGATAAGTATGGCTCTGACCAGGCGGTACAGAAATAACATACCGATGAGAACCAGTGAAACCGGGATGGTGTACTCCCTGATGATGGCCGGAGCATATGCCAGTAAAATATTGACAGGCAATAATAAAAGACCTGCCATCATGATCATCAGAAAGACGTTGAAGATGTAAATGGCCACAGGCCTTTCCTGGTTAAAGATGGCGCTTAAAAAACGGAGGGCTATCATTTTCAAAGAGTAGGCGGCAGCAATGGCCACCGAAAACATCACGAATCGCAACAGCCCTCCCTGTAAAATACCGGTATCCCATTGAAGAAAAATACTAAGCTGATATACATACATACCCATCAGCATATAGGAAATGATGGAAAGCACTAACGAGGCGCGCTGCAGAAGTACGCTTTCATCGCGCACAATCTGATTGGTGATGGTGGTATTAAAGAACGCTGAAAACAGTTGCCGGAAGATCCGGTAATAGAAAAAACGAAACCATGTAAATAATGCAAGTAAAGCCAGCAGTGAAATGGTGAACCAGTCACTGACCAGGGTATTCACCGGAGTCGCGTTCGACTGCTTTACCTGCAGGAGGTGTCCTTTAAAAAGGGCGGGACCCTGCAGCGTTTGTGAGATTCTTTCCGCGGAATCAACGACGTTGGCGGCTATGGCCTCTTCTTCATCTGTAAAGCGGAAGGTGCCTGTGCCGGACCTGGCCGGACTGTCGGCAGCAAGGGTGTGAACGGAAGCGAACACAGTGGTGTCGGTGACAGAAGTATCCTGTGTTGCCGGTGACATGGGGTAGAAAATCCTTTTACTGCAAACTTAGTAAATTGTCATTTTGTGACCTGAAAGGTAACAGGTAAGAAGCAAACTGCCGGTGAAAAGGAATGTATATCAGGCTTGGGGATAGCGGCGCCCTATTGCTGTTTCTTTTTGACGTATGGAACATAGTCGCAGCTCAGGGATACCCTTATGTTCTCCGCTATGCTTTTGGTTACAATTTTGGGGATTTCAATATTGTAGTCTTTCAGAG
The DNA here is from genome assembly GCA_964534995.1 of uncultured Bifidobacterium sp. GTDB lineage: Bacteria > Bacteroidota > Bacteroidia > AKYH767-A > OLB10 > JAJTFW01. The sequence goes on from CAZHSC010000001.1 coordinate 52,724, forward strand.
CGATGTTGAAATTTACTTCGAGGTGTATTTTCCCTTCTGATATGCTTATTTTTCCTTTTTCAGTGATGGATTTTGTAACGCCATGCAGATAAAATTCCCCGCTGGCGCTGACTTCCAGAGTGGTGTCAGAAGACCAGTCAAGTGTGTCATTGATTTTTCCCTTAAAAGTTGATTTTGGATACAACTCGCTTTCTACATATTTTTCATTAAAATGCTCTTCCATCAATGCCTTCTTGAATTTAAAAGTACGCATGGGAACTGTAAATTGAATATCCTGGGTGGTAGTTGTCAATACGGAGGTCATGCTTTCGGTATGCGCATCTATATTTTCAACGGGCGTTTCAGAGAAGAAACTCACCTTTCCGCCTGTGGCAATAAATACATGTTGTGCGCTTGCCTGGTAGCTGCCAAACAGCAGGCAGAGCACAATGATAAAGTAATTAACGGTCTTTTTATTCATATAACAAAGATGATAAATACGCATGAGTTTTTATTGAAGTTTTGAATTTAAATTCAGCCAACCGGATAAGACTTTACACCTCCCATTGAGGAGATACTTCGTCACAGGAGGTGCCTGCTAAATCCAGCCCTTCACTTTATACCACAGCAGCCCGGCCAGTTCACGATAACAGATCACCTGATAACGGAGGTGGTTCCAGAACTGATACCGGAGTTGAACGCTACCTCCTACTTCAGGCAAAGGAAGCGTATTACCGCCCAATTGTTCGTCATTATAGTCGAGGTCAACAGGCCCTGATTTGTTAAAGGTGGGTTCACCGCCAACCTGTTTAAATCCCGCTTTTCTGAACGTAAGCACCGAACGGCGCATATGCTCAGGGGCAGTAATGATAAGGCAGGCTTTTTCCCGGGCATCGGGAGCAAGTGCCATTACTTCCATTGCTTCCTGCCGGGTATTACGGCCTTTTATTTCAATCAGGATGGCCATGCTGTCCACCCCGCGGATGACCAGGTCGTTTCGGATTCCCCAGGCATCGCTTAATTCAGGGCGGACGCATGCCGCGGAAGGCTGAGTGACGATGATGGCAGACTCCGGATATTTATGCCATAGACCGGCAGCATACCATGAGCGGATTAAAGAGGACTCGCTGGGATGTCCGGCACCTCCCATAATAATAATATAATCCGGTCGGAATGAATAGGCGCTCACACTGGTTCCCAGCCAGTGGTAAATCCAAAAAGGCCCGGTGGTAAAGGAAAAAATAATAACAAGCAGAAAAATCACCGACAGGGAAAGTAACAGTGCTTTAGCTACGTGTATCAGGCGTGACAAGAATTTTTTCATGCAATCAAATGTATTCAGTTGGAACTGCTGCGCGGGTAATCCCGGATTATTTTTTCAACGGAAGGGATGTGTATTAAAGGAACAGCTGTTATTAATGATGGGTTCGGATGAAATGGCTATCGGATGCTTTTTTGAAATTTTTCAGAAACTATCGAATTACCTTTACCTTCGCCCTTGTATGATTAAGTCAATTCTGGTTGCAGTTTCAGGGCTGTCAATGGTCCTGATGTGCGCTTGTATATCTACTGAAAAAACAAAAGAAGCTATGTCCGGGAAGGATTTCCACTCATTTGCGAGGCCCGATGAGGCCGTTGTCCGACATCTTGATCTGCAGTTGAATGTTGATTTTACATCCCGGCAACTGACAGGAACCGCTACCTTGCACATCGACAACCTGTCAAAAGGCGGTGCGCTTCACCTTGATACAAGGGACCTGCGCATCGATTCGGTATTTCTTGAGGATGGCTCTCCCGCACCGTTTGAGTTGATGCCCGCTGTTCCTTTGCTGGGAAGTGAATTGGTGGTCAGGATAAAGCCTTCCACAAAAAAGGTGAAAGTACAATACGCCACCTCACCGCAATCCGCTGCGCTCCAATGGCTGGAACCGGGTCAGACCGCCGGAGGCCGGCACCCCTTTCTCTTCACGCAAAGCCAGGCAATATTGGCCCGCACCTGGATACCGCTGCAGGATTCACCGGGTGTCCGCTTTACGTATTCGGCAACCATTAAATGCCCGCCTGCTCTGATGGCGCTGATGAGTGCCGAAAATGACACCCTGATTCATGAGGATGGCGTATATACATTTAACATGCCGCAGGCAATACCCTCCTATTTAATGGCGCTGGCAGTAGGGGATATCAGGTTCCATGCTTATGATAACAGAAGCGGCGTTTACGCAGAGCCTGTAACGTTAGATAAAGCTACTTACGAATTTGCCGATCTCCCGCAAATGATCAGGGCCGCTGAGGAGTTATACGGACCCTATGCATGGGGCAGATATGACGTACTGGTGTTGCCTCCCAGTTTTCCTTTTGGAGGCATGGAAAATCCACGCCTTACTTTTGCCACGCCCACCATCATCGCCGGCGACCGGTCGTTGGTGGCGCTCATTGCCCATGAACTTGCACATAGCTGGAGCGGCAACCTTGTCACCAATGCCACATGGAATGATTTCTGGCTGAATGAAGGCTTTACAGTTTATTTTGAATCGAGGATCATGGAAAAATTATATGGCAAAGATTACGAAGATATGGCCACGGTACTGGCGGAAGGGGAACTGCGGAAGACGGTAGCGGAATTGGGGGATGACAATCCCGATACGAGGTTGTACCTGAACCTGGAAGGCCGTGATCCGGATGATGGAATGAGTGACATAGCCTATGAAAAGGGACGATTTTTTCTGCTTAATATTGAAAGAGCGGTAGGCCGTGAACGTTGGGATGCCTTCCTTAAGAAATATTTTGCAGAACATGCTTTTCAAAGTATAACTACAGAACAGTTCCTGGATTACCTTGAAGACAATCTGATTCAGGGTGATGGTAAGCTGCGTAATACGAAAATACGTGACAATAAATGGGTGTTTGGTACCGGGTTACCTGATAGTTTTCCTAAAGTTACTTCTTCTGAACTGGAAAAGGTAAACCTATTCGCACGTGAATTTTTAGCCGGGAAATCCCAGGCGGATCCGCAGGGGTGGACATCGCACCATTGGGTGTATTTCCTCCGCAGACTTCCGGGATCTTTATCACAGGCACAAATGGAGGATCTTGACAGGAGATTTCATTTTACACAAAGCGGCAACAGTGAAATACTCTGCCAGTGGCTGGAGTTATCCATACGAAGTAATTATATGGCCGCTGATACTGCCCTTGAGAAATTTCTGATATCGGTGGGGAGGCGGAAATTCCTGAAACCCCTGTATGCCGCCCTTATCGAAACCCCTGCCGGAAAAGAGAAAGCAAGGGCCATTTATGCCAAAGCCCGCCCCGGATATCATAGTGTTTCATCCGGCACAATCGATGAGATGCTGAAATAGTAAAAATGTTTTTGGCAGCAAAAACGTATATGCTTTTGCTTAAGCCCTTATGATTTTATTTTCACTGTTAACACCGGGTTGTTTAAAAGTGCCCGGAGCAGGTCACCTGATATGGCTCTTAACGTATATACTTTCGTCAAAGCAGTACCGCACAGCGCCGTAACGCTCTTTTTCAAATAATACTTGCTGGAATGATTTTCGAGCCGGATCAACAGAACCCTATGAACGGCAAATAAAGAACAGCGAGATGGTAAAAACCAGTTTGCGTGTAATTACACGTTACTCCCCCTGACAGTTTTAACAGGTAGTAACCGGGCCTCCGGTTACAGATTCTTTTTACAGACTAAAAGCTGCATTGGCGGCGCAATACTATATTGACTTTATCTTAGGCAATGCTATACCGTTATATATTTTACGTCTTGATGTTGTGGAATACGATGCATGGAATGTGTGGTAATCCCGACTCCGCCTTGTTTACATCCCGGACACTCAGAACAGATCTGAGTGGAAGCTATATAACGGAAAGGACATGGTGGGCGGAGCAGCAGCAGGCTTTTTTCATCAAAGGACTGGGAGAAACAAGGTACCGCAAAACTTTTATTTCGGGGTGGAGGAAGGACCATTTTATCCATACCCAGGTGGGATATACCATGCTGCCTGATTCCGGGTGGGTGAAAAACGCGGATGCTTTTAAAGTCCACTTACGATGGATCGAGACTGGAAAGAAAAGGCTCTCACATACCTATTCAGTAAACATGCAAACGCAGTGGCTCAATACGTGGTTGTTGGGGCCAAACGGAAAAAAGTGGGTTGGCGGATTTATGAATCCCGCCCTGTTAGAGGTGGGGTATAGTTTTACATGGGATTTTTTGAAAGGGAGTAACCTTATGCTTACGCCCGCTACACTGCAGGTAGCCATCCAACCCAGGGATATCCTGTCTTCCGGTGCAGCCGAAAAGCCGGCTATGAGCTCCAGGCATAGTAATGTGTATTCCCGCTATGGATTCAGCGCGTATGTGACCATTGACGAAAGTTTTTATAAAGACCTGCTGCTCCTTCAGCACCGGTCGCGTGTGTTCTTCAATGCCATTGCGGCCAGTCAGGTTCAGTTTGATATCAGCAACAGGCTTTGCATCCGTTTTTGGAAATTTCTGCAAGTACGACTCGATACAACATTATACTATTTACCCGAACAAAGTCTTCGGTTACAATACAGGCAGGAAGTGTTACTGGGGATCTTCTATGAATACAGGAAATGACGCGCCGTCTATCATCCTTTTCAACATCATTTTGTAATGCGCTTTTAACGTCATTGGTTTTTCATAAAATCCTTTTCAAAGATCCCCGGGCCTGCTTATATTAAAAGAAAGAGAGAATGGACTCACACTGTATAAAGCAAACAGCCCGGTATAAAAACGACGATTAATAGTAAGGAAAAGGCTCATTTGGATAAAACCGTTGCGCGTTACCGCTCTGTTGGATTGACCGGCGTTTTTCGTATATGAAAGTGCTTCCGGGATTATTTATCACTCTTGTAAATGCTATAAAACCATAAAATATATGTCCTATGAGCACCTATACACAAATACTTTATCAGGTGGTTTTTGCCACTAAAAACAGAGTGCCTTGCCTTACCAAGGCAAACCGTGAAACATTATTCATGTATATATCTGGTGTTGTAAAGAGAAAAAATTGTTTTTTATATATTATAAATGGGGTGGAGGACCATATTCATATTGTTTTTAGTCTTCATCCCGCTGTTGCGTTAAGTGAATTAATGAAAGATATAAAAGTATCATCTTCTTTGTTCATTAAAAAGGAAAATTTGTTTCCGCGCTTTACTGGATGGGGTGTAGGGTATGGCGCGTTTACCTATTCCATAAAAAGTAAGTTACACTTAATAAATTATGTTAAGCAGCAGGAAGAACATCATTCAAAAAAGGAATCCAGGGCTGAATTCATTTCCATGTTGCAAGAGCATAATATTGATTATTTGGATGAATATATTGAATAATGATTTATTCAACCCCTTCGGGGTTGAGGAGAACTTGTGTTACTATCCACTGGTGAAACCAGAGGATAGTAACATTGAACCCCTTCGGGGTTTTGTTACCATCAGCGATGTTGATACCTGTATTAATGTGTTCACCAACAGCGATGTTGAAACCTGTTTTTAATGTGGTAATGCCACCCCGAACCCCG
>CAZHSC010000001.1:58363-145012 GCA_964534995.1 uncultured Bifidobacterium sp.
ACCAACAGCGATGTTGAAACCTGTTTTTAATGTGGTAATGCCACCCCGAACCCCGGAGGGGTTCAATCCAACATAGCCATGGGCAGGTGCCCGTGGCTATGTTGAAGGGCCGGCCCCAACCCCGCAGGGGTTGAATATTTTTAATAAAGCCCTTCTTTCAATTTCTTATATTGTTCCTTATTTTCCTTACCCTTCTTACTGCCCAACCTTTCCCACTCCGCCATAATATTTCTGACACGATTTTCGGGGTTGGGATGTGTACTTAAAAAAACCAGGGCCCCCAACGACTCCCCCTTCGCCTCCATCTTTTCAAAAAAACGGGCAACACCACGAGGGTCATACTCCGTATCATACAGATAACGTACACTTTGCAAATCGGATTCCGTTTCATCATCACGGCTGAACGTTAATCCGGCCAGTCCTTCCGCAATCGCTCCCAATAAAGAACCATCTCCTAACAAAAACTGTAAAGCCAATCTTAATCCATAGTTTCTGGTCATTTGCTCGGTACTGTGCCGCAAGTCGGCATGGGCAATCTCATGCCCTAAAACACCGGCCAGTTGATCTTCACTTTCCAGAAATTTAATCAAACCCGTGTACACGTATATATATCCACCGGGCGTACAAAATGCATTAAGTATCGTATCATTATCCAGAATCCTTACCTCCCATACAAATTCCTCCCGGTGGAGGATTTCCTTACTGGCAAGGATATTCGTTACAATACCGCGCACCTGTTTATAAACACCGGCATACTGTTCTTCGTCCAACAAGGGAAATTCAGTGGGCTGATTCATCATTTCAGCATGATACCTGGATCCCAGACCCACATCTTCCGAAGTACTGAAGAAGTTCAGATCGCCGTCTTTACTGGTACAAGAACTGATGAATGAAAGTAAAATCAGACTCAAAAGCAGGCGTTTAATACTATTTTGGTGTTTCCCGGGAAACATGATTGGAGATGGATCGTATATATTTGTCTGGTAAAATTAAAACATCCTTTATGATATGTTAATGAAAGATCTGGTAGCCGCGTTCACGCGCCACATTCGTGAAGCTATGGAAATTGGTGCAAACTCCCGGCTCACCCAATCGGGCCACCCGATACGTAATGTTCTCGTAACCGGACTAGGTGGCTCCGGCATTGGAGGCAGCATTGTAGCACAGGTAATGGATAAAACAATGCAGGTACCGCTCCTCGTGAATAAAGATTATTTTTTACCATCCTTCGTAGATAAACATACACTGGTGATTGTTTCCTCATACTCAGGAAATACGGAGGAGACCCTGCAGGCGATGGACGCCGCCTTGGCGAAAGGCGCTAAAATATGCTGTGTGAGTTCCGGTGGTAAAATCGGCAACATCGCGAAGGAAAAAGGCCTTGACCTGATTACCATTCCGGGAGGGATGCCTCCCCGTGCCTGCTTCGGTTACTCCTTTACGCAAATCCCATATATCCTTCAGTTTCATGGCCTCATCGGAGGGGAGTTTAGGCAAGACCTTGCCGGCTGCATAGATTTATTGGATAGAGAAGAGGAAACGGTCAAGACCATTGCCCGCGAAATAGCAGGCAAACTTATCGGAAAAATGCCGGTGATTTATTGCGAAGCCCGGTACGAAGGCGTTGCAGTCAGGTTTCGACAGCAAATCAACGAAAACAGCAAGATGCTCTGCTGGCATCATGTTTTACCGGAAATGAATCACAATGAACTGGTGGGATGGACAGAGCCGCACCCTGATACTGTGGTGCTCATGTTCCGCTGCGAAGATGACTATATACGGACTCAAAAACGCATGGAGATCACCCGTGATGTGGTGAAAAAGCATCAGGCGGAATACATTGAAATGAAAGCCAAAGGCGGAAGTCAGTTACAGCGGTCTATGTATCTGCTGCACCTTGGTGACTGGATCAGCTGGTATATTGCAGAGATTAAAAACATTGATGCCACAGAGGTGAATGTAATCGACTTTCTGAAAAATGAACTATCAAAAATGTAAAATGCGGTATGGGTGGATTGCTTTTCTTTTCTTTTCGGTAATTATTTCCTGCAGTCATCCCCGGACACAGAAATCCATCCATACGCAAACTGATGCATCCACCGGTACGGGAAATAATACCCGGTCGGAATCGGATACACTTAGCTCCGTAAGTTCTGCCACTGCCGTAACCGAAACAGGAAATAAAGCAACATCCACCGGGAATTTAGGCCTATCCATATATAAGAACGAAGGGGAAGCGGGCGGTTACGGATATGACATAGCAGATGGGGATAAAAAAATAATTCACCAGCCTCATATTCCCGCTGTGAGTGGCACTAAAGGATTTTTAACATACAGCGATGCTGAAAAGGCAGGGAAGCTGATGATGTATAAAATCCAGCAGGGCATCATGCCCCCTACTGTTTCTATTTCAGAATTAGACAGCCTTAAGATTACTTATTGATCCGGGTGAAAGTGCCTGAACACGATGCCGGCTTTCGCAGTTCCGATGACGGCTGTCAACTCCTCAGGTTTTGCTTCACGGACCCTCTTCACCGACCGGAAATGACGGAGTAATGCATCACTCGCTGCCGGACCTATGCCACGAATTTCGGACAGCTCGGTCTTAATGATGCCTTTGCTGCGTTTCTTGCGATGGTGAGCGATGCCAAAGCGGTGTACCTCATCCCTCAGTTGCTGTATTATTTTTAAGGTCTCACTTTTTTTATCGAGATACAAGGGCAGAGGGTCACCGGGATAATAAATCTCTTCGAGTTTTTTCGCAATACCAATGATAGAAATCTTGCCGCGCAATCCAAGCTTTTCAAGACTGTTTAGAGCTGCCGATAGCTGTCCTTTTCCTCCATCGATCACTATAAGTTGCGGCAAAGGTTTGCTTTCATCCAGCAATCGCCTGTATCTTCTGTACACTACCTCTTCCATGGAAGCAAAGTCATCGGGGCCTTTAACCGTTTTAATATCGAAATGCCGGTAATCGCTTTTCGAAGGCCTGCCATTTTTGAATACACTCATCGCGGCCACTGCGTAATCACCCTGAAAGTTGGAATTGTCAAAGCATTCAATATGATAAGGTTTTTCGGGTAAACGCAAATCTTTCTGCATCTGTGTCATCAGCCTTTCCACACGGTGTTCAGGATTCAGTTTGTCAGCCTGTTCCAGTTTGTCCTTCATAAAATACCGGACATTTTTTTCAGACAGATCCAGGAGTTTTTTCTTGTCACCGATTTTGGGTACTATGCATTCAACGCCGGGAATTTCCTGATCAAGTTCAAAGGGGATGAGTATTTCTCTGGCATCGCTCTCGTAACGTTGTCGAAGTTCCGCAATGGCCAGTCCAAGAAGTTCCGCAGGACTTTCTTCCAGTTTTTTCTTCAATTCAAGGGTAAAGGACTGTACGATGGCGCCGCTGATAACTTTCATAAAGTTAACGTAAGCAGAATGCCCGTCTTCCACGTACGAAAAAACATCTACATTATTTATCGTTGGATGAACGATGACACTCCTTCCTTTATATTTTTCCAGGATTTCTATTTTTTCCTTGCTTGCCTGGGCCGCTTCGAATTCATAACGTTCCGCCTGTGATTTCATGAGTTGTTCCAGATGGCGGATCACTGTGTTGATATTTCCTTTCAGGATTTCGCGGATCCCCGCAATGGAGGTGTCATAATCCGCTTTCGACTGAATGCCTTCACAGGGGCCGAGGCAGTTGCCTACATGGTATTCCAGACAAACTCTAAACTTTTTTTTGGCAATGTTTTCCTCTGATAAAACAAGGTTACAGGTACGCAGCCTGTATAGCGTGTTGATCAGCTCAAGCAGTGTATTTATCATCGTTACGGAAGCATAGGGCCCGTAATAGGCTGAACCGTCCCTGATGTGCTGCCGTGAATAAAACACCCTCGGAAAATCTTCGTTTTTAATTACGATCCATGGATAGGTTTTATCATCTTTCAGACTGACATTATACTTTGGCTGATGTTTTTTTATCAGGTTGTTTTCCAGCAACAATGCATCATATTCTGTTTCCACGAGTATCGTCCTGATATCGGCAATCTGCCGCACCATCATGGTGATCCTGGAACTGTCATGGTTCTTGTTAAAATAGCTGCTGACCCTTCTTTTAAGATTCTTCGCTTTACCAATATACAGTAATGACATATCCGTACTGTAAAACTGATATACCCCGGGGGTTTCGGGCATTGTCTCTATCAGGGATCTGATATGTTCGTTTTTTGCAGCCACCTCAGAGGTTCAATACCTGTTTGTAAATGCCGATGGTTTTCTGTGCAGTAGCCCTGAATGAAAATTCCTGAACTTTCAGTGCGGCATTGTTAACGATTCTTTCTTTTAACCCGGGTTCTTCAAAAATGCGGAATACTGCTTTTTGCAATCCCTCGCTGTCACCCACATCTGCCAGTAAGCCGGTACTCCCGTTTTCTACTAGTTCAGGGATACCGCCTGCCCGGGTTGCTACTACAGGGATTCCGCCTGCAAATGCTTCGAGGATGATGGTGCCCAGGCCTTCAGTTTTTGATGTAATTAAAAAGAGATCCAGCGATTTCATCAGCATGGGAATATCTTTTCTGAATCCCAGCAAGTGTATTCTTTCGCTCAAACCGTGTTTCTCAATGAAGGATCTGATACTTCCTTCCTCCGGTCCTTTTCCGGCAATTACAAAATGAGCCGCCAGGCCCCTTTGCAGGAGCGCCCGTGCTGTTTCCAGAAACAGCGGGTAATCCTTATGATCTGCCAGGGCGCTGAAGTTGCCGATTATTTTATCACCCATGTCAATAGATAGCTCCTTGCGAAGCGGATTTTCGTGCAGGGGAAAATCATAGGAGCCGGTATCTGTTCCGCTGTGAATAACGCATAATTTCGACTTATCTTTTATGGAAGGAGCGGTGATATCCTGAATGGCGTGTGAAACACAGATTATTTTTTTTACTGATTTGTGATTGTACTTCCACTTTGAAAATGGATTCTCCGATACCGCAAAGTCCACCCTTCTGCTAACCACTATCGGCTGCGAAATACCGAAAATCAATGCAGATGTTACCGCTCCGCTGTGCGCATGCGAATCATGGGTGTGGATAATGTCTATGGACTCACTGCGGCATATGTCTGAAATTTTGCGGGCCAGCTGCAGGTTGAATGCACCACGGGAACGGAATGTAATCACCGGAATGGCTTTCACTTTCATTTTTTCTGACAATACAGAACCTTCAGGACATAAAACAACTGTTTCAATGCCGGCCTGGTGTAATGCGAGGGTGAGGTAGGCAGCCTGTTGTTCGCCGCCACGCCATGAAAGCGGGGAAGAAACCTGCAGTACTTTCATATGGATTTTCCTTTCTGCAGATAATAGAGGCGCAGGTATTTCAGAAAAACAGCATGTGCGCTGTTAATCCCAATGACCAGACCGGTAACACCATCCATAAAACCCATTCTTAAAATGTAATTTCGAATGAACCGGGCCAGTGGTTTATATATTAACTTAAGCACACCCGATCTTTTCCCTTTATCAAAAAGCGCCTGTGCCCCGATTTTGCTGAAACGGTCAATCTGATGGAGGTGATCTGAAATGCTGTTGTAGGAATAGTGAAGGATATCCCCACTGATGTGCACAGGTGACAAGTTCTCATTGAGAAGAAAACGGTCGTGAGGGTTTATCCCCGTCCACTTTCCATACTGCCTGTGATACAACCTTAGTTTGGTGTCAGGATACCATCCTCCGTGACGTACCCATTCCCCGCAGTAATTGGTAAGGCGGTTCATTGTGAAGCCCCTTATGTCAGCGGGATGCTGTAGCGCCTTCTCAATGGAGGCTTTCAATTCCGGGCTCAGGGCTTCATCGGCATCCAGGCAAAGGATCCAGTCGTTTTTGGCTTTGGAAGTGGCAAAGTTCTTTTGTTCAATATATCCCAGAAAGTCCTGGTGAATGACATGGGCGCCCAGCTCCCGGCTGACGGAAACGGTATTGTCGGTGGATCCGGAATCCACCACCAGCATTTCATCTCCCAGCCCCTGTACGCTATGCAGGCAGCGGCGGATATTTAATTCTTCATTATAGGTAATGACAACTACAGACAGCATACGTGACAGATGCTGCAAAGTAAAAGGTTTTTATCCTAATCAACGGCATTGCAGAAATAGGCTGCTTTAGAATGAGGGGTAGTAGCCTGTAAACGGCTGGCACAAAAAAGCCGCCTCTGAAATCAGAGACGGCCTTCCGCTTTCCGGTCAACGTGGTTTTATGGCTGAACGAAGAATCGCGAATTGGTTTGGTGTTCAGCAGTTCGAAGGCGGAGCATATACATCCCGGCATCCCTGTCAGAGAGGTCAAGGCGAATTTCGGATAGGCCTGAGGGATAGTCCTGTTCTGATTGGTAGATAATTTGCCCGTGGATGTTAAGTATTTCAATATGTAAGGGGGCGGCTTTCTCTAAACTGAAACGGATGGTAAGCGGTCCGGCAGAGGGATTCGGGAAAACGCTGGACTGAATAGCCGGGTTTGTATCAAATATTCCGGTGCTTCCTGTACGGAAGGCGTAAACACTGTCGCACCAGGTAATGGCGTTGCCAAGGCTATCGTAAGCCGTAACACATACGATGTACCAGCCTGTTGCATTGTACTGGTGTATGAATGGCCCGCTGCCTGTTCCGCTGGTACTGTCTCCAAAGCTCCATACGTAGGTCCAGCCGGGGCATTGGTTAGAAACAAAGAACGTGACATTCCCGTTTCCGAAAACAGAATCCGGTACCGCGTAGAATTGAGGGATGCAATTGCTTCCTGACCCGATCACCACCGAGTCGCAATAGGATGACTGGCACCCGCTATTACCAAAGATGGTAAGGCAAACCAGGTAGGTGCCGGCCGTAGTATAGGTATGCGAAGGATTCATGGCGGCAGAGGAAGTGCCATCACCAAATGACCAGATTACGTTGGTAAAATTACCCTGGCTTAAATTTGTAAACGCGGTGGCATAGGTGGAGGTATCAACGGCAAACGAGAAATAGGCCTGACAGGAAGACCCGCCGCCAACGAAAATGGAGTCACACCAGGTATCGGAGCAGTTACTAAGGCTGTCATATATGGTAAGGCAAACACTGTAAGCGCCGGGATTGCTGTAAATGTGGGTCGGATTGGCAGCATAACTGATAAAGCCATCACCGAATGTCCAGTAGTAGTTATAATTCGGACTTCCGTTCGACATGAAATAATAGGTGCCGAGGCTGTCGAAGTATTGGAACTGAGCGTTACAATTTCCGATGATGTTTCCAATAATAACCGTATCACAATAGGTAGCGGTACATCCGAATGCAGAATCAATGATGGTCAGGCATACATAGTAAACCCCGTTTTGCGCATATTGGTGTACAGGATTTATAGCGGTTGAGGTGCCTCCATCTCCGAAATTCCAATAGTAATTAGTGGGGTTGCCTACCGATTGATCGCTGAATGTAACGGTGTTGTTGGCGCCTGGGGTATAGGTAAAATATGGCTGGCATGCGCTGATCGGCCCTGAAATATATACCTGTTGGCAGGTGGAGTCAGAACATCCGTTGCTGGTGGTAATATAGAGACATACCGTCCAGTAGCCGGAACCCGGAAATGTATGTACGGGATTTTGTCCGCTTGCCGTGGTTCCGTCGCCGAAGTACCATGCCCATGAAGTTATGCTGCCACCGCCGGTGGCCATGCCAAAGAAATTGGCGGTATTGTTACTGGATTGGTAATTGAAGCCGGCATTGCAGTTAGAAGTGGAGGTAATGGTAATGACATTACATACTGAATCCACGCAATTGCTGGTGGTTACGATGGTGAGGCATACGGTATAGGTGCCCGGTGCTGAATAGGTATGTACTGGAGCGGATCCTGTACCGCTTGTTCCGTCACCGAATGACCAAAACCAGGAAGCAACATTTCCTCCACCTGTGTTAGAGCCGCTGAAGAAGGCTGTGCCATTATTCTGCTGATAGCTAAAACCGGCATTGCAGGAATTAGGCGAAATGTTAGTTACGGAGTCACAGTAGGTGTCGATGCAATTATTTGCTGAGTCGATTACGGCAAGGCAAACGAGAAAGGTGCCCGGGGTGTTGTATTGATGAACCGGAAAGGCCTGTGTTGATGAGGTACCATCGCCAAAATTCCAGGAGTAGTATAGGTTAGACTGGTACACCTGGGGAAAAAACCAGGTCATGCCTGCACTGTCCACCGATGTGAAAGTGGCATTACAATTACCGGTACCTCCTACATAAAGAGAATCGCAGTAAGTTGACTGGCAGCCGTTCAGGCTATCCCAAATGGACAGGCAAATCATATAAACGCCGGGGCTGAAGGTATGGGTGGGATTAAAGGCTGTTGAAGTAGTACCGTCACCAAAATTCCAGTAAGTCTGGCTGAAATTACCTGTACTGGTATTGACAAATGCATAGGTATTTCCCTGCTGTTGATTGATGATAAAAGTGGCGTTACATCCCGAACCTGTCTGAACAAACACACCGCCGCAGTAGGTATTGGAACATCCCGACGAATCGGCAATAGTAAGACACACATTATAAGATCCGCCCTGTTGATAGGTATGAACAGGGTTGGACTGTGTGGAGGTAGTACCGTCACCAAAATCCCATAAATAAGTCAGGTTAACTCCTGCTGACATATTGTTAAAAGATACGGTGGCATTGTTAATGTAATTGGTACTGAAATAAGCCTGGCATCCCCCTGTGTTTGTTATCACCAGGGTGTCGCAGAAAAACGACTGGCAGCCCGACAGACTGTCCCATATACTCAGACAAACTCCATAAATTCCAGGGCTGTAAGTATGAACCGGGTTGTTTACTGACGAACTGGTTCCATCTCCAAAATACCAACTGATACCGGAATAGTTCCCTGTGCTGGTATTTGTAAATGCGATAGTAAGTGCTGATTGCTGTGTCAGGGTAAAAGAAGTGGCGCATTGTGAACTGGCGGTTTGCCACAGTCCTGATATCAGCATCAGTGCCGCTAACAGGGAAAGAAATTTCGGTTTCATAACAATAGATGTTTTGGTTTTCAATGAAGCAAAGGTATCCTGCCGGTCATGATTGTGAAAGATCAATTTAGTAAAATATTACGCGTCCAATATTTCATTTCATAAAAATCACCTGATAATTGCCAAAAACAGATATTCGGGGTTTGATCAGCATTGAGCTGCTTATATCTATTCAATGTCAATTTAATATATTTTTACGACCCAACTTTGACCGGACCCAGTTCCCGTAATCAATAATGACCCCATCTTCTTTAGGATTATTACGTGTCCAATCAATAAAAGCATTCATTTTTTCTATAAGTTTTTTATCGTTTTTCAGATCGGGTACATTCAGCATTTTTTTCAGGATATCGAGAATTTCTCTTTCTTCTTCGTGGTGTTTTTGAGTAAGGAGATCTTTATATTCTTTTTTAATACGGGCCATTTTATATTCAATCACATCACCCTGTTGAAGTTCATAGCGGTTAAGAAGTTCTCCGATGGATATTTTTAGACGCAGGGAAGGATCAGCATTCTTAAAGCCATCCAGCATTGAAAGTTTTCCGAAGTGCCGGATTGCCTCTTTAAATTGCTTCTGATCAAATTGCAAAACGGCCAGGTTCAGGTAAACAAACCAATGGTAATAGTCATTAGTTTTAATACGCGATTGCTCTTTCAGGTCCTCCAGAATGGCGATGGCTTTTGCTGGGTCAAGAACGGAGTAGTTTATTACCAGGGCATTATAATAGAAGAAGAAGTATTTATCAAAATGCAATTGGTGAAACTCGTCCATCGCCGTTTTGAGCTTACCGGCCCACTGCAGGCTTTGCCTGAGTTTATCTGTTTTAAACAAGGTATTGACAATATACGTGAGCATTTGCAATTTGGTATCATGATTACTTCTGTTAAATAGTTTGTCGCGCTCAAACTCCCTGTAGGTACGCAGCAGATATTGTTCAAGTGGTTTGTATTCATGACGCTGCAACAGCACCTGACTGACGGCTCTGTAAATGCGAAACCGGAGCAGGGGACTGTTTTTAAGATCTCTGTTTTTAATAAAGTCATCCGTTGATTTTTTAAGAAGGTCCAGCAGCGGATTGGTGTCCGGCGAAAAATTCTGGGTAGTTTTAAGGCGGAAGGTTACCACAGCCAGCAGGTCATCTATGGCACGCAGGTCTTCCAGCCTCTTCCGGTTGTCTTTTCGTTTTTCTATGTACACTTCCGGGTTAATTTGAAGCGATTCATGTGAAATACGGATATACTCCCCATAAATAATATCGAGTAGTTCATAGTTTTCAATGGCTTCTGCACTGCGTTCGGAGCGCCGCAGATAATACCGTGCAATATCCAGGAGGTTTCTGCCCATGAAATACCTGTACAGGGCCAGCATATGGCAGGCAAGAATGAATGCGTCATCTTCGTAATGCAGTACCGATAAACTTTTATTTATATCCGATACCACACGGTTTCTTAACCTGTATATGGCATTTTTTGCGGAGGTGGGATATAATTTCTTCAGAAATTCTTCCTCTTTGGCTATGGGTTTACGTCGTCTCAGGAAATCAAAGAAACGCATGTCTTTCCTGTCAAAGGTATGTTGTGTTCTGGTGGCAAATAGCTTATAATAGCGTACCTGTTCCTTGGTGAGGGATTGAATCAGGCCGGATAAGTGATCCATAAAATATGGTTTTGAACGCGTAAGATATTAAAAAAATTTGTTTTCAGTTACAGGAACTTGTGCGTAGTTTTGAAATATCCTTTACTACGACCTATGAAACGCCTGCTATTCCTGTCCGGTTTATGGCTGATAATACTGCAAAGTCCGGCCATTGCCCAAAGCCCGCACCTGCGTGTGAGTGCACTGTTAAACTGGCCGGATTCCGTATATAATGGCCAGAATCTGCCGGTGGGAGCGCTGGTAGAGAATATTGGTACCGTTTCCTACCAGGGACCCTTGCAGATTGTGTTGCAAAGTGACAGTGGAATATTTTCTTATTTATACTTCAATCAGACGCAATCCGTATTGATCCTGCCGGGCGATACCCTCACTTTTACCCCACCAAACGGATATATCTTCGACAGTACCGTGTTTCGTCCCGGGAATAATGTGGTGGTGGTTTGGCCTCATAGTGCCCAGGCCATTACTGTGGATACATTTACCGTTGCTACGTATTTCATTCAGAATCTTTTACAGAACACAGATGAAGTGAAAGCCCTGGATGGTCTGAAAATTTATCCCAATCCCGCCAGCGACAAAGTCCACATAAGGATCCCTGAAATTCAGCTTGAGAGCGTAAGAATTTTAGATCCTTTAGGTCGTCAGGTAAAAGAAATCAAAATGAAGGCTTCATCAGATATCGAAGTTCCTGTGGCAGACTTGCCGGCCGGTATTTATTTTCTTGAAATAATTGCTACCAACAAAGAGCGCTCCTGTTACAAATTGATAAAAAGAGAATAGCCCTTTCCTGTTTTTTAAAGAGCCGCGATAATCGTACACAGGGATTTGTCGCGGCTTTTATTTTACCCCTGAAATGCAATGGAATACTGTAATAATTCTTCTCCGGTTTTTTCATATATTATCTTCTTTTCAAAATTGAATCCAAGCTTTTCGAGCAAACGGAGAGAAGACAGGTTTTCTTCCAGCACAATGGCAATGATCCGGCTTATGTGGTATTTTTTATATCCTTCCTCCAGCACCACACGGGCAGCTTCACAGGCATAACCTTTGCCGGAGAATTGCGGCAGCAAGGCAAAGCCCAGATCGGTTTCTTCCCAATGGTCACGGCGTATTAAACCGCATATTCCTATCGGCACATGGCTCTCTTTTAATTCAACCAGATATAATCCGAAACCAAAGGGGGTATATCCTGTCCTGTGGATATGCTCAATGTATCCTTGCGCATCCTCTATGGTCCGGATATTCCGGTCGCCAATATACCGGAGCCAGCCCTCGCTGTTTAATAATTCCATGATAAAAGTGGCATCGTTACTATTCAGATACCGCAGTTGCAAACGCTTTGCAGAAAGGATGACTTGATTGTTTTCGCCCTGTTGCATTAATAACCCGCTTTAAAAAATAATTTAAATACTCCCTGACCTATAGGGGTCTTCGTCCAGTCATTGTTATGAACGCCTTCATAAATCATTGAATCAGCAGTTTGACCGACCACATATACACGAAAACTGCCGAAGAAATTTGTCGGGTAAATATGCCCGCCACTACCTTCTCTTGCCGTATAGATGTAAGCCGTATCAAAGGGAGCCACTGTATCGGTGAGGGCTATATCACTATGCAGCATTTCTGTATTGACAAGAACAACTTGCGCCCCGCTGTTTACAACAAAGTAATCGGCACTTGACGAATATTCCACAGGTTGGATGCACGACGACATTAAACAAAGTATAAAAAAGCATGACCTCATATCAACCTTATAACAGGATAAGCTCAAAAGAAATAAACGATGCTTGCATTGGGTAATAAATTAGTTTATACGATCTGTTTATCATATATTAATTTGTGTTTAAATGCCCTTGCTGAAATCAGTGGCAGCCTATTTTGTCCACCCTGTTCTGATGCCTGCCACCTTCAAAGGAAGCGCTGAAAAATGCCGAAACGATTTCCCTGACAACTTCTTCGCTTACAAACCTTGCCGGTATGCACAGGATATTTGCATTATTATGGCGGCGTGACAGGCTTGCAATTTCAGGCGTCCAGCATAAGGCAGCGCGTATTCCCGCATGTTTATTGGCTGTAATACACACCCCATTGGCGCTGCCGCAAAGTAAAATACCCATACCGCCTTCCTCTTTCTCTACCGCGGAGGCTACTGCATGGGCATAGTCAGGGTAGTCCGTACTTTCGGTACTGAATGTACCATGATCACTAAAGGTGTGCCCCATGGTTAACAATTGTGATTTAACAATTTCTTTCATTTCGAAACCGGCATGGTCAGCACCTATATGAATAAGCATGATGGGTTAGTTTAGGTTGTTTACTGATAACGAAAATAGGCAGAAAATGAATCACAACCTCTCCTCACTTGCCGCTATTTTCTTAGGCGCTGGAAATGAAAGATGATGAAGTTATAAATTCCGTCGGCAAATTAAAATCATGTGTAAAATGAACACAGTCTCATATCCTGGTGATCCGAAAGGAGTACAGCTGATTCAGGTTTTTCGGTGTTAATGGTAGCCGGAAAGGAGATTTCCACACACCCGAATCATGCGTCTATTTCACAACAACTTTGACAGATGAAAACCTGGTACCGTTGCTAATTTCAAGAAAATAAAAGCCACCTGTAAGTCCTGATACATCCAGCGCATATGTGACAGGGGAATACCGGTCTATATGGTCGGCAAAAACAATTTTTCCGCTTATATCCCGAAGTAAAATAGTAACGGCAGCCTTTTGATCCGGTTTAATTTCGGCAAACAGCATTTCATCTGCAGGGTTGGGATAAACGGAAGTGAGTAAACCGCTTATTTCCGGTTGGCTGATACCTAAAGTAGTACCGGTCTCAAAAGTATATTTTGCGGAATAATAACCTGCAATGGAACCCTGGTAGCTCCTCACTCTCCAGTAATATCTGGTATTCGGATCTAATGCCGGAATTTGCTGGATGGTGTTGGTTAAACCGCTTTGATTGAAAACCAGGCTGAAGCCGCTGAAGGTGGATGCAGTGGCCACCTGTAGCTGGTAATTATCGGCATTGGCAATAGGTAACCATTCGAAAACAGGGTTCAGGAGCACATTGCTGGATGAATCGGCCGGTGATACGAGGGTAACGGCTCCCGTTACCGTTGTAAATTTCCATACTTGTGAATAAACACTCTCATGCCCGCCGTTATTGGATTTCACCCTCCAGAAATAAGTGGCAGACCCGGGTAATGTTCCGGCAGTGGTTTGATTGTTGCCTACGGA
This sequence comes from uncultured Bifidobacterium sp., assembly GCA_964534995.1. Classification (GTDB taxonomy): domain Bacteria; phylum Bacteroidota; class Bacteroidia; order AKYH767-A; family OLB10; genus JAJTFW01. The sequence goes on from CAZHSC010000001.1 coordinate 72,296, forward strand.
TTTTATATAAACGATGTTCGTAAACAGGGAGTCCAATGCAAATTCAATAGTATATAAAACAGCACCATTTACCGCTGTCCAGGTGAAAAGTTGAGAGGTATTAATATTGATGGCATTATCGGCAGGACTCAAAAGGCTCACCGGATTGGGTACGGTATCATTTACTCCGGTATACGTAATGAACATGGAAATTTTTTGCAGGGGAACATCATTGGCATCACGCGGTGATAATACAATGGTGTCAACTACCGTCATACCGTTGGTTACTTTGCCATACACGGTGTAATTGCCGTCCAGGAAGGTAGCCGGTGAAACGCAGATGTAGAATTGCGAGTTGGCACTGTTGATATTTGTGTCACGGGCCGCGCCGAGGATTCCACGCAGATGACGAACTGCGCTGAACTCGGCAGGTACGGTGGGCTGCCAGGGTTGGCCTTGCCCCCATGTACTCACCGGACCATTTATTGAATTGGGATCTCCCCCCTGTATTACAAAATTGGGAACCACGCGATGGAAGGCGGTACTGTCGTAAAATTGCTGGGAAACAAGACTGTCGAAGTTACGTACATGTAAGGGGGCGATTAATGGAAAAAGTTCTATGTCGAAAGATCCAAGAAGCGAACTGTCACGGTAGGTGGTGATATGGTATATGGGTTTGTCAATTCCGCTTTGAGCTGGTAAGCGATGAACCTGTAGCGATAAAACAAAGAGGACAAGAAGGAAGTAAGTTTTTTTCATGTGAGGGTGCGATGTATTCAAAAGTAATAAATTAAATGGATACTATACAATACCGGACGTCCCGACATGATGAAACAGTTATTATTTGTTTAACGGGTATTAAAGACACCTACGGTGGGTATGACATAACCCGGGAGATGCATGGGTAGTATAATTCATCATTTATTATTCATTTTGTTTTTTCTGTAATCGGCCCAGTTCATGCTTTTATAAAAATTGTTGCCATAATAATCGAGGATTTCGGCAAGTACGGATGGTCCCAGGTAAAATGGTATGGCATCTATCGGTTGCCCTTGCTCATCAAGTATGGCAACGGTAGGTAAAATGAAGTTCTTTTTTGTTAACTCAAGTGCGAGGGGATGAAATGGAAATTTATCATCCGGGAGTTTTTGATATAATTTATTATTCCAGAACAGGGGCTTGTTGTTTTCGGGATTAAAATCGATCAGGGTGAATTTCGTGAGAATTTCAGTCAAAGCGCTATCAGTAAAAACTCCGCGTTCCATCACCCGGCAGGAATTGCACCAGGGGGTATGAAGAAATACAAGTCTCTTCAAACTGTCATTGAAATTACCGTCAAAGACCTGCTCTGGCATCAGCCATTTAAGTTTCTGTATCCTCCCGCTAATGGTGGTATCGTAAAATGCAGTATTAAAAGTTTGTGTAAAATCTTCGAGTGCGGTACTCCTGAAAACATTTTCGAGGGTATAAACCAGAATGGGTTCTATTTTTTGTTTATCAAGATATCCGGGTACCAGCATTTTAACCTGAAATTCGTTTTTCACAGGGTCATAGGCATTCAGGAATAAAGTGGTGGGATACATCAGTTTCCCTTGCAGTAATTTAACTGCCAGCGGATGTGCTGTTTTCGGGGCTAAGGATGCCGGCATAAAGGTTTCCCCTTCAAAAGTTACGGTGTCCTTGCCTTCAGCATTAAACTTGACCGGATAAAAATTTTGATTGATATAGTTGGCAAGTGCTTCATCGGCATACGTGGTTGACATCATCCGCTTACACCACCCGCACCAGTCTGTGTAAAAATCAAGAAGAATAGGTCTGGGTTGTTGTTTGACAGCGTCGTATGCTTCCGGTAAACTCATCCATTTTACACGACTACCGTCTTTATCCTGGCTAAGGATTTTAACAGGGATAAAGAGACAGGCTAAAATAATTATGGAGATGCGCAGTGATTTCATCCGTTCATTTGTTTTCCGGACAAAGATACAGCACCATCCCGGAAATTCATGCAGCGTACGTGGGCTGGTCCGGTGAAAATATTGCAGGAGTGCCCTCATTAGCGGTATTGAGTCCTTAATGAACCGGAACGGCACAACTGCAGTATCATTAAATGATATAACTATTTATTATACGCCTTGTACCGTTATAAATTGTGAATTTATTGCAAGGGCGGAGCTGAATGGCCCCTTTGGATGGAATCGTAAGCATAAATCCTGAATTTCAAAAGCATGAAATCTGTAGATGGATCCTTATAATTGTTCATTTTCCAATTGACCAATTTGCACTATGTAAGTTTAAATGCGCACATCTGAAGGCATTATAGCGACTGGTTGAAAACCGTTTAAGAATCCGGAATTGACAGGATAAATTTGTAAAGCGGATTTATTATATCTTTATAGCTGGCTTTGTAGTAGTGGAATTACTAATCTCAGGTTTTTTAGAACCTGATAAGTACAGCATGGTACAGGAGCATATAACCTGATAGTTTGCAACACGATATATTATTTGTTTAAATAGTAATGACCTGAACTGTGAATCGACCTGCCTTCAAAGAAGCCATAAAATTCTGGATTAAGCTGGGCTTTATAAGTTTTGGAGGTCCTGCTGGTCAAATTGCCATCATGCATGAGTTCCTGGTAGAAAAGAAGAAGTGGATCAGCGACAGTAAATTTCTACACGCTTTGAATTATTGTATGATACTGCCGGGACCCGAAGCACAGCAATTGGCTACTTATATTGGCTGGATGTTACATGGCATCCGGGGCGGCCTTGCGGCAGGAATTTTCTTTGTGCTTCCTTCTATGCTTGTACTTTTTGCCCTGAGCGTTTTATACGTTTCATTTGGAAATATTCCCTGGATTTATGCGATGTTCAGCGGGCTTAAACCCGCTGTCATTGCAATTGTAATACTTGCTCTTGTTAAAATAAGTAAAAAATCTCTGCAAAGTACTTTTCATTTCATCATTGCTATCATTGCTTTTATTTGTATTTATTTCCTCGAAATTCCTTTTCCTTTAATTATCGTGGGATCGATAATCACTGCTATTATTGTAAGGAAATATTTTAGTAATATTTTGTCAAAGGGCCATTCTCATAAATCAGGATGGGGTGATAAAGATGAAAGTATTTATTATATAAACAGATTTACAGTTGTTGAAAATGCGGGATTCAATCTACACAGATTTTGGAGGCCAATATCACTTGGGCTTTTACTCTGGACCATACCCATGATAGCCTTTTACTATTTCACAAGTGACTTTGTTTTTTGGAAGGAATTGTCCTTGTTCTTCACACAAGCGGCATTCGTAACTTTCGGGGGTGCTTATGCGGTCTTACCCTACGTGGCGCAGGTTAGTGTTGAGAAATTTAACTGGTTAACTTCTGCACAAATGATTGATGGACTGGCTTTGGGTGAAACAACACCGGGCCCGCTGATTATGGTACTGGTATACGTTGGTTTCATGGCAGGATACAATCACTTTGGGAGTTCTTTGGTAATGGGAACAGTAGGCCTGCTAACAACTACATTTTATACCTTTTTACCTTGTTTCCTCTTTATTTTTACAGGGGCCCCAATCATAGAAAGGACCCATGATAATGAAAAAATAAAAGAGATGCTGTCCGTTGTAACAGCAGCAGTAGTAGGTGTAATTCTCAATCTTACCCTTTATTTTTCTAAAGCAGTGATGTTTCCTTCAGTGGTTTCTTTTTCGGGCCTTGATTATGTTTCTTTGAGTTGGACTGTAGTATCATTCATGGCAATGTACCGTTTCAGGATAGGTATGATAGCCTGGATTGGCATCAGTGCCCTTTTTGGAATTATTTCTTATTGGATGACACAGGTGTAAGAGATATAAAAGCAGTTTGTTTTTCGTATTCGATTTGATGTTTTTGCTGCCTTGCGTTATCTCATTTTTGCTGTTATCCCCGGAACGGGAATTTGGCAAGTAAACACTTTATAGAGTGTTTGATTTTTGCACTACTTAAGTGAAATGATGGAAACTGATAATTTTTATATGTATAAATCAATATGTTAAAATGCAATTAATTTAATCAGCGAAATCAAATGTATGGATGGAGCTTTTCCATCCTTCTTAACGGCATCCATTCACTTAATAATGTAAAAAAGCAGGTAAAACGCCGGTAAAACGTTTGTTATTTTAATTTGCTGACTTATTATTGTTGTGAGAACGGAGAGGCAGGTTTATCATATGGAAAGCATCCCGGGGGGCAGAAATCATAGATTGCAGAAGTTCTCAACAACTTCCGTTTATAAGGTAATGGGTTACATTCCAGTTTAACAGGAATCCAGGGGCGAGAAACGGATAACCCTGCAAGCGTAACAAATGATAGCTAAGCTTGTGTAATTGTATAAAAGCATTTATTATACGGTTAAATATTTTCTATGAAGTAATTTTGTGAAGGGGTGGGGATAGCCTTCCCCATTTTTAAGGAATTAGTAGAATTTATAATTGTTTGGAGAAGCTGCATAAAGTGCCTGCATGCAAATATTTTTTATGCAACTAACGATTATCTGTGTTATTTAATCTGGTTATGGGCTTTCCGGGATATCCCGGAAGGCGGGTTGGATGAGTCTGGTAATTGGTAAACGTATGTAAGCATTTATTATACGATTGCAAATTTTCTATGATGTAATTTTGAACAGGGGCGGGGATAGCATCCCCCATTTTATAGGAAATAGTAGAATTTATAAATGTTTGGAGAAGCTGCATAAAGTGCATACATGCAAATATTTTTTATGCAACTAACGATTATCTGTGTTATTTAATCTGGTTATGGACTCTTCGGAGATATCCCGGAAGGCAGGTTGGATGGGCCTGGTAAATGGTAAACGTATATAAGCATTTAATATACGGTTAATTATTTTCTTTGATTTAATTTTGAGCAGGGGCGGGGATAGCATCCCCCTTTTTTTATGGAATTGGTTGAAGTAATATTTGTGTAGTGAATCTGCATAAAGTGTATGCATGCAAATATTTTTCATACAACTACTGATTATCCGTGATGTATGATAAGATTGAGGTCTTTCCGGAAAGCAAGTTGACAAATCCCGGTAGATGGTAAACGTATGTAAGCATTTATAATATGATTATTTTTCAATAATTTGATATCTTTAAAACAGGGGTGGGACCGGAGTTCCCCTGGAAATTCATCCCGATAAGTTCAGATATATGTAATCGAAAATAGTTGTTTATAAAGCGACTGTTACTTTTTTATAGATTCAAATTATTAAAGGGTGCCGACCTGTTGGGCACCATGAAAGATAGCACTATTGCATCATGATAAACTCCCAAAATTATAATCATGTTCCCGGTATTCATTGAAGTCATGCCTCTATCGGTTTTATGAAGAGTATATCTTTTTTCAGTTAATTGGGATTGATATTATTTTGGCTTTCTTTAAAGTAGTAAGGAGCGGATGAGAAACTGTTTTGAGAGTTGCAGCTATTCTGCTATTTCGTCGGACTGAAGCATTGCATTTATAAGCACAGCTATGGACATAACTTTTATGCAACTAACAAGGGCTGATGCATTGCTTTGAAACGGAAAATTTTAAAATAATGAATCTTTTCGGCTAAATATACAGGAGGAAACACGAAGGCCCGCCGTAATGACCGACACAACTTTATGGATAACCTGTTACACCTGTTAGGCCGGCATGGCTGTATCGGTCCCCTTTACCCTCTAAACTACAGGGTACATTAATACGAATCACCGTTCACCCCACTTTCCATATTCGTAAGTCCTGGTTCCGTTCCTTATTTCGGGAGTTATTACATTTTTTCTCAGTTGCTTGTTCGCTATTTAAAATTTGAGCGTAAGCTTTTTTATATTGTATAGCAGGGAATTTCACCTGACAACCTTATTTACCTTCAGGCACTCTTCCGGGTGTCCAGGGTGCTTTCAGCAGGTCTAACTGATGGTCGATTTCTTTGATTTCAGCGGCGATGGATTTCAGTTCATCAATGGCTTCATGAAGCTGTTTTGCCGCGACATCAAATGATTTTTTAAAGGTACCTGTGGGTGCGCAGGTGGTGTTCCACATACCCGACTCAATAGTACTCACACGGTCGCTGATAGAAGGAACAGTTTCAAACTCGCGTTTGGAAAGGGAGCCGTCGCCGAAAAGCTTTATACTAATGCTGTTTATCCTGCCCTGTGCCATTTCAACCCTTTGTATCAGTGTAGTGCTGGCGGCAGGCGTTTCGTTGAGTGCGGGCTTTATATATTTCAGTTTATTGGTCAGTTCATGCTGGAATTCACCGGCTATACCGGTTTGCCGGCGGAGTTCGTTTACTTTTTGACAGAAATCATCGTACTCTTTTTTATCGGCAGGTGAAAGAGGATTCAGGTGCAGGGAACGGATACGGAAGGATTGCGCAGGTGCCAGTGCTGTGGTGATGCCGTCCTCCACCTTACTTAAGGATACGGTATAAGTTCCCGGCATGGCAAGCGGTCCGGGGCTGAGCTGGTCCCAGGGATTGTTTGGGTCAGGAGTGTAAAAAGTAACCGGCCGTAAGGAAGCATGGCGCAGGTCCCAGGTAATTCGTTTGAGTCCTTTTTTTGCATCGGCTTTTATAGTTCGGACAGGCTTGCCGTTAGCATCTGAAATGGTAAAGAGGAGGTAAGGTTCGGGTTGTGTGTCTTCCAAACGCATGCTGTCGGCGGAAGGATAATAAACAGCTTCTCCTCTTTTTATTTTCTCTTTTTCAGCCTCCTGCCTTTTTGCTTTTAATGTTTTAATATCGTCTTTAAGGTAATAGGTAAATACCGCTCCGGTTTTTGGATTGGGAGTGGTGAAGAAGCTTTCACCCAGGAACCCTTTTAACGGATGTCCGTGCTGTTGATACTCTATAAATTGAAGCCCTTCCTTAACAGGGAAGAGGAGCGCCTGCTTTTCCAGGTCTTCTTCTTTCAGGTGGCGGAGGGGCGTATAGTCATCCAGGATATAAAATCCACGGCCGAAGGTAGCCAACACCAGGTCGTTTTCTCTTTCCTGTATGGCCAGATCTCTTACAGCAATGGTAGGCAATCCCCCTTTGAGCTGGACCCATTTCATACCTCCGTCAATGCTGAAAAACACTCCGAATTCAGTACCGGTAAACAGCAGGTTTTTGTTTACGGCGTCTTCCGCCACACAATAGGTACTTCCGCGTTGTGGCAGATTGCCGTTTATTGAGGTCCAGGTGTAACCACCATCGGTGCTCTTGTAAATATAGGGTTTGAAATCTCCATAACGGTGATGATTAAACGTAGCATAGAACACGTTTCTTTCATGCCTTGAAGGGATGATTTGATTTACATAACTCCGGTCGGGAACACCGGGAAATTTATCCGTCTTTTTCCAGGTTTTACCGCCATCGGTAGTAATCTGTATCAATCCGTCATCACTACCCGTAACGAGGTGGTTTTCATCAAAGGGGGATTCGGCAATACTTACCAATTGTCCGTAAAAATCAGTTGACTGGTTTTTAGCTACCGCGTCCATACTCCATACTTTGCCCATCACAGGCAGTTTGTTACGGTCCATTTGCCGGGATAAATCGCCACTGATACAAGTCCAGTTTTCTCCCCGGTCATCGCTCCTGAATAACTTGTTGGCGCCGAAGTATAAACGTGTATTGCTGAATTTTGAAATGATAAGGGGGGCGTCCCAGTTCCAGCGCAGTGCAGGTTCATTTTCGCCTTCTACTGGTTTAATGTCAAGAATTTCCCCGCTTTTTTTATCATAGCGGACCAGGCCTCCGTATTGCCATTGAGAGTAAACGATGTCGGGATTTTTAGGGTCAACTACGGTTTCAAATCCATCGCCGCCAACCGTAAAGTACCAATCCATATTATGTATGCCATTGGCGCTTTTTGTCCTTGAGGGTCCGCCCAGCGTATTGTTATCCTGCGTACCTCCGTAAACGTTATAAAAAGGTTCAGCGTTGTCAACAGCAACTTTATAAAATTGTGTTACCGGCAGGTTGGGTTTGAATTCCCAGTTGGCCCCATGATCAAAAGTTTCGTACAATCCGCCATCACAGCCACTGAGCATATGCCGGGTATCGGCGGGATTGATCCACAGGGCATGATTGTCTACATGTTTGTATCGCTCCCCGATATTTTTAAAGGACTTGCCACCATCTGTAGATACATTGATCCAAAAATCCATGTAGAAGAGTTTGTTTTGATCTTTTGGATCCGCAAAAATTTCCTGGTAGTAATTTCCTGAAGTGCTTACATCGCTGCGCTTTTCCCAGCTCGCACCGCGGTCGGTCGAACGGAAGGTCCCGCCTTTTTTATCGCTGGCTTCAATCATGCAATACAACACGTCCGGATTGGCGGGTGATATAGCCATGCCGATCCTTCCCATGTCAACATCAGGCAAGCCTTTGTGTATTTTATTCCAGGTAGTCCCTGCATCGTTGCTTTTATAAATTGCCGATTCAGGTCCGCCACTGATATAGGTAAAGACCTGCCGGCGACGTTGATGGGCAGTAGCATACAGTACCTTGTTGTTACGGGGGTCCATGTGTATTTCATTGAATCCGGTATTTTCACTCACGGTAAGTATAGCTTTCCAGCTCAGGCCACCATCGGTGGTTTTGTATATGCCCCTGTCGCCTCCGGCACTCCACAGGGGTCCATAGGCGGCCACGTAAACGACATCTGAATTCTCAGGATCAATCACGATCATCCCGATGTGTTCGGAATTCTTAAGGCCCATATTTTTCCAGGTTTTACCGCCGTCTTCTGATTTGTAAACACCATCGCCATAAGCTACGCTGCGCTGGTTGTTATTTTCGCCGGTGCCCACCCAAACGATATTTGTATTCTTGGCATCAATCGTAACACATCCTATGGAATAGGATCCTTCCTTGTCGAAAACCGGCTGATAGGTTATTCCGGCGTTGATGGTTTTCCAAACACCTCCGGATGCCGCAGCCACGTAGTATTCATTTATATTATTTGGATTTACTTCAATGTCGGCGATGCGGCCGGAAGTAAGTGCGGGACCTATGGACCGGAAGGTGAGTCCATCAAAAGTCTGGGTTTTAAAAGGGCCTTCTTTAACAGCCGCGGCTGTTTCTGTTTTTTTCTTTTGTGCAAGCGAAGGGGATACAATGGAAGTTGCCAGCAGGAGCAGGGTCAGTAATCGTAACATTTGATAGCTAATATTATTTGGACAATAAAAATAGCGGATAACATCATTGGAAGAATGAAATTACGACCACTTTGATTAAAAAACCGACAAACCGCCGGTGGAATCATATATTGCATTGCAAATGGTAAGTATTTATTGATGCAGGAGTCCTCTTTGTAAAAGTGAAATGTATGTCAGGGCACAGTAAAGGTGATTATTTCATTAAAAGAAAGGCATCCACGGTTTTAACAAGTTCCTGAAAGGTCTCGCTTTCATTTTCCCTCATCGGAAATCCTTCGGTTGTCATCAGTATTTCATTGTTGCCATTCACAAAGAAGGAGGTGGGATAGGCGGAAACGCCCATTAACCGGGATAGCGTGTAACATTGCGGAGTGTATCCATTCACATTATTTTCGGGGCACTCCGGAAGTATCTCATATTGTATTTGCCGGGTTTTATACTTCGCCAGCAGTGCGCTGTGATCGGAGGTGTCGGCAGAGTTCAGAAAGCGGAGTTGCGAGGGAGCATGAGGGGCAACCGCAAGTATCTGAAAGGGCTTGTCTTTAAAGTGTTCCTGCAGTTTATTTAAAACCGGAATTTCTTTCATGCAGGGAGCGCACCCGATGTAGAAGAACGTGATAAGTGTGAGTTTATCTTTAAAGTAAGTACTGTCTATCGTTTTTGATTGCAGCGTTTTTCCGCTCAGGGCCGGCAATTTAAAACCGGATTGTGCCATCAGGGGAGCCGGAGGTAGATGGCAAAGGAAAAACAGCAGCAGGCTTGCCGCAATATACCGGCAAGTGGAAGTATAGAGGACCATATCGTATCTGATCATGGAGGAGATGGCAAATATCCGTATAAATTAAAAACCCGGCCTTGAAATCAGAGGCCGTGCCGATGAAATAGATGTAACAGCTACTTCAATTTTATCATTTTCTGATGCGATAGCACAGTTCCGTTTTTCAGGACAGCAAGCAGGTACTGACTGGTAAAGGCCCATCTTCGCGTTAGACATTAAATTTTCCGATGAGTTGTTGAAAGCTATCCTGCTTCAGCCGTAAGCAAGTTATTTTTTAAGCCTGCCGGAAAGGGTTTTCCACGCGAGAAGACCGCTGAGTGCAATCAGCATTGACCCTGCGAAGAAGGCAGCTCCCGGAAAGTAAAAGGGTGCATTTTTTCCTGTGAAAAATGAAAAAAGTGAAGTCATTAACGGTGGACCAAAAATAGAGGTAATACTGATCAGACTGGTGAGGGCTCCCTGTAACTCTCCCTGCTCATTGGGTGGCACCTGGTTGGAGATAATACCCTGTAACGATGGGCCGGCAATTCCTCCCAGGCAATAGGGAATCAGAAATGCAAACATCATCCACCCCTCCGTGCTGAAGGTGAACAACAGCAAGCCGATGGAATACAGCAACAAGCCGGTATATATCGACCTGTGGGCACCCAGCTTTGGGGTGATGATGCGTATCAGGCCCCCTTGTACAATGGCCACACATAAGCCCGCCATCCCTAATGAATATCCTACCATCTTTTCGTCCCAGCCAAAACGTTCAATGGTAAAATAAGTCCAGGTGCTTTGTACTGCATGGGCTGCAATGTAAATGAGTACAAGAGAAGAAATGAGACCCATAATGACAGGATAGCGTTTAAGCCGCGCCAGGGAACCGAAGGGATTCGCACGCCGGATTTCAAATTTTCGCCGGTTTTCTTTTCGCAGCGATTCCGGGAGTATCAGGAATCCATATATCCAGTTTAGTAAAGTTAATGCTGCGGAGAAGATAAACGGAACGCGTGAACCATATTGACCCAGTAATCCGCCAAGTACCGGACCAATGATAAAGCCTATGCCGAATGCCATACCGATGATGCCGAAGTGCTGTGCCCTTTTCTCCGGAGGACTAACATCAGCAATATATGCGGAAGCCGTGGTGATGCTTGCGCCGGTAACTCCCGATAGCAATCGCCCGATAAACAACCATTCAATGGAGGGCGCGAAGGCCAGGAAAAGGTAATCGATGCCAAAGCCAAACAATGAAAACAACAATACGGGACGGCGCCCGTAGCGGTCACTCAATCCTCCTAAAAGCGGTGAAAATAAAAACTGCATGCCGGCATAGGCAAACATAAGCCAGCCCCCAAAGTTGGCGGCCTGGCTGAGGCTGCATCCGGTCAATTCCCTGATCAGTGCAGGGGTAACCGGGATAATAATTCCTAAACCGATGATGTCGGTCAGCAGCGTAATAAAGATAAATACCAATGCGGGTTTATTTTTATTTTTCATCTGATGTGATTGCAAATATCAGTTAAAAGCGATCATCACCTGATTGTTGAAAAAAATTGTTGCTTTTAAAATTCTTTATGTTTAGTTTGCGCTTTATAACATTTTAAAAACACACTGATCATGAAAAAGCTACTATTTACGCTACTGACCGGAGGTTTGATGACATTTTCGTTTCAAACGAATGCTCAAAGCTGGTTGTTGAATGGAAATGCGGGTACCAATTCCGCGACAGATTTTATTGGTACTTCCGATAATAATCCGCTAAAAATTAAAACGAATAACCAGGTAAGGATGCTGATTAAATCAAATGGTTTTGTTGGCATTGGTACGCAAACTCCTGCGTCCCGACTGCATGTTAACGGAGATATCACGGCCACAGGTGGAAATTCTACCAACTGGAATGCTGCTTACAGTTGGGGCAATCACGCGCTGGCAGGTTACCTGACTTCCTTTACGGAGCAGGATCCACAGGTGGGAACCATTCTTACCAATTATGTCCCTAAATGGGATGGTTCCGCATTAAACTCCAGTAATTTGTTTAACTCAGGAAATAATTTTGGATTTAATACAAGTTCAATGATTGGATCTTCCAACATGGTTGTTCAGAGTCCTAATGCAAGCGGTTATGGCGGGATGTATATTAATCAGGCAGGTGCTTCTCTTAAGCCATTTTACGGATACGCCGTAAACGGTATAGGATCCTGCTGGACTTATTATGACCAAACCAGTTCCAGCTGGAGAGTGTACAACGGTGGTGACAGGATCACCGTAGACAACCTGGGTTATGTGGGTATCGGTACTACCACTCCCGCTTATTTCCTCGATATACAGGCAGGCTCCGCAACACGGGGATTAAACGTGGTGTCGAATGTAAGCGGCTCATCGGGGCATATTATCAATTTCGAGCGTACACAAGTTCCGTCTTCCGCCAACGATATTCTTCAGATTACCGTACCTGCAGGTTCTCCCAACGATTTCCAGTTTATCGAAGCCGATGTAGCGGGGAGTAATCGATTTCAGGTAAATGGAGATGGAAGTGTGGGCATCGGAATCAGTACAGCTTCAAATACCCGGCTGAATGTGGATGGCACCAACGCTGCCAATAGAAAATTGTACGGTATTTACGCCAATGCGGATAGTGCAACCTCCAGTTCAAGGGCCATATTTGGTGAGTACCTGGGCGCTACCTCAGATGGTATGGGTGTTTATGGAAAATCCAATGTTACTCCCGGTAATGGCTATGGGGTTTATGGTGAAGCGGGATATATTGGGGTAAGGGGAGTTGCTGCAGCAAGCACTTATACCGGTTCAGCTTATGGAGTGTATGGTTCTGCCAGCGGTACTGCCGGCACCAGAATCGGCGTATATGGTTCCGCATCGGGTGGTAGTGTAAATAACTGGGGAGGATATTTCGCGACGAAAGTGTATGCCACTGAATTAAGAGTGGGTGGCACCGGTGGTGCTACAGGCTATGCGCTGGCGGTGAATGGCAAAGCCATCGCCGAAGAAGTGAGGGTGGAGTTGAGTGCATCCTGGCCGGATTATGTATTTGATGAGAATTACAGTCTGATGCCTATCGATCAACTGAAAGAGGAAATTGCAAGTAATAAACACCTGCCCGGCATTCCCAGCGCTGCCGTGATGGAAGCACAGGGAGGAATTGACCTCGGAAGTATGCAGACTAAGATTGTGGAAAAAGTGGAAGAGTTGACGCTGTATATTATTCAACTGAAAGAGCAGAATGATAAGTTGCAGCAATCTAACACGGAACTGCTGCAACGTCTTGAGAAACTGGAAAACAATAAATAAAACGGTTAAACCAAAAAATTCCTTTCACATGAAAAACAATTCAAAAAAGGGGATGTTGGTTGTCAACGGATTTCCACTGCTGTTATTACTGTTGCTTACCGGCTTCAGTGCCAGCGCAGGGGAATTTATCCGTTACCTGAACCGTCCCCCACTCAATGAAAAACAGCGGCATCACGCAGAGGTCCTGATTCACGATAAAACAACCGCCGCTTATTGGTACGTGGAAGCTGACGCGCAGATGATAAAAGGGAAAACCGGGGAATTGTCATTCAGACTGCCCGACAATACCCTCATCGAAGTGCGTGAAATGGTGTATAATAACTCTTTCGCCTCCATGGTTTCAGGCTCCGGAAAATTCGAACCGGGCGGAGACTTCATCGTTACCGAACACAATGGCATGATTACATCCCGCATCGGGAATAATGAATTCAGCTATATGATGTATCCCCTTTCAGGTGATGTACATATACTCTTGCTTCTTAACGTGAATGCCTTCCCTAAAGATGAATCCGATGAAGGATACCGGCATATGTTGAACGAGGGGCAAAAGGTGAAGGACAGACGTCATATAGATCCTGAAACCGGGGAGGAAGTACTGGATGGCTCTCCGGAGGCGGGAAACTGTAAAGTAAGATGCCTGGTGGCCTATACCGATGATGTAGGTGCTGCCCTGGCGGATCCCATTGGATTTGCCGAATCGTGTATTGCCGCCAATAATACCGCCTTCACCAACAGCAATGTTAACTTTCAGGTTGAACTGGCCTGTGCTTTCGAAACGGTTTATGCCGAAAGCGGAAATTCAGGTACCGATAAAACTAATTTTCGTAATAATGGCGACGGTGTGATGGATGATGTTTTTGACTGGCGTACCTATTATGATGCGGATCTGTGTCACTTGCTGGTGAACAGCCTTTCCAACGGTTGCGGCGAAGCATGGGCCGTTTCAGTTTCCGTATATGCCGATGCATTTTGTGTAACAGATCGTACCTGCGCCGTTGGTAATCTTACTTTTCCCCATGAGTATGGTCACTTGTATGGATGCCGCCATGATGTGTTTGTGGATAATACAAATACTCCCTATGCCTATGGACATGGAAAAACGGTTACGGGCAATTACCGTACGGTGATGGCATATTCCGATGCCTGTGGGGCTTCCGGCTGCCCACGGGTTGCTTATTTTTCCAATCCCTCTGTTACATACAATGGAGTATCAACAGGAACTTCCGGAGTGGCAGATAACGAAAGCGCCAGCGAAGCTTCCCGTGTGGCCATCAGCGGCCTGGAGAGTTCCCAAACAAATAAATCATTTATAGCATGGACCCACAATGATGGTGAATTTGGTGATGTGCTGGCTTTGACCAGTGTAAGTAATTCAACCACCTATGTTATGCAGAGCGGTTCGGAAGTGGTTTGGCGTGCGGGTACCAGTCATACGCTGAATCCGGGCTTCTGGGCAATGAGCGGCTCGAAGTTTATTACCATGTTCGACAATTGTACACCGCTGACCCTTGCCGGACCGGCAAATGAAAAGGTACAGCAACAAGAGGGTAATGCTTCCACACAGGTGCGTGTTCAGCCCAATCCTTTCAGCCATCGCTTTGATGCCATCGCTGAATTAAAGGAAGAAGGCCAGCTCAGGATGGACCTGCTGGATGCTACCGGAAAATTGTTGCAGGTGATTACCGATCAGAATGACATGGCAACAGGTCTTCACCGGTTTTCGGTGGACATGAACGATAAGGCAGATGGAATTTACTTCCTGCTGGTTCGTACCGGAAAGGAATCAAAAACACTAAGAATTATTAAATCGGAATAAGCGTACATATTGAAACAAAAAAAGGCAACCATTAACGGGTTGCCTTTTTTGTTTCTGAGCATTTCATTTACCTCACCGTGACATACGTATCTCCATGGATTTATATTCTTTACCACCGTGAGGGGTATTGTACATTTCTATATAATGCTCGTTTACATCTTTTACAAAATACAGCTCACGCACTTTCATCATTTTTCCGCTTACAGGGTCGGTTTGTTCACCAATAAATTCAATCGCACCCAGTTTTGGATTATAAGTACCCGTACTCATGATAATCCCTGTACCCATATTATCAATCCACGTAGATACATATTTTTTTAATGTGTTGTCATATCCGGTAATGCTGATCCCCTGAAAGGGCATTCCATTGAAGTCTCCCTGCGTAACCGCTTCCTGGTAACGGCCGTCTAAAATCATACGGATGGCACAGGAAGCCATATTTACGCTGGGGCCGGCATCCGGCTGCATCCACATTTTAATTTCAGATTTCCATTCTCCTTCATAGCTTGCAAGCTTTGCATGCTCTTCGCCGGGCGTGGCGAATTCCGCCCATTTTTTATCAATTTCTGCCTGGTCCATCACCGGAGTCACTTCTTTTTTAGGCTCAGTTAATTTTTTAGGTTCGGCTACCTGTTTTGTTGCTGCCGGTTTGGCAGGAACCGTTTTCTTCGTTTGTGCAAATGAACCCGCACATACCAGGGATATGAGCAGGGTCAACATAAGTTTTTTCATGGATGTGAATAATTGAGAGGACAAATATACCATAATCAGGGATCCTTGAAACCCCGTCGCTGACCGGTGCCTTTTCCGCGGGAGATATGAATGTATTATTCTTCCTGTATATAACCTTCAGCCAGTTTCTTCGGGGCAACGAAGCAGTAAGCACTGGTGATGGCGTCTTTAAACAGGTCTTTCCTTACCTTCCGGGTATTGATCAGCGTCCAACCGTATTTGCCCCAGGCATTGGGTACCGGGTAAATTATCTCTTTGTCAAAGGAGCAAAATACATCCTGGTCAACAGCCGATAAGCGGACACAGGCCCGGTGGTGCTGTAGATTCACGGTAGCGAATATCTTCCCTTTTACTTTAAATGCTACTTTGTCGAAATGTGGTTCTTCTTTGGTTTCGGCAAATGATAAGGCCAGTTTTCGGATTACCTGAACGGAGATCATTGGTCTTCACTGAATTTTATTGGATGCTTATGAGTACCGGACCCGGATTATTTTTTACCGGTGGCACTGTTTTCAGAAAGCGATAAATTGCCTTCAGGTCGTCATCTGCAAGCCGGCTGAAAGGTCCCCAGGGCATCATGCTTTCATGAATTACTTTTCCTTTCCTGAATCGCTGAAGAAAATCTTCTTCTGTCCAGTTCGCGAGTTTTCCGGTAGCAGGATCAGAAGTGATATTAGGGGTTACAAGTTCCATGGCCGGGTTTACCTCACAAGGAATATGGAAGCCGCCGGCATAGGGAATACCGGTATACTTGCCTGTTTTCAAATCGCGTTCGGTATGGCACCCTCTGCAGTTTGCCACCGATTCAGCAAGGTATTTACCATATTCAACTGTTGGACCGGGGGTGACGCTTTTTGGAATTTCAAGAGAAGGGCCAACAGGAACAATGACCAGCGCTTTCAGAATTTTTCCCAGCAGGTTCCATTCTGATTTTGGGACAGAATTCCGTACAGGCGCTACCGTACGGAGATAACTGATGATGGCGGTTAAGTCACCGTCACTCAGGTGCTGAAATGGCATAAAATCGGGGAGAGCACGGCCGTCATGTCCTACGCCATACCGTA
This sequence comes from uncultured Bifidobacterium sp., assembly GCA_964534995.1. GTDB lineage: Bacteria > Bacteroidota > Bacteroidia > AKYH767-A > OLB10 > JAJTFW01. The sequence goes on from CAZHSC010000001.1 coordinate 89,127, forward strand.
AAGAACGAGCGAGCACGGAATCCGGCCAGGCGCCGATACCGGTTTCCCTGTCAGAAGTAATATTATGGGTATACAGCTTTCCGGGTGGTATGTCAAACAGGTGTCCGCCGGACAGCGGAACGATCTCTCCGCGTTCAATAGATGGAAGTTGCTCGACAGGCGCATGGCAATGCGCGCAATGAGCCGCGCCATATACCAACTCTTTTCCCCTGTTGATTACGGCTGAATCCTTCACCGCGTGAATGTCGGGATAAGGAGCGTCGAAGGTGCGGTCCTTTCTTACAAAGACAACAGCCGCGATTAAAAGCAGGATCAGCATAACCGCCAATCCTGTCTTTTTTACAATGTTTTTGAATGTTTTCATGTGAATGAATTTGACACATGAAAAATAATTAATTTATTCAAATACCTGCGCTATCCGGTAAAAACCGGGAAAAACACACCGTCTTTCGTTGGTTCATTTCCGGGAGATTACCAGCGGGTACGGCTGCTTTTATTAGCAGCACTTGCCGTTTTGTGGGATCTGGGAGCCTGAGCAGCAGGTGCATTCCTTTTTATGCCCTGCCCGCGTTTAGGAATGAGTGCCGGGTCGGGCGCAATTAACACGCCGTCGGGAAGCAGGGCATGTGTGCGTATAATCTCGAGTTCGGGTCCGTACTTACGGATCAGTTCTTTTTCTACTTCGCCATCATCAAAGCCGCGGAAACTAACAGAAACACCTTCCCTGCCCGCGCGACCTGTACGACCGATACGGTGTACATAAGTTTCTCCATCTGCCGGCATGTCATAGTTAATAACGAGGTCAAGTTCCTTTACATCAATGCCGCGGGATGCCAGATCGGTAGCAACCAGCACTTTCATTTTACCGGCTTTGAAGGCCTGTAATGCCTTTTCCCGCTGACTTTGGGATTTGTCGCCATGAATGGCCGATGCCGGGTGACCTTCTCTGGATAACACCCTGGCCAGCCTGTCGGCACCCCTTTTGGTACGGGTGAAAATCAAGGCCTGCTCCGCGGGTTCCTTTTCAATGACATCCATGAGCAGGGATTGTTTTTTGTCACGGTTGACGTAATACATACGCTGACGTATTTTAGGCAGGTTATTTACATCAGCGGCTACCTGAATTCTAACGGGATCGGACATGTGTTTTTCAGCCATTACCCTGATGTCATCGGGCATGGTGGCGCTGAATAGCAGGGTTTGCCTTTCACGGGGGATGAGTCCCAGAATTTTGTTAAGATCGCGGGCAAATCCCATATCAAGCATCCGGTCACATTCATCCAGAACGAGTGTGTTTACCATGTTCAGCCGGATATGACCCTGGCTGTACAGATCCAGCAAGCGGCCGGGAGTGGCAATAACGATGGCAGGATGTTTTTTTAAAGCCTGTTCCTGCGGTTGCTGGCCTACACCACCGTATAACAATGCCATTTTAAAAGGCAGTGTTTTACCATAGGCGCTGAAGTTGTCATGTATCTGGATGGCCAGCTCCCTGGTAGGCGCCAGAATTAATACACTGATGCCTTTTACCGGTCCGGCACCTGCCAGTCGTTGCAATACGGGGAGCGCGAAGGCAGCGGTTTTTCCGGTGCCCGTTTGCGCGAGGGATAAAACATCACGCCCCTGCAATACAGCGGGGATTGTCTGTTGCTGAACGGGTGTGGGTTCCCGGTAGCCTTTTTCATGCAATGCTTCCAGCAGTTGTGGCAGCAATTGTAAATCTTTAAATGTCATTTTTTATAATGCCGTATACGTTGTTAACCATTGACAACATGTCAATTTGCGTTACGGTGAACCCGTTGAAGTAATTTCTATTAAAACCGGGGTATTGGCTTGCGTGTGATCCGGAAATATCTCAGATCAACGATAGAAACCACGCTTCGAGAATGCAAAGGTACGTGTTTATACTGCCCTAAGCAAATTAAGTTTCAGATACAGGATAATAATTCCGGTTGAAGTGAATTTCAAAGGTTTGCAAATCAATGGTGTAAATATTATGACAATTTAAACCTTTTATGGAATCCGGGCGTAGAAAGATCGTTAATTATAAACCTGTTTTCCGTGAAGAAAAACCTTTACCGCCAAAGAGTAGTTCAGAAGCAAAGTGCTAAATTAAGAAGGGTCACTGTCGCTTTTAGTATCGCTGCCGTCATGGGCGTTGCCGTATTTATGATGAATAACCTGGGTACACCGGAAGATGCCAGCGCGAACCCCGGTAAAAACGGCGCCCGCACCATCACTGCGGCCAATACTATCGTTAACGAATATACGCGTTTAACATCCAATGCCTCTGCAGGAGCTACCAGCCTCACCGTTGCTTCCAGCTCTCTCAATGCCAACAGCCGTTTCTCTTCCAACCTGAGTGCCGGCGACCTCGTGCTGATCATTCAGATGCAGGGAGCCAGCATCAGTACATCCGATGCAAGTTCATATGGAAGCATCAGCAATTATAACAATTGCGGTAAATATGAATTCGCAAAGGTGTCATCGGTGCCCAACAGCACCACCATATCACTCTCCAACGGTTTAAAAAACAGTTATACGAGTTCAGGTAAAGTTCAGGTAATCCGGGTGCCGCGTTATACAACTTTGACTGTAAATACAGGTGCCGGCATCACTACTCCCGACTGGGATGGTACCACCGGTGGCATTGTTGCGGTGGAGGCCAGTGAGAGTGTTGTATTGAATGGAACTATCAATGTTTCCGGTAAAGGTTTCCGTGGCGGCGCCGTGGAACAGAACTCCAACCTGCCGGGGAATGCTTCTAAACGCCGTTCATCCGACTCGAATGAAGGGGCCGAAAAAGGAGAAAGCATCGCAGGACCTGCATCTTCACTCAGCAATGGTGCGTACTGCCGGAATGCCCCTGCTAACGGCGGTGGAGGTGGGAATGCGCACAACTGCGCCGGCGGCGGTGGTGCCAATGCGGGAAATACCGCAGCCTGGACCGGTAACGGTAACCCTGATAATTCCTATTCCAACTGGACAACCGCCTGGAACCTGGAGTCAGCAGGATTCGCTACTACCACCTCTTCGGGCGGCGGAAGAGGCGGATATTCTTATAGCGCCAATGACGCCAACGAACTTACGCGCGGCCCCGGCCATAGTGACTGGGGCGGAGATAACCGTACCAATGGTGGTGGCTATGGTGGCCGTCCCTTGAGTTACAGTACCGGCCGCGTATTTATGGGCGGTGGCGGCGGTGCCGGCGATTCTAATAATGATACAGGAATGCCCGGCGGTGACGGTGGTGGTATTGTCTTTATTCTGGTGAAGAATAACCTGAGCGGTACCGGTTCTATCATCGCTAACGGAAATACACCCCCTACAACCACCGGTCCGACCGGACGTGATGGCTCGGGCGGTGGCGGCGGCGGCGGAGCCGTAGTCATTTATCACCACACGGGCGCTACCAGCGGCATTAGCATAGAAGCGAAAGGTGGAAATGGAGGCAACCAGGATCTGACCACTTCCCCGGAAGCGGAAGGAGCCGGCGGCGGCGGCGGCGGCGGTTATGTGGCTATTACCAATCTTCCTGCTATCAGCATCAGCGTAGCGGGAGGTCTTTATGGAACATCCAACTCGTATTCGGTTTCGAATTTTACTCCGAATGGAGCCACCAGCGGCGGACCCGGAGAAACTGCCAGCCTGACCTCTACATTTAACCCGTACAGCGCCGGCAGCAGTCCCTTACCTGTCGTGCTTACTTCCTTTACAGTGACGCCACGGGGAACCGGTGCGTTTGCCGAATGGGAAACATCTTCCGAAATTAATAATGATTATTTTATACTGGAACGCAGCTGGGATGGATTGACATTTGAAGAAATGGGACGCATCCATGGTTCAGGAACTACCTCTGTCCCTCACCGTTATAACTTCAGCGATGATGCGCCATTTCCCGGAACAAGCTATTACCGCCTCACCCAGGTAGATTATGACGGCAAAAGTGAAACCTTTGCCACCAGATCCTTTAACTATACCAACGCGCCGGACGAAATGACACTGCTGCAGGTGGGCCCTAACCCATTTAAAGAGGAAATCAGCCTCCTGATGCAGTTCCCGGAGAATTCCATGCTGAAGGCGGAACTCTATACCAATGATGGAAAGAAGATGTGGGAAACCCTGCAATCTGTTTCGCAGGGAAGACAGTCCTTTACTTTGAATCCCGATGTTCAGTTCAGCGGTGTATACCTGTTGCGGCTTACCGACAGCAAGGAAAAAACACTCGTGGTAAGACTGGTTAAAAAGAACTGACCCCTCCTTTTTGCCTTGCGGGAAGTATATCCTGTACCTGTCTTCAATTCCTTTTGGTGTACATAGAACATGCGTGTATGCATGTGATGCGTGTGTATTTACTCCTGCGATTAAGGTGACAGGTTCTGCCGTTGCATTAAATGCTATCATCCCTTGTAACCCGGGGTTAAACCGGCATGGTGAAATTGCAACCGTGGAACGTGAAACGCCCTTGACATGAATCTTGCGGCAATATTCATTATAGTAATAAACATGTGTAAAATCAGCCCGAATCCCTTTTCTTGTCCCTGCCCATTTATAAAACAGGAATCCCGCCCCTGGGAAATCGGGACGGGATGAACCTGTAATCTAACCAAATGAAAAGCGCATTAATGAAGCAGGCGTCCGCTCCAGCTATTTTTTTCCTGCGTTACAAGTAGGGTATAAACTCCGGGGGCAAGACCGCTTACATCTGTAATCAGCGTTCCCTGTCCGTTTACCTTCGCCGTTTCTTTCATTACCATTTGGCCTTGCAACGTATAGAGAGAAACTTCACAGGTACCGGAAATTTTACCGGGTAAACTGATCTCAACCCTGTCTTTTGCGGGATTCGGACGGATAGTAAGCATGGGCGTTGCTGCTCCCGGAATATCAGCAATGCCGGTAACGGAGTTGCCGATTATCACTTCCGCGGGCGGAGTCAGCACCGGAAGATTATTGTCGAAATAAATCCTCGCTTCATTGGTGATAACCGTTCCTACAGGCAGTGCCGGATCCGGTGTGGCACGCAGAATAATGTAACCCTTGCTGTTTACGGGGTCAACGCCGGAAGGGGTAAGGTTGATATTGTTGAAGGAAAATTCCAGTTCGCGGGGGTAGAATATCCTGGTGGTATAGCTATGGCTGGCTGCCAATACTTCCACACTGCTGAGCATCAGTTCAGCCGGTAAAACATCGGTAATGCGTACCGTTAAGGCGTTGGCGCTGCCGGTGTTTTCAAAATCTATACGGTAGGTGATGGGCTCCCCCGCAATCACAGATGTCTGAGGAATGGTTCCGGAAGGAAATGCGGACTTGATGTTCGGATCAAAGGAATTGATGACACGTGACCAGCCGGCCGCGCTGTTATTCGAAAGGTTAATATCGGTACCCGGTGTTACACTGAGGCTTGTCTGGAAATATACGGAATCACCGATGACGAGACCGCTGTCGGCCTTTACATAAACAATGATGTCGTACGATTGCAGTGGCGATAAAAGCGGAAGTGTCCATGTCAGGGTGTTGCCGCTGATGCCGGCAGGCGCAATGGAGGTACTATCAACGGCTACACTGTCGGGCATGATGAAAGTGACTGTACCGGAGGCCGCGTCACTACCATTGTTTTTTACATGTAGGTTTACCAGGGTCCGCAGGGTAGGGCGCACCGGCGCGGCATTCATGGTAATTTCCATTTCCGTGGTACCCGGCACCGGAACCAGTGCGAAGTCATTGGCATTGGAAATATTTCCGGCTGAACTGAAGTTAAAGGTATAATTAGACGGATTTACCGTGAACCATGGAGGAATATTGGCTAAGTCCACCGTATGGGGGCCTGTACCGATATACATGGAGTATAAACCAGTGGGGTCTGTAATATTGTAAGCATAAAAGGGGTTGGATTGTACAAATTCATTTGCCACACCATATTCATTCACATCTTTACTGCCATTATTATTGGCATCTACGTACACGGTACCGGTTACAATGCTCGGGTTGTTGATGCCATCCACAATCATCACATTGATATCACGCATGGTGGTGCCTGTTAATACCCCATTCCGGTATTCGGAGGCCTGCACTACCAGCACGCCTTGCTGTAACAAAACAGGAGTAAAGGAGGCTACCCCGGTTGTTGCATCAAAGAAAATCGGGGCGCTTGAAGCGATGAATTGCGTAGGGGAATAGGGAGGCAGATAACTTATATTAATAGGGCTGTATAATCCAGTCTGTAAATTATCACGGGCCGGGATCAGGGTATATACAATGCTGTCGCCGTCGGGCTCCACCGCCGTATTCGGATATACCGCGGGTTGGTTCAGGCAGAAGATGGGCACGTTCAGTGTGTTGAAATCGGGTAAGCTGTTGGTAGGATAGTTCAGGTTGTCCAGCGTGGCTTCGCAAAATGCCCCTGAACTGTTGTTGATAGTGGTAATCGCCGCGCTTCGGCAGCATTCGGAGGTCCAGAATTTCCAGGTGGCGCTGGCATATGGCAAAACAAGGGTGTCGGCATATTCAGTGATTTCAATGCCAAAACCATTGGTGCAAAGAAAGGGCACTAGCGGAGCACAGGTAAATACCGGCATGATCTGCTGGTTGACAATTGGGAGGCTATGCCAGAGCAGCGTACTTCCCGTACCCGCCGAGTCGGAGTAATAAATCTGTAAACTGGTTGGGGAGGGGATGCCGGCACAATCGCGGTACATGTATCCTTTAAGGATATAGGTGTTTGGACTGCCTGCATACTGTAATGTGATGGATTGACATAAGATATGCGAAGCTGTTGCCTGCAGGCTCAGGATAAGCCCGAGAAATAGAAATAATGGTTTTTTCATAGGATTTGGATTTGGTCAACGTGTATCCGATAGATGAAAAATTCCGGTAAAGGGTTGCATGGAGTCAATAAAAATTTAATAAATGTTAAAAATTAAATGTATTTCGTTGAATAATCCAGCTTGCAGGGACCGCCTTTCAGTAGTACTTCCCGTCTGTTAATGGTTTCTTTAATATCAAAAGGAGCTTTGGCCATTGTTTATACCGGTTTGCAAATGTGCTGTTACTAGCTGGCCTTCTAGTTAAATCCTTTGAAAAAGTCTTGGTCAATTTCATACACAGTCACAGGTTTAAGTCCTAGTCTATATTTTTCAAAGAGTTCAATTAGTCTGTCTCCGTCTATTAATTCAATTGGGGTTACACCATCTCGATTAGCCTCGCCTTTTGCTTCTTTAGTAAATCGTCCTGTAGTGATTATTAAACCTTTTTCACCTCGACCCTGCATAGCACCGCGGAAGTCACGCACGTGATGAGGAGAAACGGTTTCCTTGTATCGCTTGCATTGAAAAACGATGTTCAAACTTACCACGTCATTAAGCTTTACTATTCCTTTACCATCTATTCCTTGGTCGCCTGAACCACCTGTAATAACTATTTCATTGATACCAATCTCTGTCAATAGGCGTTTACAAAGTTTTTCAAAACCGGCTGGAGTAAGGTTCTGAATGATGTTGATTAAACCAATGGAATGCACTTGGTCCTCAGTTGGGATATTCTCAAAGACAGGCTCAGTTTTTTTCGGCTTTGATTTAGGAGTTTTCTTTACGCTGTCTTGTACACACTTAAAAAGATTATAAACACCTTCATCATCAAGTTTTCTATCAAGGCCTTCATTTGTTAGTCGCCAAATGCCACGTTGAGCATTATCAATTAATCCGGCTTTGAATAAATAAAACCTTGCCCATTGAATTTGGTTTCGTATTCGAGATTGTCCATTGGAAGTAGTTTCTTCTAAATCATTTTCAGTAATTTCTAATTTGTCTATAACCTGTTCTATGATGTCAGAAGAGTCGCCGGCACCGCCATTCAATTGGAGCGCTGTCAAAACGGGGTTAACGTATTTTAAAAATTCTGGTCCTTTCATATTTTCTCTTCTGTTTGTTTGTTGTTGTGTTGACTTTTACGCTTGCACCTACCATTCCCAGACCATACTCCGGCGTGGCTTTCGAAGCACCACCTGTGTCTATACCCACAAAAGGTTATTTAAAGATAAATTTTTATTCGCGAAGCGACCGCTATTCCGCACCGATCGATGACCGATTCGGCCCGCTTACGTTTATTTGTTGTTATGCGATCGTGCTTTTATCTCACTTGTCACGGTTTATTTTAGAAGGTCCCAACGTTCTAAATATTTACCTTCTTTGTCAATGAAATGTCGCATTGGTGTGTCTTTATGTGCTTGTCCTTTTTTGCCTGGTGTTTCAAGCCATTTTTTATGTCCGTCTTTAACTTGTTTAGCAACGGCTTTACTTGGTACTATAAAATATTCTGGTCGCTCATTTATTTTTTTTAACGCAACAAAAACGTAAAACATATTGTCAAAATATAAGTTTTCAGCATTTTGTCCGACTGGCCATTTGCGTCTCGAATATTGACTTGTTTTAACTTGTATTGCAAATATTTTATTGTCTGTTAAATTGGAAGCGTGAATGTCAATGCTGTCGTTATTCCGTAAAGTAATAGATGCCATATAACCACGTCTTGACAACTCGCCTGCGACAAAATATTCGCCAGCTATTCCAGTAATTTCTTTTGATAATTTGTCTGTTGTATTTTTTTTCATTCTTACTGTCTTGTCAGCATTCCCGCTACCTGCCTGATATCCGCAACCGTTCAGTTTACTTTATCCGGATGCGCTGCTTCAATGGATGGTTTGGTAAATACCAATATTAAATAATCAAAGGTTAATAGATAAATATCTCCGATACAAACATCCACCCGTCTTCCCCTGCGCCGGCATTGCCTTCCGGGTTTTTACCGATGCTGCGTAACTGCAAGGTCACTTTTTGCATTTCCCGGTTGATGTACCCGGTCACCCTGCTGATGGGCTGCTCCCTGCTTACCGTTTCAAAGAGGACCGATCCATCCTTTGTTTCCAGTTCTATCTGTCGCGGAGCATGGATCCAACTCACCGGGTCGTGCAGGCATATCACAACTATGCTGTCTATTTTTTGAATTTTTCTCAGGTCAATTTCAACAGTGGCGTCCTTGCCTATCCATCCTACCCATTGGCTGCCTGTCCAGGGATAAGTACCGGCGATACCATCGCACAAGGTAATAGCTGGATTGGTATAATTTCGATCGCCGGGAACTTTCAAAGAGACGCCGGCGCCGGTGGATTTGGAAAAGGAAAATCTAAAGGACTGGTCATGTATTTTTGCTTTGCTGTTGCTCCTGACCAGGAGTTCTCCGCTTTCCTTTATTTTAATGGGGCTTTTATAGTTTTTAAATTCCGGTGCTTCATCCCTGTAACGCCAGGCGGTTTTTATTTCCTGTGGAATCTTTGAAACAAGATGCGCTTCAAGTGATGGCACAGATTCACCTCCCTTCAGGATCAGGGAAGGTCGCATCCATGATGTGGAATAATTCACTGAAAATTTGTCCAGAAACGCCTGATGACCCAGCAGCCGCTGGTAAAAAGATGTTTTATCGTGCAGCAGAGTGTCCGTCCAGAGCACTTCTGATAAAGCGCAGAGCCTTGGCAGCAGCATATATTCAACCTGTCCGGTAGTGTACATGTATTCTGTCCACAGGTTCGCCTGCGCCCCTGTAATAAACGCGGCTTCTTCACGGTTCAGGGAATCGGGTACCGGCCGGTAAGCGTATACTTTTTCAAGGGGAGAATAGCCGCCAAAAGCAAGGGGTTCGCTCGTTTTTTCTCCCTGGTAATGGTCAAAGTAACAGTGTGAAACCGGTGTCATGATGGCCTTATGCCCCGACCGGGCTGCGAGGATCCCCCCTTCAATGCCCCTCCAACTCATCACGGTGGCGTTGGGTGCGAGGCCCCCTTCAATAATTTCATCCCAGCCAATGATATTCCTTCCTTTTCCGTTCAGAAATTTTTCATTCCTGCGGATGAAATAACTCTGCAACTCATGTTCATCACGCAGGTTATTGGCATAGCGTGTTTCGATACAGGAAGGACAAACTTTCCATCGCGTTTTAGGGCATTCATCGCCGCCGATATGAATATATTTCGAAGGAAACAAGGCGATTACTTCTGTTAATATATCCTCCAGAAAAGCGAAAGTGGAATCTTTCACGCAAAACACATCTTCAAATACACCCCATCCCCTGGCTACTTCTCTCACCTGACCCGTACAGGAATATTCAGGATAGGAGGCCAGTGCCGCTACCGCGTGCCCCGGCATTTCGATTTCGGGGATCACGGTAATCTTTCTTTGTTCTGCATAGGCTACTATTTCACGAATATCATCCTGCGTATAAAATCCGCCATGACGCAGCGTGTCATACTCCTGATTTCTGTAAGGTCCGGTCATGCTGCCCTTACGCCAGGCGCCGGTTTCGGTGAGCCTGGGATATTTTTTAATTTCAATACGCCATCCCTGATCATCGGTGAGGTGCCAGTGAAAGGTGTTCATTTTGTGCAGGGCGATTAAATCAATGTACCTTTTAACAAACTCCTTTGGCATAAAATGCCTGCATACATCCAGGTGCACTCCTCTGTATGCGAACTCCGGTTGATCGGAGATAATCAGGCATGGTATTTTATTTTTAGAGGCACCGGCATGATAAAGTAGCTGCAACAGCGTAGAACTGCCCCGTATCAGCCCGGCCACTCCTCCTTCCAGCATTATGTTGTTTTTATTTACTGAGATCCGGTACTTTTCGGTGGTATCTTCCTTCAACAGCGAAATAGCGATAACGGAGGCTGTTCTTCCGGCGGTTTCAGTAAGTGGTAAGGCATATCCGGTACTTGTTTTCAGCCATTCATTTAGTACTTGCGCTATTTCTTTCGTTTCGGAACTGCCGGCTACCAGTTTCGTTTCCGGTGAAATCCTGAAATGACCTTTCTTATATACGATACTGTTGGGTAATGGGACTAGCTTTACCACATCCCTGGCATCACCTGAAAGCACTTCCGCAGGGGAAAAGAGGAAGAGAAGTAAGAACAGCGCGGGCAGAACGGATATACCGCTAATTACTTTATGAGTATTCATTGCGATTTATTTATTCCTGGCGTGACAGCTATAACTTAACCAATAGTCCAATCAAATACTTTAATGTGCAGCCCCTGCCTGGTCATAATGAATACCCCGGGTGGCAAGGAGTTGTTTCACTTTCCAGCCATAGAAGGCAAGATAGGTGAAGCAAAGCACACCGGTCAGGTAACTCCATTGTATTCCCAGGAGCTGATCAGAAGCCAGCCATCCCTGCAATAAACTTACAAAGCCGCCACCCATAATCATCATGATCAGAAAACTTGAGCCTTCGTTGGTATGTTTTCCGAGTCCCGCAATGGCAAGGGTGAAAATACAGGGCCAGAGCGTAGAACAAAAGAGACCCACACTGATGAATGCATATACGCTGGTGAGTCCGTCGCTGAACATGCCAATGAGCAATGCTGTGATACCACACAGTGAAAATATGATGAGCTGCCTTGCAGGATTTCCTTTACTCAGCAGATCGGCAATAATGATAATCAGAATGACAAAGGCATACACATAAAAGGGCGTCAGGTCATTGTTCGCCATTCGGTTGGCAAAGAGGAATACGCCAAAGGCGGCGTAGGGAAGTATAAAATTAAGAAAGGTGCGCGTGCTTTTTTTGAGATCGAAGGCTCCGACAGCGCCCGTCCAGCGGCCAATCATGAGGCTCGCCCAAAACAACGACACGTAGGGTGCGATTTCATGTGTGGGTGTTTGAAGGTGTATCCGCATAAACTCGGGGAGGTTGGAGGCTGTTGAAACTTCAACACCTACATAAAGGAAGATGGCGATCATTCCCATCCACAGTTGCGGGAATGAAAGTGCCGAGGATTTTCCCGCTGGTGTGGATTCTTCTTTTACGGGTACTGTATCTTCATGCTGTATTTGATTGGGAAGCGATGAAAAACGGAAGATCAACGCTACAATAATAAAAGCCAGTCCCAGCATGAGGTAAGGTGTTTTTACAGCGGAGAGCGACTCCAGTTTTTCACCGGCATTCAGTGAACCGAAAATGGCATAGCTCACGATGATAGGCCCTATGGTTGTACCGATGTTGTTGATGCCCCCGGCAAGGCTTAAACGTTGGGCTCCCTTCTTTGGGTCTCCAATGGTAATGGCAAGAGGATTGGCGGCGGTTTGCTGCAGGGAAAATCCAAGTCCTACAATGAAAAGTCCGGTAATCATTAACGGAAAGGAAGAAGAGTCGGCAGCAGGGAAAAACAGTAAAGTGCCCAATGCGGAAATAATTAAACCCAGTGCGATGCCGTTTTTATAACCCATGCGGTTCAGGATATCGCCTCCGCTTGCCTTCGACAGGAAATAGTAAATCAGTGAACCGACAGTATAAGCCACGTAAAAGGCGAATGAAATCATCTGACTTTGCCACTGTTCCAGGTTTAGTTTTTCTTTGAATACAGGAATAAGGATGTCATTACTGGCGGCTACAAATCCCCAGAAAAAGAAGACGGAGATAAGAATGGGAAGAGCAGCGGCGGAGGATCGGGTAGGGTTTGTCATCATGGATTGGCGTGCTGAAAGTAATGAAAATTACGATTTTTTCTGCTCCACCCTCATTGCGCTACTGAACCCGGTGGATGTAAGGGATGTTTCCTTGAAATCTGTGATCAGGTTCAACAGCCATTTTGCGCTACCGTATTCATTACTCCTGTTTGTTCATACTTTGTATAACCTACTGTCCATTAATTTATTGAAAACAGCGCAAATGTTAACTTTTAATCACAGGTGCTTTGGAAGTAAATCTTTATCCGTTATAACTTTGCACTCTCGTTTAAAATCTAAATAAATATGCTACGTGTAGTTACAGTATTTCTATTGATGATAGTGGTGACTTCAGGCTGCGTCAGCCGGAAGAAGTATAATTCACAATTGGAGCAGTATTCAAAATTAAAGGCGGACTTCGACACCACTGAGTCGAACCTGCAAAAATGTTTAGCTGATAAAAGCAGGCAGGTGGAAGATTTTCAAAAACTGCAGCAGGAATTGGAGAATGTGAAGGCAAACAGTACAAGTATGCTGAAGCAACTCAGCGATATGTCGGTAGTCAGCGCCTCTCAGGCCGAGAGTATCCGCAAATCGCTGGAGGCAATTCAGTCAAAGGATGCTTTCATCAAAGACCTTCAGTCGGCAATGGCCCGTAAAGATTCATTGAATATGGCACTGGTGCTTAACCTGAAAGGTGCACTGAAAGATGTGAACGATGAAGATGTAAATATTAAAGTGGAAGGCAGTGCGGTATTTATCAATATTTCGGATAAGATGCTGTTCCGCAGCGGCAGTTATCAGATTACCCCCCGCGCCAGGGAGGTGTTGGGCAAGGTCGCGCAGGTCATCAATCAACAGTCCGGATCCCAGTTTATGGTGGAGGGGCATACGGATAATAAGCCGATCGCCACCGCTTCTATTCGCGACAACTGGGACCTCAGCGTGATGCGTTCCGCAGCCGTAGTGCGTGCTTTGCAAAAGGATTTTGGTATTGATCCGTCACGTATGATCGCGGCCGGTCGCAGCGAGTATATTCCGGTGGACAGTAATACTACCGCGGAAGGCCGTTCTAAAAACCGCCGTACGCGCATTGTTTTTCTGCCCCAGCTCGATCAGTTTTTCAAGCTGATGGAGCCCAGGCCCTGATGGTCATAGCGGTACTGCCGCTGTATGAAAGTTAACTGATAGTCCCGGTGTAATAAGGAGGTTTTTCCCGTATGCACCGGGATTTTTTTCGTAGCAGGGTAAGCGTTATTTCAGCAGTTCACCCCGTAAACGGAGAATAGCTGTTTCGCTGACTTTAGCATTGTATTTCGCAGTAAAAAGTCTGGCAATTACTTCGTTGTATGCCCGCTGTGCTTCCTGTATTTCGAGGGAGGTGGCCAGGCCACTGCGCAGGCGTTCTACGGCGATCTGTAAATTTTCTGCGGCCAGCAACCGGCTTTGTTCTTCCAGGGCAACCATCGCCATGCGGTCGTTGAATTCACGGGTCAGTTTTCTTTCGGCCTGCACACGGGATTGCAGTGCCTGCGCCTGCCTGCTCTCAGCCAATTGTACACCGATCCCGGCATTTTGTATCATACGGGATGCGCGAAAACCATTGAACAGGTTCCACTGCAGCCGGAGACCGGCGCCAGGGCCAAAATTACTGTTCTTAAGTATAAAGCCCGCTTCATTTTCGGCATTACTGCTGTTGTAATTGGCGAACAGTTGAAGGCTGGGCCATCGTGCGCCACGGTATTCTTTCAGCAACTGAAAGGCGCTTTGCTGCTGCTGTCCGGCCAGCCGTAGCATCAGGTCGGAACCACGGGTGCTCTCCTCCGCTTTCACGGGCATAATCATAATGCTGTCCGTAGTTGTAAAGTCAAGGGCCGGATCCCTGCCCAGGAGGACATTCAGGTTTTCTTTTTGCCCGGCCATGTCGGATAGCAATGCCATTTGCTGACTGAGGTGTTGATGTTGTTCCAGCTTAGCCTGCAACAAGGCCGGTTTGGCGCCATTGCCTGCCTCCAGTCGTGCCTGTGCCAGCTGTATGCGGATGCTGTCAACTTTTAACAATTCCTGCAGGGCATTCAGTTGTTCCTGCACTACACGCACCGCGAAGTAGGCACCGATGACCTGTTGTACGGTAGCCTCCATCTGAAGGCCAAGCGCTAATCTTGATTCTTCCGCGAGGCTGCCAAGGCGGCTTTTTTTCGCAAACATGGTGAGGCCGTCAAAGAGCGTCCAGTTGAGCGTGGCAGCGCCGGAGTATAACGTGGAGGCAGCCCCGTCACGTTCTATCACACGGCCATCCGCCAGTTCCTGGTTCAGGCTGAGTTCAGTTCTGGAATAGGCCCCATCGAGGGTCAGGGATGGCAGCATGCCCGCCTCACCGGCGGTGGCATTGTTCAGTGCCTGCTCCGACTGCAGTCGGGCCTGTTGCACGTCGTAATTTTTTTCCAGTGCAATGCTGATGGCATCTTTCAGTGACAAATTTTCCTGCGCGTAAAGGGTTGTACACGGAAGGAAAATCAGGAGCAGCACCATGCGCTTCCGGAGCTTGAACCGCAACATCAGTTTATCCATTTGTGGCCTCCTTTGCGATGGTATTGTCCTTTCTTCTGCTCAGGTAACTGTAGATCGCCGGGATGACATATAAGGTAAGTACGAGGGCGAAAAGGAGTCCGCCTATGATTACCACTCCCATCGGAATCCTGCTTTGTGCTCCGGCGCCCAGTGCCAGCGCGATCGGCAGTGCTCCCAGCATGGTGGCAAGGCTTGTCATGAGGATGGGACGCAGGCGCAGGGCGCTGGCTTCAATGATGGCGTCCATTTTATTTTTTCCGCTTTGTCGCAGCTGATTGGCAAATTCCACTATTATAATGCCGTTTTTGGTAACCAAGCCTATCAGCATGATGATCCCGATCTGACTGAAGATGTTTATGGTCTGGTTAAAATACCAGAGTGAGAATACGGCGCCACCCAGTGCGAGCGGTACCGTGAGCATGATGATAAAGGGATCAATGAAACTTTCGAACTGTGCGGCGAGGATGAGATATATAATTACCAGTGCGAGCAGGAAAGCATACAGCGCGTTGGAAGAACTTTCGGCATAGTCGCGGCTGGGTCCGGTGAGTGCAGTGCTGAAACTGTCATCCAGCAGGGACGTGGCGATTTCCTGCATGGCGTCTACGCCGTCACCCATGGCCTTGCCGGGAGCCAGGCCGGCGGAAACGGTAGCGGATTTAAAGCGGTTGTAGTGATAGAGCTGCGGCGGGCTGCTCTGCTCTTCCATCTTCACCAGGTTGTCGAGTTGTACGGGTTCACCCAGCTGATTGCGAACAGAGATCATTAGCAGGTCCGCTGGTTCATCGCGGTGTTCCCGGTCAAACTGACCGATGACCTGGTATTGCTTACCGCCTTTCTGAAAGTAGGCGAAGCGCTGTCCGCTGAAGGCGAGCTGCAGGGTCTGGGCTACATCCTTCACCGATACGCCCATGATTTTGGCTTTTTCCCTGTCAATGCTTACCTGCAGTTCCGGTTTGTTGAATTTCAGGTTGACATCACTGCCCTGGAATACCGGGTGGCTGTTAACAGCTTTCATGAACTTGGGCAGCACCTCTTTCAATTTCTGAAAATCTGAAGTTTGAATTACGAACTGTACCGGCAGGCTGCCGCGGGGGCCGCCGCCCATGGCGATGGTTTGTTCCTGCACAACGAAGGTGCGCGCCTCCGGCATCTGCCGGGTCGCCGCGCTGATCTGGTCTACAATCTGCTGCTGTGTCCTGTCACGATCCCCGGGTTCATTCAGCACAATGCGTCCGAAACCGGTGTTTACGGCGCCGGAGCCGGCAAATCCCGGGGCGGTAACGGTAAGGCATATCCGTTTTTCCGGCACTGAGTCCATCACCATGTCGGAGACACTGTTCATAAACCGGTCGGTATATTCGAAGGAGGCACCTTCCGGTGCGGAGACCAGCAGGCGGAACCAGCTGCGGTCTTCCAATGGTGCCAGTTCGCTCTGCAGCATACTCCCGAAAAAGAAAACCATGCCGCTCACGAGGCCGAGGATCAGCCATGCCGCCCTGCGCTTTTTCATGAATCCCTGCAGCGAGTGGCGGTAACTGTCATCGAGCCGCCGGAAAAAAGGCTCCGTGATTTCGTAGAAGCGGCTGTGCCCTTTATTCTTACGGATCAGTCGTGCGTTCAGCATGGGTGTCAGGGAGAGACTTACGAAGGCGCTGATCAGTACGGCGGAAGACAGGACAATGCCAAACTCACGGAAGAGCCTGCCCACAAAGCCTTCCATAAAGATCACCGGGACAAATACCGCAGCGAGGGTAATGGAGGTAGAAATAACGACAAAGAAAATTTCTGAAGATCCTTTGTGTGCGGCTTCTACCGGACCCATACCCTTTTCGACTTTCCTGTATATATTTTCCGTTACTACGATGCCGTCATCCACCACCAGGCCGGTAGCAAGTACAATGGCAAGCAGGGTGAGCACGTTGATGGAGAAGCCCATCAGGTACATCACGAAAAAGGCGCCGATGAGCGCAACGGGTATGTCGATGAGCGGACGGAAGGCGATGAGCCAGTCGCGGAAAAAGAGATAGATGATCAGCACCACCAGCAGGATGGCGATCAGCAGGGTCTCTTCTACTTCTTTTACCGAATTGCGTACAAAGCGGGTATTGTCCATGGCGATGCCCAGTTTAAGGTCGCCCGGGATGTCCTTCCTGATCTGCTCCAGTCTCCTGTAAAATTCATCGGCAATATCAATATAATTGGCACCGGGCTGGGGAACAATGGCGCAGGCCACCATGGGAATACCGTTGTTCTTGAGTATGGTTTCTTCATTTTCGGGGCCCAGCGCAGCATAGCCCACATCACTCAACCGGATGATACGGTCGCCCTCCGATTTGATCATAAGCTGGTTAAACTCCTCTTCGCTGCTCAGCCTGCCATTGGTCTTCACGGTGAGTTCACTGGTGTTGCCTGCTATCTTCCCTCCCGGGATGTCGGCATTTTCCCGCTCCAGCGCCTGGCGTATATCCAGTGACGTTAGCCGGTAAGCCGTGAGTTTAGCCGGGTCCAGCCACAGGCGCATGGCATAGCGCTTCTGTCCCCATATCTGTATGTTGCTGACACCGGGAATGGTTTGCAGGCGTTCGCCGATGACATTCTCGGCATAGTCGCTCAGCTCAAGCACATTACGTGTATCGCTCTGAACAGTAAGGGATAGTATGGCATCCGAATTCGCGTCGCTCTTGGTAACGGTGGGCAATGCGTCAATGTCCTGGGGAAGATTTCGTACCGCTTGCGAAACTTTATCACGTACATCGTTGGCGGCCGCTTCCAGCTCCATGTCCAGGTCAAATTCAACGGTGATAACGCTGTTGCCCAGGTTACTCGAAGAGGAGATAGAGCGGATACCTGCAATGCCGTTGATGGCTTTTTCCAGCGGCTCGGTAATCTGCGACTCCACCACATCGGCATTGGCGCCTGCATATCCGGTACGTACCGTGATGATGGGCGGATCAATGGAAGGGTATTCCCTGACACCAAGAAAATTAAAGCCTATGGCTCCGAAAAGTACAATCAGCAGCGACATGACGATGGCCAGTACCGGGCGGTTGATGCTGAGGGAGGGGAGGTTCATGTTATTCGCGAGGGAAGGATAACTGCAAAACGGATTTTACGGATGTGCTGGTTATTGTACAGATTTTAGATGAATGTCATTACCCGGCCGCAACTGCAGCAAGCCGGTAGTGATAACGGTATCCCCCGAGGTAAGGCCACTGATTACCTGAATGGCGGAGTCGCTGCGGACACCGGTAGTGATACTTACGGTATCGGCTTTGCCCCCATGCACCACAAAGAGCTGCTTACCTTTTAATACAGGTACAACTGCCTGCGTGGGAACGAGCAGCGCCTGACTGGTGTTCATCCGCACACTTACCCTGGCAAAGGCGCCCGGCATAACACTGCCACTCACCGGCTGACTGTAGGCGCGCACACGCACGCTGCGTGTACCGGCATCAGCCACAGGGTCGATGGCATATACCCGGCCGTTATAGGTTATACCGTTGGTTCCCGTGGTATAGGTTAAGGTATCACCCTTATGAATACGCCCCAGATAACCGGAAGGAATAGTGAATTCCACTTTGAGGGGTTCCGTTTGCTGCAGGGTGGTAATCATCTGCTGGCTGCTCACCAGTGCGCCGGTGCTGACCTGCCTAAGACCAAGGATGCCAGAGAAAGGTGCACGGATTTCGGTTTTTTCTATTTGTGCAAGCAAAACATCGAGTTCCGCCTTCAGTGTTTCAGTTTCTGTTTGCAGTACATCGAACTCTTCCTTGCTGATACCTTCCATGGCAAGCAGCTTACGGTTGCGCTCCAGGCGCTGTCCGGCGAGCCGCAGTTGCAGCTTCACCTTCGCCGCTTGCGCCTGCAATTCGCTGTCATTGATCTTTACCAGGAGTTCGCCCTTCTGTACCGGAGCCCCTTCGTTGATATGAATAAAGGTGATCCGCCCAGATGTCTCCGCCTTCAGCGTAACTTCTTCGTTGGGGAGCAGGGTGCCGGTACATTGCAGTTCTTCCGTGAAAGCCACCGGACGAATGATCCTTGCATCTACGCTCACCACTGCACCCTTACCTGCCTGACCGCCCGGAATATTTTTTTTAGAGGGGATAAAAATTATCTTGAGCAGAAAAAGTGCGGCGATGACGGATAGGGAGATCAGGAAGGTACGAACGCGCATAGTTTAATTTTTTTCGAAGATAAGAAATACAGTTTTTACCGGAATGTTGCTGTAAAAGCGGGTGCAACAGGGTACTCAGCCCAGGCGTCCTGCCACCACATCCCAGTTCACTACATTCCACCAGGCATTGATATAATCCGCTCTCTTATTCTGATACTTCAGATAATAGGCATGTTCCCACACATCAATACCGAGCAGGGGTGTACCTTTGAATTCAGACAAATCCATCAGGGGGTTATCCTGATTCGCTGTGGAGCCAATGGCAAGTTTTCCATCATCGCTTTTTACCAGCCATGCCCACCCGGAACCAAAGCGGCTTTTTGCGGCTTCATTGAACAGATTCCTGAAGGTATCAAAATTTCCAAAGGAAGCGTTGATGGCTTCCGCAATTCTTCCTGTAGGTTGTCCACCGCCGTTAGGCTTCATAATTGTCCAGAAAAACGAATGATTCCAGTGACCTCCTCCGTTGTTGCGTACCCCGGCAGGGAACCTGGAAATATTTTTGATGATTTTATCAATGGACGCTTCATGAATATGCAGGTCGCCACAAAGTTTGTTCAGGTTGTCAACATATGCTTTATGATGCTTTGAATGATGGATTTCCATCGTTAACGCGTCGATGTGTGGTTCGAGCGCCTTGTAATCATAGGGAATCATGGGCAATGAAAAGTTTGGGTCGCCATGCGGATGAGCCATCAGGCCGGTTTGCATAGCGATAGTACCCACCGCGGCGGCCGCGCTGATTTTAATGAAATCCCTTCGGTTGAAATTGTTTTCCATATTGATGTGAGGATTATATATAGTAAGTAAGGACAGTGGAATGGAGGATGTTGCGGTTTACAGGGCATACGCTGCGCCGTACGATCGCCACCACAGGGTGTCAGGAAATGAATTTCAGACAGGCCACCAGGCAGGAGGATGAATTATGTCAGGAAAATAAGTACTTCATTCTTTTCCACGGCCTGCCCTTTTTTCACGGCAATTTTTTTCACGGTTGCATCTGCCAATGCTTTCAGGGAGTTTTCCATCTTCATGGCTTCCAGTACCAGTAGCGTGTCGCCCTTGTGAATTACCTGGCCCTCTTCTACGGGAATGTTTACTACCAGTCCGGGCATAGGCGCTTTAAGATCCCCTGCCCGGCTGGAGGAAGAAACATCCATTCCCAGTTCTTTCAGCAATTCATCAAACCGGGTTTTCAGGTTCACCTGTACTTTACATCCGTTTACAGAGATCAGGAATTCCTTGTTGGCCGTATCTGTATGCAGGACTTCCAAAGCATAGGAAGTACCATCCATAATGAGGTGATAAGAACCGGCATGCAAATGCTGGAGGTCAAAGTCCTGGGGCTCGCCGTTAATGAGGAGTTGAGGTCCTTTGTTTTCTATGTTCCATGCAGTCTTTCCGTTGATAATTGCTTTCATGATGTAACAAAGGTAAAATATCCTGTCGAATATACCAGCACAAACACTGTTTCGTTGATAAATTCAAGTGGAGGGTGAAAGAATCAGCTCCATGAGAGTTACTTTCGTTGCAATGTCTTATAAACGCCGGCTGCTTATATTTATTTCGCTTGCTGTTGGTTTCCTGGTCACAGGAATGGCCTTGCAGTTTTGGCAGGAACGTAAAGTAGTTGCACAGGAAAAGCCGGCAGCAAATGCCGAAATCGTACTCAACAAACTGATCCGTGACCTGGATGACAGGCTTACTTTGCTGCTCCCTGAGTTAGAAGGCATTCGTTTTAATGAAAGATCCTTTTCAATGAAGGTGCAGGATATGGAGATCCCTGAATACTCCTTTTTCTTTGTTTTTGAAAACGACGTACTTAAATATTGGACTGACAACCGGGTGTTCCCTGATCCGGCGGCGATTAGCAGACTGGAAACCGGAAGGATTCATCTGATTGGTAACGGATGGTATTACCTGCAATCATATGCAAGGGGTCACAGGATCCTTACAGGGCTCTTGCTCATACAGCACCAGTATATATTGCAGAACAAATACCTGCAAAACCGGTTCATCAAAGAACTGGGCTTGCCGTATAACACCCTGCTCGAAACAGCGGGCAACGCGAGAGGGTATGCCATTAAAAATGAAAAAGGAAAAGAGTTATTCCGCCTGAATTTTGACAATGAAGATCATCTGAACCAGTGCCCCCGTTTAATTTCGAATTTATATGGGATTGCATTGTTTTTTATCCTGCTACTGTCATTTGATGCGTTGAGGCGCTTCGCACGCAAAAGATCTGTATGGGGTATTATCCTCCTGGTTAGTATCCTCATCATCCGCTTTCTCATGGCCAGTTTTTACTGGCCGAAGGCTTTGTATGAGAGCGATCTCTTCAACAGCACCTATTATGCCAGTGGATTTATGCTCAATTCACTCGGCGATTTGTTGATTACAGTGGCAGTAGCATTTCTGTTGATTATTTTCACCTATACCTGGCTGTTGCAGGGTAACAGGTTCAGGGAGGGGATGAAGAGCAGGGTGTTGATTCTTCTGGTGTTTTACAGCACTTTTATTTTTTCATCATTGATTAATTATCTGCTGAGCGGGTTGATTATTAACTCCCGGATTTCATTTGACATTCGTAATATTTTTCAATTGAGTGTATATACCGCCATAGGCATGCTCGTGATCGGGATGCTGTTGGGTACTTTTTACCTGCTGTGTGATGGCGGCGTGCAGTTTATCAGGAAAACAAAACTGAAATTTTCTCATGTCGCCATCCTGTTTCTGCTGTCTCAGGGATTATTCCTTGTCACACTACTGATATTCCGGAATCATGATCTGTTTTCGGATTATGGAGTAAGCGCGTTCTTAATGGCGAATATCCTCATACTTTTTATCGGGTATATCCGGCGCGCCGACCTTCAGTTATATTCGCTTTCAAGAACCGCTCTGGTTATACTGGTGTTTTCATTGTACGCTTCGCAGATTATTTATTCCTTCAATGAAATCCGCGAACAGCAAAAAAGGCAATTGCTGGCGGCGCAACTGGAGAATGAACAGGATATTATTGCCGAGTTCCTGCTGCAAAATACCGAATCACGTTTACGCAATGACAAAACCCTGATTCGACTTTTTTCCATGTCACCGCAAATACTGATCAATTCGCCGGATGTGATCGATGACCTGGGCAGGCAACTGTCCCGGCAGTATTTCACTGGTTATCTTGGCCGGTATGAAGTGAAGTTTAAATATTTCAGTGCAAATGATTTGCCCATCAACAGGTCTGGCGACCCTTCCTGGAACCTGGATATCATCCGGGCAAGAAATGAAAAAGAAGGCAAGCCTGTTCCCGGCAGCAGTTTTAATTATTTCCGGGGTGAGAATGGCCGTGCGGAATATACCGGCCTCCTGCGTCCCGGTAGTTTGGATAATCCCCTGGGTACCCTGGTCGTTGAACTCATCGCACGTTCATCACTGGAGGAAAACGGTTTGCCCGAACTGCTGCTCAATGATAAAGTCGGGAATTCGCGCGACCTCAGTAATTATGCTTACGCCAAATACCAGCAGGGAAAGCTGGTAAACCAGTCAGGGAATTATAATTATTATTTAACGGAAGGCCCTTATTTGCAGCATATGCGCAACCTGGATGGAATGCGCTTTGTTTCTTTTGATGATCACCTGCACCTGTTTTATCGCTATGAACGCAACCTTATTATTATCAGTACGCCCAAACAGGGCATATGGGTCTGGGTTACGCTATTTTCCTACCTCTTCGCATTCTTTACATTTCTTTATATACTGCTTGATGTCTCCATTCGCTTTTTCAGAGCGGGTTTCAGACTGCGTCTGAGCTTTAACAGCAGGATACAGCTAACGATTGTCCTGATAGTAATAGGTACACTGGTATTTATTGGCGCCGCTACGGTCACCTATATCATAGATAATTATGAAAAGGCGCAAACCAAAAGGATCAGGGAAAAACTGAATGACATCAGGGAGCTTGTAGAGAATCAACTGCGTATGCGTGGTGAACTTGGCAGCAGCATCAGCGATGACCTGCTCTATTCGTTCACCAATTTGTCGGGCACCCTGCGTACTGATTTTAATATTTATACACCCGATGGTCATTTGTATTTTTCATCGCAGCCCGGCATCTACGAGCAGGAAATCATCGCTCCCCTGATGAACCGTGTGGCCTACATGAGCCTTACTACCAACCAAAAAGCGCTTTATGTGCAAAGTGAAAATATTGGCATGCTCCGCTATATCGCGGCGTATGAACCTATCCGGAATGTAGCCAATAAAGGGATAGGCTTTTTGAGTTTACCTTATTTTGACAGGGAAACCGAACTGAAACGTGATATCTCCGGATTCCTTGTGGCTTTGATAAATTTGTATGTGCTGCTGTTCAGTGTTTCTATCCTTGTTGCTTTCTTTATTTCAAATCACATCACCCTGCCGCTGAGAATCATTCAGGAGAACTTACGGAGAACGAAACTCGGTGCCGTGAACCAGCCCATTGTTTGGAAGGCAAAGGATGAAATTGGCGATCTGATTGAAGAATATAACCGGATGCTGGACCAGCTGCAGAAAAGCGCTGATTTACTTGCCAGGTCAGAGCGGGAAAGCGCCTGGAGGGAAATGGCGAAACAGGTAGCCCATGAAATAAAAAATCCTCTCACACCTATGAAGCTGGGCATCCAGCATCTTCAGCGGGCCATGGATGCGAAGCATCCGCAGATGGAGGAACTGGTGAAGAAGATAACGGCTACCCTGATTGAACAAATAGACACCCTGTCAAATATTGCAACCGAATTCAGTCATTTCGCCAAGATGCCCAAACCTGAGTATACACGGGTGGAACTTACCGGGGTGCTTCAGCACGCACTCGATTTATACAGTGAAGATGGCAATGCCCGCTTTGTCTTTGAAGATCACCCGGAGGCGGCTTATGTGCAGGCGGATAAGGACCAGTTGATACGTGTATTTGGTAATCTGATAAAGAATGCCGTTCAGGCCATACCCGATGGCAGAGAGGGCCTCGTTGTCATCCGGGTGGAGGAAAGTAAGGACGAATTCCTGGTAAGTGTAAGTGATAACGGTATTGGGATACCGAATGATCAGTTACCGAAAATATTTGTTCCCAATTTCACCACAAAGTCCGGTGGAACCGGCCTGGGCCTGGCGATGGTGAAAGCCATGGTGGAAGGCATGGGCGGGCAGGTTTGGTTTACCACCAGAGAAAATGAGAGTACCAGTTTTTATGTGAAACTCCTGAAAAGATGATTTTAACTCAAAAGACGACGATCGCGTCTATCGTTTTTTCTACAGATGTTATCATCCCCTCAAACGGTCCAGCAAATCATTTAACTGGGTAGTTTCGGCTTTGCTGATTCCATTCAGACGCTTCAGCCATTCATCCACATTGGCGTCAAGTTCAGCGAGTAATTCAAGGCCTTTTTGCGTAATCCAGATGTCTACCTGCCGCCTGTTGTGTTTACAGATTTCACGTTTCACCAGCGCTTTCTGTCTCAGTTTTTCAACCAGACGTGTGGCATTTGAATTTTTATCGATCATCCTTTCTGTGATATCTCCCAGGCGCAGCGCGTTCGGGAAGGAACCCCGTAGTATCCTCAATACATTGTATTGCTGGGGGGAAATGCCATAGGGCTTCAGTCGCTGTATGTTCTGTCCTTCCAGCCAGCTGGCTGTAAATAAAATGTTCACCATCGCTTTTTCATAGTCATTGGTGAATTTGCGCTGATTGATAGCTTCTTCTATGGTTCCCATCCCGCAAAGATACGATTACAATTGTTGTTGATACAAGTAAGCGCGTATTTTATTTGACGCCCGGGTCCGTTATAAAAGAAGTATGGATGTTTTTTCCGCTGCAGACAGTCTTTTTCAATGATGAGGAAAGAGATGCAGGTGGCACAGCGCGTGTTGCTCTTGCACGCCTTACACCCATAAAGAATTATTTCCGTTTATTAACCGGTATAATGCTTCAGAATGGCCCTTGTTTGCTGCAGGTAGCTGCCGCCAAAAAGATTTACATGTACCAGCAGCGGGTACAGGTTCCATAAAGCGCAACGCTCCTCCCAGCCCTTACAAAGCGGGTAGCTTTCGCAGTAAGATCTGTAAAAACCGGGGTCAAAACCGCCAAACAGAGTGGTCATGGCAATATCGGCTTCGCGGCAACTGAAGGACACGGCGGGATCTATCAGCCAGGCATTGCCGTCCTTTCCGGTGATGATATTACCTTTCCAGAGGTCGCCATGTATGAAGGAAGGTTTTTCATCCGGTATCAGCTGAGCGCTTATTTCAAAAAACTTGTCAAAAACCTTTTGATCAGCCGTGGTGATTTTGCCTTGCCGCAGAGCCAGGCGTACCTGCGGTTCCAGCCTTCGCCTGATGTAGAAGGCGGAAAGTGTTTCTTCCTGTTTGTTATCCTGCGGTAGCGAACCCATATAGTTGTTGAAGGCCAGTCCAAATTTCTCCGCCTGGTGCCGGTGCATGGATGCAAGGCTCTGTCCTAAGTTACTGAAGAAATTTTTATTTCTGGTTCCTGGTTCTACATATTCAAGGATCAATACCTGATGTTGTTTCAGTTCGGTTACGGCGACAACAGCCGGTACAGCCATGCTGTGGGTATCCATGATCATTTGCAGGCCGGCGGCCTCTGCTTTAAACATACCCGGGCAACGTGAGGATGCATGGATTTTCATGACAAAGCACCCTTCTGCGGTTTCTATTTTATAAACGGCGGAGATGCTGCCCCCGCCCAGTACATCCAGTGATATAATGTCCACAAAACGATGAAAGCTCTGTTGCCAGGATAAACGAAAGGCGTCAGCGGGATTCATCATTCTTTTTTTGGGTGAGGATCAATTGTATCCAAAGATAGGAATCTGCGCTATTGATGAAGTTGTAAATTCGTGTGGAGATGCCGGAATTTACAGGAAATATTCGCAGCAAGCTTCCCAAAGCGGGGACCACCATTTTCACCGTGATGTCGGGCCTCGCCAGTGAAACGGGAGCCATTAACCTGAGTCAGGGCTTTCCGGGATTTCCCGTGTCGCAGCAGTTGATAGCGTTGTATAATAACGCGATGAGAGAAGGACACAACCAGTACGCTCCCATGCAGGGCATCCGTTCATTACGGGAACGGATAGCCGAGAAAATGGAAGATCTCTATTCCTGTATCTATCACCCCGATACCGAAATTACCATTACCGCGGGTGGTACACAGGCGCTGTATACGGCCATCAGTGCTTTTGTTCATGAGGGCGATGAAGTGATAGTGCTGGAACCTGCCTATGACAGTTATGTTCCGGCCATCACATTGGCAGGTGGCATCCCTGTGCATGTACATCTTAAACCACCTTCCTACTCCGTTCCCTGGGACGAAATCAGGAAACTGATCAACCAGCATACCAGGATGATCATCATCAATACGCCTCATAATCCAACAGGGACCATACTGTCGGCCGGCGACATGATGCAACTTGAGAAACTGACCCATGGTACCGATATCATTGTTTTAAGCGATGAGGTGTATGAGCATATCATCTTTGATGGCTACGAACACCAGAGCGTTGCCCGCTTCCCGAAACTGGCTTCACGCAGCCTTCTCGTCTTTTCTTTCGGTAAAACCTATCACGCTACCGGCTGGAAAACCGGCTATTGTCTGGGCCCCGCCAACCTGATGAAAGAATTCAGGAAAGTGCATCAGTTCACTGTTTTCTCCGTGAATACTCCCCTGCAATACGCCCTGGCGGAATTTATGAAGGATAAGAGCAATTATAACGGTCTGCAGCAATTTTACGGGGAGAAAAGAGATTATTTCCAAAAACTGCTCGCCGGCTCGAAGTTTAAAATACTTCCCTGCAAGGGTTCCTATTTTCAGCTGCTGGATTACTCCGCCTTGTCGGATGAAAAAGATACTGACTATGCGATTCGTCTGACGAAAGAAAATGGAGTGGCTTCCATTCCTGTTTCCGTTTTCTATACGGTACCGCAGGATTATCATCTGCTGCGTTTTTGTTTCGCGAAGGAGAATGAAATGCTGGAAATGGCGGCCGATCGCCTCATCAAAATCCGTTAGGCTCTTCAGGCCGGGCTTTTTCGATATCCGTAAAACTTATTTTGCACTATCTTCGTGCTTACCTGAATAATCTTATGAGATAATATGCCAAAGAACCTTCATCTTACACTCGTTCAATCCCCATTGGTCTGGGAATCACCTATTGATAATTTCCGTGCTTTTAATAAGCTGTTGTCTAAATTGGGTAAGGGAGAAAGCGATGTGATCGTGTTACCGGAGATGTTCAGCACCGGATTCAGTATGGATGCCCGGCGGCTGGCTGAGGAGATGGAAGGACCTTCTATGCAATGGATGTTTGAAACCGCACAGGGGCTGAAGGCGGCCATTTGCGGTTCGCTGATCATTAAGGAAGAGGGTAAATTTTTCAATCGTTTTATATGGATGGAACCTGACGGACATTATGATCACTACGACAAGCGACATTTGTTCCGGATGGCTAAAGAAGAAAAGACTTTTACGGAAAGTACAGAAGGGCTGGTGATTGAATATAAGGGCTGGGGCTTTTGTCCGATGGTTTGTTACGACCTTCGCTTTCCGGTATGGAGCAGAAACAGGATCATCAGGAAAGGGAAGAAGATAAGTTATGATTATGATGTATTGCTCTATGTCGCTAACTGGCCGGCGGCAAGAAGCTATGCCTGGCAGCAACTGCTCATTGCCCGCGCCATCGAGAATCAATGTTACGTGGCAGGAGTTAACCGGATTGGTAAAGATGGGAAGGGGATTGAGTATAGCGGCGATTCCGCTTTGATTAATCCCCTTGGAGGAAAAATAAGTAATTTAAAATCCAACAAACAGGGGCTTGAAAGCATTGTGCTCAACTGGAAAGCCCTGCAGGATGTACGTAAAAGTTTCCCCGTGCTGATGGATGCTGACAGCTTTGGATTAATCTAAGGTTTTCTTTTAGAATCCTGCAGCACCGGAATTAAACACAGGGGCTGTAAGGAGTTCCACCCTTTCCTTATGTGGATGAATGCTGGTTTTAAAGTGGGAGCAACTTGTAAAAAAGTTCCCGTACAGAACTACCTGCTCCGCTACTATCGCACTAGGGTAACCCTTCCGCTGTATTCCTGTGGTGCAGGTAAGCCATTGAATATTTTAAACAGGTATACATAAGTTCCTTCCGGGCACTCATCACCGTTGTTCTGGTACCTGCCATTCCAGCCTTTCTCGAGGCTGTTTGACTGGAATACTAATTTCCCCCACCGGTCATAGATGAAGAAGTCGGCACGTTCAACACCAATGCCATACCCTGTAAAACTTTCATTGTCGCCGTCACCGTTGGGCGTAAAACCATTGGGCACATAAAATGTGGTTTCCCCCTTCACAATTATTTCATTGTAGAAGGTGTCTACGCAGCCTTCGTTGCTGATAGCGATGAGCTCCACTTTATAACGTCCGGTATCTCCGAAGATATGTTCGGGAGACCAGTCATATGTATTTGCAGTACCATCCCCGAAATCCCAGTGCGCGCTGATGGCGCCCGTGCTTCCGTTGATAAACTGTACTATCGGATGAAGTATGCTTACCTCCTGTGGGTCACTGTTGAAGAAGGCGACGGGCAGTGGATAAACGGTAACGACATTATTTTGGGTGAGTGCATTCTCGCATCCGTATTTATCTATAACATGCAGATATACATCATAGGAACCATCCTGCGTATAGGTGTGCGAAACGCTGCCTCCGGCAGCCTGGCTGTTATCCCCGAAATCCCAGCTGTACACAGATCCGGATGTGGTTTGTGTAGTGGACACAAACTGCACGGTGACCGGATTACAGCCTTCGGCTTTGAGAGGCGTAAAGTTTACCAGGGGCAATGGATGTACCACCACATACTGTTGGGCCTGGGGTTCTGTAACGGTGCAGGCATCACTCACGCTTACCATGTACAGGAAGCTGCTGTCGGGGGTGCTGGTAAAGGTGTTGCCGGGCAGGGGATTGGCATTCCAGGTATACGTATATGGTCCGCCGTTACCACCCCCTGCGTATGCGGTAAGTACGGTGCTTTCTCCTTCGCATATACTGTCTTCCGATGCGCTAATGCTAAGCGATAAGGCAGGGTAAACCGGAACCGGGATGGTACTGATCACTCTGTCACATCCGTTGGCATCCGTAACCGTAAGTCCGTAATTTGAAGTAAAGGCCGGGTTTACGGATATGGAAGAGGAAGTGTCACTGGTACTCCACTGGTATGAATAAGAGGGGGTACCGCCGCTCACAGTCGCGCTCAGCTGAGCCGCCTGACCGATACAAATGGTATCAGGAAACACCACGCTTGCCTGAAGTGCCGTGGGTTGAGTGATGGTGTAAACCGTATCAAAGGTACAGTTGTGGGCATCGGTAATGGAAACAGAATATATGCCTGTGGGAAGCGAAGAAATACTGTTTGAAACTGAACCGGTGTTCCAGGCATACACATAAGGCGCCACACCGCCGGAGGTGATCACAGTGATGGCTGCCGTACTCATGCCGAAACAGGGGATAGGATTCACGGTGGATTGTATGCTGATGGCATCAGGCTGCGAAACAAGGACGACCCTCGAATGGGTGCAGGCATTGGCATCGCTCACGGTGACGGTATAACTTCCGGCAACCAGGTTGTTAAGGCTGTTATTGGTACCTCCGTTTGACCACTGGTAGGAATACGGCGCCACGCCCCCGTAATTACTGACCGAAATTTCTCCGTTGTTGCCGTTAAAGCACAACACATGTGTAACGACAGGAGTATTGAAAGCAAGAGCGGCAGGCTGTGTGATGGTTACCCCGGAAGAGGTGTTACATCCGTTGTTATCAGTAATGGTAAGCATATAACTTCCCGCACTGAGCCCGTTTACCGCCGGTGTGGCAGATCCGTTAGACCAGTTATACTGATAGGGAGCAGTACCTCCTGTTACAGAAAATGCCGCGGCACCGTTGGTCCCTCCAAAGCAACTGACCATCGTCAGGGCCGCCTGTGTGGACACCAATGCCGGGGGTTCGCTGATGATGGTGCTCTGGAGAGAAGTGCACCCATTTAAATCAGTGATGGATACTGAATAACTACCTGCCGTAAGCCCGCCAACCTGAGCGCCGGTGGCACCATTTGACCAGGCATAGGTGTAGGGGGCAATCCCCCCGCTCACCACCGCTTCCGCATTGCCATTATTGCCGCCGTAACAGCTGACCATATTCAGTGCCGTGGCATTTAACACCAGCGGAGATGGCTCCTGAATGGCAAAAGCCCTGGCATCGCTGCAGCCAAAATTGTCCGTCACGGTAACGGTATAATTACCCGCGGATAGACCGTTGATGCTGTTGCCACTGCTTCCGTTGGACCAGGAGAGTATGTAGGGCGCTGCTCCGTTGTTGAATTGCACCTGCGCGCTGCCGTTTGCTTCCCCGTAACAATGGGCATCAGTAGTATTTACATTGCTGATGGCCGGTCCGGGAAGGCCACCAACGATCACCGGTGAAGAGGCGCTGCATCCGTTCCCGTCGCTGACCGTAACCGTATAGGTGCCGGAGTGCAGCCCGCCGGCAAGGCTTCCTGTTGCACCCATATTCCACTGATAACTGTAGTTGCCCACACCACCACTCGCCTGCACCTGTGCACTGCCGTTAGCGGCGTTGCATTGCGTGGGGCTGCTGGAAAGCTGCAGGCTGAGCGCGGCAGGTTCCAGGATGATAATGGATTGTTGTCCCGTGCAGCCGTTTATATCCGTTACTGTTACTGTATAATTTCCGGCGCCGAGCCCTGCGGCATTCGCATTGCTTCCTCCGGCAGGATTCCATGAGTAGGAGAACGGTCCGTTGCCGCTGTTTACGGCGATACTGGCTGAACCGTCCGCAAATCCGTAACAACTGGCGGGGGTCACATTATTAACGGCAAGTTGCGGGCCTCCGGCATTGCTTACATTGGCACCCGTGGTGGCAGTGCACCCGTTGGCATCTGTAACCACCAGGGAGTAATTCCCCGCCGGCAGTCCGGCGATGGAGGCACTTCCGGTGCTTCCGTTTGACCAGGCATACTGGTAATTACCGGTTCCTCCATTAGTGGTAGCGCTTATGCTGCCATTCGAATTTCCGCAGGTGGAAGAAACGGGATTCAGCAAAATGTTCAGAGGGTCGGGCTCACTGATAATAATATTTACGTTTCCGACGCAGCCATTGATATCGGTTATGACCACGGTATAGTTGCCGGCACTCAAGGCGTTTGCCAGGGTTCCGTTGCCTCCCGTGGGCTGCCATTGGTAGCTGAAGGGTCCATTGCCGCTGCTAACACTGATTTCCGCGCTTCCGTCATTCCCGCCGGAGCAGCCTGCATTGGTTTGATTTAACACTGTAGCCTGCGGACCACCCAGGTTGGAAACATTGGCAACCGCGGTGGCGGTACAGCCGTTTGCGTCGGTAGCGGTAATGGTATAGGATCCTGATGAAAGTCCGTTGAGGGTGGCTGTTGTCTGACCGCCTGACCACAGGTAAGTCAAAACCCCGGTTCCGCCGTTAGCATTCACCTGCGCGCTGCCGTTAGATCCTCCGCAGGTAGCGTCAGTAGTTATGGTCTGCAGGTTGATGGCAGGTGCCTGGCTTACGTTCACCATGTCAATGAAGGAGCAACCGTTTAAATCGGTTACGGTGACCGTATAGGTTGCTGCAGCTACATTATTGATCTGGGCGGTGATTTCCCCGTTGCTCCATAAATAGGTGTAGGGTGCACTTCCGCCGTTTACGCTGACAGCAGCATCGCCGTCAGTGCCGTTAAAACAACTCGCTGCCGTGCTGCTGCTTTGCAGGGATAAAGAAGAAGGCTGTGTTACCGCGATGGAGGCCGTGGCGGTACACCCGTTGGCATCGCTTACCGTAACATCGTAATTCCCTGCAGGCACAGCGTTCGCCGTGGCGTTGATGTCCCCGTTTGACCAGGCATACTGATAAGCGCCACTGCCGCCGCTCACGGAAACAGTCGCGCTTCCATTGGCATTTCCGCAGGTTGCCTGTACGGAGGAAAGCTGCAGCGTGAGTGCAGAAGGTTCTCCGATATTCACATTCATGCTGCTGACACAACCGTTCACGTCAGTCACATTGACACTGTATGCGCCGGCGTTCAGGCCTGTGGCCTGGGCGGCATTGCCACCGGCAGGCAACCACTGGTAATTGAAGGGGCCGTTTCCGGAACTGATGCTTACCTCCGCTGTGCCATCCGAAGAACCGTTGCAGAGCGCGTCGCTCATGGAAAGAAGCCCGACCACCGGCCCGCCCATGTCAGCTACAGCGCTTGTTCCGGTTTGCGTACATCCGTTGGCGTCAGTGGCGACCACCGTATAAGCGCCGGCGGACAGGTTGCTGATGGCATTACCCGATGCGCCGGTACTCCACTGGTAGCTGAGAATCCCGGTTCCTCCATTTCCATTCACCTGTGCGCTGCCGTTAGCATTGCCGCAGGTGGCGTCCGTAACACTCAGCTGCAGGTTAATGGCAGGAGCCTCGCCCACAGCGATGCTTTCCACCTGAGTGCAACCGTTGTTGTCACTGATGGTGACGGTATAGGTTCCTGAAGCGAGGCTGGCAAGCTGTGAGCCGCTGCTGCCGCCGCTCCAGAGGAAGGTATAAGGAGCGGTACCTCCGTTGGCGATGATGCTGACACTGCCATCCGATCCTCCGTAACAGGAGGCATCCACCGGATTCATGGTGCCGTTGAGCGCAGCGGGTTCCCCCACGATGGCGGTGGTAATGGCTGTACATCCTTTGTTATCTGTTACCGTAACATCGTAGTTTCCGGCCTGCAGGTTAATCCTGTTAGCAGGAAGTATGCCACCCGGATTCCAGTCAAAAGTATAAGGGGCGGTACCTCCCTGTGCATCAATATCGGCAGTTCCGGTGTTGCCGCCATTGCAGAAGGCGGGAGTGGTAAGGTTGTTCACCACCAGGGGGTCGGGTTCAGTAATGTCAAAATTTAATGCCGTACTGCAACCGTTGATATCGGTAACGCTCACTTTATAATTTCCCGGAGCCAGGCCGGTAGCTGTAGCCGTAGTGCCGCCATAGGGTAGCCAGTCAAAGGTAAAGGGCCCGTTGCCTGACACGACAATGACGGCTGCAGTACCATTGGCAAAGCCGTTACAGCTAACATCCGTAACCGGACCTGCTGCAAGCGCCGGCCCTCCGGCGCTGTTGATGATGGTATTTCCGGAAGCACTGCATCCCCCGGCATCTGTTACCGTGACGGTATAAATGCCGGCGCTGAGTCCGGAGGCCAGGCCGTTAACGATACCGTTACTCCACAAATAGGAGTAAGGGCTGCTGCCGCCTGCAGGTGTCACCTCCGCCGATCCGTTGGAGTTACCGCAGGTGGCGATGGTGGTGCTGAAGGCCAGCTGAATGGCGGGGGGCTCGTTCACCGTAACCTGGAGGTCAGAAGTGCATCCTGAATTATCGGTTACCGTTACGGTGTAAGTTCCCGCTGCAAGATTGGGGTTAACGGCGGCAGTAGTACCGTTTGACCAGACATAGGAAAACGGAGCTGTGCCGTTCAGCGTGGAAACACCGATGCTGCCATCCGCGCCTCCGGAGCAGCTGGCATCCGTCAGTGAAGCGATATTTAAAGAAGGACCGGCCGCATCCGCGATGGAAAGTACAGTCTGAGCGGTGCATCCGTTGGCGTCAGTCACCGTTACGGTATAACTACCGGCAGGCATAGCCGAAATGGTGGAATTAACCGAGGTGCCTGTCGACCATGAATAAGAATAGCCCGGAATACCGCCATTTATGATTACCTCCGCGCTGCCGTCCGGCTGCCCGCAGTGGGCAGTGATGGTGTTACCAACCAGCACGAGTGCGGCCGGTTCATTGATAACTGCAGTTACGGTGGAGGTACAGTTATTCGCGTCTGTCACCGTTACCGTATAGTTTCCGGTGCTGAGGTTGCTGCCTGTTGTGCCACTGCCGCCTGAAGACCACTGATAATTATAGGGTGCCTGCCCTCCGTTCACAGCGATGGTGAGGTCGCCGTCACTGCCGCCATTACAGCTAACATCCGTTGACAGGAGTACGGCAACGGAGGGGCCGTTGGAACTGGGCACAGTAACATTCGCCTGCTCTGTGCAACCTTCGTTATCAGTAACTACTACTGTATAGGCTCCCGCTGCAAGTCCGTTCGCGTTGGCACCCATGCCACCGGATGGGATCCAGGTGTACTGGTAATTTGGAGTGCCTCCGTTCACCACCACACCCGCGCTGCCGTTGGAAGATCCGCAAGTGGCGGAGGTGCTGCTGGTAGCCAGAACCAGGGGGGCAGGTTCATTGACGGTTGCCTGGAAGGTAGCGGTGCATCCGAAGTCATCGGTGACGGTGACGGTATAGGTACCCGCGGAAATATTGTTGTTAAAGTTGCCTGTCACACCGTTTGACCAGATATACGTGAAGGGCGGGGTTCCGCCGGCAATATTCACACGAATCCTTCCGTCGGCGGCTCCCGCACAGGAAGCGTCCTGCAGATTATTCAGGCTTAATACCGGAGCAGGTTCATCAGCAATTGTTGCCTGCGTCGCGGAGGTGCATCCGTTGGCATCGGTTACCGTTACAGTATAACTTCCGGCAACTGCGGCGTTCAGCTGGTTGGTGACGGAGGCGCTTCCGGACCATTGCCAGGAATAAGGCGCAGTACCGCCGGTAACCTGTGCGGAGATACTGCCATCCGCCTGCCCGCAGTGGGCGTCAACAGGCGTCATGGTAAAGGAAAATGCAGCGGGTTGAGTGATATTTACCGATAGCGCTGCCGAACAGTTATTGTCATCCGTAACAGTAAGCGTATAAATTCCTGCCGCGAGGTTGCTGATCTGCGTTCCCGGGGCACCGTTGGACCAGGTATAGGTGTAGGGGAGCGTGCCTCCGTTTACGGAGATGTCGATGCTGCCATCTGTACCGCCGGGACAGGTAACCATCACACTGTTATCCAGTGTAAGTATGGGTCCGTCGGCGCTGGGTACGCTGGCATTGCCAATGGCAATACATCCGTTAGCGTCGGTTACCACAACAGAAAAGTTTCCGGAAGGAAGATTCGTAGCTACGGAGGCGTTACCTCCGTTGGGATTCCAGTTATAGGTATAAGGTCCTGTGCCTCCGTTCACCACTACGCTGGCGGTGCCATTGGTGCTTCCGCAGGTGGTTCCAGTGGATGACATATTCAGCACGAGGGGTGAAGGTGCCGTGATGACTACATTCGTTACAGAAGTACAGCCGTTTGCATCGGTGGCGGTCACGGTGTAGGTTCCGGCAGCAAGTCCGGATGCAGCATTGCCTGCCGTGCCGTTCGACCATACATAAGTGTAAACGGGGGTGCCCCCGGCAGCCTGTACGGTGGCGCTGCCGTCAGCTGTGCCATTGCAGGAAGCCGCAGCGGTATTGACAGGAGAGACCTGTAATACAGGGGGGGCTCCTACGGTGGCGGATGTTGTGGCGGTGCATCCGTTGGCATCCGTTACCGTTACGGTGTAGGTGCCCGGCAGCAGGTTGTGGTCAGTAGCGTTGACAGACCCGCCGCTCCACAAATAACTGTACGGAGGTACACCTCCGTTAGCCTGGGCGGTGAGTGATCCGTCATTTTCGTTGCTGCAGGAAACAGGCGTATTGGCAGTGATGTTAATTACCAGCTGAACAGGCTCAGTAATAATCACAGCTGCAGAAGAAGTACATCCGGAACCGTCGGTAACCGTTACCGTATAATTCCCCGCAGTCAGGTTCTGCGCATTCACGGTATTTCCTCCGGCAGGGCTCCAGCTGTAGGAAAGGGGTGCTGTTCCTCCGGACACGCTTACTGTTGCGCTGCCGTCATTGCCGCCAAAACAGCTGACATCGCTGCTGGTGGTGATGCTGGCGGTTGGGCCTGAGCTGTTGGTGACGATGGCATTGCCAATGGCGGTACATCCGCGGCTATCGGTAACCGTTACATTGTATCCTCCGGCCACCAGGTTGCTTGCTGTGGCGGAACTTCCTCCCGATGGCGACCACTGGTAGGTGTATCCGGGAGTGCCGCCAATCGCGTTTACAGTAGCGGACCCGTTGGCATTTCCGCAACTGGAAGGGGCAGATGAAAAACTCAGGACTATGGCGGTGGGCTCTGTTATCGCAACAGTCATAAAGCCGGTGCAACCATGGTTATCCGTAACCGTTACCGTATAGGCTCCTGCGCTGAGTCCGCTGATGGAGGCTCCTGCAGCCCCGTTCGACCATGAGTAGGAATAGGGAGCTGTACCACCTGTGGTGCTCACAGTAACAGCGCCATCCTGGCCACCGTTACAGGTAACATTGGTCTTCGAGGAAATATTGGCGTTGATGAGGGCAGGCTCTGCAATGGTTGCGGTAACGGTAGTGGTACAACCGCTGCCATCCGTTACGGTAACGGTATAGTTACCGGCGGCAAGGTTGGTGGGGTTACTGCCCGTACCCGCTGGAGACCATGAATAAGTGTAACCGGGTGTACCTCCGTTCACGATTACCTGCGCCGCTCCGCTCATGTTGCCGTTACAGCTCAGGTCGGTGGTATTCATCACTGCGGAGAAGGAAGGCGGCGTAGCCACCACAAAAGCCGAGGTGGCCGTGCACCCGGTGTTATCAGTCACACTTACCGTATAAGTTCCGGGGGCCAGGTTGTTAATGGAGGATGACCCCGCTATGTTGTTTTGTGTGAGCAATACCGTTCCGGATGCATCGCTCCATACATAATCCCAGGGGCTGTCGCCCATACCCTGCGCGCTGGCGCTTCCGTTGGTGACGCCCTGACAAAGCGGACTTGTAACATTTACTGCCGGGGCTTCGCAGCAACTTAAAGTGGCAAAAAAGTTAGTGACAGGGTCCTGAGTACAGGCCAGTGAACCCCAGGATCCACTTTCTCCGTCACCCAGGGTATTGATGTTTATGTTCAGACTGGTACCCTGTACGCAGGCGCTGGGGGGAAGCGTGCTGATGGTCCAGCAAAAGGTCCAATCACAGTTATTGGTACTGTTATTATCTCCGAAGTTATTTCCCGGATTTCCATCGCTGATTCCAAATGGATTCCCCAGCGGAGATTCAAAATAAAATCCAGGACCGGTAACATTGCCGGTGGCAGAACTGGTGATATTTCCGGCATACCAGCTCCAGTTTCCCTGGCCGGAGCAGTCGGCAACCGGCGCCGGGTTAAAAGTACTCATGTCCCAGCCGGCTCCGAAATCAGGAACCACGCCGTGCAGCCAGTTGGCAGAAGTTTGATTATAATCGGAAATGGTATAACAAAAAGTAACCACTTGCCCGGCAGGATAACTTCCGTTAACAGGAGGCGGATTGGCTACCAGGGTGCTTTGAATGACGCATCCTTCACAGTCATAATTGTTCTGAAGCGTTAATGTAAAATCACATTGGTCCGATAGATTGCCGCCGCTCACCTGCAGGTAATAGGTGCCTGCCGCCAGCCCTCCAAAGGTGGTATTCAATGAACCGTTACTACCTATGGCGCATCCACGCGGAATAAGTCCCGCACAGGAAAAACCCTCATAAAGCCCTATGTTGGGGGTGTTGATACCTCCCGAAATGTTAATATTGATACTGGGGCCGGTGATGGAAAAGCGATACCAGACATCAGCGGCGGGAGAAGCCATATTTCCGGATGGCTGGCAACCCAACAAGGAAGTATAGGGTGTTTCGGCAGTGGCGCAGAGATTGGTGCTGTTGGTAATGGTTAATGCGCCGATTCCTCCGGGGCAGGCCGATGGTGCCGGAAGCGGACCGAGGTTAGTGGCGCCCGTACAAGCGTCGTTAACGGGCGCGGGTCCGCCGTTACAGGTAGTGGCACAATTGGCGGTAGGACAATTTACGCAGGAAATAGTGGCCGCCCAGCCGATATCGTTAAAGACCCCATCGGAAGTGAAAACAACCGTGAGGCATCCGCTGTTGGCGGTGATGAGTCCGGGACTTGTGTTGCCGGTATAGGTACCAATGACGGGCGACGCGGTATTGGGCCCGTCATAAAGCGTCATCTCGTCAAAATTCGTTTCAATATTAAAACTTGTGAACATGAGCCGGATGCAGTTGCCGGGAACTGATGAACAAAATGTCATAGTGTAATTCTGGTTGTTGCCGTAATTCCCGGCATTGCCACCACTGTCGTAAAAGGTTCCTCCGCAGGTATTCACCGTTGTATTTCCCATGGTATATACCTGCGCCCATGCCCCTGCAGTAATGAAGGAGCATAGTATCGTAATTAAAAGTATACGTTTTCTTAGCATCGTAAACGT
This sequence comes from uncultured Bifidobacterium sp., assembly GCA_964534995.1. Lineage (GTDB taxonomy): Bacteria > Bacteroidota > Bacteroidia > AKYH767-A > OLB10 > JAJTFW01. Next base: position 127,668 of record CAZHSC010000001.1, read on the forward strand.
TAGTATGCCTGAATGGCAATGGCACCGTAATTAATTTTTTTATTACGGTGAAAGCCTGTTGGTTTTGGTTGGTTCTGTGTACCGGACATCCGGCAGGTAAATGTACCTAATTTCTTTGATTAACTATTAGGCCGGCGGCATGAATTTATAAGTGAACAGGCGTTATTTCCGGGCAGACGAAAAAGGACTGGACGAAGTGGTTTCATCCGGAAAGGGCAGGGTACGCCGGGCATAGGTTCGTACCTAAGGAAGATTAGCAGGGAAAGCCGGGTGCTATTGATCTTTAAATCTTCCCCGTTGGAGTGGCTGCACACCCGCTTTTTGGCATTATTTCAAGAAAGACTTGACTTTTATAAATACATAACCCTTAAATAAATGAAAAAAGGAGTCAGGTCAGCTTTTCCGTAAGCAATTTCATTTCAAGACGGGCGGATATTTTTTCATACAGGATGCGGTAAACGGCGGAACAAATGGGCAGGTCGACCTGCAGTTTTTTATTGATTTCATGAATACTGGCTACGGCATAATAACCTTCCGCGATCATATTCATTTCCATCTGTGCGCTTTTTACCGAATATCCCTTGCCAATCATTGAGCCGAAAGTACGGTTGCGGCTGAATTGGGAATAGGCCGTTACCAGCAGGTCTCCAAGATAGGCGCTGTCATTAATATCGCGGCGGATAGGGTAAATGGCGTCGGCAAAGCGCTTGATTTCACGGATGGCGTTTGAAATCAGCACTGCCTGAAAGTTGTCTCCATAGCCAAGTCCATGGCATATACCGCTGGCTACGGCCATTATGTTTTTGAGGACAGCGGCGTATTCTGTTCCGATGATATCATCCGACTCAATAGTTCGTATGTACCTACACGTTAGCAGGGAAGCCATTTTTGAGGCATTGATGGGGTCAGGGCAGGCCACTGTGAGGTAACTCAGTTTTTCCAGGGCTACCTCTTCAGCATGGCAGGGCCCAGTAATAACTCCCACCCGCTCATAGGGTACGCCGGCTACCTTGTGCATGTAATCACCCACGATGAGATGGTGCCTCGGAACGATACCTTTGATCGCGGAAAAAACAATTTTATCCCGGAATATAGCAGGGTCCAGTGTGGAAAGCGCGCTCTCCAGGAATGCCGCAGGGATGGCCAACAGAATGATGTCGGACTGCTTCACAGCCTCTTCTAAATCCGATCCCGGCCTTACGATTTCGGGGTCAATGCTTACGTCGCTGAGATAATTGGGATTATGGCCGTACTGATTAATAAAAGAGATGGTTTCCGGATTACGCATCCACCAGTGTATCGCTCCGGCATTGTTGCTGAGAATTTTCACCAGCGCCGTAGCCCAGCTGCCACCGCCAACCACACTAATTGATTGCATCCAACGAAAATAAAGAAATTCGGGCTTCCGGTCATTTCACCACAAAAGGGATTAAATCCCTCTCCTGCCGTAAATTACCTGCCTTTCATGGCTTTTGCAGAAATAATGGCTACTTTCAACCTTCAAATCAAAAAATTATTTCTCATGAAAGTTCTTAAGAAAATCCTTATTGTACTGCTTGTTCTTATTGTGGTTGCAGCAGTAATCGGCTGGATGATGCCTTCAGCATTGCACGTTGAAAGAAGCCTGACCATGACGGCTCCGGTAGAAAATATTTATGACCAGGTGAACACCATGAAAAACTGGGAAGCGTGGAGCCCCTGGAGAAAAATGGATCCGGAAATGAAAGTTACTTATAATGAAATACCCTCCGGGCCGGGCGCCAGCTACAGCTGGGTGGGGCCTAAGTCAGGGGAAGGTACCTTAACTGTAACCGATGCGAAGCCCAATGAACTTATTATGATGACGCTTGACTTTAAAGGTCAGGGTCAGTCTTCCAGCGGATTCCGTTTTGAACCGGAAGGCAATGGAACCAATGTGACCTGGTTTTTTGACAGCGACATAGGCAACAACCCTTTTACACGATTGTTCTGGAAAATCAGTTCCGGTTTAATGACGGATGCTTTTGACCAGGGGCTGAGCGGCATCAGTGAAATGGCCAATAAAGCACCGGCTCCAACGTCCAAAACCGCTTTGGCAGTGGAGGTAAGGGCCATGCCTGCAATGGAGTATCTCTTTATTCATGATTCTGCAAGCGTTGCCACCATTGGTATGAAGCTGGGAATGAACTATGGAAGGATCATGGAAGAGATGAAAAAGCAGGGACTGGAACAGCAGGGCGCGCCCTTCGCGATTTATTATACAGAATCTGTAACGAATTGGGAAATGGATGTTTGCATACCTGTAAACAAGGCGGGCAAATCCAGCGGGGATATTAAAGCAGCTTCTTATGCCGGTGGCAATATGGTGGTCGCGTCTCACTATGGTGCCTATGAGAACACGCCGGCCGGTCATGAAGCCGCCGCTAAGTTTATGGAGAGTAATAACAAAAAATCCATCGGTCCTCCCTGGGAACGCTATGTAACGGACCCCATGCTTGAAAAGGATACCGCAAAGTGGCTCACCGAGATTTGCTATCCTGTGGAATAAGCCTTTTCCCGGAACATCCGTAAACACAGTTATAAATGAAAGAGGCTGCAGGGTATCCCCGGCAGCCTCTTTCTTGTAAGTATATGCGTTTACTTCTTTTCTTCTATTTTCCTGGATTCGTCGTCCCCGGCTACTCCTTTTGAAGCATCTTTAAATTCTTTGATTCCTTTACCAAGGCCCTTGGCCAGGTCGGGAATACGCTTGGCGCCGAAAAACAAAAGAAGCACCGCGATAATTAAAATAATTTCTGTTGTTCCCATGCCGCCAAGAAATCCAAGTATGATGGTTGAATTCATTTTCAATTTATTGTCAAGCAAAGATAGGGTTTTTTCCATGAAAAGCGGTGAAGATTAAAACATGCCCCAAAGCTAAATGGATTAAAATCAATTAAATAACAGGAAAGAATCTTTACCTGGAAGTCACCTGACCTGTAATTTTAAAGAATAAAAAAGCGCCGAGTACCCAAACCGAAGTATTCAGCGCTGTAAAATGGTAGTGTGATCCGTATACCCAAACGGTAATGAGCGGCCATTTTCAAAACAAAAGTCGGGAGATGGTTTCAGGAAATCAATCACCATTTTGGGTGATATTGCTATCGCATCAAACAACCGATATTGGCCACCGGAATAAGATTCACAAATTTCAGATCATTGTTATAAACGGTACGAAGTGAAAAGCCCAGCAGTACATTATTGTTCAGTTTCAGGTCGCCGCCATATGCAAAGATGAATCCTTCATTGATAATTTTTACCGTTTCCTGAAATTCATTCAGTTGTTTATCCTCCGTTTTTTCATACATGGCCTCCGTAAAAAAGCGGAACTTATTACTTCCGTAGCGGAAGTTAATACCATAAAGTTGTCCATTTTGTGTGTCGGTGATTTTCTGATAGCGTACCATCCCGCTGAAGAAAACCTTTTTCCCTGCACCGACTCCGCCGGTGATCCAGACGCCGTAACCTCTCCTCGACAATTCGAGACTGTCGAGGCTTTGGTTGATATAACTATAGGACTGTCCGAAGGCCAGGTCGACACAGGCGGAGTTCCAGTAACTCCTCAGGTACATTTCACGCAGCTCCTTCATCCTGGCCCGGGTGTTGGCGCGCATACTGATGATCTGGGTTTCTGTGTTCAGCACCTGGTTTTCGGTTTGAATACGCTGGTATACATCCGTGATGGTATCCAGCCCTTTCTTAAGGTCTTCCAGTTGTTGCCGCAGGGAGTTTTCCTGAGACATCACCTCCTGCAAACCCTGGCTCATGTAACTTGAATCCATCAGCGGGTCGCGGCTGCGGAATAAATTTATTTTAAAAGCGTAGGCTACTATACGTACTGTATCCAGTTGCAGGGTGCCCAGCGAAACACTTAAGGTAGATAATTGCCGCATAAATGCGCCGGCTTTCCGGTAGGCGGTGAGTTCAGGCCGATCGTACCCAAAAAGCCATATAGGCTGTGCTTCTACAGATATATTCGGGCTGAGGCGGTAGGACCTGAAGGACCAGTCCACTTTAAAATCACGTATTACACCCGGCATGGAAACCAGGGAAGGATCGGCTCCCATCAGCGCGAACGCCGGCGAAACCGGCACGGCGAATTCGGTGGCCTTAATTTCTTCCTTTGCAGGCTCCTGCGCAAATGTATTTCCCATAAATAGAATAACCAGTAATAATACCAGGGGGATGATCTTTTTTATTGTCATAGTATTTACCGGATGTAAAGGGATTTTCCTGGTCTCAAAAATGATAAAATTGACACGGAGAAAAAATCCCCTAAAAGGAGGATTTCGCCAATTATATATTTTGCAGTACTTTAGTTTTTCTATGACCTTGTTATTCCCGGTGAATTTCCCGCGAGCCTGCCTGGTATGTGCCCTACATTTATTGGTATTGCTGTTGTTGCCCTTTCCATCAACTGCTTCCCCGCAACACACCTGGCTCATCAACAAAGTGCAGGGCATAGTGCTTACGCAAGCGGAAGTATTTCTTGATACCTCCGCTACCGGATCCGTTTCCGGCTATCGCAGCGCTCAGCAGATCAACCCTTCGCCCGGAGCCTGGTCTCCCGAAAAAAATATCGGAACGGTGGCATGGCTGAAGTTTTTAATCATTAACACTGCCGATAGTACCCGTGCCGTATTGCTGGATCTCCCATGGGCGGATTCACTGATCTGTCATTTGTCATACCGAAATAGTGATTCGTTAAAAGTATCAGGTAAAAAAAAGTATAATCCCGAACATATATTTTTTGATCAGCGGAGAACCGTAAAAGTATATGTTGGTGCCCGTGACACCATTGAGGCGGTGGTGAAGGTGGTGAAAGGGGGAAAAATGAAGGATCTTTTTGTGGAGACAGCACTGGAAGATGAATTTATTCAGCGTGTGGCTTTTCTCTTTTATAAACACCGACAATTCACCACTCCGGCTATCCTTTTTTTCGGGATGCTTCTGTTTCAGTTGTTGTTTATAATCGTGCAGGGTTTGTTTTCGAGGAGGATCGAGTACATGTATTACCTTTTATATGCATTGTCAATCGGGCTGTATTATCTGTTAAAGTATGAAACAACCCTTAACTGGACGATTTTTTTTAACTATTTCACCCGCATAGGTCCCGAAGGGATTAATGTTCTTTTATTCATTCCTTATTTCTTTTATTACCGCTTCGCGAGGTATTACTGCGACATAGGCAGTATGGAACCCTCGCTGGCAAAAAAAATCAGGCTTGCCGAGAAGATCATATTGTTGTATTGTATGGTGGTGGTCATCGCAGACATGTACTTGCATTCGCCCGAGGGCATGCGCATGTTGTTATTGTCCGGCGCTGTTTGCTTATTTTTTGCCTCCATATATCTTCTGGTATCCGTTTACCGTTTGCACAACAACCTGGCAAGGATTCTTGTTTCCGGCAGCGTAATCGCCTTGTTTACCAGTACTACAGCCAATATCGCTTCCTACACTGAATGGCTCTATCATCTTCTTCCCCTGAGGCCTGTTGATTTTGCCATGGTGGGTATCATTATCGAAATGGTGGTGTTTAACGCGGGACTTGTATTTAAAGCAAGGCAACTGGAAAGGGAAAGTCGTCGGGCGCAGGAAAACCTGTTAAAAGAAATGGCTGAAAAAAGAAACCTCGTGTTACAGAATATTGAAGAAAGGGACCGTATTGCTGCCGACCTTCATGATGATATTGGCGCCACGCTCAGCAGCATCAGTATTTACAGCGATTCTGCCTCCCAGAAACTGAAACTGGGTGACACGCAGCGTGCCCTGAAGTTGCTGGAACAGATTGGTGCCGGCGCCCGTGCTACCATGAGTAATATGAGCGACATTGTATGGACCATTAATCCCGGAAATGATGACATCCGCCACCTGATCGATAAAATGGAGTCATTTGCTGTCCCGCTCCTGCAATCAAAGGGCATCCTCCTTAACCTTCACCAGGAGGGACTGCAAACGGACCGGGAATTGGCTCCCGGAATCAGGAAGTGCATTTTCCTCATCTTCAAAGAAGTGATAAATAACAGCGTAAAATATTCAGGTGCCGGCAACATCACTGTCAGTTTAAGCGAGCAGGACGATACCTTGCATATGACGATCAGTGACAACGGTTGCGGCTTTGATCCGGAAATAGTAAAACAAGGAAACGGACTCAGAAATATCCGGAACAGGGCCCGGGAGTCGGGTGGAGAGTTGATGATTAATTCCGGCAAAGGAGGTACCGTCATCTCACTTAAAATCCCCCTTTGAGGGGATTGCCCGGATGTCGAAAAAAATATTCCTTTGTGCTGTTGTTATCACCCATACTCACACACTGTACATTTTATATATCCACCCTGTTTAAATAGCAAAATCCATGTCTGTTCGTGTAGCTGTATTTGATGACAATGAACTTTTTCTGGATTCCATATCCTTGCTGATTGAAGAGGCCCCGGGTTTTGACCTTGTAGGGGCCTATACGGATTGCGAAGAACTGGAAAATAAGATTAATAAGTGCGAACCCGATGTGGTGATGATGGACATTGAGATGCCGGGTGTGAACGGTATTGAGGCGGTGAAGCAGATTAAAAAGCAATTCCCCCGTGTCAATGTACTCATGCAAACCTCCTTTGAAGATGATGATAAGGTGTTTAACGCGATTTGCGCGGGTGCATCGGGATATATTCTGAAAAATACCCTCCCTGCAAGAATCCTTGAATCCATTATCGAAGTGTATCAGGGAGGCTCACCCATGAGTCCTTCCGTAGCCAGGAAAGTGTTGGGCTTTCTGCAAACACCTCCTGCGGTAAGTAAAAACATTCCGGATTATAATTTATCGAACCGGGAAAAGGAAGTACTAAGCTGCCTTGTAAAAGGGATGAGTTATAAAATGATTGCCGATACCTGTCATATCAGTTACGAAACGGTGCGGTCGCACATGAAAAATATTTACGAGAAGCTGCATGTTGCCAGTATGACGGAGGCTGTGGCCAAGGCCATCAACCAGGGCCTTGTGTAGATTTATTTTTTCAGGACCCTTCCTGCTTTTCATTTTCTGGCGAGCCATGCTTTCGGATCCAGCTTAGCTGTATTTTTCCATATTTCGAGATGTATTTCACCCCGTGCTTCTTCCGCCGAAGCGCCAATGGTGCCAATGGTTTGCTTTGTACTCACTTTATCACCGGAGTTTACCGCTACCGTTTCGAGATTCGAATACACGCTCAGGAAATCACCGTGGCGTATGATGACCGCTTTACCGGCGCCCGGGATGGACACCACGCCGCTCACCGTTCCTTCAAAAATAGCCCTCGCCCTGGCGCCCCGGTTGGATTGAATGTCGACGCCGTTGTTCTTTATGACAATATTTTTCAATTCCTTATGTGGGTGCTCGCCGAAAGAACCGGTGATGACCCCCTGCTCCACCGGCCATGGAAGCGAACCTTTGTTTCCTGAAAAACTGTTCGACAGCTTTGCCGCCTCGGGGGTCAGGGTAAATACATTGCTGTTAGTTACATTTTTTTTGCCGGCAGCGGTCGCTTTCTTCTTCGCCGCTTCTATTTCTTTACGGATAATTTTCTCTATGGCACGGTCAAGTTTTTGTTTCGCCGCCTGCTTGTCGGCCAGCTCCTTGCGCAGGCGCTTCTCCCGGTCGGTGAGGTTTTTCAGGAGCTTGTCCTGATCCTGTTTCTCCTTTAGGAGGGTGCTTTTTTCTTTCTGTTCGGTATTCCTTAAACTCGTCTTTTCATTCTTACGCTGTTCGAGTTCCGTCTTTTTACCGTTCAATGCATCCTGCGTTGAGGTAATCTGTCCCGCCTGCATACGCCGGTAAACCCCGTATTGCTGCAGGTATTTCATACGTTTATAAGCCTGATTAAAATCACTGGCCGCGAAAACAAACATGAGTTGCTGGTACCTGTTGCGGTTTTTCCAGGCATATTGTACCATAACGGCATATTCCCTCCGCAATTGCTGCAACTGCGATTCCAGCTGGTCAATTTCTTTGCTCGTTGAAGCGATTTCACCACCCAACACTGAAATTTCGGAGTTAATGGTACCGATCAGGGCTTCACGCAGCTGGATTTTTTTTCTCAGCGCGCTGAGTTGTTCGGCGGTGGCGCTTTTATTTTTTTCAACTATTTTAAGCTGCTTGTTCGTGAAGTCAATTTCTTTCTGCAGCCTGGCTTTCTTTTGCTCGAGTTCCTTTTTACTCTGCGCACATAGCCCACCTGCCGCCAGCAGATACAGTAAAAAAACTATAAAAGAAATATGTTTAGCGGATGCGTTCATAGTTTGAAGGTACCGTGAATGGGAATTCCTGCTCCTGGCCAACACTCAGTTTTCCGAATTCAATCTGTATTTCAAAATCCTTTTCGGCGGTAATTTTGGTGATGGATTTGAAAGGGAATTGCCCCGCTTCCGTTTCGCGGAAGTCTTCGTATTCCGTAAGCAGGCTCTTGCCGATTTTCTGGTCTTCTACCGACATTTTAAAAATCCTGTAATACGCGCTGTTGATGTATACATCCTGGATCACTGGTTTGTTGAGGTCCTTTTCTTCCAGCGCACGTTTCAGTTTTTTCTTGTTGAGCGAACTCAGTATGTAATATTTGTCTTCCAGATAAACGGAGTTAAAACGGTTTTCATTTTTCTTGTAAGCGAAAAAATTACCGAACATCAGCGCCTGAACAATTTCAAAATTTACTTTCAGCTGCAGCAGTTTGTTGATGGTTTCAAAAGTATTAACCTGGTATTGGTTGTGCAGCCTGTCCAGGAATTTTACGGAGTCGGAGGTTATGATGACCCTCGCTACCTCAATGCCGAGAAGGGGGCTGATGCTGATCCAGATGATGCTGTCACGCTTTGCCCTGAGGCTGATATTGAAAGAGGTTTCACTGCCTTCCTGAATGGTAGTTACACTGGCTTTGGCATTTATCCATGACGGATTAAAGGCGGATGAATCCAGGCGGTTTAACAATTCCGCTACGGACTTATCCTGTAATGGGCGGATGTCGGTTTTGGCAACGGGAGGGGGCGCCTTCCTCGTTCTACAGGAGGCAAGGGTCAGCAGAAGTATTCCTGAAAGCAGGAGCAACCTGGTGCCATTACTCATAGAGTTTCCTGTCGTTTATTTTTTTGTCAAGAAGTTCTGAATGATCTCCGGTTTTTTTCGCTTTTTTCCAGTACTCCAGCGCTTCTTCTGTTTTTCCGGCGCGGAACAACACATCACCGTAATGTTCCAGGATGGTTCCGTTTTCCTGTGCGCCGCTTTTCATCGCTTTTTCAAGCCAGGTCATTGCTTCCGCATAGTTACCCTGCTTATATAAAATCCATCCGTAGGTGTCCAGAAAAGAGGGATTATCAGGACTGATTTCATTGGCACGCTTCGACATCTCCGCAGCTTTATCAAGTTGCTGGTTACGTAAACTCAGGTAATAGGACCAGTTATTCAGCACATATACATTGTTACCATCAATGTTCAGTGCTTTCTGGTAATACTTATCCGATTCTTCATATTTTTTCAACTTGTCATAGACATCACCCAGGTTGGAATAAAACTCCATCAGCTGCTGGTCATTGTCCACCACCAGCTTGCTGCCGCTGAGCAGCGTTTTTGCGGCGGCCTCATGGTTTTTGTTCTGAATCTTGGCGATACCGTTAAAAAGGTACAATACACTTTGGTCAGGGAAGATGCCCAGGGCCTCTTCCGCCTCCGCTTCCATGGCGGTATAATCACGCAACTCCGATTCAAGGATGAGCAATTGCTGCCAGGCCTGCAGGTTTTTCTTGTCGATGGCCAGACTCGCCCTGTAGCGCTCTCTGGCTTCATTGTACTGTTTGTTGATGTTCAGGAAATCGGCATACACCGACTGCGGGTTAGCCTCCGCGGGGTGCGTGGCGCTTAGCAGTTTGCTCAGCTCCAGTGCCTGGTCCATCATTTCGGGGCTCGTTTCCACCAGCGGGAGATAGCTGGTAAGTATCCTTATTTTTACTTCACTGGCAAGCTGGGGAGAGGCAAATGCTTTTTTCAATTGCTCAAAGGATTCGGCCCGTTTTCCTTCGCTTCTGAATTGTTCGGCCAGCGCCAGCGCGATGGAAGGGTTTTCAGGGTCGATGGCCTGCATCCGCTTAATCGTTTCCCTGGCTTTTTCCGGTTGATTGTTCACCTGCCACAGTTCCACGAGCAAGGAATAATTCTCCAGGTTGGTGGGTTCCGATTGAATGAGCTTCTCCAGTTCGGCTGCCGCTTCATTTACTTTACCCATCTTGAGGTACAGGCGCTGCTTTTGCTGGATCATCTCACGGTTCAGGCCGATCTTACTTTCTATCTGGTCGTAAATCTTAATCGCTTCGTTGAGTTTGCCCTGCATCAGGTAGGCATCGGAAGCATTAAACAGGTAGTCAATACGTCCGGGATGCTGTTTGTACAGTTGCTGATAAATGCTGATCGCTTCGCTGTACTTGCCGCTCTTTTCATAGGTATTGGCAAGCAGGAGGCGGTACCATTCATTTTTCGGATCCAGTTCTGCCGCGGCTTTTGCGAAGAACAGGGCATCGTTGATTTTTGATTTGCGGTTATAAATAGCTGCCAGCTCAAACATCGCCGCGTGGTTGGTGGGGTCAATGCGCAGGCATTGCGCGAACTTCTCCAGCGCTTTCTGTTCGTTACCCGTTATTTTTTCCTTTTGCCCGTCGAAAAAGGCATAGGTCGCGTTAATCCTGTCCTGCTCTTTCAACGCGGCACCGCTCTGTTTTGGAGGCGCGGCGCTTCCGGTACCTGCCTTCTTCGAAGTTCCGCAGGCTGCCAGCAGGAGGAGGGCAATTGCTGTAAAGAGCGTATGAATTCGTAAGTGCTTCATCGTTATGATTCGGTACTGTAATCGCCCACGCTGAGGTCGCGGAGGCTGCCTGTGTAATGAACGTGGCTGCCTACGAGTGAATTGCCGATGGCCGCTTCTTTTAAGATGCTGTTGTCGCGGATGATGCTGTTTCTGACGAGGCTGTGACGTACCTTACTGTGGGCACCCACACTTACATGCGGCCCGATTACTGAAGCATCTACTTCCGCGCCGTCGGCAATATAGCAGGGCGGAATGATGACGCTGTTGACGATTTTAGCCGTGGAGGCGATATGGCTGTTGGGGTACTTTATTTCAAGCACCCTCAGGTTGGTATATACGGTAGCATCTTTGTTGCCGCAGTCGAGCCATTCATCTACTTTCCCCGCTTTGAGGCGTTTCCCTTTGGCTTTCATGTTCTCGAGCGCGTTGGTAAGCTGGAACTCCCCTTTATCTTTCAGGTTGTTATCGATGAGATATTGCAGTTCCGTGCGCAGGTTTTCGCCATCTTTCAGATAGTAAATACCGATGATGGCCAGGTCCGATACGAAGTCCTTTGGTTTCTCCACAAAATCAGTGATAGTGCCATCAGCACCGGTCTTCACCACGCCAAATTGCCGGGGATCTTCAATTTGTTTTACCCAAATCACCCCGTCGCAATCATTGTCCATTCTGAAATCGGCGCTGAACAGCGTATCGGCAAAGGCCACCACTACGGGCCCTTTGAGCGCCGAGTCGGCACACAGGATCGCGTGCGCTGTGCCCAGGGGTTTTTCCTGGTAATGGATACTTCCCTTCGCGCCCAGGTCTTCCGCGATTTTCACAAGATTTTTTTCAGCTTCTTCTCCGAAGTGCCCTACCACAAAAGCGATTTCTTCCACTTTCTGATTGCACATGCGGATGATATCCTCTACCAGGTGCTGTACAATGGGTTTGCCGGCAACGGGTACCAGCGGTTTTGGGGTAGTGAGCGTATGGGGCCGCATACGTTTGCCCATACCGGCCATCGGAACAATGATTCTCATAGAGGGTTGGATATTTGTTTGCTGAATGAAATTATTTAAAGATGTGTTATGCTTTCGGGTCCTGTTGGGGTCCTTTTTAAAAAATAAATGGCATTTGGTTATTTACCGGTGGATCCGAAACCTCCGGCTCCGCGTTCTGAACTTTGTAAGTCACCTGTTTCCACCCACGTAACCCTTTCGTGTTTCGCGATGACCAGCTGCGCGATGCGCTCTCCGTCCCTGATCTCAAAACTCTCCTGCCCGTGATTCACCAGTATTATTTTGATTTCTCCCCGGTAGTCGGCATCGATGGTTCCGGGACTGTTCAGCACGGTAATGCCATGCTTCCAGGCAAGGCCGCTCCTCGGGCGCACCTGTGCTTCGTATCCCGCAGGTAACTCCATAAACAAAGCGGTGGGAATCATGGCCCGCTCTCCGGGATGCAGCAGCACCGCTGTGTCGAGATTCGCTTTCAGGTCCATGCCTGCCGAAGCAATGGTTTCGTAGGCGGGCAGGGCGTGGCGGGAATGGTTGATGATTTTTACTTTCATGTATCGGGGTACGAAATTAAGGCTTTTCCGCTCAGTTATTTTGCAGGAAAGCGGGTCTTTTCCTGCCCCGATTGTTAAAAAAAGCCTCCCCGGCGGTGCAGCAAAACTTGTCCGGATCAGCAGCTTGCCCACCAGCATGACAGGGTAAGAAATCACTGCATTTGCTTCAAAAAGCCTGTAACTTTTTAGCGGATTTACCGTAGTCCGGCTAAGTCTGATATGCTTATCAACCAGCCAATGCGCACAATACCAGATTTTTACGAAATGACGAATTTTCTTACACTGCCCGCCCTCCTGTAATTTTTCGATGGCTTTGTAACCCTTCTCTTCTGAATACAGTTTAATTGTAAAAGGTAAACAGGCTTTACTGCAAGAAGCCATCATACCCAACGCCATGAAAGTAAAAACCGATTTTTTCCTGAAAGCCTCCCTCCTCCTGGTTTCAGGGATGATCATACTCCTGCTGTTCAGTTCCTGCAACAAATACGCCTTGTACCAGACCTCCGCTTCGAAGGAAGCCGCACCGGCTTCTAACGCCGGCGCAGCCGAGAAAATCCTGGGTGCTGGGGATAAAATCTCCATCAGCATCTGGGGACATGATGATCTGAGCGTCGGTTCCATTCATACGGTTTATAATACACCGGAAGAGTCGGGAAAATGGCTCATGATCGATGAAAAAGGGGAGGTGAACCTGCCCCAGGTAGGACGCATCAAACTGGAAGGGCTCAGCCTCCGTGCTGCCGAAGATAAACTGGTACAAGAGTATAGCAGGTTTATTCAGCGTCCCGTTTTAAACCTCCGCCTGTTGAACAACCAGGTAACGGTACTCGGCGAAGTGCAGCGTCCGGGAAATTATGTATTTCATACCGACGGCACCCGCCTGGTTGACATGCTGGGCAAAGCGGGCGGACTCACCGATTACGCGCGTACCAGCGGGATAAAAATCATCAGGGGCACCGAAACGTATGTCACCGATCTCACCAACGCTTCGGCCAACGAAACGATGGTATATGCACGCGATGTGATATATGTGCCGCCGGGCCGCAACAAGGCCTTCGACCGTTTTGCTACCAAGCTCATTCCCCTGGCCAGCCTGCTCACCGCGCTTGCCCTTGTATACAATGTATCCGTAAACGATTAATCATGCGCAACCCCGGATCCTTACATTCCCTGCTATACCCTCTGCAAAAGCGTTGGTACCTGATCCTGATCTGTATCCTCCTGTCGGGTATTGCCGCCACCCGTTACCTTTATCTGGCAACACCCCAGTATCAGGCTTCCGCCACACTGCGTATTGAAAATGCCCATGATGGCATGTCGGGCAGTAACCTCTACCGTGACTTCGATGTTTTCAAGGCCAATGGCAATGTACAGACGGAAGTGGAGGTGCTGAAATCAAGGTCCCTCTTTGAAAAAGCCCTCGACCGTCTTGATTTTTATGTGGAGTATTACCGGCAGGGAGAACTGAAGCAGGAAGAAGTATATCATGCCGCGCCTTTTGTGGTGGATTTCAGCGTCAGCGATTCCGCTTTCCGTTCGCACAGCTACACGTTCAGGTACGAAGGAGGGGAAAAATTCACCATCGCCTGCGAAGAGCCGGGCGCCATCATGCGGAAAACAGCGCAGTTCGGGCAGCAGCTCTGCGAAAAGGGAATCTGCATTACCGTTAGGAAAGATGAAGCGCAGTGGAAATATCACCGCAGCAAACTCAGCGAGCCCTGGAGCTTTACGCTCTATTCACGCGCCGCGCTGTCGGCGAAACTCATGGATAAAAATTACCTGGTGAAAGCGGTTGACAAGGATGTGAACATCGTAAAACTGTATTATACCCACCCGGTACCAGAAAAAGCCATGCGCCTGGTGAATGCCATCGCCGAAACATACATCAGCCAGGGTATTGCCGACAAGCAGGACCTCGCCGGCAACACCGTGGATTTCATCAATCAGCAAATTGCCATTGTGGGCCGTGAACTGGAAGCGGCGCGGGATGCCATCAAATCCTATCGCATAAAAAATGAAATTGTAAATATTCCCCAGGAGACGGAAGCTACCTACAAAACGCTGGGTGAACTCGAGATCCAGAAAGTGGATATCAACATGCAGCTGAGTGTGCTGGAAAACATGAGCGATTACCTGCGCCGGAATAAAGAAATAAAATTTACCGGTCCTGAATACGGTACGGTGATCGACCAGCTCTTCTCCGAAAGCGTGAGCCGCTTCAACGCGAAGATGCGTGAGCGCGATGAAGTGCTCCGGAAATATACCGCCGATCATGACCGGGTGAAGAATATCGATTCGGAAATTACCCAGCAGAAAGCCTATCTGGTGGAGAGCATCAACAATACCCGCCGTAAACTGCTCCTGAAGCAGGATGAACTCTACCTGGCTATTGATGACCAGAAGGCATCCTTCAAGGGCCTGCCCGAAAAGGAAAGTACCCTGCAGGAACTGAACAGGAATTACTTCCTCTTCGAGAAAGTATATAATTTTCTGATCGAAAAGCGAACCGAAGCGATCATAACAAGGCAGGTAACGGTGTCGTTTAACCGCATTCTGGAAAGCGCCGGCCTGCCTACGGTAGCCGTAGCTCCGAAAAAGGAAGTCATCTGGGGCGTCGCCCTCTTCCTGGGCCTGATTGCAGGCATCATCCTCGCCTATGTAAGGCAGTTTTCAAAACCCGTTGTCCAGGCCCCTGAAGACCTGGATGCTTCTCCGGCCATTCCGGTGATAGGGCAGGTGCCACAGTTTAAAAATGGCGAAACAGCTTACAAGTCCTTCACCGACCTGAGCACACGCATCCTCATGAACAGGCCCATGGGACAATCGCTGGTGATAACGGTTACGAGTACCCATAGAGGAGAAGGAAAATCCTTTATTGCCGCGCAGCTGGCACGCACACTGGCGGCGCAGGATAAGAAGGTCATCCTGCTTGACCTCAACACCTATCATCCGCGACTGGGAGAGTGGTTCGACGCGCGCCAGGGTACAGGCATCCGGGAAGTGTATACGCACCAGAGTTCACTGCAGGACGCGATTCAGCTGACTTCTATTCCTAATCTCGACGTGGTTACGGCCGGTGAATCAGAAAAGCCGGTGGGCCATTTACTTGCTACTCCCCGTACCCGGGAGATCATTGATGAACTGCGGTCACAGTATGATGCCGTGATCATTGACACCCCCGAGGCCGGTGAATATATTGACGCCATCCCCTTCATGAAATGGAGCGACCTGAATCTGTATGTTGTGCGCGCCGACAGCGACCGGACCCAACTGATCGCGAATGCCGAAATGGTAAAGGAAGAATACCGCCTCGAAGAAGTATACTATGTCATCAATGCCATGAAAGAAAGGCGGAACCATACCGGCTACCTGACGCCTGCCAAATCTAAAATTCTGAAAGGAAGGAAATTGCCGGCGCAACTCACTAATCTCTTTATGTGGTAAGCTGATTTTATGCACCTGAGTCTCACCCGGCCCAAGCAACTGCTGTCCAGCGGAACCACCATTATCTATGCCGACCAGGCACTGGTAAGCGGGCTCAATTTCCTGTCGGGGGTAGTACTGGCGCGATACCTGGGACTGGAGGGCTTTGGAATATACAGCATCGCCTGGCTGGGTGTACTCATCGCCAGCAGCATCAACCAGCCTTTCATCATTTCACCGATGCAGACCCTCAGCGGCAAGAAGTCGGCGGAGGATCAAAAGGCCTATTTGCAGACCCTTGTTTTTAAGCAGCTCTTTTTTGCAGCCATCATGGGCTTCCTGGCATTCATGGCCGTCATCATCATGAGCCTGGTCCTCGATAAGTGGAAAGTGCAGAGCATCATCCTCGCTTTTCCGCTGGCGGTATTTTCGTTCCTCTTGCAGGATTTCTTCCGGCGCTATTTCTTTGTCATCGGCAAACCCCTCAAATCATTGCTTATCGACGCTATCGCTTACGGCGGGGTCTTGTTGAGCGCCTTCATGATTCATTTTGTGCGTGACATGGATGCACAATTCGTCCTGCTGCTCACGGCGGTCTTCTTCCTCTATGCTTCACTGCTTGGTTTATGGTCTCTCGACCAGCTACGTTTCAACAGGCAGCTGATCCGTGCAGCCATCCTCGATCACTGGAACTTCAGCAAATGGCTTACGGCCACCGCGGTACTGCAGTGGTTTAGCGGCAACCTCTTTATCATCGCTGCGGGAGCCATCATCGGGCCCGTGGCTGTTGGTGCCACGCGCATGGCGCAGAACATTGTGGGCATTACGCATGTGTTATTCCTTGCCATGGAAAATATCATTCCGGTGCGGGCGGCGGCACATCTGAGTGCCGGCGGCAACCGGCGAATGTTCAGGTACCTGCGTGATTTTACCCTGCGGATGGGATTTTTAACCCTCAGCCTGCTCGCGCTCATCGCCTTCTTCAGCAAGCAGATCATCCTGCTCTTCTACGGACCCGAATTCAGCGCTTACCGCGGCATGCTGCTCGGTTTTTGCGGACTCTATGTCGTTATCTTCCTCGGCTATCCCCTCCGTTATGCCATACGCACCCTCGAAAACACAAGGCTGATATTTATCTCTTTCATCGCCAGCAGCATATTCAGTGTCCTTACGGCCTATCCCATCATAAAGAGTTTCGGACTGAGCGGTGTACTGCTGGGCCTCCTGATGACGCAGCTGATCAGTCTCGGCATTTATTTTTTTAGTTTGCGGAAGGAGTGGAGTGAACATAAATAATCGTCCGTCCATTCTTATTGCCTATTTTTTATTGACGGGATGCTTTAAACAAAAATATTTTGACAATCCGGGTCATAGTTTGAAAAATTAATACTTTTTTATCAAAACAGTCTTCTGTTTTTTTGAAAGAATCAATTTTATGTGTACTTATGCTATCAGAAATTTTAAACCGGAACAAAAATGTATATGCTTCCTATCAAGTTTCTAATGCAACTTTAATTTGATTTTGTATTGATGTTGAA
>CAZHSC010000002.1:0-908 GCA_964534995.1 uncultured Bifidobacterium sp.
GAATGACAAGGAACCAGATCACCCGGAAACAGCCTTGACTATGACCGCGTACCCTGCTTGACATAATACCACGAAAACACTAATATTGTACAACAAGATCAAAAAATACTATGAAGAAATTACCGATGATTGCTTCCCTACTTTTCGCCTGCAGTGCGGTGTTTGGACAGTCGCATACCACTGAAATATGGCTGGCAGATGTTAGCCAGAAAAACAACAAGGTCGTTGTATCCAACCCATACCGGATGACCCAAAATGAATATTACGATAACCAGCCCTGCTTTTCAAAGGACGGGCAGTTTTTATATTACGCCAGCATGCCTGATACTATTCAAAGTGATATTTATGAGTTCAATATTCGCAGGAAAATCATCAGGCAGGTTTCAAATACCCCTGAAAGTGAATACCAGCCCCAGCCCATCCCTTATGAGAAGAACAAATTATCGGTTGTGAGGGTGGAAATGGAAAAAGCGCAGAAATTGTATGAGATGGGCCTCGACGGATCTTCCTTTGAATTGCTCATGCCCAATGAAGACTCGGTGGCCTACTACTGCTGGATGAATGATACCACCGTGGGTGCCTATATGCTGGATGGCGCAGGTGGAATGCTACAGCAATTTGACATGATACCACAGCAGGCCATTATCCTGATGCAGGGTGGTTTCGGAAGATGCCTGGCCCGCATTCCAAACAGCAATAACCTGAGTTATGTTCAAAAAGGTTCCGACAAAAAAAACACGCTCATGAAATTCGAGATGGCTACGGAAGAACGTATGCCTCTGTGCGAATTGCCGGAAGGTGTCGAAGATTATTGCTGGGGGCCTGATGAAAAAGTATATTGTGGCCAGCAGGGTATTATATACATGATGGATACCAAAACGGAGGGAGCTGAATGGGTGGCAGTGGGT
>CAZHSC010000002.1:918-97266 GCA_964534995.1 uncultured Bifidobacterium sp.
CGAAAGCATCGGTAATTTTTACCGGATAGCAATGAGTCCCCTCGGCGACAAAATTGCCATGGTTTCCTATAAAGGTGAAAAGCCCTGAGAAGTTTATTCATCGTCCGTTTATCATCCGGCACCTGAACAAGGGCTTGCCTGGTTGTCATCCATATTATAAAACCAGCGTAAATAAGTTTTACATTGCTACCTAACATCATCGACTTTATCATAAGAGGTCAGGGTATTGCCGGGAGTCTGCTTGCCTGGTTTCTGATGCAGGCCGGAAAAAAGGTGATGGTGGTTGACCCGGCAAAAGAAAACACCTGCTCACGGGTGGCTGCCGGACTTATTCATCCGGTTACCGGACGAAGGATTGTCAAATCATGGAACGCCAATCTGTTTATACCATTTGCCAGACACACTTATACCGGCATTGAAGATAAACTGGCAGCGCGTTTTTTTGAAGATTTTCCGGTTCTGGAAGTTTTCAATGATGCCGGGCACCGGAACGACTGGGCCGGGAGAAGCGCTGAACCGGAAATGAAACGGTACATCAGTGAAGAATGCGGGGCGGCCCTGGTTCCGGAGGGCATATGCGCTGAGCACGGCGGGCGTTGGGTGCTGAACGGAGGATGGCTGGATACGAAGCGTTTTCTGGATACTATTCAAAAGTATCTTGTCAGTTCCGGTTCATTTACCAGGGGATCGCTGGAGTATGAGGATGTAATTTTTAAAGAAGAGCATCTGAGGTGGAAAGACATTGTTGCAAAAAAAATGATAGATTGCACCGGAGCAGATGCACTGCGGCACCCCCTGTTAAATGATTTACCTTTTAATCCCTGTAAAGGAGAATTGCTGCAAATAAGAGCGCAAGGCTTGCCCAAAAACATGGTGATACACGGACCCGTAAAAATAATTCCACTTGGAGGGTTGGAATATCTGACAGGTGCCACCTACGATTTCAATCGTATTGATGAAATAACCACTAACGAAGGAAGAGAAAAACTGGAGCATTCTTTACAGAAATTAATAAATGTATCCTACACAGTCAGCGGTCATTTTGCTGCAATACGACCCTCCACAAAAGACCGCAGACCGGTCATTGGCAGGCACAAGTTTCATAAAAACCTCTTCGTATTTAACGGACTGGGATCAAAAGGAGTCATGATGGCACCCTGGCTGGCGAAACACCTGACTGAATATTTGTTGCACAACCTTCCTCTGGAGAAAGAACTGGATCCATACAGATAATTTTTTTCAAATGAATCCATGAATCAGCTTTTCTGCATTTATTTTCCGGGAAAATGTATGAACTATACCTCTGTTACAACTTAACCCATTAAACAGTCTGCATGCGATCCACAAATTATAAATGATACGGTTACCGGGAAATCGCCGGCAGGAGAACGCGAACCTGTAGAACCGACCTCTGTGACCTGTTTTATTCCTGTTTGACAATTCTGAGGGAGCGCTGCACCCCATCAGCGGTGAATACAGCGGTATATATTCCAGCCTTTAAATAAGTATGACGTAACCGGTATTTATTGTCAGTCAGGACTTCTGATAAGACAAGTTGCCCGAGGATATCAAACACCTTAAGTTGAACTTTACCTGCTTTGGCCCCTTCCATTTCAAAAATAAAATCTCCGGGGGAAGGATTGGGATATACGGCAACAGTGAATTCCTCTTCGCTTTCCCCCAGGCGGCAGGGCATTGCCACTGCCTTCCTCCTCTGATCACTTTGTCCACAGGTATTTACGGCATATACGGAAACATTTCCTGCGGTCGTTTTGAAATTAACGGTAACGGAGGGAGAAAGGGTTACAAGAGAAGTAGTAGTGGAGAGTACTGTACCATCGAAAATACGGGCGCCGGCAGGCACCTTCCATAAATACGATGTAGCGGGATTATTGGGGATAATGGAATAAGGTACAGCCTGCTGATTGGCACAAACTGATGCGGCACCTGTGATTATTGATGGCTTTTCGGGTATAGCCATCAGCGATAGTGTACGGAGTGCGCTCACTCCACAGCCGTTCTCCGCACTTACACTCAACACAGCATTGGTAAAGGATGGGCTATAATTTGCCTGGATGGAGGCAGTTCCCTGTCCGGAAATTACCGATGCCGCTGGTGAATTAAAATTCCAGTTATAGGTAAAACCGCTTACTGCCGTTACCGAATAGGGCACACCACCGGCATTACACAGGCCTGCTTTCTGTCCGGCAATAGTACCTGGAACCTGTGGTACATTCCGCTTCACTGCCAGGGAACGGTACTCCCCTTCCCCGCAGGAATTCATCGCTTTCACTTTGATGGAGTCATTGGCAATAAAACCACCGGTATAGGTTACATTTACTGAAACAGTGCCTTGCCCGCTATTGATAACTGCACCTTCCGGAACCATCCAATCGTATGATGCAGCGCCGGAAACTGCTGCAATGCTGTAGGTCCTGGTGTCGCCGGGACAAACTTTTGAAATTCCACCCGAAACTGTGATGGCTCCCGGCTTTGCGGGTAACAAGAGTTGACAGCAATTATAATGCAGTTCGGCCCTGCTGAATACATCATCAGCAATATCAACCGCCATCAGCCGGCCCGGAATATCATCGCAAGGCGGATGTATTCCGCCCCATATCCTCGAAAGCGAAGATTCATCAGCGGCGTCCTGGTAGGTTGCCCATTGCAATTGAATATCCTGACTGGGGCCATCTTCAAAAACGAGGAACTCATCTTTGAGGGCTGTGAAAACCCCCAGTCCACCCGGGAAATACTTGCTGCCTGTAAGTTTGGTCAGTATTTCCGCGGCCGCCCTTGAATAGGTAGAGTGACCCGAAATATAGCCGGCAAAGGGAGGTGTTACGAATGACGGACGCTGATAGGGCATCCAATCTTCCGCAAGTATCCAACCTACTCCTGCTTCATCCACATCCACATTATTAATGGCATCATGACCTCTCCAGGCGAATAGTTTAATTTTACCCACATTAGCGCCTCCGTCAGCGAGCGGATCGCCCGGCAGCACGAGTTCAATATAACCTGGAATCAGCGTAATGCCGGCGGGATGATAGGAAAGGGATGTAGAATCACTGCACTGGCCCAGGTCGGCCAACGCCCTTATGGCAGAAAGGGGACGCAGGTAATCATACCAGCCTTTAATCCCCCAAACGGAGATAGCCACATCGTGCATCGCACCACCCAGTGCAAAGTATCCTTTCACATCCCATTCCAGCGCGTCAAGCGGATTACCCATTCCTTTAAATTTCCGTGTTTGCAAGGGATGGTCGGTAACATAATTAAAGAGAGTGAACCAGTGTCCGGGAGGTGTTTCCGAATCAGGACCATCCGCCCAGAATTCGGCAAGCACACGCGCGTAATCACCCCTCGGCACCAGGTTAGGCATATAGGGCTGTCCGGTAACAGGATTGGTGGGATGACCGGTATTGCTGGTACCACCATCAATGAGATCATAAAAATTCGGGTAGTCGACAACGTTAGCAGGCAGGTTATTCCTGTTACCCATGGTAGCCGGTGAAATATCCCACTTGACACTGTCGGAAGGATCGAGGTGTGATGACCATACTGAAACCAGCTCAAAGCCATATTTATATTGAGGAGAGGTACCACCACCATCCATTTGTAAAAGTGGCGGCGGCCCCGGATCATGGTAAACTTTGTAATTAAAACCGTTGCGTGGATGTACTGTCATATCAGAAGGACTGAGGGCAAAAGGAGTTACTTGTCCCCATTCAGGACTCAGGAAAGGTGGCGTAGCCCCGGGAATAGGGTTCCCGCTTTGATCAATAAACAGGTCCAGTGTGAGCGGCTGCCACCGGTTATAATCAACGATATTGGGATTTCCAGGAACATCCACATTGAGCGGAGGATTTACAGGCGAATAACTGGTATTGGCATAACCATTTTGTTCATTGGAACCATCTTGTAGCCCAAAGTTTATATAACCCTGAGCAATATAATTTCCCAGAGCGGCGGGGTTACCTCCCGCGTAGTTGGTAGATACAAAAGATGTGTCAAAGCCCAGTGAATCCATGTGCACCGCATAAGCCTTGAGGAGCAGACTTCCCTGAGGGGAGTTGGAAAAACGATGCTTTAACAGGCGATAGGCTGCATAACTGATAGCCTTTTTACGGGCATAGCTGACCGATGATGGTGCAGGAACGCCGTTAAAAGGGAGTGTGAAATTGTTGACGGTTTGACCCAGCAGGAATCCGCAGGAAGTTGAATCATAGGCTGACCAAACATCCCACATGGCCGCTGAAAGATGGAACAGGTTGCGGGCATGTACGGTAGGCCGGGCGAAATCACGCCGTATGGAAGCCAGTAATAATTCATTCCATTGTCGGGCAACGCTGAGACCGGTGGTGCTTACCGTTGGATAATCAACGGAAGGTGCGCAATTGGGGTCCGGATTGGCTGGGCATGGATCACAGGCATCCGCAAGTCCGTCCAGATCATAATCGGCGCTGAGCGGGGCTAAACCACAATTATCGTTCATGGCAAGTATATAACCAGCACAGGACCCCGAAAGAATATCCTTTAAACCGTCTCCGTTAATATCAATAAATGCGAAATCATAACTGTTGGCAGTCCAGGGAAAAACCGTTACTCCATTAGGGTTAGAAAACACACCGTTATCGTTACGGTAAACCGCCATTCTCCGGCTGCTGTTGCAGGGCGGAATGTCAACGTCTACATCGGCAACGCCAATATCCAGGTCACCATCATGATCAAGATCGGTAGCATGAACGTTACCTCCAAAGCCATTTGAAGTACTGAAATTAAGATTGGTCCGGCTAACAAAAAGTCCGGAATCAACAGTAAAAGAGTTATTGGTGAGAATGTAATCACTGCCGTCATCCACTACGTAAAGGTCCTTTTTCCCGTCCTGATTAAAATCGGCGATTTCAAACATGTAGGGTGAAGAGGCCAGTACAAGATTTTGCCAGTTCGAAAAAGTGCCCGAACCATTGTTAAAAAGAAGAATCACACCACGTGCATTCCATGGCGCCACACTGTAAAGGGTAGTATTCTTGACGATATCATTATCCCCGTCATTGTCCATATCTGCCATCTGCACCGCTGTGCCGAAAGCAGAATTCCGAAGCAAGCCCAGACGCGCCTGACTCTCATTGGTAAAATAGCCACTGCCATTGTTAATGAGTAAATAATCCTGAGCAACCCCTCCTGATGAATTGGGTTTATAGTTGACAAAATAAATGTCAGGGTGATTATCTCCCGTTACGTCCCCTCCCCATACGGCACAAAACAAAGGGGTATCATCCGTAAGCAAAGGAAAACGAAGGGAGGATTCATTTACAAGTCCCATCCAGTTGCCCAGCGAATCCACACCTTTGTTGCGGTAATACATAGGCTGCTGATTAAAAGTATTGGCAATAATTACATCTTTCCAGTTGTCGTGGTCGAAATCACCGACATACACATCCCTTGCAAAGTTCACATTACTGATGAATTCAGGTGCGTACATTGCGGTCTGGTCAGTTAATACACCATTAACATTGATCAGGAGGAGATTTGTTTTACCGGGCTGGGTGGAATTTGAAAATGGTTCCTTCCTGACAACGATCAGGTCTTCATGACCGTCATTATTCAGATCGGCCGGCCACATATCTTTCTCCTCTCCATCACTGTTAGCAACTGAAGTAAGTATAAGACGTGAAGATGTTTCATTTTGCCATTCCAGCCAGGTACTCTGGGCGGATACAGGTGAATTTATACCTGCCTGAAAAACGATAGATGACAGAATGAGAACCGCCCTGCGTAAGTGGGCCATGTTTAAGCAAACAAATGACATGGGAATTTATTTTTTACTATTTCAAATGTACAGGATATTTTGCAGGAAACCTATGAATTCAGGTGAAAGTACATTTATTTAATTCCTTTCACTGTGGTTTTGCAATGTTCCCTGACAGGAGCATCTATTTATTTAACCTGGCAGCAAATAAAGTAAGTGCTGATAATCACAAATTTATCCGGCTATATAACGATTGCCTGAGAGGCCGGCGAAAGCCTGTTCTGAAGAAATTTTCAGTTTTCAATTTGGCTCCATTTCCAGTTATCTGCTATCAAAACTCCGACAAGTTTCACCCGGGATGAAAGGGTGACAATCATAACTGGAGACGGTTCGGGAATCCGAAGGATGCCACAACAATATCTTACAGCATGGCAAACAAAATGCCGTACCGGTTCAATATAATCTCCGGAACAAATGTCGCCTCCATTATTCCATTGTGACTGTCCGGTTTTGACCCTTATTCAAAAATTCCTGACGGGTAATTTCACCCTTTTCCAGTCTTGCCAGGAGGTCCTTTTGTGCATGGTAATCGGCATTTACAATGCCCGCCCGGCTTTGTAACATCCTCCACGACTTCCTCCTTTCAACACAAAAGAGTACCATTTGCCTTGATAAAAGATGAGGCACCCGGGTTCCGTCATTTTTATATTCAAATGTAAAAACACCGAATTCCGGAATAAACGAATGGTGATCCGGATTCAGAAAGCGACGATGCACCACATCATCCTGTGTAATCAACTGCAATATATCCACGAGATTTATTTTATCTATAATATCCGTTTCTTTCACCGCCTTATGGTGCATGCGGAACCTGGCCTCGGTAAAGGCCCAATGAGCGGTAGTATAGGTATAGGGCACTTTGGATACAGGAGCAATTTTGCTATACCAGTCATTGGTATAATTGGGATTGCCTTTTATATTCAATGACTCCTGAAAGGATTCGCCCAACTGCGGATTAAAGACAAACTCCGGCACACCTCTGCTGTCGCGTACATACAGCGCCTGTTCAGGGCTGGCATAATCGGGTACACCATGCTCGGGCTGACAGGTTGTGAAAACCTGGAAAAATGCGGTACCGCGGTAGCACAACCCATCGAGGATTGCCTTGTAAAGGGCTCCTGAATTCGCGAGTGAGACCTGGGCAATGAAAGGAGAACCATGCCCTCCCAGGAAAGCTTCAGCCACCCATTTCTTCTCTGTCAGTTTGCCTGCCGTTGCTGCGCCGGCCTGGTTCATATCGAAGCCACCGGCCATTACGGAGGAATCCGAATTTTGTCCTCCGGTATTGGAATACACCTGTGTATCCAGCATCAGCATTTTCACATTGGGCCGGTTTTGCAATACTACTTTCGATACATTCTGAAAGCCGATATCACCCATGCCACCATCTCCACCAACCACCCAAACTTTAGGCAACTCCATCACTTCATCATCGGTCATATACGTATCGCTGAAATGCGTAAAGCGGAAATAATCTTCCTCCGCAAAACCATTTTTAAAGCCCTGCAATAACATATCAGCAAGGCGTTCCGGAATTACGGATCGGGCAGCATGATCCCTGATAAAACTTTCACCCATGAGCCATCCAATTGTAGCTCCATCCTGAAAGAGAGAATTCATCCAGGGATAGGGATGCGGGTTATTGGGCGGTGTTGAACCAAAAACCGTATTACAGCCGGTATGTGCTGCCATTGCCATCACCGACATGCCATTGGGTGCCATTCCTTCAATTGCCTGCAGCGACACATGATTGGCTGCATCGGTACGTATTACCATCACCAGTGCTTTCAGCATCTCTTCATCACCGCCCCGGAAATTTTCGGAAATTCTCTTCTCTGTTGCGACTGCATCTTCGGCACCGAGACCCATTAAAATATGAAGGATGGTTTTACAAAAGCGTGAATACAAGGGTTCATCGGACAACTTCAATTGCTGCAACAGGTTGTATCCGTTTTGTTCCAGCATCGCTGCTTTGGCATGAAGTCGTGCCGCTTTTTTATGGTAAACGGGGCGCATTAATGTTTCCGTAAGCGTAGCTACTGAACGAAGAATAGATTTTTCGCCACAACCTGCGCAGGCGCCGTCTCCCGAAACAAGGGCATTGTATTTCGACTGCAACATCAAATGCATCTTTAGCGCGGCAGCCTTGGATGCTTCCGGCCTTTCCTCATCGAAAATTCCCAGATATTTTTTAGGCGTGTCGGAGAGGAGTTGAAAAAATTCAAATGAAGACTCCATATCAGCGTGATGCTGTTCGGTTTCTTCCACCATGCGCAACGCATCGTGGCTGCCGCAG
This sequence comes from uncultured Bifidobacterium sp., assembly GCA_964534995.1. Classification (GTDB taxonomy): domain Bacteria; phylum Bacteroidota; class Bacteroidia; order AKYH767-A; family OLB10; genus JAJTFW01. Next base: position 9,030 of record CAZHSC010000002.1, read on the forward strand.
GCTTCCACGCAGGCGGCACAACCCTTGCATAGATCACGTACCACTATTGAAAACAAACCACCGGAACCGGGATTTTTCTTCTCGGGACCTGAAAAAATCGCTTTTGTATTCAGATAGGCCACCGGAACTATTTTTAAAACAGCGCCCAATTCACCCAGTGCTCGTTCCGTAATGGCTGGATCATTCAATGTACGGAATGCATCCATCACTATGGTATGGAATGCCGGCGCGCTGTCCTTTTCCTTAGCAATGGCGAATGCCAGCATCTTCCCACGAACAGAACTTTCAATTACAGGCACACTTTTCAAAAGAACATCACGGACATCACTTTCCCTGATATAATTTCTGATGGCTGTATTCAGCACCACGCTGATATCCTGCGCCGTGTTGGGCAAAGCCGTGTCCGGGCATACTACCATGCATTCCATACACTGGGTACAATTTTCTGCAATCCATACCGGAATCTGCCGGCGTGAAACATACTTACTGCCAGTGGCACCCGTTGACGCGGCTACCAGTCCAACGGAAGAAAGTGCGGATGCGGGCTGGTTATAGCCCAAACCGGCACGAAATTCATTATCGAAAGTCGACATACGGAACATCGGTGCCTTGCAGGAAGCCGGCGCAGCACTGTCGTTTATACTGCCCATACAATGAACATGAATGCCTGTAAAGCGTGAAGTATCCGGAGCATTCACATCTCCGTAGGGAACTTCCATAACCTGATCAAAGCCTGCTTGCATCACTGTCATATTTGATGCAATCACCGCCTCTCCGAACCGACCGAATTTCTTTTCATACTGCTTTCTTATTGTTGCCTGATATTCTTCCAGCGGTATATGGAATGTATTGAGAAACGGAGACACACGAAAGAAGGCACCCAGGAAGGCATTCCCCTGCATACGCGTCTGAAGATCCTCCCTTGCTGTGGCATTCCTGGCGATATTGAAACCATTCAGGATATATACTTTTATTTTGTTATTAATGATCCATTGACGGTACTTCTGAGGAATTCTTTGCCAGGCCTTTTCGGGGGAAACTTCATTCGACTCCCAAACGAAAGCACCTCCATCCTCAAGTCCATCAAGCGGATTGGAATGCAGGAATACTTTAGGATCGCAACACAACACAGTATTTACATGATGAAGATCACAGTTCACACGAATACGCTCGGGCGCCGCCACCAAAAAATAATTAGTGGGAGCCCCTTTCTTTTCTGATCCATATTTAGGATTTGCACTGATGTGGATGACCTCCTTAAGGCTTCCATCCTCCTCCTTCAGATGATCTCGTTCTGAAATAAAGTTGGAAAACTCACCCAACACTTCACTCAAATTTTTACCTGTGGTAATCATCCCCCATCCGCCAATGGAATGAAAGCGGACCGCGATGGAGCCTGTGGGCAGACATGAGGGTGTTTCGGAAGAACAAACAGCATAGGGATGATCGATTCCGACGTAGAAAAAGCGGACACCATCCGCGGCCATTCTACCGTCGTTACGGGGAATTCGTCCTTCCGCAAAATCATATGCACCTATGATGCCTTCCGGCCTGAAGTCGCGAGAACCCAACCCATAGGAACCCGAAAAAATTTCAGGCTTTTCGGTAAGGGGATTCAATGAAGGGAGGCCGAAATAGGCGTGACTGAAAAAATTGGCTTCCGCTTTACTCAGCGCTATTTTGATATCACGGGTCAGCGGGTTGTCGCCTGACAAAGGCTCATCACTGCGCTCCATTATAATTACTTTTTTCCTGCCTTTTAAAGCTTCAATAACGGCCTTTTCAGGAAAGGGTCTGATGACATTTATATGTATGACTCCAACATTTACATCACGCTTTTCTTTCAGGTAATCCACTACCGCTTCCATGTTTTCGGCTGCCGAACCGAGGGCCACCAGCACAGTTTCTGCATTTTCACAATTGTAGGTGGAAATCAGTCCGTATGCCCGGCCAGTAAGCAGGGAAAATTCATGATAAGCACTCTCGAGAAAAGGAAGAATATCCTCACTGAAATTATTGCGCCTGGCGGCCACACCGTTCATGTAATGCTCCTGATTTTGCACAGGTCCCAGTAACAAAGGATTTCTGAGATCAATGCCGGCAGGAACACGACGACGTTTATCCCCGAACAATACTTTCTGAGCGGTGGTAGGGGTATTTATTTCATCGGAAGGATCCCCAAGGAATTCCCTTATCAATGCCGCCTCCGGTTTTCTGAATGTACGCTCGAGATGAGTAGTTAAAAAACCATCCTGCACATTCATACCCGGATTTAGCGATAGTTCAGTCACCCGGCGTAAAATGATGGCCTGATCAGCTGCCTGTTGTGCATCCTTTGCAAAAGTGATAATCCATCCTGTATCCAGTGCTGCATACACATCATCATGACCGCAATGCACATTCAGTGCATGTTTTGTCAAAGCCCTTGCTCCTACTTCAATCACCATGGTACTCAGCTTACCGGGTGCATGGTAATATTGTTCAAGTCCGTATACAACGCCTTGTCCGGAGGTGAAATTCACCGTTCTCTTTCCTGTTACAGACATAGCAATTGCTCCGCCTTGCGCGGCATGTTCACCTTCGGCTTCAATGGCAGTGAGTGGACGGCCAAAGGCATTCAACTGACCTTTGGCGTAAGCATTTTGAAAAAGCTCACCCATTTCGGTGGAGGGCGTAATCGGATAAAATACGCCCGCGTCACAAATCAATTGCTCAACACCGCAAACAAGCGCATTTCCATTGGTGGTAATCCGTTTACCGGGATACTTAGGTTTAGAGGGAGATGTCATATACAGAAGGGTAACAGAGTGAAAGAATTTACAGCAATATTTTAATAGCCAAAAAGTAGAAAAATATCCATTCATGGAATATGATTTCTGTCAGCCCCCTAACAGATAATGGTTTAATGGATAATTAACAGGACTTGATAACCGGATAAGTTATAAAATTTAAATTTACCTATTTAGTTAACATATAAGCATTTAAAGGAATCAATAACTATTCCGGCGTAAATTATAAATGCGTAAAAAATTGCTTTTATTCAGCCATAAAGGCACCTATGATTTTACTGCCACAAATGCACGAATGGTTTTGCTGCCACGAATACACGAATGGTTTAACTGCCACGAATAGGTGAATGGTTTTGCTGCCACGAATACGCGAATGGGTGAGCGTAATAATGAATGCATGAAGGGTTTTATCACAACAAGGAATGTACGAACATTTTATACAAAGCAACAGTACAAGTATAACTCAACCATTTTCCGTGCAATGGCTGGTTGCAAATGCCTCCTTACTGCATTAAAACTTTCCTCTCAGAAACTTTGCAGTAAAGGAGTTTTTAGCTGTGACAATATCTTCGGGAACACCTTCAAAAACGATATGCCCTCCCCCGGCTCCGCCTTCAGGTCCGATATCAATAATCCAGTCGGCGCATTTGATTACCTCAAGATTATGTTCAATAATTATAAGCGTATTACCATTCTTAACGAGGGCGTCGAATGCCAGCAGGAGCTTGCTGATATCATGAAAATGAAGTCCGGTGGTAGGTTCATCAAAAATAAAAAGTGTATTGGTGGCATAGTTTCCTTTACCCAGGAAGGAGGCAAGCTTTATACGTTGTGCTTCTCCCCCACTCAGGGTGCTGCTGCTTTGTCCGAGGCGAATGTAACCGAGTCCCACATCTCTCAAAGGCTGAATCTTTGCAGAAATCTTCTGATGCTGTAATTTATTCTTTGTAAGGCCCGCCTTCTCATCGAAAAAATCCAGGGCTTCATCCACCGTCATTTCCAGAATGTCATGAATATTACGGCCACGGTATTCCACCGCAAGGATTTCTTCTTTGAATCGTTTGCCCTTGCAGTGCTCACATTTAAGATAAATATCCGCCATAAACTGCATTTCGACGGTAATGTAGCCTTCACCCTGGCACCTGTCACAACGGCCCCCTTCCACATTAAACGAGAAATGAGAAGGCTTCAGCCCTTTCTGGCGGGAGACAGGCAAATCAGCAAACAGTCCACGGATTTCATCATAGGCTTTAATATAGGTTACCGGATTTGAGCGGGATGATTTTCCAATAGGGTTCTGATCAATCATCTCGGCTGCCGTGATATCCTGATAATTTCCTTCAAGACGATCGTAGTTGCCGGTGGCTTCACCATAACCACCCAGGATTTTCTTTATTGCGGGAAATAAAATTTTCTTCACCAGCGAGGTCTTACCGGAGCCGCTCACGCCTGTAATGACAGTCATGATACTCATTGGAAATTTCACACTCACATGTTTCAGGTTATTCTCACGTGCGCCTTTTACTTCAATATACTTCTTCCACCGCCGCCTTTGTTTCGGAACAGGAATAGATTCCCTGCCGCTGAGGTAATCACCTGTAAGGCTTACATCCGAAGCGGCCAGTTCATCACAGGTACCCTGAAAAACCAATTCACCACCATGCATTCCGGCCATCGGCCCAATATCTATCAACTGATCGGCGGCACGCATGATTTCCTCATCGTGTTCAACTACAATGAGGGTGTTTCCAACTTCCTTTAATGATTTCAGCACTTTGATCAGGCGTTGCGTATCTCGGGGATGGAGACCGATAGAGGGTTCATCCAGAATATACATAGAGCCCACCAGTGTACTTCCCAGCGAAGTGGCCAGGTTAATGCGTTGTGACTCTCCACCTGACAAAGTATTCGACAAACGGTTTAAAGTTAAATATCCCAGTCCGACATCATCCAGGAACTGCAGTCTGCTCAGGATTTCGGTAAAAAGCCTTTTACCGATGAGACTGTCGTGTTCGTCCAGCCGTATATTTTTAAAAAAGTCGAGCACCCCGGTAACAGGCATTAGAACGATTTCAGACAAAGACTTCCCTGCAACTCTGACATACGAGGCGTCTTTTCTAAGCCTTGTACCCAGGCATTCAGGGCACACTGTTTTCCCCCTATACCTGGAGAGCATGACCCTGTATTGGATTTTATAGGTTTGCTCCTCGAGGTGTTTAAAAAATTCATTCAAGCCCTTGAAATACCTGTTTCCCGTCCATATAAGTTCCTTATGAAAATCACTGAGCTCAAAATAAGGTTTATGCACAGGAAAGTCGAACTTATAGGCATTCATCACGAGTTTTTCGTTCCACTCTTTCATCTTCTCCCCTTTCCAGCATACGATAGCCCCATCGTAAACAGACATACTCTTATCGGGGATGACAAGGTCTTTATCAATGCCTATGATGGTGCCGAAACCTTCACAGCGGCGACAGGCACCGTAGGGATTATTAAAGCTAAAAAGCTGCACAGAGGGTTCTTCGAACAGCATTCCATCCATTTCAAAGCGGTTGGAAAAGGCATATTCAGTAAAGTTGCTTCCGGCCCCGGTTTTAAATACTATGCAGTAGCCTGCTCCTTCACTATAGGCAGTTTGGACGGAGTCGGCGATCCTGGCTCTGAGTTCATCCTCCACACTCCCGGATATAGCAATGCGATCAATCAGCAGGTGCATTCCGGGATGGATTTGTGGCCTTACATCTTCTTTTTCAGATGGCGGTTCTTTTTTCTTTGACGCACTTTTTTTTGATGCCGGCTTCTTTTCCGTCTTGGCTTTAACAGGATTCGCACTGATGCCGGCAAGCACTTCTTCAATTTCTTTTGTTTCACCGTTAATCAACAAGCGGTTAAAACCTTTCTGGAGAAGAATTGTCAAATCCTCCCGCAGCGATCGGCCCGGGACTTGTATCAACGGGCTGCTTATCAAAAAACGACCTTCACTGAAATTGCAGATAAAATCAACTACATCACTTACCGGCTGTTTCTTTACCTGCTGTCCGGAAACAGGTGAGAAGGTTTTCCCGATACGAGCAAACAATAGTTTGAGGTAATCATAAATTTCGGTATTGGTCCCTACCGTAGAACGAGGGTTTCTGGAAATCACCTTTTGCTGAATGGCGACTGCAGGTGATATGCCCAGGATATAATCCACTTCCGGTTTATCCATACGGCCGATGAACTGCCGGGCATAGGACGACAAACTTTCGACAAATCGCCGTTGCCCCTCAGCATAGAGGGTATCAAAAGCAAGGGAAGACTTTCCTGATCCGCTAAGTCCGGTTATAACTACAAAACGGTTCCGTGGAATCGCAACATCCAGTTTTTTGAGATTATGCATCGCCGCCCCTTTGATTAAAATAAAATGACGCGGGTCGAGTTTTGTAATGTCAGGACTCTTTTTCTGCATAATGCCGGAGCAACAATTCAAAGACCCATGTATTTCGATACCGGATCAGGGATGCAAAATTGCTAAGAACAGGATGAATACTTCATTCAGACACCTGTTTAATAGCTAACCCCCTCAGTGGCAAACATTATTTTTTCCATTTAATACTGCAACCGATGGCCTTTGTAAAAGGACTACTTACCTCCTTTCTTTCAATCAATTCGTTAACAGCATTTTCAACGTACTTACTTTTCACTTCAGCCGGATTATCGGTATTATCATCAATAGCACCAATATATTTCACAATAAAACTTTCGTCTCTTCGCTGAAGCACAAAAACATGAGGTGTTCGCGCAGCGCCATACGCACGTGCTATTTCCTGGCTCTCATCATACAGATACTTAAAAGGAAAGTTTTTTTCTCTGGCCCTTAACACCATATTCCCAAAAGAATCATCCGGATAGGCAACGGAATCATTGGAATTTATGGCAATAACGGGATATCCTTTATCTGCATACTTTTTATGAAGTTCAATAATCCTGTCTTCATAAGCCACTGAAAAAGGGCAATGGTTACAGGTAAAAATCACAATGGCCCCCCTTGAACCGGCATGGTCCTTCAAAGACACCATTTTTCCATCTACGTTTATCAAATTAAACGCTTTTGCCACATCCCCGGGTTGGTATGCACCCTGGGGAGCAAGTACCGAAAAGGACGCCAGTGACAGGAAAATACATCCAAGCAACGCATAAAATTTTAGTTTTTCCATAGTATATAATTTTTAATCAGATCCTTTAATTCCTCATATGACAAAATCCCTTCATGAAAAATCTGCTCCTGATTTTTCCGGTTCACAATCAGTGTTGCCGGAATAGAGCCCTGCCATGATGGATGGATGATATCTATCCAACTGTTATAATCGGGTTCATCCAACAAAAATATCTCGGAATCAATTTTCTTGTTGATGATGAACTCTTTGAGCCGTGTATTCCGATCTTTCTTAAAGTCAAGGCTTAAGTAAATGAATTTAACTTTCTGATTTTTAAGATCTTTTTCCATCCTTATAAAATCCGGTAACTCTTGGACGCAAGGCTGGCACCAGGTCGCCCAGAAATTCAAAACAAGAACTGAATCATCAACAATTCCGATTCTTTTCATGACATCCGGAATCTTTACCATGTCAACTTCCTGCCCTAAAAGATTGTTAGAAAACAGCGACAATAAAACACATCCAAATTTAACAAGATCTGATCTCATCCTCATCATGACAAATAAAACAACAAAAACCCAAAAAGCGTATCTGCCTTAATAAAAAAGGCCGCCCAAAAGAGCGACCTCTAAATTAACACCATGATATAAAACTACTTATTATTCATACCGGCATAATATGACGGACCATTGCCAAGGTCTTTTCAACGATAAAATTCAGCAGAACATCAAAGGACTGACGCGCACTAATGGTAAACTTCTCTCTTCCCTCTGCCGTTTGTGCAACAACTATCACCTCAGCATCTGATTTATCAGCAGGCAATGGAGCAGCCACAATTTGAACTTCCTTCAAATCAATGGCAGGAATCCATTCATTCTTATACTTAACCAGGTTCACTTTCTGACCAATATTTACAGGGACCCTTAGCCCTTCTTTTGGCAGATCGTCGGAATTATAAACACCTGTAGATTTGATCGTTACTTCATTCAATTGAATAGAAGGTATCCATGAATTCCGGTATTCAACCGCCGGAAAGACTTGTTGGATTTGTGCGCTGTTATCTGCCCTTATCGTTACTTCATTAAGAGTAATACAGGGAATCCTTTCATTTTGATAAGTGACAGTTTCAACCATGGTTCCTGTACCAGCGAAGGCATGGTTCACTTTTAAAAGAATAAATACAGCTACCAAACCGTTTAAAGCAGCATTAGAGAGGGTGATTGATTTCATGGCTTCTGTTTTTTAATTGACATTGCAAAGATATATCTATCGGATAGTACTTTGCAATACATAGTACCTTATTTTTTGTATTTAATTGATTTTTAATGGTATTATTTTATTTATTGGATATCAGAGAGTATTTTGAAAATAAGATGCATAAAGATCCCGAATTGTTACAGTCATTACTGTTATCGGGATGTTAATACCTGTTATGGTTGCGTTAAAATTTGAAAATCAATTTTTTCAATTCATAAAAAGCTCTTTACCCGAACGTTGGCGAAAACACGTTGGATCTATTTACTTTTTCGCAAAAAATCAGAGAGGGGGAATAATTATAATAATAAGAGCTTATCATTATGAATCAAGGACATTATCTGCCTAACCAATGTAATTCGGCAGATTCATATACCTTTTGGTTATTAAGAGAATTGGAAATACTGATCATTGCTTTGGCAACAGTAAAACCATGAACGGGTTTATATTTTTGGAGCCTGCCTATCATTAGGAAGGAAAATACATACATCAGCAACTGACCCACTTTTTCAATAAAACGGAATTCCTGCCGGGGGCCTAACAATAGAGATGGCCGTAAAAAGGCAAGTTTTTTGAATTGAAATTTAATACTGATATCTCTTTCCATTTCTCCCTTTGTACGCAGATAAAAATTAGTACTTTCTGGATCAGCACCCAAGGAAGAAATCACAATATATTTCTTGATTCCGGCTTTCATGGCCATTTCAGCGAGATGAACAGGTATCCAATAATCAACATCCCTGAAAGCGGATTGGGATCCGGCCTTTTTCATGGTTGTTCCAACACAACAAAACAGGACATCCGCATGCTCCACTTTTCCGATCAATGGCAAAGGATTTGAAAAATCAACCACTTCAACCTGTACTTTATTGCAGGCAAATTCCATATTTCTGCGTGACAATACCACTATTTTACTGATACTTACATCCTTGATTAATTGCTCCATTAAACTACTACCAATCAGGCCACTGGCACCTGCTACCACCACTGATTTTAATTGGTTACTCTCCATCGGCATTATTCCCTATTCTTTTGAAAAAATATGAATCAAAAGCAAAGTTAATAACAGACAACTCAATATCCTGTTAAAAACCATGCATTAATCCTGTTAAATCCCCCCCTAAATTCCTACCTTTGCTACAAGCAAAAATATATGGAGGAAGATGATGATGATATGGATCAACAGGATGAGAACAGTGAACTCATCCAGAAATCCGTAGAGAAATATGAAGAGATGCGTGAACGCCAGGAGCGTTACTTTTTTGATGTGGATGCCCTGGTCAGGATCATTGATCATTTTATCGAAAGATTTGAGTATGAAAAATCTCTCGAAGTAACGAGATATGCGCACAGTCTACACCCACAATCCGTAAACTTTACTTTAAAAGAAGCGCATTTATATGCCCTTATGGGCCAGGAACAAAAAGCGCTGGCATTGCTTGAAAAGATAGAGCATGTAAACCCCTTTGATGTGGAAGTACATCTTATCAGGGGAAATATTTATAATACGCTGGAGCAGTACCAACGTGCCATTGCCAGTTATCGAAAGGCCCTGGAGATGGCCGACGAGCAAAAGGACGATATTTATCTGAGTCTGGCGATCACCTATCAGAATATGTCTGAATACTCGAAAGCGGTAGATTATTACAAGTTATGCCTGCTGGCCAATCCTTCCAATGAAATAGCCATGGAAGAGATGATAGTCAGCCTCGAGTTCAGCCATCGACTTGGAGAAGGGGTTGAGTTTTACAAACGCCTGATTGATGAGCATCCTTATGCGTATATGCTTTGGTATTACCTTGCCGATTTATATGGAAAGCAAAACCAGTATGATGAGGCTTTGATTGCGTATGACTATTGCCTTTTGATTAAAGAAGACTTTGCACCGGCACACCTAGATATGGCGCAGGCACTTGCCATGCTGGAAAAGTTCAGGGAAGCTATTGACCGCTACCAAATTGCTTTTGAATATTGTAAACCGGATGCTTTTACCTATTACAATATCGGTGAATGCCATGAAAACCTTCAGGACATGGAGAAGGCCAGGGAACATTACAAAAAGGCGGTTAAGTTAAACCCGGAAATGTCACAGGCCTGGTATGGAATCGGGGTTACTTACGAAGAAGAAGACCGTTGGTACGAAGCCATTCACTACATCAAAAAAGCGATAGAGATCGATGATCAGAACGGCGAATACTGGCTGGCTCTGGGTGACTGCGAATACAGGTTGAACAATTTTTCAGAAGCGGAAGAATGTTATAAAAAAGTGATTGATTATGACCCGGAAAATGAGGAAGGATGGATCGCCTACTCTGAATTACTTTCGGTGTTGAACAGGTCCTATGAAGCTTCTGAACTTATCAATACCGCTTTGTTTTATCACCCCGATAATGCAGAAATCAGATACAGACAGGTTTGTTACCTTTACCTGTCGGGTTACCAGCAGGAGGCCTATACCCGGCTTGCCGAAACTTTAGAAACTTTTCCAGATGGTTACGGAATCATTTATGAACTGGTTCCCTCGCTTGAAAACGATTATCAGATACAATCAATCATTCAACATAAAGGAGGAAGCATATGAACAGGAATTTTAACATGTCGCATATCCCATCGCGACCTGAAAAACCAAGGAAAACAGGTTTAACCATGGTGATGGATAAAGGCTTAAGCATCCGTGAATGTGAAAACATTGTGGAGGCATCGGGTACTTACATTGACATCATAAAACTTGGTTTTGGAAGTTCACTCATCACTCCCCTCTTAGACCGAAAACTGGCATTTTTTAAGGAAGCAGGTATCCCTGTATATTTCGGAGGTACCTTATTGGAAGCGTTTATCATTCGTGGACAATTTGATGAATACCTGCGCATCCTGGACAGGTTTAAAATGGAATACGCCGAAGTTTCCGATGGTTCTATCACGATGCCCCACCAGGAAAAATGCCATTACATACACCGGCTCAGTAAAAGGGTTACGGTAATCAGTGAAGTAGGCTCGAAAGAAGAAGGCATCCTTATCCGTCCCAACAAATGGATAGAAATGATGAATACGGAAATTGAAGCCGGCGCGTGGAAAGTAATCGCTGAAGCCCGGGAAAGCGGAACCGTTGGTATTTACAGACCTAACGGTAAAGCGCATGTAGTGCTGATCAATAAAATTGCAGCCAAAGTACCCGTTGATAAAATCATCTGGGAGACTCCACAGAAGTCGCAGCAAGTGTATTTTATCAAACATTTCGGAGCCAACGTAAATCTTGGCAACATCGCTCCGCATGAAGTAATAGCGCTGGAATCGCTTCGGCTCGGCTTACGCAGCGATACTTTCTTTCAATATCTTGACAAGACCCTGTACAACCCGGTTGCCGAAATCAATATTAAAGGTGAAAAAACCCATACTGTTTAAACCTTATGAAAGAAAAGACAGTCAATGAACTGAAGGAATGGATGGACAAGGGTACCCCATTCCAGCTTATTGATGTGCGTGAACCGCATGAATACGAAATCTGTAATCTGGATGGCTTACTGATACCGCTGGGCAACCTGCTTGCTGAAGTGGATAAGATTCGTAAAGACATTCCCGTGATTGTTCATTGCAGGAGCGGCGCAAGAAGCGGTGCCGCAATCAACGAGCTTGAAAAACGCTTTGGATTTGACAACCTGTACAACCTGAAGGGAGGTATTATTTCCTATGCCAAAGAGATAGACCCAAGCCTGGCAGTTTATTAAGTTTATGCTTCATACATTTATTGATTTTATCCTTCATATTAATGAACACCTGGCCGGCATGGTTCAGGAATATGGGGTGCTTATTTACGGAATCTTATTCCTGATCATCTTTGTTGAAACCGGACTGGTGGTAATGCCTTTCTTGCCCGGCGACTCCCTACTTTTTGCCGCGGGAGCGCTTTGTGCCAATGAACAAAATGGACTGAATCTCGCCCTGCTGATAGGCTTGCTGACCCTAGCTGCCATCCTTGGTGATAACACCAACTATTTCATCGGAAAGTTTTTTGGATTAAAAGCGTCACAGTTCAGCATCAAAGGACGCAGGATCGTCAAACAAAAATATATTGATGACACCCATAAATTTTTTGAAAAACATGGAACCAAGGCCATCATCATGGCACGATTTGTACCTATTGTCAGAACATTTACACCTTTTGTTGCCGGGTTGGGAAATATGAGCTATCGTACTAAATTTTTGCCATACGACATAGCGGGAGGGATATTATGGATCAGTTCCATGTCCATTTCAGGTTACCTTTTCGGACAAATCGAATGGGTAAAAGGACATTTCGAAGCGGTTGTATTATTGATTATTTTCTTGTCCATTTTACCCATGATTATTGAATTACTCCGGCAAAAACTAAAAAAGAACTAATGCCCGTTTACGCCCTGGCAGGAAGAAAACTCGGACATTCTTTTTCAAAAGCCTGGTTTACCGCAAAATTTGAAAGGGAGGGTCTGGAAGACCATCATTACATCAACATTGAAACTGAAGAAGTTTCACAAATTCCTTCCCTCGTAATTGAAAAAGGACTGGCCGGATTCAATGTAACCCACCCTTATAAAACGGAAATAATTCCTTATTTACAGCAATTGGACAGCGATGCCGCAAGGATTCATGCCGTTAACACTGTCAAAGTGTCAAAAGATGGCAAGCTAAAAGGTTTTAACACCGATCTGACCGGATTTAGGGAAAGTATCAAGCCGCATCTCAAAGCCTGTCACAGCCATGCTTTATTATTCGGAACCGGTGGCGCATCGCGTGCGGTTGCATCCATTTTGCAGGAACTGGGTATTGAATTTCTGTATGTTTCGAGAGGAAAGAAGGATGAAAACACCTTACTTTATCAAGAGCTAACCGCGTTGGATATACGGAATGCACCCTTGCTTATCAATTCCACTCCCCTGGGTACCTTTCCGGATGTAAATACGGCACCCGATATTCCTTATGAGGGTATTGAAAAATACCATTTACTTTTTGACCTTGTTTACAATCCTTCTGAAACAAAATTTTTGAAAATGGGGCGTATACACGGGGCTGCCACCCTGAACGGTTATGATATGCTGGTAAGGCAGGCTCAGGAAAGCTGGAAAATATGGAATGATCCTTTACGCTGAGTTTATCCCAGACGCTCTTCGCCCGTCATTCAAAAATATGCGATATGGAATTGCTCTTCAGGGATGGACCTATTATTTAAAAAAGCATTTTCCGGATAAAATGTTAGTAGTATCTTCGCAACACCAATTCCAACCTTATGCAAGTAGACAGCCGAATGAAACTGATCAGTTTATTTATCTTCCTGGGAGCTCTTTCAAGGCTAATTCCCCATCCTTTGAACTTCACCCCTCTGGCGGCAATGGCCTTATTCGGCGGTGCCTTCCTTAACGATAAGCGCTTATCCTTTCTCATTCCGGTTTCAGCCATGTTTCTGAGCGACCTTCTTCTTGAATTCAAAGACGGTAGCGGATTTTACCCGGAAATGATCTGGGTATACGGAAGCATACTTCTGATCACCGGTCTTGGCTTCCTCCTTCGCGGAAGGGAACAACGACAAAATATTATGGTTGCATCCTTGCTTGGGTCTATCCTGTTTTTTATACTTACCAACTTCGGTACCTGGGTATCCGGATATTACGGATACACTTCACAAGGGCTTTCCGCCTGTTATGTGGCTGCCATACCCTTCTTTAAAGGCACTATTCTGGGAGATTTATTTTATAATCTTCTTTTCTTTGGTGCCTTTGCCCTGGTTAAGAAAATTTCGCCTTCTCTGGTTAAGTAGTTTTTACCGTTTGGTCTTTTTGTGAAGCAGTAATGTATCCTGATATTGTTACAGAGCAAGCCTGTGTAGCCATAGCCGGTGTAAGCCTGGTTTTTCAATCCATCCAGGTTTATCCATCCATTTCCGGATAATGCCAAAAGTTACATGCAGGCAGGGGTAATAATTTCAGATTATCATACAGGTACGGTATACAAAGCCCGGTCAATATCCTTAAATTTGCAACGGAAAAAGGGCTATCGCAATTCATAAAGATCAATATTATGATTACAAAAGAACAGGTAATTGATGCATTGAGAAACGTGGACGATCCGGATTTAAAAAAGGACCTGGTTACACTTAACATGATAAAGGATGTGGAGACCGATGGTAAAAAAGTAAGTTTTACCGTTGTACTCACCACGCCCGCATGCCCATTAAAAGAACTTATTGCCAACGCCTGCCGGAATGCCATCCTTCATTATGTGGACAAGGAGGCAGAGGTGAGCATCAACATGACCGCGAATGTCAATTCCCAGCGACCGGCATCAGAAAACATTTTACCGGGTGTAAGAAATATCATTGCGGTAGCAAGTGGTAAAGGAGGAGTTGGCAAATCAACCGTTGCAGCCAATCTTGCTGTAGCCATGGCGCAAACTGGAGCGAAAGTTGGATTGATTGACGCTGATATTTTTGGCCCCTCACAGCCTATCATGTTTGGCGTAGAAAATGAAAGATTATTCATCACTGAAAAAGAGGGAAGACAGTTGATGCAGCCGGTCGAGAAATACGGGGTGAAGGTCCTTTCCATTGGATTTCTGACCGATCCTTCCCAGGCCATCGTTTGGAGAGGGCCCATGGCTTCCAAAGCGCTACGTCAGTTATTCAGCGATGCCGACTGGGGTGATCTGGATTATCTTTTTATCGATCTGCCTCCCGGAACCAGCGATATTCACCTGACACTGGTAGCCACCGTTCCGGTTACGGGAGCTGTTATTGTTTCTACACCACAACAAGTTGCACTGGCCGATGCCCGGAAAGGAATTTCCATGTTCGAAATGGATACTATCAAGGTTCCGGTGATAGGTATTGTAGAAAACATGGCTTATTTCACCCCCACCGAGTTACCTGATCATAAGTATTATATTTTCGGAAAAGGCGGCTGCAGGAAACTGGCCGAAGAGTTACACATTCCCTTCCTCGGTGAAATCCCATTGGTACAATCCATACGGGAAGGTGGTGATGAAGGCATTCCTATGGCCATGCAGCATGACCATCCGGCCTCTCTCGCCTTTCTGACGGTTGCAGGGAATGTAGCACAGCAGGTTGCCATCAGAAACGCCGGCCAGGCCGCTGTTCAAAGTCCAGTTCCCACGGGATATTAAGCAAAGCCATGGCAACGAACGAACAATTAGTTTCCCGCATTGAAGAAACCCTTTCTCAGCTCCGTCCGTACCTGGAAGCGGACAATGGCAACATCAGCTTTGTTGAACTCACCGACGACATGGTGGTTCGAGTAAGATTAGAGGGAGCATGCAGTTCTTGCTCCATGAGTATGATGACATTAAAAGCCGGTGTTGAACAGTCGCTGTTGAAAGCCATTCCGGGACTTAAAGCTGTAGAAGCGGTGCTTTAAAACGGATTACATTTTTCTCCACTCACTGCTAATTTTAATTCAGCGTATCATTCCTTGTTTCATGAATGAACCGGTTATGAACGCGGGAAGGTAATGATGACCTTCAGTCCCTCCTCTCCATTAACAGTTATTGCCCCTTTCATCATACTCACAAGGCCTTTCACCAAGGAGAAGCCCATCGTATTTGATGCTTCCCAGTTAAATGTTATTGGCAAGCCTCTTCCGTCGTCTATGACTTCTATGACATGGTAATCGCCCTGCATTTGCAGGGTAACGGAAATGTTGCCCTGTTCACGGCCTTTAAATCCGTGGCGACAACTGTTGGAAATAATTTCATTGATGATCAACGCACAGGCCATCCTCTCTGCACGGCCCAAATTAAAGCCGTCGCCTTTAAGATGGTACTTCATCATTATCCCCTTTTCAGCAAATTCCCTGCTGTATTTTTCACAGATGGCCATAATCACCGTCTTGAAACCGTTTCCATCATCGGTAAACAGGTTGCCATTCAGCAATGACAAAACTTCCACTCTGTTACAGGAGTCCATGAGCACTTCATTTGCCCTCTCCTCAACAACAAACTGCCTTTGCAAATTCAACAAATGCGCCGATAGTTGAATTTCACTATTTAAGGAATTTTCCAGTAATTTATTAGCGGTCATGAGTTCCCGGTTTGTGCTTTCTTCTCTGTTCAATTGTTCAATATCACGGGTTCTGTCCCTGAAGGTCATCAGCATTTTAACAGGAGAGCCTTCCTGTGAATCATGAAAAGGCAGCGTGGTAAACATCAACCATTTCATATGGCCGGAAGGTAGCTTCACCCCCATCAACGAAGGATTCATCCTTTGATGATTCTCAACTGAAAGGAACAGGGAATTGCGTTCACGGGGAACCACTTCCCCATTTTCATTCATCATTTGAAAGTCAAAAATTTCAGACATGGTTTTTCCAGGCAGGGCTGAAGAGGAGGAGAGGATATCCATGGCAGCATCGTTACAGAATTCCAGCTTGCTCATCGGATCAAATACCATCAGGCCATCCGGATGGTGAGTAAGAGCGGTGCGGTAAAGCCTCACTCTGTCAGAGAGAGAGGTATGGAGTTCCTTCTTTTCGAGGGCGGAGCCAATAAGATCTGCGACAGACCTCAGCAACTGAACATCATTAGTTAACCACTGACGCTCCTTTTCGCAGGAGTCAAAGCCCAGAAAGCCCCACCAGTTTTCATCCACAAAAACCGGAACAACAAGCAAAGATTTAATATCCTGCTCTTCCAGCACTTTCCTTTCATCCGCAGGAAATTCTTTAATATTTCCCAGTAATGCTTCGCCAGCCGAAAGTACATCAACCCATCTTTTAAAACCATTTTCATGGAGATTAAATCTCTTTAACTCTTCATTATCGATTTGCGGAGATACAATACCGTCAGTCCACTCCAAAATCTGGCTGGTAATAATGTCACCGGTGTCAGCAAGTACTGTATTTTTAAAAAGATAAATACGGCTCACATCATAAGATTCCCCGATTTTATTCAACAGGAGTTGCAATGACTGATCCAATTCCGAATCCGTTATCATCTTCATGGAAATTGCGGAAACGAATTCAAGCAAGGCATTTTTCCTTTTTATTTCCGACTCCGCAACCTTACTTTTCGTAATATCGATTACAATTCCACGGAAAGTTAAAGCATTGTTTGGTGGATCCTGCACCACCTTCACAATGGCCCTTACCCATACATAATGTCCATATACATGACGAAGCCGGTGTTCCGAATCATAACCTGAATTATTCTTTACCGCCTCCGATATCAGGTGTTTCATATATGCCAGATCATCGGGATGAAGGATAGACAAAAAATACCTGAATAATTCCTTTCCGCTCTTCTCTGATGAAAGTCCGACTATATCGTACAACTGATCCGACCAGATGACCGATTGCCCGGCCACATCAAATTCAAATGAACCGAAGGCACCATATGTACTGGCCTCAGCCAATATCGCATTCAGTTTTTCATTGGCAAATTGTAAATTTCTTTCCCTGGTTATATTTTTAATGCTTACCAGGATCAGTTCAGTATCTGTAACTTTGATCAGCCTGGCTTTATAAAAACCAAGGGCGTTCTTTAACTTCAGGTCATAATAGAAATCCGCTGAATAATCCCGTAAATCCAGTTCCTTTCTCGCTTTTTGATATACTGAAATAACATTTTCAGGCATTACATCCTCCACTTTCTTACCAATAAAATCGGAGCGGTCAGCAAACAACCTGACATCATCGCGGGCATATATATCTATAAAAACATCCTCTTCATTTACGAGCAGGACTATATCATCCATGCACTTTAACAACGCCTCCATTTCAACCTGTTTCTTTAAAATGCTGGTTTCCGTTTCCTTTTGCCGGGTAATGTCAAAAACGGATCCATAGGTAATTACTGTGCCATCCTCATTAAACTTATGTAAGGCGTGCAAGAGGAAACAGTGGTTTTCAGGTTTCAACTCAGGTGACAACCGGAACTCCAGTTCCATTGTTGTCCGGTTCGCAATTGAAGTTGAAAGGGCAGAAAAGAACTTTTCCCTGTCTTCCTGTCGTAAAGAAGCAACAATATTATCATAGGATTCAAATGCCATTTCCCTGGTTAAATTCAGATACTGTTCCACCCCATCGCTTATAAATAAAAACTTTCTGACACCCGACGGGTCCATTTTCACAATATAAATAACACCGGGAACCGATGCGCTGATATCCTTCAACTGATCGCTATGGAAATGTACTTCGGTGAGGAGATTATTTCTTTCCATCAACAAGCCAACCACGTTGGCTGCCCGGAGGAGTAAACTCATTTCATAATCGGTAAATTCATGCACTTCCGTGAAATATGCCCCGAGGGTACCTAATACGAGTCCATCGCTGCTGATGAGCGGGAATGCGCTGCAGGCATAAAAACCATTCAACAGGGTGATATCCCTGTAATTTTCCCAACATGCGTGTTCCCTGATATCACTGATCAATACAGGCTCCATCATTAATGCCGAAAGGCCAAAGGAACCGCTATTGGAATCAATAGGGATTTCACCAATATAATCGCAATAGGAACCAGGAATACCCGGGTTGCTCAGCCAATTTAAAGCCAGGGCGTCTTTTTTTTTCTGCATTACAAAGCATTTCATGCCGGGAACCATGGCTTCAATTCCTTCCAGAAAAGTATCAATCACTGCATTCATATCCTTGCTCTCAAAAGCTTTTTCAAAAACGGCAGACTCCAGTGCATCCAGTCGCATCATACGCCATTTAGCAGTAATATCCCTGATAAAAAAGGATACGCTTTCCACTACCTCATTGATAAAGATGGGATTTACTGATATTTCGATATGGTAAATATCATCCAGCTTCACATCGAGTTCCCGCATCTGCTTTTCGCCGGCGCAAGCAGCGGATAAAAGAGGATACCATTGCTCATACAACATTTCAGGAATCAACTTGAGAATATTGGCCCCTTCAGCAATGGAAACATTAAAATAAGAGGATAATACATCACTGAACTTCTGGTTAAAGGTAATCAGTTCGCCATCGCATTTGACAATAAAAATATAATCATCGGCATTTTCGATGACCGATTTCAACGAAGACATGCTTTCATTTTCATGGGGCACATAGTGCTTAAGATCTGTAATATTCTGGCCCTGACCCCGGATAATTCCGGGCCGGATTTGCCAGCCATTCACCAGAAAGAAGTGCACTTCATTCACAGCAGACCTCAATCTTAACTCAAAGCGGCAGGATGCATCACTGTGTTCATTAAGGTCCGTGGGGAGCCTGCTTCGTTCCTTTAACATCTCAATATCTTCATTCCAGACGAAACGTTCTGCATACTCCAGGATCGACAGGGATTCAGGAACATTTTCATGGCCCAGGGCCATCAGCACCTCCCGGTGCGGGCTGTCCAAATGGAGTATCAGATCAGTTGTTTCCAGTTCCCAACCGGCAACCTTCCGTAATATCTCATCCGCCAACCGGCTTCCCTTTACTGCATCGTCCTGTAACTTATTGCTGTTCATCTACGCTTTTTTTGTTTTATTATTCAGCTAAGAAATTTAAAACAAAAAGCGCCCTTACCGGACGCCAATCACATTTTTTTTCAACAATGATTCAGGGTTTTTTCTGCAGCACCCCAGCCCTGTACACTTCGTTTTTGGAAATAGCGCCGGTTTTGTCATATTCGATCCAGGAGCCTTCTTTTAACCCGGCTCGGTAATTACCGCTTTCACGGATAGCACCATCTCCATAATAAATTTTTACGGGGCCATTCTCCTTGTCCGTCTTATAAAACATTTCAAAAATCAACTTCCCGTTTTCATTATACTGACGGTATGCCCCTTCCCGTTTCCCTTTAAGATAATTTTTCTCCTCTGCCAAAATACCGGTTTCATAAAATACCTTCCATGTACCGCTGGGGACTCCTTTTATATAAAATTCTATTGCTTTAACGGAATCATTCTCTCCATAAAAAGTCCATAAACTGTCCTTTTTCAAGTCATAATACCTTCCCCTGGCCATCACTTTCCCGTTTTCATAAAAAGAAACCGCATTTGATCTTTTACCATCCTTATCAAAAACAACTTCCGCCTTTAATTTCCCACTTTCATACCAGGTACGGGAAATGCCTACCGGTACATCATTTTTAAAAACTGTTTCCGAACACAAGGTATCGGTCCGAAAATATTTACGCCAGATTCCCTGCTTCAAGCCTGCTGCATCTTTGCGGTTAATGGTATCCCCTTTAAAAACCTGAAAAGAAGGTTTTTGTGCGGTAACCGGACATCCGGCGGCAATGAGCAGAAGAACCAAGACAGCCATTCGCATGTTGCAAAAATGCGAATTCCAAATAACAAATAAAACCCTGAGCATACTTCCCATCATTTCAAAAGCTATACCTTGATTACCATATTCATTAACGTAAAATAATTTATCTTATTTTTGTTTAGTGAGCACTTAATTATCCCTACTGCCCCCCCTATGCGACCTACCGTTCTGCTTATCATGTTTCTGCTTCTAAACCTGAACAACTATGCCCAAGTGCTCAAAGGCAATGTGAAAGATGCCAAAAGCAAGGAGGGTCTGATTGGCGCCAGTATTGCGCTAAAAGGAACCTCCATGGGAACCACCACCGATATGGAAGGTGATTTCAGCCTGGAAACACCGGACAATAAAGAAATTACGATCATCGTATCCTACATAGGTTTCCAGACAAAGGAAATCAATATCAGCAAGACCGGTACCTTTTTACAGGTGTACCTCAACCCTGGCGAGAAGACCTTGAAAGAAGTAAGTGTGGTGGAATCGCGCTTAACCGAAAAGCAACGGGAATCGGCATTAACTGTTGAAGCCATGGACATCATCGCCATCAAGCAAACCCCGGCAGCGAATTTCTATGATGGTCTTGGTGCGTTGAAAGGGGTAGATGTTACTGCAGCCAGCCTTGGCTTTAAAGTAGTCAATACGCGAGGATTCAATAGCACTTCACCGGTCCGCTCGCTGCAAACCATTGATGGCATCGACAACCAGGCACCCGGATTAAACTTTTCGCTGGGCAACTTCCTGGGATGTTCCGAGCTGGATATATTAAAAGTTGACCTCGTAGCGGGGGCAAGTTCGGCATTTTACGGGCCCAACGCCTTTAATGGCGTTATCGCCATGAACACGAGAAGTCCGTTTTTCAAACCGGGCCTGGAAGTGAGCGTAAAGACCGGCACTCGCGATTTGCTGGAGACAGCTATACGGTATGCCTTCGTAAAGAAAAATAAAGAAGGAGTTGAAAAACTCGGTATGAAATTCAACGCATTCTATCTTACTGCCAATGATTGGGAGGCCGACAACAGGGATGCCACCCCACAATCGAAAAGCAACAAGGATAATCCGGGTGGATATGATGCAGTCAATGTGTATGGCGATGAATATTATTCCGGAGGGGATTTCAGTCTCGTACCTGCGCTGAGGCCCGGGATTGGCATTATTTACAGAAGTGGTTACGCGGAAAAAGACATCGTTGACTATAATACCAGGAATCTGAAATTAAATACGGCCTTGCACTATAAAGTAACAAAGGAAACCGAACTGATAGCCAGTTCGAATTTTGGCTATGGTACAACGGTTTATCAGGGCGACAACCGATACAGCCTGAAAGACATACTTTTTTTTCAGAACCGGATTGAAATCCGCAAGCCGGACAAATTCTTTTTAAGAGGATACATCACCAATGAAAATGCCGGCAATTCCTACGACGCCTTCTTTACGGCACTGCTGCTTCAAAACGCAGTAAAGGATGATGCGGACTATGTTAAAGACTATGTCTATTTTTTCAACAGCAACAATTACTTTCAGAAAATCAGGAATTTCCCGGGATTTCCACAACCATCACAATATCCGGAATACATACAGTATCTGGCTGCCATTAATCCCTTCCTGTTGAATAATTATTATGACTCCCTGCAACTGTATCATGCAGGTGCCGCCGCCTACGCCAACAGTGCCGGACAAAGCATTCTGAATAATCAGGCATTTTTTCAACCCGGAACTGCCGCTTTTGACTCAGCATTCCAAAGCATCACATCCCGCGAAACCTACGCCGGCGGCGGATCAAAGTTTTATGACAAGTCAGCACTTTACCATATTCATGGTGAGTATAAATTCAGTATTGACAGTTTTTTCTTTACCACCGGTGCCAACTTCAGAAAATATCTTCCCGATTCGAGGGGCACCATCTTCAGCGATACCTCGTCACGTGTAATTGAAAACGAGGAATACGGAATCTATGCCGGAATAGACAAAAGAATTTTTAATGACAAAGTAAAAATCAACACATCCCTGAGGCTTGATAAAAATCAAAATTTCGACTACCTGTTTTCACCGGCAGCTTCTGTTGTTTATAATCCTGACCAGCGGCAATCCTTCCGCCTTTCCTTCAGCTCAGCCATCCGTAACCCCACGCTGGCTGACCAGTATTTATATTACCAGGTAGGAAGGGCTATCCTGATCGGGAATCTGAATGGCTATGATTCACTGGTAACGATAGAATCCTTATACAACGGATTCAATTATCAGAACATTGACACGCTTGATTATTTTAACGTTGACCCGGTACAACCTGAAGAAGTTAAAACCATAGAAGCCGGATACCGGGTAACGCTCTTCAGAAGATTATTTGTGGATATGAATGGCTATTACAGCATTTACAAAAATTTTATAGGATACAAATTAGGCGCCGATGTCACTGTATCGCCAGGCTCCCCATTGCCCATATTTTTCAACAATGCGCTGAGGGTCGCCACCAATTCGGATGACATCGTCACTACCCAGGGTTTCACCATTGGATTTAATTATTATTTCAATAAATTTTATACGTTCTCGGGCAACTGGTCGTGGAACCAGCTTGACAGGCAGGGTTCCGACGACCCTTTGATTCCGGCTTTTAACACTCCGAAAAACAAATTCAATGTAGGCATCGGTGGTATGGATATTGACAACAAAATCGGCAGCAACTGGGGTTTCAATATCAATTACAAATGGGTACAGGGATTTTTATTTGAAGGTTCTCCTCAGTTTACAGGTTCCATTGATGATTACGGCATTGTTGACGCGCAGATCAATAAACGTTTCCCCGAAACAAAAACGACATTGAAGTTTGGTTGTTCAAATGTGCTGGAAAACCTTCACTATGAAGTATACGGAGGTCCGCTGATTGGCCGGTTGCTCTACCTGCAGTTACTGGTGGAACTCAACTAATTATTTACAGCGGGTCAACATCAACCTGAATGATCAGTTGACGGTTCTCCGGTTTTTTCCTGAACTCGTCCAGCGCTTTCGTGAGCTTTACTTTAACTTCCTTTATGACCAGTGATTTTTCGAGTTTAACCATCAGATGGCGCAGATAAAAGTTACGTATCCTGTTAACGCCCGGTGTGGTAGGGCCCAATATTCGTTTACCAAAAACCGATTTCAATTCAGCTGTTAAGTCGGCTGACATGCGGTCCAGCTGTTTTTCATCACGGTGCTTGAGGCGAATTTCTATCAAACGAAAATAAGGAGGATAGGAAAACTTATGTCTTTCATTGAGTTCATGCATATAAAATCCTTTATAGTCATGATTCACCACAAAGGACAGCACGGGATTTTTAACGTCATAGGACTGAATAATTACTTTTCCATGTTTTCTTCTTCCTGCCCGTCCGCTCACCTGAGCCAGCAACTGGAAGCCGCGTTCATGCGCCCTGAATTCAGGGTAGTGAAGGATAGCATCGGCATTTAAAATTCCTACCAGCTGAACCTTATCAAAATCGAGGCCTTTGGTTACCATTTGTGTACCTACGAGGATGTCCACTTCCCCTTCTTCGAAGGAAGTTATTATCCGGTGGTAGGATGATTTTGAACGGGTAGTATCGTAATCAAGCCGGGCAATGCGCGCCTCAGGAAAAATCAGCTGCAGGTCTTCTTCAATACGCTCTGTACCGAATCCTTTCATGCGCAAATCCCTGTCGCCACAGGCAGCACATTGCGAAGGCAATGATTGCACATATCCGCAATAGTGACATTGCAGCACATTCTTTTTCTTATGATAAGTCAACGACACATCACAATTGACACAAAGCGGCGTCCATGAACAGATATTACATTCAATAAAGGGTGCAAAGCCCCTTCGGTTTTGAAAAAGAATCGTTTGTTCACCACCAGCCAGCACAAAGCCCATTTCATCGATGAGCGCCTTTGAAAAATGACCTTTTACCTGCTTTCTTTTTCTGGCATCCCTCATATCCACCATGCTCACTTCCGGCATTTCAAGTTCTGCATGCCTTCTGTCGAGGGTTACCAGTGCGTACTTTCCGGAAAGGGCGTTAAAATAAGATTCCAGACTGGGTGTTGCGGTTCCCAGTACAATTTTAGCATCCTGTAGTCCTGCCATCACCACTGCCACATCCCTGGCATTATAACGGGGCGCGGGATCCACTTGTTTATAGGAATGGTCATGCTCTTCGTCAACAATCACAAGGCCCAGTTTTGCGAAAGGCAGAAAGACTGCCGAACGGGCGCCAATCACTAATTTGCCCTGTGAGGATTCGAGTTGGTTATCTTCCAGAATTTTATTCCATACTTCCACCCGCTCCTGTTCATTAAACCGGGAATGATACACCAGCAATCTGTCACCAAAATGTTTCTGAAGGCGACCAATCAACTGGGTGGTCAAAGCAATCTCCGGCAGCAGGTAAAGCACCTGTTTACCGGCAGCAAGTTGCTCCATAATGAGGTGGATGTACAATTCAGTTTTACCTGAGGAAGTAACGCCGTGTAGCAGAGACACCTTCCCTTCGGCATCAGCATGCTTTAACTCCTTGAGCGCCTGCACCTGGAAGGTATTCAACTCAAATGGAGCAGATAATGGTCCTGTATACAATCCCACCCTGTCCTCTCTTTTTGAACTGATAACAAGTACACCCTTTTTTACGAGCGATTGCAAGGCAGCAGAAGAATTACCCGCCTTTTTCAGCAGCAGGCTTTTATACACATTTTTTTGCCCGGTATCCTTTGTGATTTGCAAAAAGGCCAGTAGCATATCCAGTTGCCTGGGCGCCTTTTTTTCGAGTGCGTTCATCAACCCGGCCAGGCTTTCCTCAGTATAGACCTCTTCATTTATCGAAACCAGGTCTACCATTTTCGCCTTGTAACGTTCCCCCACTTCCTCCCTGACAATGACCGCTTTTTTATTAATCATACTCCGTACCAGGGGCATCACAAACTTTAAAGAAAGTATCTTACCGATTTCAACCAGCGACAATTCCGGCTGCAGTTCCAGTGCTTCATACACCATATATTCCTTATCGGTAAGGACAGAAGCATCGCCGTCAAAATCCTCATTTTTAACAATCACGGATTCACTTTGCAGACGCAAGGCGGAAGGCAAAGCGGCCGCCATGATATCTCCGGGAGTACAGAGGTAATAATCTGCAATCCATTTCCATAATTTCATTTGAAAACCGGTAATCACAGGGCGCTCGTCCAGCACATCCAGCAATGCCTTTACCTCATAGCCCGGTGGCGCGTTTCTGTGCCTATTGACCACCAGGGCCGAATAAACCTTTTGTCTGCCAAACTGAACAACCACACGGATTCCTGGTATTATTTTGTCCACCATCGCTTCCGGTACCGCATAGGTAAATGTTTCCGGCAGAGGCAGCGGGAGAACAACTTCCACAAAAAAGCCGGATTTAACTTCCATCCTGATCAACTTTTACCCAACCAACCTTTACGCCAGAAAAAAAACAACTGCACCAATACCAGCAATAACATAAACGACATCACACCGATATAGCCATAGGGATGATACAATTCCGGCATATTCCACCTTAACTGTTCTCCGCTTACCGGGTCGGTATAGCCGAAATTCATACCGTACACCCCCACGATAAATGTCAGTGGAATGAATATGGTAGAAATAATTGTCAACACTTTCATTACCTGGTTGAGGCGGTTATTTACACTCGAAAGATAAATATCCATCAGGGATGCGGTAATTTCCTTATAACTTTCCACGAGGTCCATCACCTGGATGGTATGGTCATAGGTATCCCGGAAAAACAACTTCGTTTGATCGCCAATAAATTCGGAGGAAGTACGCAAGAGATCATTGACCTTATCCCTCTCGGCAAAAACCGTTCTTCTTAACACGATAAGTTCGCGTTTAATCACCTGAATTTTATGGAGTGAACTACGTGAAGGACTTACAAACAATTCGTCTTCGAGTTCATCCAGCCTTTCTCCAAAATGCTCCAGTAAAGGAAAGTAGGTGTCAACAATGGCATCCAGCAAGGCGTAGGTAAGGTAATCTGCCGTTGATGAACGGATATGGCCTTTGCCGGTCCGGATCCTGCTGCGGACAGTTTCAAAATGTTCATCATAATTTTCCTGTATGGTAATTACAATTTTGTCAATAAGGAAGAGTGCCAGTTGGTCATTACGCAGGCTGGAGCCCTCATTCATCTTCAGAAGGCGGGATACAACAAACAAATGGTCATCATATTCCTCCAACTTGGGACGCTGGTACGTATTGATGACGTCTTCCATTTCCAGCCGGTGTATCCCGAATTCATGGCAAAAATTTTCAAGGAGCGCCCTGTTACCAAAACCACGCAATTCCACCCAATGGATTAATCCCGGACTGGCCTTAATCCTGTCTTTAATAACATCCAGAGAATCTGCAGGAACTTCCTGCAACACCTCGGTGTTAAAAGAAGTAATATACAATCTGGGACTCACGGCATCCTCCGAAATAGAAATCATGCCCGGAGCAGCACCCGGTTGCGTGCGCTTATGCTTCCACATCCTGAGTTTTCCGGGAACGTTTTGAAGAGCGGCCCTTTTCATTAAAGGCAAAATTAGTCTGAATACTGTATGATCAGAAAAAGCGAGCCATCTATTACAAGAAAGAAATAAAAATGCGGGTTTCCTGACCATTAAATCGGTAATATTGAGGCTTCGGGAAGCCCCCTTTAATAATTTTGCATTAAACTGAGATTAAAGCGATTGACACGAAAACAATGTACCTGCCCTTGCAAAAGATCCTGATAACAATAACAGTTAAAAAATCATCCGGGACCCTCCTGATTCAAAATGATTTAATTATAAAGCCATTTACCCATTATTCAATCCCTGTATCAGCCATATGTCAATAAAAACAACCTGGTTTGAAGAATGGTTTGATTCGCCCTATTACCATTTACTTTACAAGGACAGGGATATCCATGAAGCCAGTCGTTTTTTAGATATGCTTTTACAAAGAGTACATATACCGGCAGGTAGCCGTGTGTCGGATCTTGCCTGTGGAAAAGGCAGGCACTCCACTTATCTCTTTCAGCAGGGTTATGATGTTACGGGTATTGATTTAAGCGCAGAAAACATCCATTACTGCCTACAATTTGAAAATAAATCACTGAGATTCTACCAGCATGATATGCGCCATATTTTCAGGGTGAATTATTTTGATGCCGTTTTCAATTTATTTACCAGCTTCGGTTATTTTGATAGTGACCATGAAAATGAAAAAGTAGTCAGGGCTGCTGCTTCGAGTCTTACCAAAGGCGGCTACTTCATACTTGATTTTCTAAATATTCACTTCGCGTTAAAAGAGCTTGTGCCCTATGAAAAGAAAATCATAGATGGTATTTGCTTTGAAATAAGCAAAAAAGTTGAAAATGGAAAACTAATTAAAAATATTGCCATACATGCTCCTGAAGGATTATTAAACTTCAGGGAAGAAGTACGTATTCTGTACGCTGAAGATTTTCACAGGTTTTTTGCACATTCCGGACTAACGGTTCTTGAAACCTACGGTAATTACAAGCTATCAGCTTTCCATCCGGAATCATCACAACGGCTTATATTTGTAACCAGGAAACTCTGATCATATGCCTTCCATCGACCTGATTCTTCTTTTTGGTACTGTCATTTTAAGTGGCGGCATTTTCTTTTTTATCGGGAAGACTTCGCACCGCTTTTTAAAACTGCTTTTATCATTTTCGGGTGCCTTCCTGTTTGCCATCAGTGTATTGCATCTTATGCCGGAAGTATACAGCAACAGTGGCGCCTCTATTGGTGTGTGGATCATGGTAGGATTTTTAATCCAGATCCTGCTTGAACTTTTTTCGGAGGGTATTGAGCACGGACACATACATATTCATAAAAGAGCTAAAAATTCTTTTCCTGCCACCATGATGATCAGTCTTTCACTGCACAGTTTTTTAGAAGGGATACCTCTTAGCTTTGTGATCAGTGAAGACCATAATCACAGTCACTCCCACTCCCTGTTATATGGAATTATCATGCACCATATACCGGTTGCTTTCGCGCTCATGAGTATGTTAACCTCATCCGGAATAAGCAAAAAAGCATCCTTCCTGTTTCTTATCCTTTTTGCTGCCATGGCTCCAATGGGAGCCTTTACCGGCATTTTTTTACATGATAGTTCAATAAGCGAAATAGCTGCTACCTATGATAAAATCATGGCCATTGTTATTGGAATATTTCTTCATATAAGCACTACCATTTTGTTTGAGTCGGGCGCGGACCACCGCTTTAATATATACAAGCTGATTGCCATTGTAACAGGAGGGATCATCGGATTCCTCAGTTTCCTCTGAAGGAAAGCGTCTTCTCGTTAATCTACTGGCTTTCAGTTTTATACTGTATGAATTATTCTCATTTCAAAAAATCCGTTTACCGGAAAAGGCCCTTACAATTATACAAAGCGACAAATTCGAACATAATTACTATTTTAGACAAATCTGCGAAACCAAACCTTATTTAACATGAAAAAAATTATACACCTATTCATCTGTGTCACGGCTTCAATAAGCATGCAGGCACAAACATCAGGAGGACCTGATTTATATGGAAATATCTGGAAAGACAGCAACGACCCCAACGGTCCGGTATTCAATTGGATTGACGTCACCAATTCGGCCAATTCGGTAGAGGTATCAGGCCTTTCAGATGACAACACGGTAGGCCCCTTCTTTTTACCTGCGCCCTTTCAGTATTATTGGTATACGGTTGACCGCTTCTGGATCGGCTCCAATGGTTATATCATTTTCCAAAACGCGTCATTTGCGCATCCCTTCCCAATAATTCCAACACCGGATCCCACAAAAAATAATTTTCTGGCGCCTATGATGACCGATCTGAATTTAGATAAAACAGGAACGGCCACCGGCAATCCGGCCAGTTGTTATTATTGGACCAGCACCAACCAGGATTCGGTGATTGTTGCCTGGGACAGTGTTCCCTTCTGGACTTCGGGTAATCCGAGTTATTCCGGAGAAAATACTTTCCAGATTATTTTAAGTTATGCGGACAGTACCATTACCTTTCAATACCTCACCCAACTCGGTTCCAGTGTATCCACCACTTCTTTTTGTACCGTTGGAATTGAAAACGTTTCAGGAAATGACGGACTGATGTGGAACCAGAATCTTTATCCTCCTACTCAATACGCTATTAAATTCTACCCGCCCGCATCCACTACACAGCAGATCAATGATGTGGGTACTTCCTACGCAGGAAATTCAGAATCAGCGGCATTATTTCTATCTAAAAACCTGACAGGCTCCTATTATCTGAACTCCGAAGTTGTCAATACCGGCAATACGGTTGCTGTGCCCTTTAATGTGAGCGGTGTGGTACGCGCTTCACCAAGCAATGCCCTACAGGTTACCAATACTGTACTTACCGATACCTTACAACCCGGACAAACGCAGGCCTTAAATATGCCAAATCCCTTCATACCGGTAAGCGCGGGCACCTTCCGTTTTATCAATACCACCACCTTACCCGGAGATGCAGCCGCCAGCAATAACATTAAAACGCAGGAATTACAAGTGGTGGATACCACTTTAAACGAAATCGTTCTTTCGTATGACAACGGTGTTGCTGCAGCCACCGGTATTTCATGGAACGGAGGTGACGGTGGATGTATGAATTATTTCATTCCGCCATTTTACCCTTGTGATATCAGTAAGGTAGCCGCCTACATTGTAACAGATCCAAACGGCTTTGGTTATACCATGAAAGTATTAGATGACGATGGTCCCAACGGCACGCCGGGTTCACTCCTGGATTCGCTTTTTATCGCGCCCGGAACTTTCACAGCTGGAACTTATGTTACTTCGGTACTCAATCAGTTGATTCGTATTGACAGTGGCGGTTTCTATGTATTATGGGGTATGGGTGGCGATGGTGTCGCGTTGGGTCAGGACCAGGTAGCCCCCTTCAGCAACCGCACATTTGAAGTATTAGGCGGTGTACCTTCTGAATACCGATACAGGGATATTGAAGATTTAATGATCCGTGCAGTTATCACACGCGTAGGAGCTGGCATAGATGAGGAACTGACTTCAGAAGGTATCGGACAATTTTACCCCAATCCGGCAACAGATGTGGCAAGTATCAATATTGACGCAAGTATCATTCGCGCAGATCAGTTGCTTGTACAACTCTTTGATATTACCGGAAAGTTGGTGAGAAGCGAACGTGCAGGCATCACGAATGGCCGGATGGATATTTCCGTTCATAAACTTGAAGGCGGAATATACACTGCCCGGTTCATTGCGAACAACAAAGAATACAGCAGAAAACTGAATGTAATCCGATAAGCCAATCAGGCTAAAGAGAGGCTGGCGGTATTCAACCACCAGCCTCTTTTATTATCCCCTTTATAACGAAGGATAACATTATTAAAGAACAGGGCCGGACCGCGCAGGTGCCCGGAAAAGTCTCCATTCTCCTCCTTTATTGATTCAAGGACCTGTACAGCACATCTACCTGCAGAGATGAAATGGATTTAAGTTCCTTTTCTGAGGTAAGGCTGCCGTAAACAGATCTGAATATCAACTTACATTCAAAATTCTCATTCCCCGCTTTCAACATCATTTTTTCAGCTGGTACATTAAAAATTTCAAGAGCGTAATCATTCGCTATACTTCTGATCATTTCCCTCAAGGGTATCCTTAGTTCGCTGCCATCTTTGTTCTTAAGCATCAGTGCATTATCCTCTTCTATAAAATCCATCAACACAAAAGCACTTGTATCAAATGCCACCTTCCGTTCACTGTTATCCCCTTTGCCATAGAAATCAAACTTGAAAAGTACATCATAACCCTTAATATCCAGGGCGGTACCGTACACCTCATTGGCGAACTGGAAATTCCCTGTATCCCCTGGTGACTGAAAGCGGACATCCACATACTCCAGGTTAAGATGTTCCATCAATTTCATAACTACCATATAACGGCCTTGTTTTTCACTGATTGAATCCAGGTCTATATCCACATATGGCTGTAAACTTCCCACTCCATGTACAGAGATCAGATAGTCAACCAATGCACTCATCTTCATTTGTTCGACGGTAGTGACCATTTTGTTATCCTTAACCGCTACCATTTTTTCGTTTCGGATCATATCATTGTCAAGCAGCAATGCATGCAGGCGATGCCACTGATCGGACTTACTGACTGTAAAAGCATTCCAGGGGCTATAACCAGAGAAAAGAGCCGCAAAGAAAAGAGACATGGGAATTACTTTAATATTCTTTATTCTGCTCAGCAGAAAATACACCGTATTCCCCAACAACCAAATTGCGAGAACTATTATGAAATAGCGGTTTTCTGTAATGCCGTACTCCCTGACACGAATATAAATTGAAAAAAAGAACAGTAAAATCAAAGGAAACAAAGCGATAAAGAAACCTTTCGTATATACTTTTATCCATGTAAATTTACTGTCATTCCTCAGTGGCCATATCAATAAAAGCGCAAGAATACCGGCAGTAGAGAACCCAATAATCAGATAGGACACCCAGCCCCTTGGCCAATCCATCGTAATCAGAATTTTAAATCCATAAATGTATAGGATCAGGAGGTAAACGGTTACAAGCGGCAGCAAAACAAACTGCGTAAATTTCCTCAGTCCGCCCGGATAATCCAGTCTTTCTTCCAGCGTATGTATATCAACGGGTACTCCCGAAAGAAAAAACCAGGTATTAAAAACCGTAGCGATAAAAATAAACAAGCGGGGGTAGGTCTTATCATGAACCGACACCTCGAAAAGATTGTCTATTGCAAGAATCGCGAGCGCAAGCCCCGCAAAGAGAACAGCCGAATACAAAACAGCAGTAAGCATCTGCAGGAAAAGGGACTTATTATATTGCCAGAAACCCTGTACTTCAGGATTCACCAGGTAAGGCAGGAAAGATACAGCCAGGTGCACACTGAGGAATAAGAGGCAAAACCTGGCAATATCAATCTGTGTGAATGCAGCCGGTAAATACTTAAAATAAGCAGAAAAAGCTATAATAAAAAAGATATTCAGTAACCAAACGGAGCGAGTTTTGATATAATATCTTTCACAAAAAACAACCAGTCCTGTAAACAAAGGCAAGGCCAGCGAACAGGTAAGCACAAAATGCAGGCTGGTAATAAAACCTTCCTCCTTTTCATTCATGTCTACCATGTTGATGAGTACCAGACCTGCCGCGAAAGCGCAAAGCAGCGGGAGGGGAAAACGCCTGAGTGTGTCACCGGCTTTCACACCGATTTGAGTAAGGGAGTTGAATTTCATAGGTATCTGTTCATTTGAGAAATAAAGCCAGGAGCAGTATTGTATCTGTAAACATAACGTAAATTTGCATGGTGACAGTATCTATCCACAAAGTAAGAATTGACAAATTTCTGTGGGCCATCAGGCTTTTTAAAACCCGCCAGCTGGCAGCCGAAGCCTGTGAAAAGGGCCGGGTGAAGATAGCTGATGTGGCTGTAAAAGCAAGCCGGCCCGTCAAGCCGGATGAGAAAATTATCATTCACCGCGGTCCCTGGTATCAACATGTAAAAGTAAATAGCATCACTGAAAGAAGAATGTCGGCTAGCCTCGTTAAAGATTATTATGACGACGTCACACCAGCGGAAGAACTGGAAAGGTTAAGACTCCACCAGGCAGCACTCGCGGCCTGGGATATCAAAAGAGGAACCGGCAGACCTACCAAAAAGGACAGAAGGCAAATGGAAGATTTTTTAGGAGACTGGTAAAACACGCAGCCCCCCTTTTTATACTTACCCCGGCAAATTACTTTCAGGTTAAACAATGAATATATTAAATATCCGGTTCTCTTTTACATGACACCCGCTGTAAGTATTCTGCTGCCTTTTTGCAATGAAGGTATTTGGCTGGATGAAGCCATTAGCAGTATACGTCAACAAACGTTCAAGGACTGGGAGTTATTGCTTATAAGCAATAAATTTCACAGGGAAAGCTATGCCATTGCAGAAAAACACAAATACAATGACCGCAGGATTGTTTTGTTTGAAGAACGGGAAGCAGGAATCGCGCATGCCCTCAATGCAGGACTTTGCATAGCGAAAGGTAAATACATTGCCAGGATGGATGCCGATGACCGGAGCCACCCCACGCGTATCGAAAAACAATATACTTACCTCGAAAGCCATCCCGCAGCAGACGTAGTAAGCACCCGTACTCAATTACATCCCGGCGGTGAGCAGGGCGAAGGATTCAGATATTACATCAACTGGCAAAATTCAGTGATCAGCCCTGACGAACATGCACGCGTACGATTTATTGAATCCCCCCTGGCCCACCCCACGGTGATGTTCAGGAAATCACTTGTTGACGCTTTTGGCAATTACGATACGGGAGAAATTCCTGAAGATTACGATTTATGGTTGCGCTGGATGGAACATGGGGTCCCCTTTTATAAAATCCCGGAGTATCTGCATTACTGGCGGGACCATACCAACCGGCTCAGCAGAACATCCTCCCATTATACTTCTGAAAAATTCAACCAGGTTAAGTCAGCCTCTCTGAGCCGCTACATCCTGAAACATGCCGGGGGGCGAAAGATCGTTATATGCGGTGCCGGACGTCAGGTCAGGAAAAAGGCGCAAATGCTACTTGAGCACTCCGTTGAAATTTTCGCTTATACCGATGTAAAAAAAAGAAATCTACAAGGGCTGCATTTTATTCCCGCGCTTGAAAATGAATTGTCAGCCGGTTACTTTTATGTCAGTTTTATTTCAGGCAGAGGGAAAAGTGATGAACTCCGTAATTTTCTTGGTTCAGGAAACTTAAAAGAGGGAACAGATTTTATCATCGCCGGCTAAAAGTAATTAAACATACCATGTGCAAAAGACCCGCATTGCGGTTCGTTTTCCACTAAAATTACCCTATAGCTTTGATCCCTGGCGGAAGGGTCAGCTACTATGAAACGAATCGGCATTTTATTACTTTTTTGCAGTATCATGACGAATGCTCCTGCCCAGAAAAACACGGTACAATACGGTTTTCTGACTGGAGTTAGTTTTGTGAATCTGTATGGCAATCCATTCATTGAAACATTTCTCGAACCGGAAGCCAGGTTTACCGGAGGCCCTGCTATTTACTATCCATTCAGCAAGCATTTCAGTGTAAGAAGCCATTTGTTTTTTGAATCCAAAGGTGCAGGTGGAATATTTCCCTTGTTTGATGAAGCCGGTGACCTGCTGGGTTTTTACAATGCGGATATCAGCTATAAATATCTTACGGTACCTTGTCTGATTGATTATTTTTTCGGCAGGAGGTTAAAAGCCCACCTCACCGCAGGGCCTTTTATCGGAACTATGCTGAGCCAGCGGACTACTTTTACCGAGCCGGTGAGTGGTGAAACCCTGAGTGAAAGGGGCACCTCCGATTATATTCCATGGGATGGTGGGCTCATTGTGGGTGGCGGTGCGAGATACGCGATCAATAAAAGAATCAACATCAGTTTAGAAGGCAGATTCAACATTGGAATGACCAATATTGTTTCTCGACCGGTATTAGGCAGCCTGACTATTTACACGCTTGCCACCCAGATACTGGCAGGCGTATATTATACACCGGGATACTATGCGGGAAAAGTCAGAGGAATTAATCCTTAAAAAGTTTACATTCAAAAACAATATTTACTTATTCCCAATGATCTTTTTTAAAAAATAAACAGGCATCTCCATAGCTTAAAAACCTGTATTCATTTTGTAACGCATACTTGTAAATTTTCTTCCAGTCATCGCCCACCATTGCAGCCACCAATAATAACAGCGTACTGTTTGGCTGGTGAAAATTAGTAAGCAAAGCCTCCACCAACTGCCAATTATAACCGGGAGTAATGATAAGGTGGGTGCGGCCTGTCAGTTCAGTGATACCCAGACGTTCCATGTAACGGATCACTGCCTGCAAGGCGGTTTTACAATCGGGAAGTTCACCGGCCGAATATTGATACGGCAACCACTGATCAATAATTATATCACCAATCCGGTCTTTTTGCATGATCAGGGTTACACCCACCCAGTATAAACTTTCCAGGGTCCTGGCCGAGGTAGTACCCACTGCTACCAGGGTATGTAATCCTTTGGCAACAGCAAGGCGACGGATAAGCTCCAACTGAACAACAAAACGTTCGCCATGCATGGAATGCCCTTCCATAGTTTCGCTTGTAACCTGCCGGAAGGTACCAGCACCCACATGCAGGGTAAGCCGTTCCAGCATGAAACCTTTTTGCCGCAATTCCATCAGCATTTCTTCAGTGAAATGTAAACCCGCCGTTGGGGCTGCCACAGAACCTTCCTGGTCCGCATAAACGGTATTATAGGTGCTGATATCTTCCAGGGTGCTCTTCCTTTTCAAATATGGAGGAATCGGCAGTTCCCCTAACAACTCCAGTAAAGCCGAAAAAGTGTAAGCCGGATGATCCCATGAAATACGAATGATAAAATCCCTTTCCTGCTGATCCAGTTTTGTAAACGTTACCACAACGTCCCCAAGCGGGCCAATGATGGATCTACTCAATGATTTTTTCTTCCACCTGCGCGCATTGCCAATCATACATTTCCAATCGACCGGACCGGTAGCATTAAAAACATCATATATGGACAATTTTCCGGCCGGTTCAAGGCAAAAGCACTCCAGTTCACTACCTGACTCTGTATGCAGCTTAATCCGGGCTTTGATTACCCTGGTGTCGTTAAAAACCAGGAGGGAAGAAGCCGGAAGAAAAGAAGCTATATTCCTGAAAAAACTTCCCTGTATTACGGGTGCTTTATACACCAGCAGCCGTGAAGCGGACCTGTCGGCAAGCGGAAAGACGGCTATTCGGTCCTCCGGAAGAGTATAACTGTAGTCTTTAATTTGTAATGCCTGTGGGTTTTTCAATGTTTCCATTTGCGGCACAGCCATCTTTTCGGAATTGCCCTTGTTCTGTGACATTTGATTCAGAGGGCATAGTTACCAAAAAGCCCGATATGAAAATGAAAACTGACCAACAATTCATAATTTTACATAGCCTGAGCAATGTTACGAAAGGCCCGTGAATTTTTCACTTATTATTGTAAAAATGAAAATGTATTTTTGACCTTAAGAAATATATGGCATGACATCTGACTTAAAGAAAATCATTTACCTGTTTATCTTCCTGGTTGCCGGTATAAAACCGATCCATGCTCAATTAGGATTTGTGGAACTCAGGAAAGAAATAAGCTGCTTTGACAATACCCGATGTGTCAGCCAGGAATTCACCATCAGCCTGCCCTATTTTGACATCCCCGAAAAAGGGGGAGCCATCCCGCTCATCAATGACAGTGTGTACCGGATTGCCTCCTCCATACTGAATGACATGAACCATCAGGTGCAATTCCAACATACTTCGTGGACTGAGGATAAAGCTGGAATTGATGCCTGTGAAAGCGGGATTAACTCCTCCGAATCCAGAGAATTATATTATTCCATTCTATACAATGAAAATAACATCCTCAGTTTTATCCTTCGTAATGACTGGATCGTTGAAAAACAGATGATCCTGAAAAGTGACTTTGTTACCGCCGAACAACAAAATATTTATTGTTTCAGCGTTGATCTCAGTACGGATAAAGTCATTGACGTAAACTCACTGTTCAAATCTGAAGACCGTTCAAAAATCATCGACATGATCCGGGCCGAATATGAACTTGAATATGAAGAAGAAATGACAAAAGCGGGTGACCGTTTAAGGTATTGCGGATTATTACTTACGCCCATGAAGATGATTGCGGCGTATACCATCCTGCTTCCGGATGATCAGTCGGAAGTAAGGACGGTTGAACTTCAATTGAATGAGGTTTACGATTATATGCAAGTCCAATACCAACCTATGCTGAATCCATATGGTAAAGAATAAACCGGGTATTTTTGATCTTTTCTCATGGACATTTCTGTTGTTGCTTATTAATATATCATCCTCCGTAAAAGGCCAATACTGCATTACAACGCTACAATGTGACAGCATGCTTATGCAATGCGACACCATTAGCAGGGAGTATTTCAATGCTTCAAATAAGACCCTGAAAAAACTGAAGTTCGGTCAGCCCGGATCCTCCGTGGAATACCTGTACAATGAGCGGGGACACCTGAACCGGAAAGTCCACCGTAATCATGTGGGCGAAATTCAGAAAACAAATTATATATATTCCGACAGCAGCGGAAGCTGGTATTGTGACAGCCTGATCGATAAAAGCGGCATCCTGCTCTTTGTCTTTCGCCGCACTCCTGCAAAAACAGAAAACACATACCAGATTGAATGGTTTTACAAAAAAGATACCGTGGCGAGTTCACGGCAATTATTGCATTATGATTCCAACGGAAATGAATTGAGCAATTCAACCTGTTACAGCGCCGATAATTGCATCAGCTACCGTTTCTTCTATTCAGGAAACAGAAAGCTGTCATCCGAATTGTGGGTACTGACCGAAAATGGAAGCAACCCGGTACTCAGGGAAACCGAGGAATATTATTACAGCGATGAAGATGATTTACCGGAAGGTTCCATTCGTTTTTCGGAGCCCGGGCACCGCCGTATTGGCAGTTACCGGTACCTGGTGAGCAAGTGAGTATTTTTACGCTGACGCAGAGGTAAAAAATGCGCTTTTTTTATCCGAAGTTTTTATAAAATAACCCTGATTTTTATACTGTTTACCCATTTTAAAAGGTAAAGCCGTTCGATCAGTACTACCTTTCACAAAAAAATGACGATGAAAAAAATCTTACTGCTCATAGCAATTGAATATTCCCAGGTATGTTTTTCACAAATTTCCATTACTTCCGGTGATATGCCATCGGCAGGAGATACTGCCAGAAGGACACAGGCTCCCCTTACACTTGGATTAAACTACCAGGCAAGCGGGGCAAACCACACCTGGAATTTCAGTAATTTAAGATATCAGTCGCAACAGGTGGATACTTTCTATTCCGTTTCCTCCACCAATTTCCTGTACGCCCTCTTTTTTTCGAATTTACCCTTTAATCCCAACCGCGCGAATGTTGCTACCACGGGACAGGCATTTCCAAGTAACCCTTTTATCACCATCACCGATCCCTACAATTTTTATTACAGGTCATCAGCGGCCTATGAGCAAGTAGGACTGGGTGCCAGTTTTCAGGGAATACCTTTACCTGTCGCCTTCACGCAAAAAGATAAAATTTATCAGTTCCCGCTCAGTTTTGGGGATGTTGATACTTCGTATTCTTCCTGGAATGCCAGTTTACCCGGTATGATATATTACGGTTCGAGTCTCACGAGAATCAATCAGGTGGACGGATGGGGCACCCTCAATACGCCATACGGCACCTATCAGGCGCTTCGGGTAAAGAGCACCTTACTGGCATCAGACACCCTTTATCTCGACTCCCTGTCCATTGGTATGCAGATCAACAGGCCCGTTACCCATGAATATAAATGGCTGGTAAACGGTGAAATTGTACCGGCCCTGCAAATTACCACTACCGAGGTATTCGGTATTGAAATCATCAGCTCCATATTATTCAGGGATGTTGTTCCGGCAATAACCACCGCTGCATTGCCTGTTGCCATTTGCGCAGGCAGCAGTTTCCAGGTTCCATTTACTGAATTTGGTACCTTCAACAGCGGGACTTTGTTCAGCCCGGGTAATGTATTCACTGCGCAACTTTCCGACGCCAACGGTGATTTCAGCAATGCCATTACCATAGGCGACAGTACCACCAACCAATCAGGGAATTTCGGAGTGAATATTCCGGCAGGAACACCGGCGGGTAACGGCTACCGCATACGCATTATTTCGTCCAACCCTGCCGTTATCGGATCTGACAATGGTACGGATATACGTATTGACAACGGGCTTCCGGCAGCAAGTATTATCGCTGCTGGCAGTCAGGGTCCCTTTTGCTGGGGTGACAGCACGGAGCTTAATGGAAGCCAGGTTAACGATGTAAGCTACCAGTGGATGCTCAACGCGGTCGCACTGAGCGGTGCAAACGCTTTGAGTCATTTCGCGAATCAACCCGGTGATTATACCCTCAACACCATTAATGCATGTGGAGTAAGCAGCTCAAACACCATCAGCATCGTATTTGACAGCCTTCCACAGAACGCTGTGATCGCCTCCACCGGAAACACCACTTTCTGTGAAGGAGATTCTGTTCTGCTCAATGCCGGTATGTTCAGCGGTGTGACCTACCAATGGCAGCAAAACGGGGTGGATATTCCGGGCGCCCTGAGCACTGCCTTATCGGTGAGTCAGACAGGGACATATACCTTAAACACTATTAACCATTGCGGCACCAGCTCCTCCAATTCCATACAGGTCAATGCTCATCCACTCCCCCCTTTACCTGTTATCAGTGCATCCAATGATACCCTGTTTACCACAGGCGGCTTTTCCTACATCTGGTACCTGAACGGAAATGTAATACCCGGAGCGGTGGATTCCTTTCTGGTGGTAAATACGTCCGGACAATATGAAGTAGGTATCACCAACATCGATTCCTGCAGCAGTCTTTCCAATCCTTACAATTATATAAGTACGGGTATGAACGGCGGCATCGGTGGAAGCGGCATCCGCCTATTTCCA
Source organism: uncultured Bifidobacterium sp. (assembly GCA_964534995.1). GTDB lineage: Bacteria > Bacteroidota > Bacteroidia > AKYH767-A > OLB10 > JAJTFW01. The sequence continues at coordinate 49,088 of CAZHSC010000002.1, forward strand.
AACCCGGTTCGTGATTTATTAAGTTTACAACTTGCAGAAAGAGGCGAATATGTAATTGAAATACTCAGCGCCGAAGGAAAAAAGGTAAGCGGACCACATTTGTTTAGCGGTTCAGGCATACAAATCATGCTTCCCGCATCCCTGGAAAGCGGAATATATTTCATCAGAATACAAAATGAGTTTACAAGCCTGACGCAACGTTTTGTTCTCAGCCGTTAACCGTATTCAGAACAATGACAATTGCAATTCCTTTAGTTGAAACGAGCGGCGGTGGTGAGGAGAATACCCAAAGGTACGGATAGCCTGTACATGGGTATCGGTCCCATACGCTTTATTCCTGTCCCAGGCATATTGCGGAAATTCCTGGTGCAGGATTTTCATATAGGCATCCCTGTGTGTCTTTGCCAGAATGGAAGCCGCTGCCACCGATAAATAAGTAGCATCCCCTTTCACCATGCATTTATGGGGGATGCCCGCATATCCCGGAAAGCGGTTACCGTCAATCAGAATAAATTCAGGTTCGGGTGACAGTTTACCTATGGCTTCCTTCATCGCTTTAAAAGTAGCGTTTAGAATATTTATCCTGTCAATCTCTTCGGGCAGCACCAGTGATACCGACCAGGCAAGCGCTTCCTTTTCAATCAGCCTCCTCAGGTTATCCCGCATACTTTCCGGTAATTTCTTTGAATCATTCAACACTTCATACCAATCATAGGTAATGCCGGGAGGGAGGATCACCGCGGCGGCAAAAACCGGACCTGCCAGAGAACCCCTTCCGGCTTCATCTACTCCTGCTTCGAGGACCTCCTGGTTGTATGACATTTCAAGCATCAGAAATAAAATTCATCCGGCCCTCTAAATTGCTTTAAATTTGCCAGCCTGTCAAGCCATGCAAAAAAAATTTGTCACCAACCTGGCATTTCTTCTGTTCCTGAACCTGTTGATCAAGCCGTTCTGGATTCTGGGCATTGACCGTGCCGTCCAGAATACCGTAGGAGCTTCATCATACGGACTTTACGCGGCACTATTTAACTTTTCCTTCCTTTTTAACATCCTGCTCGATATCGGGATTACCAATTTCAACAACCGGAATATTTCACAACATAATCACTTGTTGCAAAAGCATTTTTCGGGCATCCTGGCGCTGAGGCTGCTGCTGGCTTTTGCCTACTTCCTCTTCAGTCTTGGGGTGGCATGGCTGTTGGGCTACCGTGAGGAACAGCTGTGGATACTGCTGGTGCTGCTGCTCAACCAGGCGCTCATATCCTTTATCCTCTACCTGCGATCCAACCTGGCCGGGCTCCAACTTTTCCGTATCGACAGCATGATATCCATCCTGGACCGGTTCATCATGATAGTACTTTGTGGTATTTTGCTTTGGGGTGGTATTACGGACATTCCCTTCCAAATCGAATGGTTTGTATGGGCACAAACCATCGCCTATGCCATCACCGCCATATTCACTTTTCTCATCCTGGCATCCCGGGTAAAAAATATCTCTCTGAAATGGGACCCAAAATTTTTCATGATCATCCTTAAACAAAGCTATCCCTTTGCCATTCTCATCCTGTTAATGACATTTTACAACCGTATCGACTCGGTGATGCTCGAAAGGATGCTGCCTGATGGTGCAGAGCAGGCTGGTATTTATGCCCAGGCCTATCGCCTGCTGGATGCTGCCAATATGATTGCCTACCTGTTTTCAGGTTTGTTGCTGCCGATGTTCTCACACATGCTAAAGCATAAGAAACCCATCGAAGAGTTGGTTGAACTGTCTTTTTCCTTTATTGCCATACCTGCCATCATGGTGATGGCCTGCGGCGTTTTTTACAGTGAAGAAATTATGGGTTTGCTGTATCATGCACACGTCAAGGAATCAGGTGATGTTTTTATATTAATCATTAACTGTTTCCTTGCCATTAGTTCCGTTTACATTTTTGGCACCCTGCTCACCGCCAATGGAAACCTTACGCATCTCAATATGATTGCAACCGGTGGTATGTTGCTAAACATTTTGATCAACTTTATACTGATACCCCGCTATCAGGCTACCGGAGCGGCGGTTGCAAGTGTGGTCACCCAGTTTTTATCAGCGGGTGCACAAATACTGCTTGCACATCATATATTCAGGTTCCGGATGAGGTGGAGACTGGCGGTCCGTTACAGCCTGTTCACCGGTATCGCATTTCTACTCTTTTGGTTTACCAGTCAGTTTTCATCCTTCTTCCTTTGGAGGGCGGGATTCGGGGTATTTTCCTGTTTCATGATCGCCTTATTATTGAAGCTCATCCGGCCCTTTGAATTATTCAGACTCATCAAATACGGTGACAATTAGAATGTTAACTGCTATTTGACAGATTAAGTTATTTTTGCCATCCCAAATCGGTGATCGCATGAACCCAAAGCCAGAAGCATCAGAAAAGCTGGATGCTATACGCCTCTTAAAATTTATCCTTAAGTGGAAAAAACAGTTGATTATCACAGGTATTTCAGCCATCATAGTATCCTTCCTGTTTACGCTTCCCCAGATCATGACACCCATGTACAAAGCTACCACCGTCATATATCCGGTAAATATTCAAACGTATTCAAAGGAGACTTCTACCGAACAGATGGTGCAGCTGTTGAATTCAGAAGATGTGAAGGAAAATCTTATCAAAGCATTTAACCTTTACCGGCATTATGATATTGACAGTACCGGAAAATACCCGCGCTTTGAAATCATGAAGCGCCTTGAGGAGAATATTTCCATTTCAAAAACTGAATTTGAATCCATCGAAATCAACATTCTGGATGAAGATCCTGTTCTTGCCGCGAGTATGTGCGATTCCCTGCTGCATTATGTAGACCGGAAAGCCATCAGTCTGGTGCGTATAAGGGCAAAAGAAGTGCTGGTGATTGCCTACAACCAGATGATGGAGAAAAAGCAGGAACTGGACTCTATGGAAAACGCCATTAAAAACATCCGGGTGCAATACGGCATCAGTGATTTCGAGAATATGGTAGAAGGCTTTTCCAGGGAATACTATCGTTCGCTGAGCAGCGGGGGAGCTAACCAAAAGATGGAGACTACGCGTAAAAACCTGGAAGAAAAGGGAGGAGAATATGTTTTTCTGAAGGAAATGCTCTGGAAAGTAAGGGGGCAGTACTCCGATTACAAACTCCGCTATGAACAAGCCCTCACCGACATGAAAAAGGAACTGGAATTTCATAACACCATTACCAAAGCGATTCCGCCCGAGCGGAAAGATTCCCCCAAGCGGACCCTCATCATGTTAATTTTCACAGCGAGTGTGATGTTCGTAGCCTTGCTCATCATCATTTACCAGGAGCATTACAAATCCCGCTTTGAAAAGGAAATTACAGGAACCATTAATTCCTGATACCTTGAACGACCTGATTCGCATAGCCCCCGGAAGAGAGCAGGTTCGTCTTTTTTACCTGCTCACCGCTTTATTCGGTGTGCTGCTTATTTGGGGTTTTTTAAAGGGTATGGTATTTCTTGCCGGATTGCCGGTACTCTTTTTAGTATTGCTGTTAATAATATTCAGGCTTGACCTTGCCGCTTTTTTAGCTATTTTTATTACTCCCTTTTCCATTAACCTTGCCCATACCTCCTTAGGCATAGGGGTTAGTTTACCTTCCGAACCATTGTTGTTTGCCTTGTTCCTGATCTTCTGGCTCAAGGTATTCCTGGACGGTGGCCTTGACCACAGGATTATAAAGCACCCGGTAAGCATCTTAATTTTTATACACCTGGCCTGGTATCTCGTCACCACAGTAAGCAGTTCAATGCCCCTTGTTTCCCTGAAATCAACGCTGGCCCGTTTTTGTTACGTGAGCGTTGGTTACTTTATGATGCTGTATCTTTTTTCAAAAAAGGAAAACATGAAGAAGTTCATCTGGATGTATCTTGTTCCCCTGCTGGCAGTAGTAGCTTATACCATTGCCATACATTCCAGTGAGGGTTTCAGCGAGGAAGCTGCGCATACGGCCATGGTACCATTTTATAATGACCATACGGCTTATGCCGCTGTGTTAAGTTATTTTATCCCGGTAGTACTGGGTTTCGCCATCGATAAGGAGAGCGGTAAAAAAGCCCGTAATATCGCCTGGCTTGTTTTAGTAGTACTTATTACTGCCACTGTGTTATCCTACACCAGGGCAGCCTGGGTAGGCCTGGTAGCCGCTCTGGGTTGTTCACTGGTATTCCTCCTGCGCATCAAAGCGGCGCTGGTATATGCCGCATTCGCGATGCTGATTGTAGTGGCTTTTCTTTTCAGGACACAGATCACCATGCAACTGGAAAGCAATGAAGAGGTTTCTTCTGACGATTATGCCTCGCATGTGCAGTCCATAGGTAACATATCCAGTGATGACTCAAACATTGAACGCCTGAACCGCTGGGCCTGTGCTTTAAGGATGTTCCAGGACCGGCCCCTGCTTGGCTTTGGCCCGGGTACTTACATGTTCAAGTACGGAGCCTATCAGAAATACAGTGAAAGATCGGGTATCAGCACCAATTTCGCGGAAGGGGGCGGCTCGCACAGTGAATACCTGGGCCCCTTGTCGGAACAGGGATTTATAGCCCCCTTGATTTTTTTGCTCCTCATCGCGGTAACGGTACAAACCAGCGCCACCTATATTAAAAACTGCAGGAACAGTTCGAACAGAATTCTGGCTAGAAGTGTATTACTGGGACTGGTTACCTATTGGGTACACGGTGTATTAAATTATTTTCTGGATACGGAAAAAGCATCCATTCCTTTCTGGGGTTACATTGCCATTCTCGTGGCCTTGCAATTGTTTCACAGGGATGAAAAGCCGTCAGTGTTTCACACGCCGGATGCTAAGTAAGGTAACATCATCAATGGCATCCATGTTCTTTCTGAAATCATTGTAGGCATCCAGCACCCTGAAGTGCATATCTTTCATCGTAAACACGTCGGCATTGGATTTTATCATTTCCATCAGCAATTCCATGCCAAAAGCATCCCCTCCTTCATTTTCCTGCTCTACAATACCATCGGTATAACAAAACAGAATGGCTCCGGGTGGCAGATAGGCCATTCCCTCCTGCATAAAGGGCAGGGCTTCAAACATACCCAGTCCCGTAGTGCCTTTGTTGAGTAAATCAAATGATCCTTCGCTGAAAATAAAAGGAGGATTCTGACCGGCATTCACATACTTCAGCGCATGTGTCTTTGTATTCAGCACGGCGAAGAAGGCGGTGATGAACTTTTCGCCTTTTGCGCTTTTGTTGACACAATCGTTCAGGTCAAGAACCAGGTCCTTCAATGATGAATAGTAAGGAGCCTTGGCGTTAAGGTTGGCCTGGAAGTTTGACATCAGCAGGGCCGCTGAAATCCCCTTCCCGGAAACATCGGCGAGGCAGATGAGAAGTTCGTCCTCATTGATCTGAATATAATCATAGTAATCACCGCCTATTTGCTGATGCGGCAGATAGGTGGCAGCGAGGTCCAGCCTGCGGTCATGGGGAAGATGCGCGGGGAACAACATGGATTGCATCCTCGCTGCCAGCTCCAGTTCCTTTTGCAGCTGCGCCTGGCTGATGGTATCACGGGTCAGCCGCTTGTTTTCAATGGCCACCACAATGATATTGGTGATGGTATGGATAAAGGGCAATACCTCCTTCAGGTTTTCAATTTCATCGTGCTGCAGGTTGCCGATAAAAGCATAGGCGAGTGCACGTTCATTGTGATATACGGGAATAATACTATCAAAGCCCTGTACCCAGTCGGGCATTTTTACATTATTAAACTGCAACTGATTCAGTTCACCAAAGCGTTCTTCCATATTCTCCATCACAAAATTCTCAGGGACGCCATAGGTCAGGATCTGCTTCCATTCATTTTCATGAATAAAGAGTGTCAGCTTCTTTACCTTCAGCTGATTCAACATCACATTCTCAAAAATTTCAAAAAGCTGCTCAGCAGGCATATTGTAATTTATCGCCTTGGTGATTTGCAGGAGCCAGTGCAACTGAAGTTTCTTTATGTGCAACTCCGCGTCATTCCTTTTCGCATCTGGCAGCATATTTTGCATCTGGCTTCAGGACTGTTTTATTTTTTCAAACACCTCCGGAAGCCTTGATACCAATGCCATTTCCTTCATCTTATCCCTTGCTTCCTTTGCCGGGCTGCCGAAATAGACGACCCCGCCTTTCAAGGATTTCGAAATTCCGGACTGGGCATAGACAATGGCTCCTGCCCCGATGGTCACATCCTTCTGACAGCCTACCTGGCCCCAGAAAATCACATTATCCTCAATGTTTACACAGCCGGCAATGCCCACATGGGCGGCAAAAAGACAATTCTTTCCGATCACTGTATCATGACCGACATGCACATGGTTATCGAGTTTGGTCCCCTTCCCAATAATGGTATCTGAAGAAACGCCACGGTCTATGGTACAGCAGGCGCCAATTTCCACATAATCGTGAAGTACAACCCTGCCGCAGGAATGCATCTTCTCATAGTAATCCGGTCGGCGCTTGTAATAAAATGCATCCGCCCCGATAACGGTATTGGCATGCAGAATGACGTTATCACCAATTACGCAATGGCTGTAAATGACTACCCCACTGTGAATAATACAGTTTTTTCCGATTTTCACTTCCGGACCAATGGATACATTGGGTTGAATAACGGTTCCTTTCCCTATTTCCGCTGTAGGATCAATGTCCTGTGCGGAGGGAACAAAAGGCATAAAGCGTTTGGTAAGGTACACATAGTCCCGGAAAGGATCATCACTAAAAATCAAACCCTTTCCAGGCGGCACCTCCACTTCCTTATTGATGATAATAAAACTGGCTTCCGAGTAAAGCGCTTTATCATAGTACTTTGGGTGATCCACAAAAGTGAGGTCACCGGGCTCTACACGGTGAATTTCATTGATACCGGTTACCATCAAGGCAGGGTCGCCGATGACTTTACCATGGATCATTTCATTTAACTCTGCGAGCGTTCGCCCCGGTGATATTTTCATAGCTTGATGTGGCAAAAGTAAGTATTCTTTATCTGAAAAGATAATGGTGAGCTACGTATTCGGTAATTAAAAATTCACACAAAACCGGATCATCAATTCCTGCATATTACGCAACAGTGGCAGTAGCTTTCCCTGTGATATAACTGAATGCTTGCTGTATATCTGTTTATGATGAAGAAATTAAATTGCAAAAAAAAGCCGGAACTGCGGGATAAGCAATTCCGGCACTATGAAACCGGTAAATTATCAGTTATTCACAATAATCTGTGCATTCAAGGCCTGGTCACCGCTGCCGCCCACAAATCCTTTGGCATATACGGTATAAATTTTACCGGCGGTTAAACTGATTCCAGGAAGCGGTAACACTACGTTCGCAGTACCGGCCAACCTGACTTCGAGGTTATAAGTACCTGCATCCAGTGGTGTAAAATCTGTATAGTCCTTGAAACTTATTTTGCCGAAAACAACGCCACCACCCGTCAGGGCAACATCCACTGCAGGGGCATCCGGAGAGAGGTGAATAAAACGTACATGCGCCTTACCGGAAGCCGGTGCAGTAAGATTGTCTTCAATGAAGAGGGCATTCAGCTTACTGACGCTGTCCACAGCGAACAAAGTGTAATTTTTATTTTTAGTAAAGCCAAGGTTGGCGGCAAGGGCCGTAGTGGTAGTTCCGGCCACATTCACTTTAATATTACGGGTTCCTTCAGTTACAGTCAGATAAGCCGTATTGTCGAGAAATTCAACCGGAGATGTGTTTACCTTGCTGTTGTCCAGCAGGAGGTCAACTGCCGGTGCATCCGGAGAAGCATGAACAATCATCAGCCGGGCGTTGCCGGCAGGCGTTGCATCATCATCATCATCACTGCATGAACTTACAGAGAACATTGTAAGTAATGCAATACTCAGCATAGAAAGAAATTTCAAAGAATACATGGTGTTTTTTTTCATTGTCTTGTTGTTTTATGTGTTTGGAAGGAAAAACAGAAGAAATGAAAAATTGTTAATCCGTATGAGGCCCTTTTCTCAAATTTTTATCAGAAGTTCTTTAAAAAGTACAATTGCCACGCTTAAAAAGCCTATCTTTGCGGGCGCTAAAAACACCTCTCTCTGGCGGAGAGACATTAAATATAAAATGCAGAATATCAGGAACATAGCAATTATTGCTCACGTTGACCACGGTAAAACCACCCTTGTTGACAAGATTTTACATCAAACCGAGCTCTTCAGGGAAAATGAAAAAACCGGGGATTTAATACTCGACAACAATGACCTTGAAAGGGAAAGGGGAATCACCATTGTCGCTAAAAACGTATCAGTTCAGTATAAAGGTACCAAAATTAACATCATCGACACCCCGGGTCACGCTGATTTTGGAGGTGAAGTGGAAAGGGTCATGAATATGGCCGATGGGGTATTGTTGCTGGTGGATGCTTTTGAAGGCCCCATGCCGCAAACCAGGTTTGTGCTATCCAAAGCGCTCGAGATGGGTAAAAAAGCCATCCTCGTTATTAATAAAGTGGACAAAGAGAATTGCAGGCCCGACGAAGTACACGAAAAAGTTTTCGATCTTTTCTTTCACCTGGACGCTACCGAAGAGCAGCTGAACTTCCCGACCGTTTATGGTTCCTCCAAGCAGGGCTGGATGAGCCGTGACCTGAAAATACCCAGTGATAACATTACGCCTTTGCTGGATACTATCATTGATTACTTTCCGGCACCGGAATATGTGGAAGGCAGCCCGCAGGTATTGATTACCTCCCTTGACTTTTCCACCTATGTTGGACGGATTGCCATCGGAAGGATCAGCCGTGGATCGCTCAAAGAAAACCAACCGGTATCGCTCATGAAAAAAGATGGCAGCATCAGGAAAATGAGGGTGAAAGAAACTTTTGTTTTTGAAGGCCTTGGCAGGAAAAAGGTAGGGGAAGTATTTTGCGGAGATATCTGTGCCATTACCGGCATTGAGGATTTTGATATCGGCGACACCATTGCCGATTTTGAAAACCCCGAGGCGCTGAAGCCCATATCGGTTGATGAACCTACCATGTGCATGCTGTTCACCATCAACAACTCACCCTTTTTCGGTAAAGAAGGCCGCTTTGTAACGTCAAGGCATATCCGCGATCGCCTGTACAAGGAACTTGAGAAAAACCTCGCCATGCGTATCCAGGAAACGGATTCTCCCGACAGCTATCTCGTGTATGGCCGGGGAGTATTGCACCTTTCCATTCTGGTGGAAACCATGAGGAGGGAAGGTTATGAACTGCAGGTTGGCCAGCCCCAGGTAATCATCAAGGAAATTGACGGTGTTAAACATGAACCTGTCGAACACCTTACCGTTGATGCGCCCGAGGAAGTTGCAGGAAAAGTGATTGAACTGGTTACCCAGAAAAAGGGAGAGCTCAAAGTGATGGAGCCGAAGGGAGATTTACAACACCTCGAATTTGAAATACCCGCCCGGGGACTTATCGGCTTGCGCAGTAATGTGCTTACTGCCACCGCGGGACGTGCCATCATGGCCCACCGCTTTGCGAAATTTGAACCCTGGAAAGGCCCCATTCAGGGAAGGATATCCGGCGTATTGCTTGCCAAGGAAACCGGCACCGCTACCCCCTACTCCATTGACCGCATGCAGGACAGGGGTATTTTCTTTATCGATCCGGGTGAGCAGGTATATGCAGGACAGGTGATCGGGCAACATATCCGTCCTGACGACCTGGTCATAAACTTATGTGAAGCCAAAAAACTGACAAACATGCGTGCCTCAGGCAGTGATGACAATGTAAGGATAGCTCCTAAAATCAATTTCTCGCTGGAAGAGTCGATGGAATACATCGAGAAAGATGAATACCTGGAAATCACACCCAAGTCATTACGCATGCGGAAAATTTACCTGGATGAGAATGAACGTAAACGCAATGCCAAGAAAATGGCAGAAGCCTGATTGTAACTGACACCAGCAGCGCCGGTTTTCCTGAGGAAATCCGGCGTTTCTTATTATTGGTCGTTTCCGGCAGCCTCTTCAGCTAAATGTTTAAAACAAGCTGCGGACGATTGATTATATTTGAGATGGCTGCAAAAGTTATTACACGGCCGTGCCTATACGCTACCATTAATGATCGACAGAGTCATCCGGAAATTTTATAATAAAATGCCCGATAAAAAAATGCAGAGTATTATTCTGCATTCACTTTTCTGGCTGGTATGGCTTACCCGTTCCTTTTACGACACCTATGGTATATGGGGAGTTAAATGGGGTTTCGCCTACATCGCCATCGTATTCATCAGCCAGGTGCCTTTGGTATACATCCACCTTTACCTGCTCGTCCCCCGATTGCTTAACCGGAAAAAATACCTGCAGTACCTGTTCCTCACCGGTCTCTGCGTATATGGATATTCTTTATTAAACTACTCACTGCTTACCGCTTTGCCCAGGGAAAATATGCCCGAGAGGATGACACGGTTCCTGGCCAATATCACTCCGAATTTTGATTTGCTGGAAGGGCTCATTGTGGTGATACTCACCTATGCGTTAAAATACACCCTGATCGCTTTCATTACACAAAACGAATTGCTGAAGCTGCAAAAAGAAAAACTCCAGCTGGAGCTGAATGCCCTCAAAGCACAGATACACCCGCACTTCCTCTTCAACACCCTCAACAACCTGTATTCACTTACCCTTAAGAACTCGGATAAATCCTCGGAGGTGGTACTTAAACTTTCGGACATTATGCGATATGTCCTGTATCAGGCCAACGAAGAAAAAGTTGCATTATCCAGGGAACTCGAGTTTATCAGAAACTACGTGGAGCTTCAGCGTATCCGCTACCATGACCGCTATGATATCAGCTTCCGGGTAAGCGGTGAAGTGAAAGATCAAAAGGTAGCGCCGCTGCTCTTTATTGACTTTGTGGAAAATGCCTTTAAACATGGTATCGACAAAAGATTTACCGATGGTTTCGTCCACATCCATTTTCATATAAATGGCGGGCGCCTGTGCTTTTCAGCCGAAAACAGTATCGGAAATAATGAACAGGCTGGAATCATCAGGCAGGATACAGGCATCGGCCTTGCCAATGTTAAGAAAAGGCTATCGATATTATATCCACAGCAACATGAACTCCTCATAAAGCGCCATGATGAGGTCTATTCCGTAACACTTAACATTGAATGTCATGAATAAAATAAAATGCATTATCGTGGACGATGAGCCACTGGCACAGGAAGTACTGGAACGTTTTCTTGGTAACATCCGTGAACTCGAATTGGTGGCAAAATGCAACAATGCACTTGAGGCCTTCGAGGTGCTGAACAATGAAGTGGTAGATCTGATGTTTCTGGATATTTCCATGCCCGTAATATCAGGTATTGATTTTTTACGTTCCCTGAGGAAAGCCCCTGCCGTTATCATCACCACCGCTCATCCCGACTTCGCCCTTCAGGGCTATGAACTGGATGTGGTGGATTACCTGGTGAAACCCGTTTCGCTCGAACGCTTCATGAAAGCTGTGAATAAAGCCATCGACAGGATACGTTTACAGACCCATGTTGAAAAGAGCATTAAAGCGGATTTTATGTTTGTCAAAAGCGACCAGAAACTGATCCGCATTAATTTTTCCGACATCAGTTATATTGAAGGCATGAAGGATTATGTGAAAATATTCACCAAAGAAAAGATGATTGTAACTTTACATACCATGAAGTTTTTCGAAAGCAGCCTTCCCTCCGATCAATTTGCCCGCGTTCATAAAAGCTATATTGTCAATACGGCATCCATTAAATCCATATACGGAAATGAACTTGAACTGCAGCAAACGCGTATTCCGATAGGAAGCAGCTATAAGGATCAGCTCATGCGGTCCATTCATTCCTCCTGAATTTGATTAAGGTGCATCCATTTCCCCCTTCCCACTTTGATTTGATGAATAGCCCCTTGTATTATTTGAAGAAACAGCTGATTTATTTGAAATAAATTATATTTTTGAATTAACAATCACCAAAACATAATGAAAAACCTGTTACTGCTTATCGGCGGTGTCCTGCTTTCCTTTACCGGACATGCGCAACTGAACGTTACTTTCAAGTCCAACCTCATTTACCCCAATGACGCCCTCTCCAATATTGGGGGCTATGTGGATTCCCTTGGCAATGAATACGCCCTGGTAGGGTATGAATCCGGTTTGTCCATCGTCAATGTTTCTGACCCGGCAAATCCGGTCATAGCATTTTCCGTTCCGGGCACACAATCTACCTGGAGGGAAGTGAAAACATGGCAGAATTACGCCTATGTTACTACCGAAGGATGCTGCAACGGATTGCAGATTATCAACCTGGGTTACCTGCCCGACTCCATCAGCGTAAAGCAATGGAAAGGTAACGGAAGTATCGCCGGCCAGTTAGAAACTATTCACGCCTTGCACATTGAAGATGCGCATGTGTATCTTTTTGGAAGTAATCTCTTTAATGGTTCTGCCCTCATCGCCGATCTTGCGGATCCATGGAATCCGGATTATAAGGGCCACACCCCCGGCACCTATATACATGATGGCTATGTCCGGGCCGACGTATTGTATTCGGCGCACATTTATGACGGATATTTTTCAGTCTTTGATGTAAGCAACAAGAGCAACCCAATACTCCTCGCCACGCAATCTACTCCTACCCAGTTTACCCATAACACCTGGCTCAATGACGCAGGGAATGTATTGTTTACAACAGATGAAAACTCCAATTCTTACCTGGGTGCTTACGACATCAGTAACCTCAACAACATCATTGAACTGGACAGGGTACAACTGACTCCCGGTTCTGGATCGATCATTCACAATACCCATAATTTAAACGACTATGAGATCGTATCCTGGTATAAAGACGGTATCGCCATTGTGGATGTAAGCCGTCCGGAAAACATGATTGTTACCGGGCATTACGACACCTATCCGCAGGGATCAGGCAACGGTTTTAGCGGAGCCTGGGGTGTTTACCCTTATCTGCCCTCCGGAAACCTGGTGGTTTCGGATATAAATAATGGACTTTTTGTGCTTACGCCCACCTATGTACGTGGCTGCTACCTTGAAGGAACAGTTACAGACAGTGTCACCGGCCTTCCGTTGAACAATGTTACAGTGACCATCACCGGCCCTGCCATCACCAGCACCAGTAAGATCACCGGTGAGTACAAAACCGGACTCGCCACAGCAGGAAATTATACCGTAGAGTTTTCCAAGCCCGGATATCTCACAAAAACTTTTAACAATGTCAGTTTGCAAAACGGTGTACTTACCCTACTGGATGTACAACTCAATACCATTGTTCCCACTGTAACTATAACGGGTACAGTAACCGAAGCCGGCAGCGGCCTCCCCATTGCCAATGCCACTGTATTTTTCTTCAACTCACAATTCGACAATACCGTAAGCAGCGATGTAAACGGACAATTCAGCATCCCCGGCTTCTTCCCCGGCACCTACGACCTGCTTGTAGGGCACTGGGGGCATATTACTTATTGCAGCGGCGGTCAAAATATAACAGGAGGAAATTCCTATACCATAGTGCTGGACAAAGGCTATTACGATGACTTTTCGCTCGATTTCGGCTGGACCGTAAGCGGCCCTTCCGGCAATGTCTGGGAAAGAGCGGTACCTGTTGGCACTACCAATAACAATCAATTGGCCAATCCGGGCGCGGATGTAAACAATGACTGCGGAACGATGGCCTATGTAACGGATAATGGCGGCGGTGGCCCGTGGGACAATGACGTGGACCAGGGTAATACCATACTTACTTCACCGGTTTTTGACGCTCTTCAATACACCAACCCTTATGTGAAGTATCAGCGATGGTTTTATAATGGTGGAAATAACAATGGCGCACCGGATGATTCGATGTTAATTTATCTGAGCAATGGTACGAATACCGTGCTGCTGGAAGCATATGGCCCCTCCGGATCTTCATCTTCCTGGCAAGCGTCCAACTTCAAGATTTCAGATTTCATTACACCCAGTTCCACCATGCAATTAATCGTACGCGTTGGTGACCCCGGTCCTGTATTTAATATTGTGGAAGGCGGCCTGGATAAATTTGAAATTGCAGAAGTGACCTCACTGGGAGAACTTGCTGAATCGCACCTATTGAGTATATATCCAAATCCCTTTCAGAAGGATGTAACCCTTACTTTCAATCAAAGGAATAAAAACGGAGTTTCTTTAAGGGTATTTGATGCAGGAGGCAGAATCATTGAAGAACGTAGGATATCACAGGCAATAAACAGTATCAGCATCGGTCAAACCTGGGAAAACGGACTCTATTTCGTTCAGATTATAGATGAAAACGGAAATATAAAAACGCAACGACTGGTAAAACTTTAAGAAAATGCGCTCTTTGAAAAAGCTGTCTCCATATTGGAGGCAGCTTTTTTACTTCCTCCCTCCTCTTTCATTTCATGTACTTATTTTACATTGATTATCAATCATGTTGAATCTGACTCAACTCGCCTTTTAACACATCTCCTTGTTAGCATCACCTTATTTAAGAAGAAAAAAGAAGACAAAATCACATCATATTTGCAGAAGTTTTACGTTGAGAAGAAAGTTGAAAACAAGAACGCACTGGCTAATCATTTTTCTTTTTTCTGCGCAGACACTCCATGCACAGCAAAAATCATTGTGCCCACCCGCGACCTCCAAAAAAGCCGAGCGGTATTATGAAGATGCCAGGGATGCCCGTAAAAACAAAAAACCATTTTCCGAATTAAAAGAATATTGTGAGAAAGCGCTCGCTGAAGACTCTGTTTATGCCGATGCCTTAAAACTACTTGGTGATGCTGCCTGGCAGGCGAGACAGGACAAAGTGATGGCGGCAGCGTATGAAAGACTGATCCGGCATTGCCCGGATGCTTCTGCTGAAGCACATTACCGGATTGCGGATTATCTGTACGGACAAAAAGAATTTGCGCAAGCCATCGTATACTTTCAAAGCTATCTTGACTTTAATAAAGTGAAGGAAGAAAACGCGCGGGATGCCGGACAAAAAATTACACGGGCGCGGCTGATGATGAAACCGGTACCCTTTCAGCCGGTTCCTCTTAAAAATGTTTCCAGCGGAGATCCGGAATACCTTGCCATCATTTCTCCGGATCAGGATTTTTGCTTTTACACCCGGAGGTTTGAAGAACAAAAGCGGGGAGCCTTATTTCCTGCCAGCGTTGAAAAGTTCATGGTGAGTAAGAAGGTCAACGGGGTGTACGATAAAGGCGAAACCATGCCTCCTCCTTTCAACAAATCAGGATCCAATAATGAAGGGGGGGCCAGCATAAGCATTGATAACAAGCACTTATTCTTTACAGTGAATAAAAACGGTAATTTTGATATCTATACCAGTGATGAGCACATGGGAGTATGGTCGGAACCCCGGAGTGTAGGCGCGGGCATCAACCACCCTGAGCGTTGGGAAAGCCAGCCCAGCATTTCACCGGATGGCAAAACCCTTTATTTTGTAAGCATCAGGGACTCTCTCAACCCCACCAGCGATATCTATTTCAGCAAGAAAGGAGCCGACGGCAATTGGAGCATGATGCAAAACATGGGCACGCTTATCAACACGCCCGGCAACGAAAAAACACCATTTATCCATCCCGACAACAAAACTTTTTATTTCAGCAGTGACACCCATGAAGGTATGGGGGGCTATGATATTTTCCTGTGCCGGTTGAGTGAAGACGGCAAATGGTCGAGCCCTGTGAATCTCGGTTACCCGATCAATACAGAGGCTGACGAATTGGGCTTCTTTGTGAGTACCGATGGTAAAAAAGGATATTTTGCCAGCAATAACCTCAAAGGGGTTGGAGGTTATGATATATATGAATTCGAGCTGTATAAAGAGATAAAACCTGACCGTGTATTGTTCATCAAGGGGGAGTTGAAAGATGAAAATGATGAAGCACCTTCCAAAGCCAGTATCGAATTAAAAAATGTGTCGACCCGGCAAAATGCGGAGGTGGCGTACGACAGTACCACCGGTAAATACGCTTCGGTAGTACTTTTTGATGAGGATTACATCCTTACGGTGAAAAAACAAGGATACGCATACAACTCGGCCTATTTCTCGGCCGCCGACAGTTCACATCCCGAACCTAAAAAAGTTGATCTTACACTCAGCAGGACGGAGGTAGGATCCGCCTACCGTTTGAACAATATCCTCTTCGATACAGAATCATCAACACTTACACGACAGGATTTACATATCATTGCTGATTTTGCGGAATACCTGAAAGAAAACCCGGGCGTTAAAGTAGCCTTACACGGTCACACTGACAATGCAGGTGACCCATTAAAAAACCTCCTGCTCTCGGAACAAAGAGCTAAATCAGTTTACAATCAACTGGTAACTTTGGGAATTGATAGAGGTCGCCTGAGTTTTAAAGGCTTTGGAGAAACAAAACCCATTGCCGATAACAACCAAAGCGAAGGAAGGACGCAAAACCGGAGAACGGAATTTGTTATTACCGCTAAATAATAAGGGGTTGATGTTCTTTTATCACTTGAAAAATTCCGGTGCAACAAGGGCGATTACAATTTTAGCCACCTGGCATAGTGTGATTTTTGAGATGCTGTTGGATTCTCCGTTTTCTCTAATACATATTTTACCGCGCCGGATTTTTTAAGGGTGAGCAACACATCCATCAGGATCCCATTTCGTGCGATAGTAAAGCGGGCTTCGTCACCCGGCTTCTTCATGGACAACATTTTAGAGAGATCGTCTCCGCTCCGGTAATTATCAATGGCAATAATTTCATCATTCACATTTAATCCCGCGGTCCATGCCGGAGAGTTTCGTTCAACAGAGGTCACAGTCAGTTTACCACCGGCAAAGTTGGTACCTGCGCCTGTCCATGCCGTTTTACCGGAGGCATTCAAATCCTTCAATTCAAGGCCAACTGCGGAAATTTTTTCAAAAAGCGGCAGCGACACGGTATCATGTACATACTTTATAAAAAAATCATCCATTGGTTTCCCGGTGACCTTATTTACCACAGCGATAAACTCCTTCTCAGTAAATGGCCTGTTCAGTTTTTTAAAGTACAATGCATACATTTCCCGCATCACATCGTCCAGCGACTTTTTTCCCTCAGTGCTACTGATAATTTCCAGATCGAGCAGAGCTGCCACCACACTTCCTTTGGTGTAATAGGAAACGGTAGTATTGGACGAGTTCTCATTGGGGCGGTAAAATTTAATCCATGCATCGAGGCTGGACTCCGACAGTGGCTGAACAGCCGCTCCTTTCACATTTGAGCAATAGGACATACTCCCCGCGATCCTTTGCAGATAGTCGGTATCCGAAATAAATCCACAGCGCCGTAACATCAGGTCATCATAATAGGCGGTAAATCCTTCGGCCAGCCAAAGTAATTCCGTATAGTTTTCATTGCTATAGTCGAAAGGGCCCAGGGGAACCGGACGCAGGCGTTTAACATTCCAGAGATGAAAATATTCATGCGCTACCAGACTTAGAAAGTCAGCGTAGCTGCTTTCCGATCCATAGGACCAGCGATGGGTTTGCAATGTGGTAGAATTTGCGTGCTCAAGCCCGCCTCCCCCACTGCTGAGGTTATGAATGATGAACACATAGCGTTTACAGGGATGTTCCCCGAATACGGCAGTACATTCCTCCACAATCTTTGTAAAATCTGCTTTTATACGGGCTGTATTATAATTGCCAGCACCAAACATGGCTACTTCATGAGGAACACCCATTGCGATGAATGAAAAGCTTACATGGTTTCCTATTTCAAAAGGCGCATCCACCAGTTCATCATAATTTGCGGCCTTAAAATGCCAGGCCCTGGCATCTTCAACCTGCTCCAGTGCTACCGAAATTTTTTTCCAATCTTTAAACGGAAAAATTTTTAAAGACACCGGTTCCTGCATGAGTTTGTCGCAATACATAAAAATGCTGGTACCATTGAGGTAGGCATGTTCAGCGTCGATAAAGCTGGTACGAACGGACAGCTCAAAAGCATATACTCTGTAGGAAATCTGAAAACTCCGGTGATTCCCGGATGTCACCCTCCACGTGTTTTTATTGATCTTACGGCTGCTGATACTTTTACCATTGGCTCCTGTACAAGAAAAGGATTCCACATGCTTCGGGAACTCCCTGACCAGATAGGAGCCGGGAGCCCATACCGGCATTTTTACATCGAGGTCGCCGGTACCCCAATCCTCAATAATCATTTTCACTTCCGCATAATGTGTATGAGGCTCCGGAAATGACAATTCATATTTTACAAGGCCTGCTATTCCACTTAAGGGGAGGAACAGGACTGCGTACAGGGACACGATGGTTTTTATCATTCTCATTAATAATCTGAAAGGCGAATATACAAAGTATGGTGTTAAAACAGTGCTAACCTTATGTGACAGACGTTAATCTGTCCGTCTGTATTCGCATACTCAAATTTTGATACAACATGGAATTCCAGAGCGACTGATACCCGTTCATCTGCACACAAAGAATCAGGCGTGGCAACCCAAATAATGAAGCGCTTTCTTATTTATAATAGCTTAAAAAGCCCTGTCAAATGGGAGTAAAACAAATTAAAATTTTGGCCTTCTTTTACCATCTGTAAAAAACACTTTACGCAAGTGCCTTTCCGTCATCACATAAATGATGAATACTGAAATTAAGAGAGAATAAAAAAGTGTGGAAAGCAGCAAATTCAGGTTCCTGTATGCAAAAAATTCTATCAGCAGCAATAAAATCATAATCATGCTGGAAAGCAGCATCAGCCATTTGCCTGCAAACTTATTCCCCTCATACCAGGTATCCTCATTTAGCAAGGACAATTTTGACCTGTAAGCAAGCAGAGATGACCCAAATTCAGGTCCGTTATTCAGCTTAAGTCCAAGTGAGAAAAAGCTCAACACGCCGATCATACTCAATAAAAAATACGCATTCATGTGAAAGAGATGTAAAAAATAAATTAAATTAAATATCTAATAAAAACTTACTTAACGGACACCACCCAAAGACTTCATCATTTCTTCCTGGGTCATCACCTTATATCCTGCAGGAATCACAAACTGCTGATCGTTTACCTTGTCCAGCTTCACTTCCTTCGCGATCATCCGGGCTTCCAGTTCCGGGGTTTTAAGCGAAAATTCGAGTGGAAAACCATTAATGCCCTCCATGTTATAATACCATGAACCTTTAGATCTTAACTGATCTGTATACCAGATCACCATATCAGGTTCACCGTCGGCGGCCATGATCGCTTTTTTACAGGAATACCCCGCTATATCCTTGACTTCGCCGGTTTCGTTTTTCAACTTAAAACGTTTGGACTTTTTGGGATCCCCCTGCATTTCATTCTTATTGGTTTTAATGGCCATACGGTTACCCATCAGATCCAGCAAAAGATGAACCTCATCATTGTTTACGAGGACAGATGACTGCAGGCCCATGCCCATGGGCAGGAGCATTTTCATCTTGTCACCTTTAAACCATAATTCCGATTCGGTGGGCATCGCGGCAAGTTCCTCCTTGCTGAAACCGGATTCGGCATATTGCATCGAAAACCGTATGTAGCCTTCATTTCCCTGAGATACACAAACCAGGTTTTGGAGAAACAGTACTAAAAAAGTAAATAGGTATTTCATCATTCATGTTTTGGAAATGCTAATTTAAAATAAGTTTTTATACAACCATCAAAAAAAACCGGAATTTTGTAGGTTTGACAAGAAATCGATATAAAATTATGAAAACAGGGTGTAAAAATGCCGTTTACTTTATGTTTACCTTTATCATCTGTCTTTTTTTTACGGATAATCTTATTGCTCAGGATAAGTCGTTAAAACTTGAAGATATCTGGGGTAGTCCGGCACTTTATGTCAGAACAGCAAAGGGGTTTAATGCCATGCCTGACGGAGAGCATTATGCCAATGTTGAACAGAAGGAAGATGGACAGTATCTTATTCAGTATTCTTTCAAAAGCGGCCATGCGACGGACACCCTCCTGCGGCCTTCGCAGCTGATCAGCAAGCAGGATACGGTTGACTTTACCGATTATACTTTCAGTGAGGACGGATCCCTCGTTTTGCTGCCTGTCAATCCCGAAGCGATTTACAGGCACTCGGTAAAAGCAGATTACTATGTATTCAACAGGAATGAAAACCGGTTGCAGCGCATCACCCTGAGTGGGAAAGCCATGTATGGCACCTTTTCGCCCGATGGGAAGCGACTTGCCTATGTGCGGGACAATAACCTTTTTGTATTCAGTTTCAGTACCATGAAGGAAACAGCGATTACGGTTGATGGCTTAAAAAATCAAATTATTAACGGGGCAACGGACTGGGTATACGAGGAAGAATTCGGCATGGATGTGGCCTTTGCCTGGTCTCCTGATGGTCAGAAAATCGCCTATTACCGCTTTGATGAAAGCCGTGTAAAAGAATTTAACCTCACCTATTACGGAGATTTATATCCCAGGGAAGAACGCTACAAATACCCCAAGGCCGGAGAAGAAAATTCAACAGTGGAAATCCGGGTACATGATTTGAATACGGGGAAAAACTCTTCAGTAATGACCACTGACAAAACCTGGGAATACATACCCAGGATATCCTGGACCAAGGACCCCGACGTACTGAGTTTGCAAAGAACCAACCGGCATCAGAACCTTTTGGAATTGGTTTTTTATTCGGTAACAAAAAACGCGTTGCATGTAGTACTGAAAGAAGAAAATTCCTCTTTTATTGAAATAACCGACGACCTGACCTTTCTCAATGACAAAAAAAGGTTTATCTGGACTTCCAGCCGTGATGGTTTCAATCATATTTATTTGTTTGGTACCGATGGCAAGTTAATCCGTCAAATTACGAAAGGTCCGTTTGATGTGAGCAAATACTATGGATTTGACGAAAAATCCGGTACCTTTTATTATCAGAGCACGGAGAAGAGTCCGCTGGAGCGTCATCTTTATGCCATCGATCTTAAAGGAAACAAGAAAACATTAAATCCTGCGCCAGGTACGCATACGATTGAATTTACCAGGCGTTTGAATTATTATGTTGATACCTATTCGTCCTTTGGCCAACCCTATACCTGCACCCTTTATGACAACAGTGGAAGGAAATTGAGGACGCTGGAGGACAATGCAAACGTCAAGCGGGCTTTAACGGATTACAAACTCGGCAAAACGGATACGCTTAGCTTCCGTACCGAAGAGGGTGTTTTGCTTTACGGTTGGATCATCTACCCTCCCGGCTTTAATCCCTCTGTAAAATACCCGGTACTGATGCATGTATACGGAGGGCCCGGTGTGCAGACGGTAACGGATGACTGGGACGGCCCCAATTACCTCTGGCACCAGATGCTCGCACAACGGGGATACATAATCGTTAGTTTTGACAACCGCGGAACGCCCGGTCGCGGGCTGGAATTCGCCAACTGCATTTACAAAAACATGGGACATCTGGAAGTTAAAGACCAGCTGAGTGCAGTGGATTATCTCAAAAAACAATCATTCGTGGATGCAGGCCGGATCGGTGTTTGGGGATGGAGTTTTGGCGGCTATATGACCTCCCTGCTCCTGACCAAAGGAGGAGGTATATTTAAAATGGGGATGGCGGTAGCACCGGTAACTACCTGGAGGTATTACGACAGTATCTATACCGAAAGATACCTGCAAACACCTGAGGAAAATCCGAAGGGATATGACGACAACTCACCCATACATTTCGCCAGGGACCTGCAGGGAAAATTCCTTCTTGTACATGGCTCAACTGATGACAATGTTCATATGCAGAATACCATGGATTTTGTATCTGCACTGGTCAACGCCAATAAACAGTTTGATTTATTTATTTACCCTAACAAAAACCATGCGATCAGGGGAGGCAACACCCGGCTCCATCTGTACTCGAAAATGACCAGTTTTGTAAGCGATAATTTATAAAAGATACAAAGTATTTTCATACACAAAGTATCCATAAACTGTCTGCATCACCTGGCCATATACTGCTGAAGCCCGGAGGCTGCGGACAGACGGTATCAGCGGATTTTGGTAAAATAGCGAAGAGGCTATTCTTCTTCTTTCACCCAGAGCGGTCGGGGAAGCTTAAGACCGAAATAAACGGACAGCAGGCGCAGGATGATGATGGTGGCGGTGCCCGAAATAAAACCCCAGAAGGGTGCATTAAAAAAGTAGATCAGCACAATACATATCCAGCAGCCAATAAAAGAAGCCACCGCGTACAGGCCACCGGTATATCTGAAAATGACAGGAATTTCATTGGTCACGATATCCCTGAATACCCCGCCTGCCACCCCGGTAATGACTCCCATCAGGGAAGCTGAAAACAAGGGCATGTTCAGCGTCAGCGCCGCAAAGAGCCCAGCGATACTGAACAAACCCAGGCCAGTTGCATCCACTGTATTGCTGCGCGTGTGTAAAAACTTTGCGAGTTTATGTACCCCGGGGATATAGACAAAAGCAATCGCGATCAGCAGCACGACAAACAAATAAATTTCATTTTCCACCCAGAAAAACGGCCGCCTGTCAAGCAGTAAATCGCGTAAAGTACCCCCACCAAAAGAAACCAGAAGTGCAATGCTGTAGGCGCCTACCAGATCCATTTTCTTTTCGGCAGCTTTAATCATGCCGGATACGCTGCTCACAATCACCGCAGCCACCTCAATAAACATATACAAGCCCGGACTTTCCATATCTTTGAGTAAACGAAATTACTAAATGAGCAATAACCCCGGACCCGGCCTGGCCCTCCTACTGCTTCTTCTCAGTTCAACCGTAGTTTTCGGTCAGGAAGAATTGTCAAAATTTGAAAAGTGGACCGGACACTGGAAAACCGTAAAAAACGGTAACAGCATCCATGAAACCTGGAAAAGGCTGCCGGACGGGAGTTTTGAAGGAGAATCCTGGACCCTCACCTCCCGCGGAGACTCGGTACACAATGAATTTATCCGCCTGCATATGCTGAATGACAATATTTATTATGAACCCCGTCATAGTTCCGGCGGCAAGGAAAAACCTGTTGCCTTCCGCCTCATCATTTCTTCCGGAAAGGAATGGATTTTCAGCAATCCCGACAATGATTTTCCAAAATACATTCAATACAGATGGCTCGATGAGCATCACCTGCAGGCTACCATCAGCAATTCGGACAGCGACTCGCAGGAGGCTGTTATTTTCAACTATGAAAAAACCAAGCCTTAAAACATCCTGAGCGTATCACCACCTTTTACAATGGTGTTTCTTATTCAGTCATCGAATGGGCTGCAATCAAGGGATACCGCATTAAGATATCACTGAACAATCCTGAACTCCACTCTTCTGTTCTGCGACCTGCCTTCCGGTGTTTTGTTGGTAGCAACAGGCTTCGTTAATCCATAACCGGTAGCGGTGATCCTCGAGCCATCCACTCCTTTGGCCACCAGGTAATCTTTGGCGGCTTTGGCCCTTTTCCGGCTGAGTGAAAGATTCATGGCAGCGGAACCCACATTGTCGGTATGCCCTTCTATAAGCAGTAAAAACGCAGGTTTACGGATCAGCAACTGCGCCAGTGCATCCATGGAGGTAAAAGACACAGGTTTGATAATCGCTTTTCCGGTTTCGAACTGCAGGTTTTTAAACACGGTATTCACAATTTCCTGCTCTTCGGCAGTCAATGCCACCGGTGCAGGGGCTTTGGGTTCAATGGGTACCGCTTTAACTTCCTCAGGACATCCATTCAGCAACCTGGTTCCAGGTACCAGCGGACAACGGTCAATGGGGTCCGGAATGCTGTCATAGTCTGTATCGGGACAACCGTTGAATTGCGGAAGGCCTGCCTGGTCGGGACATTCATCCTTTGGATCAATAATTTTATCACCATCACGGTCAGGGCATCCGTTAAAATCAGGTATACCGGGCAGGTCAGGACATGAGTCACGCAGATCAATGATTTTATCCCCATCCCTGTCAGGACAACCGGTAAATTCGACCGATCCGGAGTCATCAGGACAAGCATCGATCAGATCCTGAATGCCGTCATTATCACGGTCGGGACATCCGTTGAAAGCGGCCAGGCCGGGTGTGTCCGGACAGGAATCCCTTTTATCTTCCACATCGTCACCATCACGGTCAGGGCATCCCGCGAATTTGAATAATCCGGGTGCGTCTATGCATTTATCCTGTTTATCGGAAACTTTGTCTTTATCCCTGTCACGGGGATTCGCCCATGGAATACTGTATTTAAATGAAACGTAAATATCCGCTCCGTATAAATCCGAAAGTCCGATCAGGGATCCTATTTTATCGCTACCAATCCAGAATGCGCCCAGGTAAAGTGCCAGGCCGGCGCGCAGTGTTTTAGCTTCATAGTCGATGAAAGATATAGGAGCGGCCACTTCAAACCACATGGTTTCAAACCGTGGAGTAATTGAATATACACTCGGCCTGTCAACACCCCTCGTCTTGTTCCTGAGGCTCTGAATCAGTGTTGTATTTATAAAAAATTTATCATTCAGTCTGAAGTCAGCCTGGAGGCTTATGGCACCCGGAAGTTTCATTTTGAAATGATCCTCTTTTAAACTTTCCTCTTTATTGCCATAAAATATCTGAGACATGGTATGATCAAAATCCCAGTTACTCTCAAACTCATCCACATTCCAGTCAGGATAAAAAGCACTGTCTGATTCCAGGTGAAAGGTATTGGCATTCCGGTTAAAAAGAATACTACCGATATCAAGAACAGAAGCCCCCAGTTTCACGTCATATTTATTCTTCTCCATGTCCACATGTTTCGCGTTGTCCATGAAATAGGTGGTAAATTCCGGATCACGTCTCCACTCATAAGTCACGCCAAGGTCCCAGGAAAAGCCATATCCGTTTACCAGGTCGGTGAAGCCATTGACATTTTCGAAGGTATTATAATTGGTACGGCCGTAATCCAGACTCATAGGACTAAACAACATATCCTGATCGTTGAGAACATTGAAGTCGCCCCTGACATTTTCGACAAAGCCGGCGCCAATGCCCTGCAACAATTTCAATGATATCCCGGCTTTCAGGGCATTCTTTTCGGTTTCATGCAACAAGGCAGCGTAACTCAGGCCGTACTCTATCCAGGCCATGGCATTAAATTCAACGCCTGACACATCATACATTTCGAAGGTATTCACAAAATGGAGCGGGTCGTAGCCGAATTCTTCAAAGCCATATTTGGCACCCTCAGGAGCAAGTCCGTTGCAACTGATGGCTGCCCTGAACTGATTGGTAACCGCGATAGAATGTTTACGGTTAACAGGGAACATCACGGAAGGTCCCATGACAGAAGTAGAAAAAAACAAATTATTGTCCGTGCGGTCGAAATCATCCAGCATGGCATCATTTTCAATTTGCTTAACAATATTTTTGATGCCGAAGAAATTCAGGTTCTTCTTTGGAATAAACAGGTAATCATTTTCAATGCTGACGCCGGCGGTGATCACATTGATATCCCATTTCAGACGTGAGTCGATCATAGAGGATGGATTGATTCCCAATCCCTGCAAACCGGCAAAATTTGAACTGCGCAGTCCGAGCATTTCCTGGGCGAAAGATGCATTCACACAGAAGAAAAACGGGAGGCTGAGCAGAATAAACTTTAATGGTAAAATTTTCATACAACAGGAGGGTTAAACTGCCGTTAAAATTAATAATAATCATATGTGACCATTCACAAAAGAAAAAAATAATCCGGGGTGCTCACTGATTTTTATCATGGAGCCAAAACAATGAAAGACTGTGCAGCCAATGAATATCAAACAATCCTCCATTTTTTGACCGCGGCTATTAAAACACCATTTATCTTTGTTAAATGGATCACCTGGCGGTAGTTTTATTGGGAAGCAATCTCGGAGACCGGTATAAAAACCTTGATGATGCTGCTTCTTTTCTTCAAGGTATCGCCATGCAAATAGAACACACTTCATCCACTTATGACAGCAGCGCATGGGGTAAGACAGATCAACCCGATTTTCTCAACAGGGTCATTAGCATAAAAACGGACCTGATACCAACCGACTTACTGGGCAGACTTTTGGATATAGAGAATAAAATGAAACGGGAGCGGAGCGAGAAATGGGGTCCCCGCACCATTGATCTGGACATACTGTTTTATGATGACCTTGTGTATGCTGATGAAGAATTACACATTCCACATCCCGGCATTGCTACCCGCCGCTTTACATTAATTCCGCTTTGCGAATTATACCCTGATTTCATACATCCCGTATATCAGGTAAGTTTGCTGCATCTTCTGGATAAATGTGAAGACAGGGGCCGCGTACAACTTTACAGTAAACCCAACTGATGAAACAGCTCAGCCCTGCCGCCTACATTGTAATTGAAGGAAACATAGGTGCCGGTAAAACGTCCCTCGCAAAAATCCTTGCCAACAAATTCAATTCCGACCTCGTACTTGAACAATTTGCCGACAACACTTTCCTTCCACAGTTTTATGAACAGCCGGAGCGCTTTGCATTCCCCCTTGAAATGTCATTCCTTGCCGAGAGGTTTCAGCAGATAAAACAACATCAGGACGAAGCCATTAAAAAGAAGCGTCCGCTGATCAGTGACTATCTTTTTGAAAAAAGCCTGCTTTTTGCCAAGGTAACACTGAGTGGACCGGAATTGGATCTTTTTACCACCTTTTATAAACTGATCAACCCGACCCTAAGAAAACCCGATCTGATCGTTTACCTACACAGAAGCATCGAAAACCTGCTTGATAATATTCAGAAGAGAGGACGGGATTTTGAAAAAGAAATACCGGCAGCCTATCTGGAAAGGGTAAGCAAGGAATACATAAATCACCTTCAATCACTTGAAAATCAGAGAGTATTGTTCATACATTCTGATGATCTGGACTTTGTAAATAACCCCGTGCATCTCCGTTTTATCCTGGCATCATTGTCAGCCGAACTCCCGGAAAAATATCAGGAAATCAGTTTTTAGAAATGTGAATTTGAATTTATTACAGCCCGCATATTAGGGACATTAATATACTTTCTTTAATATTGCAGCAGAATCTAAAAAAGCAGCTTGAATGAAGATCAAAAGCTCACTTCTTATTACTTTGTTTGCATTTATCACGGTTTTAAATGCGCAAGCTCAATCCGATGGCGGCAACACTTCCTCCGCCAGTAACTATGGATTGCCTAAAAAGCAAGACTATGATCGTTGGTCAGCAGGCATTACGTTTGGCGTAAGTCATTTGCTGGGTGACCTGCTAAAAGGTGACCAGAACAATAATCGTTTTCTTAACCAGGGTTTTGTCAATCCTGCCATTGGTCTGCAGGTGCATCACCAGGTAACACATTCAATTGGCCTGCGGGCAAGGGGAATGGTTTCAAAGTTTTCCGGTAATGATATTGAATACCTTGATTCCATTACCTACCAACCTATTCAATTTCCGGGCAGCGGCGGCCCCGGCACAAAAGAATGGGCGGTAAAATATGAGAGTCCACTGATGCAGGGTAGCCTTGACATGACCTACAATTTCGGTAATATTTCATTCCTGAACAGAAACAAGGATTTCCATATGGTAGCTACCCTGGGTATCGGATTTTTCAACTTTGACGCTGAAGTTTCCTCCGATTCCTCCAAATCAATCCTGTTGCGGAAATCAGGTAACATCACTGAACTCATGATACCTGTCAGTTTAGGGTTCAAATACAAGATTAATAAATTTGATGTAGGCCTGGCATTTGAATACTACAAAACTTTCACCGATAAAATCGATGCTACCGTAAAGACCTATTCTGAATTTGACAATTATATCATGTTAAATGCAGCGGTCAACTACACCTTCGGAAAGAAAAACAAACCTATGGAGTGGGTGAATCCGATGGAAGTTGTTTACAATGACCTTGCCGACATGAAAGAGAAGATAGATATTCTGTCAGGTGATAAGGACAAAGATGGTGTTTCGGATTTATTCGATAAAGATAACAGTACTGTGGAAGGCAGTAAAGTATACGGTGACGGTACAGCGGTTGATACTGACGGGGATGGTGTTCCTGACATCAAAGACACGGATCCATTCACAGCCAAAGGGGCAAAGGTGGATGAAAACGGGGCTGAATCTGATACCGATGGTGACGGAGTACCCGACAGCCGTGATCTGGAACCCGGAACCGGGCAAGGATCGCTTGTGAATTTCCAGGGTATTACTCTTGCCAATGCGGGCGAATTCGGTAAAGACAGTTTGGGAAGACCCATGGGACTGAATGGTGCTGACGGAAGAAGCGGCAAGAATGGTACTGGTTTCTTACCCTCTGTGTTCTTCGACCTTGGTTCAGCCATCATTAAGTCAAATTATCATGACAGAATCCTCGTCATCGCCAAAGTACTTAAGGCGAATCCGGATCTCAAAATCAAGATAACCGGAAACTGTGATATCCGCGGAAATGAAAATGAAAATATGCGTCTTGGACAACGTCGCGCCGATAATGTGCGTGATCATCTGATCAAACAATACGGCATTGACGGGGCCAGAATCAGTACTGAATCAAAAGGCGAAAAGGATCCAATGGCCACTTCCCTGAATCCGATGAACCGCAGGGTTGATTTCTCTGTTGAATAAACTCAATTAAAAAATGAAAAAGCTGCTTTCAGACCCGGAAGCAGCTTTTTTTATGCTCAGTTTTTTTCAATGAAGGAACTGCCTCCTGCAGAATATAAAATTGACTGCCGGAAATTAAAATTGATGGGGTCTGTCTGATTTGAAAAAATCAAGACATAACAGAAAAAAACTACCTGGATATCTCCGGTTCAGGAATGTTCAAATAACTTATATAAAGTATTGATCAGTTTATTTTCTTCCTTCGCTTCATACCCATCCGCGCTCAACCAGGTTCTCTTAGACCTGGAAATGATATCCAGGTTGGTCTGATTCTCCGCTATCTTACTTAATTTTATTTCAACCGTCACTTCAGGCTTTAAGATACCTTTCCTTGATTTTGCTTTGATCAAGCCCTCCTGCTCATCAAAACTGATGATCTTATAGTCCCTCCTCTTCAACGCCTTCAGGCTGGTTAAATACACGACATCTGCATTATAAAAGAAGGATAATTTGCTCATACGGCTATCTTAGATACGTATGAAAAGCATAACGAAATCAAATATAGTTAAAAAAATTACTATTTGATGAAAATGGTCCGGTAAATTATTTGCCCGGGATCAGATACAGGCTGATATTATCCGGCCCCTCCTTCAACAGCAGATAATCTTCTTTACCAGACCCCGGTGCGAATTTTGGCAAATCAACACCCTGAAATGGAAATCCTTCGGCAATGGTTCCATCCCTGTAAAAAAGATACAACCTGCCTTCTCCAAGGGCTGATACCGCCATTTTTGATCCTGATGAAATGACGGATACCTTATCAAACACTTCTCCACTGTTATATTTGAAAAGGCTTATCCCATCTTTGGTCTTCGCACTAAGTCCATTGTTACCGGCAACTATCCAGTCGGTTTCCGCATCACCGTTTAAATCCGCAGCGGAAGCTGAGCATACCGAATCGTTCTGAATGCTTACTATCTGTCTTTGCTCCCCGTTCAAATTTATCGCCATTAACTTAGCTTCATTTGATACATAGCTCAGCAGATCATCTTTATCTTCCACTTTGATGAATCCGCAATACTCTCTCAACATGACTTTCTCTTTCACGGTAAACAAGCGGCGGCCGTTCCAATCTGTCACAAAACATAAGCCCGATGCCCCGAGAAAAACCATTTTTTGCTGATCGCTGTTATAAAAAACCGGTTGAATGATCAGTTCCGGAAGTTTTACAGGGCTAAATCCAGCCAGAGGTTTACCGGTGATAGCATAGGCATAAAGGCGCAGGTTTTTACATGGAATGAAAAATTTATCATTTTCAGGATTATCAGCAGTTACCAGTGTCAGGCCTGCAGAGGCTTCAGCCGGCAAGCGGTAAGGATAATTACCGGTATTATTACCCATCGAATCCAGTAAATAAACAAATGAATGCGAATTAAAGAGATACTGGTGTCCGCCATTCCTGTAGTAATCGATAGCTGTTATATCACTCATCAGCGGAGTGTCGAGTTTCTTCTTCCACTTCAAATCACCCGAAATATCAAATGCATACAATTGCCCATTAACATCGCTTGCCAGGATCAATCCATGAATACCGGCCGGAAAAAACGGACCTGCCGCAAGGGTAGTATCCAGCTTCGCATTCCAGCTTAATTGCGGTCCGCGGGCAGTAGTATTGAAGTAACCAAGGCAACCCGAACTTTGGTAGAGTCCGTTTGAATGGGAAAGGGAGAACACCAGTCCATTCCAGTTATTTAATGCGCCGGCATTGGCGGATAGCCACCGGAGCCAGGCAGGAGATGCAACATCAGCAAACACTTTTACCGACTGCGGTATGCTGGCATAAAAAAAGATATTTCCCCGCGAAGGAATATGCGTAGAGAGGGAACGGTATCTCTCCTCCTCTTTCAGCATGTTGCCGGTTTTTACATCGTTGATGTATGCACGCAATACGGAAGCCTGGTTGCCGATAACAATATGGTGGTTTATAGCAGTATAATAGAAGCGGTTCACCCGCTGAAAGAGCGATCCGAACAATCCTTTCAGCAAGGCCTTTTCCTCGATATAACGTAAGGTATACCCGTTATAATATTCTATCGCATCCCCTGACAACTTCTCCAGCGACCTGCTGCATTTCAGGGAGTCCTTAACACTGATCATGGCCAGAAAATTATTATCGGTCAGGCTTAGCGCAGGCTGCGTGATGATCAATGCAAGTTCTTCCCCCATCCATTCACTAAAACTATTTTCATGCGGGCTGCGGGATGAGGTGCTTCCTTTACCTTCTGTTTCATGCAGAGATTCAAAAAACCGGACAGGATCACTGATACCCCATATCAGCGCTGCCGCTGTTTTTGCAGGAAGCCAGTCAGCTAACTTTCTTTCAACGGGTTGTTGCCTGTTAAAAATACTGATGAAAGACGAAGAGTCGCCGGTAAGGGTTTCCCCGCTGTACGCGATGAGGTTGGAATGAATATCGAGCTGGAGGACGGACCAGTCGCCGAAATGACTGAAGGAAAGCAAGTCAACAGGAGCGGCCATGTCCATTTGCGTTTTCAGCCATTTAGAGAAAAAGGGATAATACAGGGCCAGCATCAGTCCTTTCTCCTCTTCACTCCATCTGGACTCCAGGCTCAGGGCAGGGCTGCCTGCAGCGGTATTTTTTTGCTGGCGCAGGGCATCCTCCACCAGGAAAGAAGTATAGCCAGCTATGAGAAGCCCTTTATGAACTGCCCAGGAGAGGACTTCCCCTGATTCCATACCGGCTTCCCAAATATTTACGCCATTATAGGTTCTGGTACGTACTTCTCCTTTGAATGAAAACAAGCGTTTAAGGACAGATAATACCTCTTCGGGGTTTGCCGAAACGGAGCAATAAAACAAACATCCGAAATCTGAAGGTCCTGTAACATGCCCGCTGATCAATAGCGGGGAATTCCCCAATGCTTTTGCAACATGGGGCTCATTATTACACAAAGAATCGAAGAGTAATAATGACCTCTTCCAGTCCTTCAGGATCATCACGGAATCCGCAGGACTGAAAAAAGAGGTATTGGCCAGCCTTTTCAGATCACCGGAAGAAGGATTAACAGAAATAAGGAATGCTGCATCGGAAGGCACCGCTTTAAACAGGGAGGTACTTACATTCTTCTTAATTTGAAAGTAAAAAAAGGCAGCCGCGAAAAGCAGTAAGATGACAACAGAAATGATGGATGAACTGACGACCCTCTTCATAATGGGTATTTTTCAAAACTAAGCAGGCCACAACCACAAATTGAATGCGGAGAAGGTAATTATCTACACCTTACTGTTAATAGCAGATTTTTTAAAAAAAATCAATTCCTAACCGCAAGGCCTGTCAGAATATGAAGACAGACTGATCAAAATAAAAATTCAGTCCCAGCATCAGCCTGATTCTGTTTTTAAGGCCGCTGCTGCTTTCCTCTTCATAGCAACTAAACAGGGAAGAAACGGAAAGACCCAGGTTCTTCCTGTAAATGTCAATGCCCGGGCCGCACATCATTAGGTTCATTCTGGTGCTTTCCATGAGCACTTCCTTTACGTACACCCCATTTGTAAATTCATAATAGGCCTGCGCCGACGGGAGTATTTTGATATTTTCACCGACTGAAAAACGGTAAAAGAGGCTGGCTGAACTTGTAAAACTGTTATCTATTTTTTCCTCAAACCTGTTTTCTCCATTGACCTTGTACAGGGGCGTGAGGTTAAGCCCGAAATTATCAAATGACACCTGATACGTAAGGTATGTTAACCAATCGTTGGTGCCGGTTCCTCCCTGTAGCAGGAGCGGGTAGCGATCCCCATCCTTCGATTTCACGTCTGAAATTCCGGTTGCCAGTTTCACGCCGGTACCTGCAAGCAGGCGATGACGAAATTTTCCGGTTTCCGCTTCATCAATCACTTGCCATCCCAGGAGTAGGCTCAGATCGCCAATTCCATTTACGGAAGTCTGGATTCCGGATTCGTCGGCATTGTTCATGAGATATGGAAATACCGCATTCAGTTCGAGCCGGGGATGCAGGTAATACCTGGCTCTGAGCTCAACAGCCCTGTATAATTCAAAATCCTCCGATGGCATGTCCTCTTTTTCATGATCACTGTGAGAAATGCGCATACTGCCTTCAGGAAACATCGCAGAATTTTTAACGCCATCCCCCGAAAAAGACCGGTAACGGTAATACATTCCCGCAAAGGATCGTTTATCGCTGGGCATAATGCCCATAAAACAACCACACATGTCGCAGGCTGCAAGTTTCTGAACAGTAAAAAAAGTTATCAGGAGGAAGAAATAAGGTTTAGTGTCCCTTTTCATTGGACCTCCGCGAAACGTTTGTCACTGATAAATTTAAAATCGGTCAGGGTTTCCAGGAAAGCGATGATATCACTTTTTTCCTGTACAGAGAAGGAAAGACCACCTGCCGGCAGCAAGGGGTCAAGTGTGGAACTTGCCTTGATACCGGAAGCATAGTGGTCTAATACCTGTTCCAGTTTCTGAAAACGGCCATCGTGCATGTATGGATAAGTGAGCGCGATATTCCGAAGGGAAGGAACCTTGAACAACCCGGAGTCCTGCGGCAACATGGTGATTTTTGCCCTGCCCGCATCCTTATCAAAATGGGTATCAAGTCCGTTATTCCTGAAATGACCATTTGTGAGTAATGGTTCGCTATGGCAACCACTACAATGATTACGGAATAATTGCAGGCCTCTTTTTTCAGACTGGGTGAATGTGGCCTTTCCCTCTGTATATTTATCGTATTTCGAGTGATTCGAAATCATGGTACCCATAAACTGGGCAAAGGCTTTCATGACCAACTGGGTGGTGATACTGTCAGTACCAAAAGCGTCTTCAAACATGGAAGGATAACTTTGGCTGCGTTGCAGTTTAATAATCACGTTCGCCATGGTCTCATCCATTTCCACAGGATTCGCTATGGGGGCGAGTGGTTGTACTTCCAGGTGATTGACCCCACCGTCCCACATTAAATCCTGCATCCATGCCATGTTGAATAGTGCCGGTGAATTTCTGGTTCCCAGCAAGCCGTTAATTCCATGACTGAGGGTATGGTCAGCATGGGCAAAAGCTACAAATTGCTGATGGCAGCTTCCGCAGGCTATGCTGCTGTCTCTTGATAATAGCGGATCATAAAATAATTTACGTCCCAACTCAAAACCCGCTTTGGTAACAGGATTCGTTTCAAAAGTATATACGGGCGAAGGCCATCCTTTTGGTATGTAAAAATACACCGACTGATCACCGGGGTCGTTGCCTTCTTTTTCGCAAGACTGAAGCACAACAATCAAAAACAAAAAACCAAACAGGGCTGTTAACTTTTTCATAAATTGGAAGTTGTTAAAACCGGTATGACCTTTTTCGCCATACCGGTATTTGAGGTTAGACTTAAACCATTTTAATCATTATGGAGATGATCAAAGGAAAACATCTGCGCGTAATTATCGGCAATTAACAGGGCGTTGCCACCCGGGGCCATCTGGAAATTCACTGCAGAGATGCTAATGGTATTGGGTTGAGAAAACACCTTTAACACATCGGCGAGCAAATGAATTTCCGCTTCTTTGGCTCCATCTACATTCAGTGTGGCACCTGCGAAACTGACTTCCACTTCACGGATGGCATTGGTATTATTTGACTCCCTGAATCCGCCAATATGGTAGGTGATACCTCCCGGAGCAGCAGGAGAAGTACCTTCCAGTTTATAGAAAATATACCCGCTTGACCAGGTCCAGAACATGCCATTGGCAGGATCCAGTGCTCCGGTTTGGGCTCCGCTTACATTTCGTGCTGAATCAACGCCAATGGTAAAGCGGATAGCCGTGTAATCACCACCGGGCACATCGGGTAAAGCCAACTTGGTACTGGCCTGGTTCGATTCATCCACGAGGAAATAACTCTCAGGCATGGTATAAACGATATTATCGTCTTTCATCAGACGAACGTTGGAAATATAGTATTTTAGCTTGGTCACCGTAAAACTTTCGCCGCTGCTGTTGGTATAACTGGTAGCTCCTGTTTCATCTACATTCACGCTACCGGCTACATTTGTAATATCGATTGTAACGGTACCGGGCTTGGCAGGTCCGCTGCTGCCATTGTCATCATTGTCTTTTTTACAAGCGTTTAAGGACAGTACTCCAATTGCAAGTATTGATATAAATAAGATATTTTTTTTCATTTATTGATGATTTAACTCGTTTTGTTTAATTGAAATCAAAATTACTATTAATAATAACAATAAGCAATATCCCCTTGTTTTGGGAGGAGAGATGCCTTATTGCTTTTTTGAAAAAAATCAAGCTAAAGGAGGCCGCAATAACTTGCTTAAATACCCAGTTGAGAGAGAGGCGGGCTTATCCGCAATAATCAGGGTTTGAGAATATTCATGGTAAAAAATAAAGTTGGCTGTACTGATGTCAAAAACACCAATTTCATATTTCACATTTACAATGGGACCCTGACTGTTCTCTCTTTCATCCTGTTCCTTAATTTCTTTGTTCAGATAACAGGTTCCTTTGCAACAATTATCCGGTATATCTTTCTTCTCACATAACTCCTTCGCGAAATAATCCTTTTTTAACTCGTAGTGCAACAGCAACAGCGATTTAAAGCCTGTTTGCAGCAACAATGAAGTGATCAGAATATAACCGGCAAGAATCCTTAACATTCCTCACAAAGATAGACATGGCGATACAGGATTTTATTTATAATCATTTTAATTCCTGTGACAATAATCATTATCCTGACAATATTATTGAATTTCAATAATTTAAATTCAGCCTACCTTATCAAATTAACGATGCCCTTTAAAATTTGAATTTTAGATGGTTGGGTACTGTAAGAAATTTGCCAGGTATAAACTCCTTCAGGACATTCCGTTCCTTCATATGTCCCATCCCACCCTAATAACTGATCGGAGGAGGAAAATACCAATTCCCCCAACCGGTTGTACACTTTCATTTCAAAATCATTCACAAGGCCGGAAAAGGACATAAAAACATCATTTTTTCCATCCGCATTGGGGCTGAAAGCTCCCGGCACATACACTCCTGTAAAGCAATTAGCAATTAAGAGAACCGAATCTGCCGCCTGGCAGCCGGAGGGGTTACTCACATTTACCCCATACCATCCTGTATCATTTACAATGATAAAAGGGTCATTGCTTCCCGTAGTCCAAAGATAGGATTGGAAATTACCGGGGTCAAGCAGCACTTCTTCTCCCGGGCACATTAAAATAATATCCGGTAAATCAGGAACGGGGCTTCCATCCGGATTAATATTCACTTCAAGGGCCAGGGTCTGAGTACAGGAGGAGTCGCCGGAAACGGTTACCTGATAGGTACCGGCAGCAAGTCCCGAAAGGGAATCTGTATTGAGCGGAGATACAGGATTCCAGTTAAATACCGGTGCAGGCAGATAAGAAACGTCGAGTTTAATGCTACCATCCGAAGTTCCGTTGCAGGTTTCGGGATAAACGATGGCATTAATTTCCGGAATCAGCAAGCGCCGGCTGCGGGAAACAAATCCAATGCATGGTTCATTGATTGAGAAGGTGACCAGGTAGGAACCCGGACCTGAAAAGCTATGGGTATCCGATACTGAGGAAGATGTATTGAATGCTGACGCAGGATCCCCAAAATCCCATTGCACCTGAGAAGGGCAGTCGCCCCCACTTCCCGTAAATCGTACACGCGAAGCACTTTCACAGGTATAGGTAAAATCAATGTTGGGTATTTCCAGTTCTGCTACCGAAAAACTATCAATGGCCAGGCCATCGAAATTATTACAGGTGGTACCGGAACCAAAGGTAAAACGAAACAGTACATTGCTTTCCCCCGCGAGTTGGGTGAGACAATATCCTGCTCTTTTCCACCCCCCGCTTCCATTGCCCCCAAGGCAGGATCCAATAGTGGGACCGCCATTGCCTGACCAACCGTGCTGTGGAGATGCCAAACCGGACAGACTGTTAATGCCTCCTGAATTAAACCAGTTCATCGTTTTACAATCACTGCCGCCACCACTGGATCCTATATTGATCCAGGTACTGCCTCCATTGAGGGAGTATTGCAGATTTCCTCCGTCATACTGACGCTCGGTATCCCAAAAAATCAGAAAGCTCAAATACGGGTAATTCAAAGCAGAAAAATCAAAACAAGGGCTTTGGATCCATGACTTTTGCCCTCCGTTATAGGTGGCATTTGAAAGCCCCCCTGTGATCCAACAATAGCTGCCACTACCTGCGGCATTAATAGTTGATTTAGAGGGAATTCCATATGACCAGTCAGCGTTCAGTCCTCCACTGACCCATGTACCGGGACCTGATTCAAAATCCTCGGTAAAAGGAAAGGCACTGATACACTGCCCGGCAGCCATCGCTGCATGCATCACGAAAAAAGAAAAGAGAAACCAGCGTTTTGGAAAGGAATGCATCCTGCAAAGTTCATAAATAATATGCTTATATGCAGAAAAGGCTGCCGTTTATAAGCGGGAAAACTATTTATCTTTACCCCAAACAAAAACCACAAAGCATGAAAAAAACTTTACAAGTAACCATGTTATTCCTACTCTTTGCAACTGCTGCCATACAGGTACATGCACAGAGATACGTTACCGAAATTTTTCCCTCCGCCTCGGTAACCAACAGCGTTATTTACGGAAATAACATTACTGTGATCGGTGCCCTGTCGGGTGGTGGTCCTGCGCCTGAAGACCTCAAAATGGATGTGTACACCCCTGCCGGTGCTACTGACCCTTTGACTGAAAGGCCACTCGTTATTGTGATGCATACAGGAAGTTTTCTTCCCCCTGTTATTAACGGGCAGCCTACCGGATCCAGGAGAGACAGCAACATTGTGGCCATGTGCACTTCCTTCGCGAAAAGGGGCTATGTTGCCGCCGCCATGAGCTACCGCCTCGGATGGAATCCACAGGCATCAGGCAGCAGCGGACAGGACATACGTACCGGCACACTTCTGCAGGCGGTATATCGCGCCATTCTTGATGCGAAAGCATGCGTCAGGTACTTCAAAGCCAATGCAGATACAGGTGGCAATGATTTTGGAATTGATACCACTAAAATCATCCTTGGCGGTGTAGGTACCGGAGGTTATATTGCCCTTGCCTATGCCACCCTCGATGATCCTGCAGAAATTTCCCTCCCTAAATTTATTGCCAATACTACCAATACCACCTATGGTTTTATTGCCGGTCAATCTTATGTAAACCAGGCACTGCTTGGCGATTTTGAAGGAGGCGGCGGAATTCCTCAGCTGAACAACCCTAACAATGCGCCCGGCTACAATTCAAAAGTTCAGTTTGTCTTTAACATGGGAGGAGCTATCGGTGACACATCATGGTTAGAAGCCGGTGATGCACCCATGGTTGCTTTTCATGTGATTGGTGATCCCTTCGCTCCCTATGCTGTTGGAGATGTTATTGTACCTACTACCGGTGATTTTGTGGTTGAAGTGGGTGGAAGCCGCGAAGCCATCCGGCTGGCGAATGCCACCGGCAATAACAATTGTTTCGCCAACGCCGGCTTTACCGATCCCCTCACCGTATATGCCAATACCATCAATGAAGGTTTTGAAGGACTGTATCCGCTGGTTACCGACCCTTTACAGCAGGCGGGTCCCTGGGAATGGTATGATTCACTGGCCACTGTAGCCTATGCTCAATTCCTGCCTCCACCCTATAACCTGAAGGGAGATTCCGCCTATGCCAATGCTTTGCTTACTAACCCCGATATGTCAAAAGCCAAAGCCCTGGCCTACCTCGATACCATCATGGGATATCTCAACCCGAGAATTGTATATTGCCTTGGTTTAACTTCAGGCATCAACAATCCATCTCTGGACAATGCAGGTATCACTTTTACACCCAATCCCGCCTATAACCATACCCTGATCAGAACGGAAGGCAATGAAATAATCAGGAAAGTAATGGTGTATGATATTACCGGCAAGATGGTATTTACTTCAGGTGACATCGATGAAAAATCATATCTCCTTGAAAGAAGAAATCTCGATGCCGGAATGTACCTTGTAAACGTACAACTCGGTAGAGGCATCGCCACCAGCAGGGTGGTATTTCACTGATAAAAAATGTAAATAAAAAACCACCGGCACCTCCATGCCGGTGGTTTTTTTATGGGCGCATATAAAGCAAAGCGATACCTTCGCTATGTGACATAAGGGTATAAAATAATTACCGCCATATAACGACCATGGGCCTACGTTTACTGGCAATATGTTTGAGGATAATTATTTTGTTCCATCATCCTGATTACAAAAAAGACGCAATCCTTTCCTGTAATTTAGTACGGTTCCTTTTTACATAGCTGCATCTCTGTTCCGACATCTATTACATTGCTTCCGTGTGTGAGCGGCTTCACAAACGGCATCCCGGGCTATACGGGTGCATGACCTGACAGCCAGTAAGCACCCGGAATAATCCGTCCTGATACTGTTTTCTTTCTTAAAGCACAATAAAATAACAAACAGTTTTGAAATTTATTCTCAGCCCGATTTCTTTACTTTGCATCCATGATGATTCGCCGTCTGCTACTCTTACTCCTGGTGTTTTCCCTTTCAGTTTTTGAATCATTCGCTCAAAAGGGCGTCACCACTTTTGGGGTATGTATCCGTCCCAGCTTTCCGAACAGGCTATTGCGTACCGGACCCATTGCTTTCAGCGACAGTTCGATAAACTACAGCGTTGTTCAAAGGTCCGGAATAAGCTTTGGCGGATTGGTGAGGCATGGATTTACAAAAAGGTTATCGATGGAGACCGGCATCCTCTATACCAAGCGCAATTATGACCTAAGCCTCACCGACACTACCTTTACCGGAGGTGGTGATTTTTCCATTATCGGGTATGAAGTACCGCTTACAGCCCTGGTGTACATACAACTGGATGAAAAACTATGGATTGACGCCGGCATGGGTGCCTGTATCAATATTTTTCCTTCTGACGTGGCCACTTTTAAGGACTATTACTCTCATTACAGTGCCCGAAGGCAAAAGGTAAGTGGCGGTGTCATTGCCACCCTTGGTGTGGAATACCGCAGCAAGAAATCAGGGTACATCTACGCCGGTTTTATTTATCAACGTGCCTTGCAGACTTTGTATGACACCCTGGTTGAGTATTACCCTGACAGGGACTTTACCAAGCCATTTACCTCCCTGGGCAAGACAAAACTGGAAGGGGATTATTTCGGTATCGACCTGAAATACTTCTTTCATGAAGACCCTGAGAAGCGGAAAAAGAAGCGCTGATCACCCGCCTTATCTTTTAAAAATGGAGGCCGTGAAATACCACGCGGCCGGTACTCCTGTATTCGACAGCAGGCGCGGGGATTTTTATAAAGCCCAGTACCTTAAACAAGGTTTTAAGGGCGCCGCTGCGTGTAGGTATTTTCGACCATTCAATATCGGGTGACAAGAAGAACTGCCTGTATCTTTCGCCAGGATCAGTTAAACCCAAAGGCAGTTCCTGACCTTTTGATGTAAGCATATTATTTGCCCCATAGCCAATGGCCATATTCAGCCATTTTGGCCAACCCGGATTTTTGATAAATCCCGCTGTTTGCATGGACAACCAATAGGTTTGCCCGTTATAGTCCTTCAACACATTTTCGGGAAGATTAGAACCAAATACTTCAGGCCGGTCGTTGGCAAGATGGTTTTTGGAATAGGAGAGCTTAAATGAAATCCATTGTTCTTTCCACGCAAGTTCCTGCCCCAGAAAAAGTGCGGCACCGGCAGTATTCGCGATCATATCGCCTGTGGAAAACCCCCACTCTTTGGAAAAACCATCAAAAGCTTCCACCGTGAGCAGAAAGGTATAACTAATCCCACATCCCCACCAGGCGGCTTTTTGGGCAGGTATCCCCGTCCACTCCACCAGGCCCCCTGCCCAACGCGACAGATAATATGCGGATCCGGCGTGACCCACCTTGTCCATCTGAAGCCACTCCTCATTATCATTAAAACGATGAAATGTGGTGAGGGGGTAATTTTTATACCAGGCCGAATACAAGGCTACCATTGCGCCGGTATAAATGCCGGCCGTTGTAAAAGCAACGATACGGGCCCGTTCAGGGTGATATGTCTTTGACTTTATCCACAGTGGATGTATAGCGCTGCTGTCGGTCTCCTGGGCGTCTACCCTTAAAAAAAAACACATCACAGTGATGAGAACCGTAATGTGTTTCATAGCTCTTCCCGAAAGAAAACTCAACATTCAGAAATAAGAAAACGGCTACACATTAATTCAGGAGTACATCTTTTGCGGAATTCAGAATTTCAAAGGCCGCGTCACGTGAACCTGATTCTGCATACGTACGCAAAACCGGTTCCGTACCGGAAGCGCGGATCATGAGCCAGTCGCCATTTTCAAAGAAATACTTAAAGCCATCAAGATCTTCGACCCTTGTGACTTTATATTTTCCGAAATTGGTATACCGTCCCGCCTTGCAATTTTCGAGGACACGCTGCTTCACTTCTTCCTTGATGTGCAGATCATTCCTTTCAAAAGAGAACTTACCCACAATTTCATATACTTCGTTGATCAGGTCATTGAGGGTTTTGCCGCTTTTAGCCATAAACTCCCAGATGGTGAGACCCATCCAGATACCATCACGCTCAGGGATATGCCCTTTGATGGCTATGCCTCCCGATTCTTCACCGCCAAGAAGCACATCTTCTTTGATCATAATTTCGGCAATATACTTAAAACCTATTTTGACTGTTTCCATCTCAAGTCCATAGTGCTTACACAACTTGGCCACTTTCGGTGTAGTAGAAAATGCGGTGCAAACCTTGCCGCTCATACCCTTATACTTGTGCAGGTAATGGATGAGCAGCAGGATGATATGGTGAGAGTCGATAAAATTACCTTTACCATCATAAAAGCCCAGGCGGTCGGCATCCCCGTCGGTAACCAGGCCCGAATCAATATTGCTGCTGGATTTTATCAGGTTAGAAAACTCAGTAAGGTTTTTATGAATGGGTTCCGGCGCCTGACCCATAAAAGAAGGATTATAGTCACAGTGAAGGAAAGTCAATCCCGGTAATAATCTTTTTAATACGTTTTGCCCGGCGCCATACATCGCATCATAGGCAAGATGCAAGCCCGAGTTGCGGATGGCATCCAGGTCAAAATGCGCTTTCACATGATCACAATACATGGTTTCAAGGTCGGTATATTGCAGCATACCGTTCTTCTCAAACGCGGACAGGTCAATAGCGGAGGTGTCCATACTGCATTGGTCGGGAATGAGCTGTTCAATCTCAGCCACGAGTGAAGGCAAGAGCGGCCCGCCATAAGAACCTTTCAATTTAAAGCCGTTGTACTCCGGCGGGTTATGACTGGCGGTGATAATAATTCCTATGTCCTTTTTCATTTTCACGGCGGCCAGGGAAATCATAGGTGTGGATACGAATCCTTTGGCAAGAGATACCTTCACGCCTTTCTGACACATCACTTTTGCCACTGTTTCGCAAAACAACTGGCCGGCAAAGCGGCAGTCATGTCCGAGTACAATTTCAGGAGATGCCGATTGTTTCAATAACCATAGGGCCGTACCTTCGGCCACCCGCGCCACATTTGCTACTGTGAAGTCATCTGCAATAATTGCTCTCCAGCCGTCTGTTCCGAATTTAATTTTCGTCATTGGAATATCAGTGTTTTTATTTTGAAGCCATTAAACGCCACAGGGCGAAATTCGTTACGAAATTAATAAAGGAAAGGGAAACGAGGCTTGCCGGATGAAAAATCAGGCTTTAGCAGTTTATTAATACGGCCATCAGGAACAAAGCCAGCAGAACATACTACGGCGACCTGTGCGGGTGGCAACAATAAGATCAATACTGACCAATGTATTCCGTCATTCGCTTCCAGTCCGCCTCCAACAGCGCTTTCTGATAAGCATAGGATTGGCTTCGTGGAATTTCCTGATGGTTAATCTGCCTGATAATAAACAAATACTGTTGCTGCTTCAGATAATCTATAAAAGGCTGTTCATTGATTTTCAATTCCATTTTCAACATCTCGCGATAGCTGATTTCATTCAATGCGGAATCATTGATAAAAACCGTCATGCTCAGGGGGTCTGAAAATATCTCACCGTTTATTTTCTTCCAGAGTTCATTCAGTTCAATCTTCGTCACCCTCCATTTTCCCTTCTGAATATGTGGCAGTACCTTTTCACCTCCCAGGTTATATAACACCTCTTCATTCTGGCGCAGGTACTTTTCGAAAGCGACAAGAATTTTATTACTGTTCAGGGCTTTTTCGCCCGAAGCGTCGGTGATAAAATCGATACTGCGGGTAACTTTCTTCTGCGGAATTTCATTACTCGAAAACAGGTTGGTGTTGAATTTACTGTTACCGATGAACTCCGAAAAGATGGTCCTTGAGTCTTCCTTATTGGTAATCACTTTCCCCATGAACTGAAGAAAATTAAAATTATAATTCTTCGCGTCAATATAGGATGCAAGGTTGGCATTATAATTCCCATTAGCATTGGTCATGACCCTTTCACTCAAAAAAACGCTTTGCAATTCCTGGTATTCTACATAGCCGTATTCCACATCGGCCCCGTTTCTGCTTTTATTGGAAAACAGGAAACCGGAGGTCTGGCTGGAAAGCACTTTATTGATATTGGTCCAGTACTCGTAAATAAAAACCACATCCTGTTCCAGAAAGGAGGTACCTGAGCTTTTTTCTATCTCCGCAAGTGATGCCGGCATAATCCTTATCTCCTTCGAAGGGCTGTTCCACAACTTCGCCTTCCCGTTCATGATGGCGAAATAGGATATCCTTGACAGTTCCTTCACAAAATTACAACCGGTTGTATCCGATTGTTCCGAAGCGGAAACGCGTAAAATGACAGGTATTTGTCCCCGGGTCGGGGAAAATAACAGCAGCATAAGAGCAGCAATCAGCAGCAGGCCTTTCATTCTTCCGTATAAATATATACAATGCTGTTCAAATTCCTGCTACTATTTTTCTTTTGATTTATTCCAGGTGCTGTACATGCTGTCCTGGGATGTCCTTCCCGGAGGGATTTCCCGGAGTGGTTCGCAGGGCTTCCAGCTTGCTCTCATCGCGGCAGGAAGCTGCCTGTATAAGGCGGTCCCTTTTGTTTTCCACAGCAACATTTCGTCGCTTACCTCCTTCACAATCTT
This sequence comes from uncultured Bifidobacterium sp., assembly GCA_964534995.1. Lineage (GTDB taxonomy): Bacteria > Bacteroidota > Bacteroidia > AKYH767-A > OLB10 > JAJTFW01. The sequence goes on from CAZHSC010000002.1 coordinate 92,929, forward strand.
TGCCGGGTTGCCTACCACAATTTTTCTTTCCGGTATCTGCATTCCTTCCGGAACAAAGCAGAGTGCACCAACAATAGAACCGGCGCCAATGATCACATGATCCATCAGCACCGCGTTCATACCCACCAGCACATTCTTACCGATGCAAGCGCCATGGATGATGGCTCCGTGGCCTATATGCGCCCCTTCTTCCAGGCGTACGGTGAGGCCGGGGAACATGTGAATGGTACAGTTTTCCTGTACATTGCAGCCGTCTTCAATAATGATTGCGCCCCAATCGCCGCGGAGGGCAGCAGAAGGACCAATATAAACATCCCTGCCGATAACCACATTACCGGTTACCGTGGCATTAGGATGAATAAAAGCGCTTTCATGTACTACGGGCCGGTAACCGTTGAATTCAAAGATATTGGACATTATTTCCTGTTCATTAGGCATTATTCATTCTTTTTTCCTGTTGCCGGTATGGCTGGTTTCCGTCCCGTAAAAACCAGGATACTTCACGGCTATGTCTGGATAACCCCCACGTTAAACTCCTTCACTACGGGGGCATGGTTGGCTGCTTCAATGCCCATTGAAATCCATTTACGGGTATCGAGTGGGTCAATAATCGCGTCAACCCACAGGCGTGATGCCGCGTAGTAGGGTGATGTTTGCCGGTTATAACGGTCGGTGATGGTTTTAAGGAGTTCCTTTTCCTCTTCGGCGGAGATATCCTTTCCCTGGGCTTTCAGGGTTGATGTTTGAATCTGCAGTAATGTTTTGGCGGCCTGCGCTCCACCCATCACGGCAATCTGAGCACTGGGCCATGCAACGATGAGACGCGGGTCATAGGCCTTGCCACACATGGCATAATTACCGGCCCCGTAGGAATTACCGGTGATAATGGTAAATTTAGGAACTACCGAGTTGGCTACCGCGCTTACCAGTTTGGCGCCATCTTTTATGATCCCCCCGTGCTCCGAGCGGGAACCTACCATGAATCCGGTAACATCCTGCAGGAAAACCAATGGAATCTTCCTTTGGTTACAATTCATGATAAACCTTGCAGCCTTATCCGCGCTGTCACTAAAGATAACACCACCCAACTGCATTTCCCCTTTCTTACTTTTAACCACTTTACGCTGATTGGCCACAATACCTACCGCCCATCCGTCAATGCGGGCATATCCGCAAATAAGGGTCTGGCCATACTTTTCCTTGTATTCATCAAAAGCACTGTCATCTACCAGTCGATAAATAATTTCGTGCATGTCAAATTGCTTATCCCTCGATTCGGGAAGGAACCTGTAAATTTCTTTTTCCTCCATTTTAGGAGGAGAGGATTGTATCCTGTCAAAGCCGGCATCGGGTAAGCGACCGATTTTTGAAAAAATTCTTTTAATATAATCCAGGCAATGCTGGTCATCCGGAAATTTATTATCGGTAACGCCTGATATTTCACATTGCGTGGTGGCCCCGCCGAGGGTTTCATTGTCCACCTCTTCGCCGATGGCGCTCTTCACCAGATAGGAACCGGCCAGGAAAACAGATCCGGTTTTATCTACTATCATGGCTTCATCACTCATGATGGGAAGATAAGCTCCACCGGCCACACATGAGCCCATGATGGCGGCAATCTGGATGATACCCATACTGCTCATCACCGCGTTATTTCTGAAAATACGTCCAAAATGCTCCTTATCCGGAAAAATCTCATCCTGCATCGGGAGGAAAACTCCCGCACTGTCGACCAGATACACGATCGGCAAACGGTTCTCGATGGCAATTTCCTGGGCACGCAGGTTCTTTTTGGCCGTCATGGGGAACCAGGCTCCTGCCTTTACTGTGGCGTCATTGGCCACCACGATACATTGACGACCTGTTATATATCCGATCACTACCACCACCCCCGCCGAAGGGCATCCCCCCTGTTCACTGTACATGCCATCTGCCGCCAGCGCCCCAATCTCCAATGAAGGAGCGCCGGGATCTAACAGATAGGCTATCCGTTCCCTCGCAAGTAATTTCCCTTTTTCCCTTTGCTTCTCCGCACTCTTCTTCCCTCCTCCGAGGTATACTTCCTGCAATTTCTGCCTCAGGAAACTCAGTTGAATTTTATTATGGTCTTCGTTACGGTTTTGTTCTATTGATTGTGACATATGTTTTGCAAGGGATTTCTCGGCCGGCACAAAGATAGCTTGCCAAAGCCGTTGAAACTAATGTACTGAATTTCTGTTACTTAGAAAATTTATCCAACAAACTTTCTGCTTCATGTTTCACCTGCTTATAGCCGGCTTTATAAATATCTCTGGCTTTTCGGTAATCAAACACCTTGGTATTTTTCAATTCGGCAGGCTCAATGACCACATCACATTGCTGCATCCGGTAAACGGTATTGCTGAATACTCCCAGGTGGAAGGTTCTTTCAAGTACTGCCCATGTGCTGGTGGGAGCGCCGATCTCGCCAACAGGATTAACATGGACCCCGATTACCGGAAGCGCATATTTTTTTAATGGCTCTACCGGTAAATTATTCAACACGCCCCCATCCGCCAACAACATATCCTGATACTTTACCGGTTTAAAAAGCCCGGGAATGGAGGAGGAACCGATGATGGCCGGCAGCAAGGGGCCCTGTTGAAAAAAACGGGTTTTACCGCTGAGGATATCAGTAGCGGCTATAACCATGGGTAATTTCAGGTCTTCAAAATTTACGGGCAGGTATTTACTGAAGAGCGTTCCCACGCCATCCATTTTCAATAAACCACGGTTAAAGGCACCGCTGAACTTACTGAACAGTTTGTTGCTTATAAAGAGTTCAAGGATTTCGGAGGGAGAATATCCGGCCGCGATAAACGACCCCGCCATGGCCCCGGCGCTGGTGCCGCTGATGCGTTGTATGTCAAATCCCATTTCCAGGAGAGCTTCCACCACACCCAAATGGGCAAAACCTCGGGCGCCGCCACCGGAGAGACAAAGTTGTATTTTCATCATGCAGTATTGTTGTTGCCAAAAATACTACATTCATTTCCGCTTTAGCTTATCTTACCTGTTTTCTCTTGCCCATTAAATGCGAAAAGGGATCTATTTTTCCCACCGGCCGGTACAGGTTTAGTCGCATTTCTCCTCTGTATAATCATCCATCTAAGGTCAGTATTTATTTTGATTTCGGCAAATGCGAAATTGCCTTGCCGGTAAATAGATGGCTTATACCTTGCTGAACAGGTAAACGCAGCGACCACAGCGAATCCGCAGCGACCGCAGCGTTTAAAGAAGAAGTTATTAGTTGCTTTAACAGTATGTCATTCCAAAATCAATCTTCCACCGACAATTTAGCTCCGGTTCATGCTATTTTATTTCAAACTTCTTTAGCTCCTGTTTACTGCATTATTTCCAATCTAACCTGCCGAACTTCTCTTGTCCATTAAATGCGAAAAGGGATCTATTTTTCCACCGGCCGGTACAGGTTTAGTCGCATTTCTCCTCTGTATAATCATCCATCTAAGGTCAGTATTTATTTTGATTTCGGCAAATGCGAAATTGCCTTGCCGGTAAATAGATGGCTTATACCTTGCTGAACAGGTAAACGCAGCGACCACAGCGAATCCGCAGCGACCGCAGCGTTTAAAGAAGAAGTTATTAGTTGCTTTAACAGTATGTCATTCCAAAATCAATCTTCCACCGACAATTTAGCTCCGGTTCATGCTATTTTATTTCAAACTTCTTTAGCTCCTATTTAATGCTTGATTTCCAATTTAACCTACCGAACTTCTCTTGTCCATTAAATATGAATCGGTATCCGTTTTTCCCACCGGCCGGTTCAGCTTTGTGCGGGTTTCTCCTCTGTACGCTCATCTTTCAAAAATCAGCATTTGTTTTTAAACGGGCAAATGCGAAACTCTTTGCCGGTAAATACGGGGTTTGAGGGCGGGTTTTAATGGTGGGGAGAATTGGGTTTTTAGTTTGGACTTTGAAAAAATTAAACATCTAAAACCTTCTTAGTCTTATACCTTCTTAACGCAAAATTATAGTAAATAATCTCATATATAATTTATCTTCGTTTCAAGATGTACTTGCCAAGTGGGTTACACAGCTTCTTTCCTTTTAATTACTCTACATTATGCTTGGAAAACTCAACTCTATTAAATGTTTATTATTCCAATTTCACTGTGGCTCAATTAAATAATCCAATACCTCCAAGTCCTTATTCATTTGTAAGTATAAAAAATAGGCTAATAATCTTGGATGCGTCTCTAGACACATCACTACAAAGTAATTATCAGAAAATCCAAACATTTCATTGGTTTGACCCCCTAATTATCGGACAATATTAGCGGGATCTAAGTTAGTATAATA
>CAZHSC010000003.1:0-89272 GCA_964534995.1 uncultured Bifidobacterium sp.
ACAAAGAATTGCTTTTTCGGATAAACCGTTACTTTCTAATTAAGCATTGCATGGTACAAAGGCTGGAAGATATATCGTATTTAAAGTAGAATAACATGAATATATTGAAAAATGCGTACCTTCTGGAGTCAGATTGATAAGAAAATAAGCCTGCTATCTTGTTAATGGCGGTGTATAAGTTCCTGAAAACTTCTTAAAAGACATGCCCGGGTCTTTGTTTTCCTGACTAGGTTTGATAAACTCTAAAAAATAGTACACATGAAGAAGATCTCCTTACTGTACTTCATCCTGTTACTTCCGGCCTTAGTTTCCGGTCAAATCAGCCTGAATGCATCGATGGCGCCACCCGTAAACAGCGCCTATATTTATTACGATGCGAATGTTCCATCTCCTCCATTTATTTTTGCGAAGTCAGGTATTAATAATACCTGGGACTTTTCGGTGCTGAACGCCGTACCCGGTGCTGACGATACACTTTTTATACTTCCTCCTTCCTCGGTTCCCGGAGGTGCTGCTTTTCCGGCTGCCACCCATTGCACTTACGAAGGTGCAGATGGATCACGGGATATGATGCAGGTGAATACGGCTGGTGTTACATTATTGGGTTTTATCGGAGATCCCCTGGGCATCGGTACTCCTGGACCCATTCCACTTAATCCCCCTGCAACAACAATGAATTTCCCGTATACATATGGAAGCAACCTGATAGCCAATACGTATATGCAGCTTACAAATACCGGAGCTGCAATTGGTCAGCCTAATTATGATTCTATCCGTTACAAATCATCATTTTCGGCAAACGTTGTTGTCATTGCAGCCGGAGATATCATTCTGCCATCCGGAACTTTTCCCGCTCTGCTGGAAAGAAGAATAAGTACAATCCTGGATTCCGCATGGGTCAAAGGGGCGATAACGCTCAACCAGTGGGTACTGGCTCCCGGTTTTCCTCAGAGCAATACTGATTCGGCATTTTACTGGTACAGCAACCAGAGTTTACTGCATTATGCGCATGCTTTGTATGATGATACCGGGCTGCATGATGTGCATTATTATAAGAGCCAGATAACAACGGGCTTGAATGATTCGCCTGGTCCCGGTAATATGGCGTCTGTATTTCCGAATCCATCATCATCTGTTTTACATGTAAAAATTCCCGGACTTCCTGCCATTTCACATTGGTCGGTATTTACGATAGAAGGAAAGAAACTGCTTGAAGGTGTAAATGATATCAGCAGGATTAATATTCAGGGACTGCACAATGGCACCTATCTTTTATACCTGTCTGATATTAATGGACAAACTTATCAGACTAAATTTATTAAAAATTAGCCATATAACATATCCTTATGGCCATTGCTTTCTGCCGGGCAATGGCCTTTTTTTGATGTATGAATCCGGATGATTCATAGTGAAGATCGGATTTTAAAATTTATTTATGTTTTCGGGTTGTTTTTAGTAATTTCAACATGTAAAATAAAAGGATATGAAAAAAAATAAATATTTCCTCTTCTGCGCCTTGCTGATGTTTGCCAGTAAAATGTCCATTGCCCAAACTGTCTGCAACCCATCGGGTAATATTTTTATTGTTTCAAATTACGATGGTGGAAATTTAAATCTCGTAATTGATGTGAACATCCCCAACCTGAAAATCGGGATTGTAAGCTATGAAGCCATGGCCATCAGCCTGAGCGGCCCCTATGCTTCCTCCGTTACCGAAATGAGATACGCGGGCTATAACAGCAGTCCGAATACCAATTGTAGCCCGGGTGTAACAACTACCGTTTTCAACCTGACTACTACTTCCATTCCTACCAGCGTTGTTTTCGCACCACCCGCTCCAGGTTCCAATCCCAATGGCAATCCCAATATTATCTGTAATTACAGTTGTGATACTACCACAAGCCAGGGCGGATGCAATACGGCCGATCAGATTGAAGACTATTTCCTGCAAGTCTTTCCGGGAAGCAGTGTATACGCGCACCTCACGCAGTATGCTTGCTTTAACGGGCAGGTGTTCCTCAGCAACGCGGGTAACTGCTGCGCCTCTCCGCAGGCCTCCCTGGCCTTATCTGTAAATTTAGTTAATGTTTCCTGTTATGGCGTATGTGATGGCGCCGCTACCGTGGTACCTGCAGGAGGTACACCGCCCTATACTTACCAATGGACAAATGGTCCTGCTACGGCAACTTATTCTAATCTGTGCGCCGGAATTTATTATGTAACAGTCACCGATTCGAGTGGGTTGAGCATAGGCCAGTCGGTTTCGATTGTAGCACCCAATGCCTTGTCGGGAACTTTTTCCATTACAGCCGATAACGGTTCATGTAATGGCGCTGTTTCGTTAAACGCTGCCGGTGGTAATGGTGGCCCTTATACCTGTTCCTGGGATAGTTGCGGGAATGCTGCGGGTTCACAGAGTGCTGCAGTTGACAGTTTGTGTTCAGGGACTTGTTGTGTATTCATTACCGATAACAGTGGTTGTATTGACACCTTTTGTGTGGCTATACCATTAATGGTAGGAGCAGAAGAGGTGAGCGTAAGTGAGCGTTCTTACCTTTATCCCAACCCTACTATGGATGGACTGGTCAGTATTCGCGGACTGGATATTTCCGACATTCATGTGTTCGATATGAGCGGAAAAAGGTTGGAATTTAAATTGCTTTCATACGGGAACGGATCCGCAACACTCCAACTGCTTTCGTCAGGTATATATCAAATTTCATGGGTGTCGGAAAGGAAGAAGTACGCTTCCAGGTGCCTGGTACAATTGCCTCATTAGGCATGCCATCAGCATATCAGATAATTTCGGCCACAGTAAAAGTACTTCCACCCACAAATACAATGTCCTGTTCACCTGCCTGATGTATGGCCGCATCCAACGCGCTTTTAACCGATGAAAACACCTCTCCTTTCAGTCCGAAAGCGGCAGCTTTTTCTCTGAGCAGCGTTGCATCAAGTCCGCGCGGTATGCTAGCCTTGCAGAAATAATAGACGGCTGCTGCGGGTAAAAGACCAAGCATCTTGCTAAGGTCCTTGTCGTCAACTACACCTAAAACGAAGTGCAATTGCTGATGTGGAATTTTATTAAGCATGCCGGTAACTTCGCGGATACCGGGTTCATTGTGTCCGGTATCACATATCACAAGTGGCTGATGTGACAAAATCTGCCACCTGCCCTGTAATCCTGTGTTCCTGTTGACATTCCTGAGTCCATTCCGTATATGAGTATCGCTGATGGATATATCTTTTCTCAGTACATCGATGGCCTGTATGACAGTCAGAATATTTTTCAACTGGTAAATGCCGGTAAGGCTGCATTGTACATTGTCCAGGTAAATGCGGCCTTCCTTAAACAGCGAGAAGGATAGCGAGGTGTTCAGTAAATTATGGTGGATGACTTCCAGGCTGAAGGTTTTGTCGGCTATGAATGCAGGTGCCGTCACCGAAGCTGCCTTTTCAATAAAAACCGGGTAGGTTTCCCGCTGCGACTCACCAATTACCACAGGTATGCCTGCCTTTATAATCCCTGCTTTTTCAACGGCTATTTTTTCCAGGGTGTCTCCAAGCAGGTTCATATGATCAGGGCCGATGTTGGTAATGACCGATAACATGGGATTGATGATGTTCGTTGAGTCGAGTCTTCCCCCCAGACCGGTTTCTATAACGGCGATGTCTGTACGCTTTTCATGAAAATAGTAAAAGGCCAGGATAGTACTCATTTCAAAAAAAGAAGGATGTATATCGTCGAACAGGCTGCGGTACCTGTTTACAAACTGCACCATGTAATCTTCGGAAATCATCTCTCCGTTGATACGGATACGTTCCCTGAAATCTTTTAAATGAGGTGAAGTGTATAAGCCTGTTTTCAACCCCGCTTCCTGCAGAATGGAAGCCAGCATGTGCGAACAGCTTCCTTTACCGTTGGTACCTGCTATGTGAATGCACCGCAAATGAAGGTGGGGATTCCCCAATGCTTTGGTCAGGGCCAGTGTGTTGTCAAGGTTGGGTTTGTAGGCTGCCGGACCAACCCTGTGAAACATGGGTAATGCCTTAAAAAGGTATTCAATGGTTTCTTGATAATTCACGCTATGAAATTAAAAAACCTGTATAAAACAGGCTTCCTGATAATGGTCTCCGTTTCCATGTCATAATGAGAATTCAGCTTTTTCTGGTCTGACAGACTTTGGAATTACCGGTACCGGTAATTTTTTAAATATACTGCCTGCTTGCGTCTATGTTGATTTTCCGGCTCTGGCGTTTGTTTCACAAAAAATGCTTCACGGAGATCATTAGCTTTCATTCACAAGAAATGGGAATCCAGGCAAAAGGAGAAAATAAGCGATTTATCTTAAAATAAAATTAAAGGTAATGCTTCCTTTTTGTTCTTCTACACCTTGAGGGCTTTGACTGAATTTCGCTTTCATGGCAGCTTCTTTCGATTTGCGCACCAATCCCGCGTTTGTTATCGTGCTTCCGCGAGCGGGTCCTTCGGCTCTCAATACATTCCCGTTTTTATCAACAATTATATCAATAACTATTTTGCCCTGCTCCTGAGACTGGTCTTCCAGTCGGGGCAGTGACTTCATATTTCTGCCGGCCAGATCGAAGCCGACACCATTTCCGGGCCCATGGCCACCCCCGCTTCCGGTTCCGCTTCCACCACCCGAACCCGTTCCTGTTCCATCGCCGGATCCTCCACCATCCCCCGTACCTTGCCCACCACTTCCTTTGCCACCCTGCGTACCCGTTGGGGCTCCGCCGCTGCCTTTCTTTCCGGGATATAAACTCCTTGGATCCGCTTTTCGCTCTTCTACTTTGGCCAGTTCAGGTTGTTTGACAGTACTTACCGTTGTGGGCTTTTTCACTTCCTTCTTCAACACCTTTTCCTCTTTCTTCTTCTCCTCTTTCTTTTTTTCGGGTGTATCAATACTTACCGTTTCTTCCAGGTCGGAAGTGAGGATTTCTTCTTCATCTGCTTTAGAAATCGCCTGTTCAGGAGGAGTAGGTACAGCTTCGGGAGGTACGTCATTGAATTCCATCTCACCGAATTCCACAAAACTGCCACCACCACCGCCGCCTGCAAGACCTTCTTCCCAGGGAGGGATAGGAGAGGAGATGTATAACAACATCATCAAAGCCAGTATGGCCGCGTGAATAAGTAGCGTTAAACCCAGAGAACGGTATTGATAACTTTTCATTGCTCGCCGGCCTGTTTGGTGAGGTTGGTAGCTGCCACCATTTTGATTTTATTTTTGTTGCCGATATCGAGAAGGAAAACTACTTCCTGCCAGGGGACGCTCTTGTCTACCTTCAGCAGGGCGGTTGGATCGGTTTGACCGGCTACGGCAGCAGTTACTGCGGCTTCTACCCCTTCACGGGGCACCACGTCTTTGTTTACCACAAATTGCAAATCGGGAGTTACCGAAATAACCACCGGATGTTTCATGCTTTGTATGCCTGTTTTTGAATTAGGCAATAGTAATTTCAAAACAGATGGCGTTGCCAGTGTAGAGGTAATCAGGAAAAAAAGCAAGAGGAAGAACATGATGTCATTCAGTGAATGACTGTATACTTCCGATGCAGCTTGTTGTCGGCGACGAAGGTTCATGGCTTCACGGGTTCTTCAAGAAGGTCAATAAACTGAACTGCGTTGATCTCCATTTTATTGATAACTCTGTCAACGCGCTGTACAAGATAATGGTAACAGGAATAGGCTATCATTCCAACAAGAAGACCTGCTGCGCTGGAGATCATTTTAACATACAAACCTCCGGATATGGTGTCAATTTCAAGACTGTTTTGTAAAGAAATCTGGTAAAATATTTTGATTACCCCGAAGATGGTACCAAGAAATCCAAACATGGGAGCGATGCCAGCAATAGTGCCCAGGAAACCCAGGTTGCGCTCCATGGAAAAAACCTCCAGTTTCCCCTGGTTTTCAATGGCAGATTCAATTTCACGGATGGGTTTCCCCAGTCGCGCAAGGCCTTTGTCAATCATTCGTGCAATGGGGTTATCCGTTGCTTTGCACAAACTGCGTGCTGCCTGAATATTTCCCTGATGTACCTGGTCCCGGATTTGGTTCATGAAATTCTGGTCAAGCCGGCTGAATTTAATGATCACAAAAAGTCGCTCAAAGAAAATATATATGGCCAGCAGGCTTAGAATCCCAATGGGAATCAGGATGGGTCCACCTTTGCTTGCCATTTCCCATAGAGACATACTTTGCTCGGCAGGAGCAGCAGGTTGGGTAAGCGGGGCAACAGCTGCAGCGGCAGAATCGGCCAGGGTGCCGGCACCCTGGGTAATCTGAAGTATAAGGGACATACGATGCGGGAATTAACTAAGTTTAAGAATATGTAAAGGTAGAATTCCGCTATGTGGGCTTTATTTGGGTAAGATACAATTGCTAACAATTTACTGTTAACAAGGAACAACCACAAAACGCCGTTGGTTGTAAATTATTGTAATGGATATTCAACTCCTGTTAAAGGGATTTTAATACTATAGTGGGCTGAAGAGGCAGACTTGTTTTTTATTAGGAACCGGATTTTATGGAGACATAGAAAAAAGCAGCAGGAAAAACGGTTCATTACTATTCACTCTTGAAACCAGGTGGAATACATCATGTAATTATTCGCGATACCTTCAATCAGTCGGCGGCTTTGTTCGGGGTCGATGTCTTTAACTTTTTTTGCAGGAACCCCGGCGTAAATCGTGCCTTCCTCAACAATGGTGTTTTCCAATACTACCGATCCTGCAGCGATGATGGAATTAGAATGAACGACTGCGTGATCCATAACGATGGCTCCCATTCCGATAAGTACATTGTCGTGAAGTGTACAGCCGTGTACCAGGGCGTTGTGGCCGATAGATACATTGTTTCCGATGATGGTTTTGGCCTTCTGATACGTGCAATGGATCACGGCACCATCCTGGATGTTTACTTTATTGCCAATGGTGATCGTATTGACGTCCCCTCTTACCACGGCATTAAACCAAACACTGCAGTGATCGCCCATGATCACCTGACCTACTACAGTTGCATTATCAGCAAGGAAACATTCTTTGCCAAACGAGGGATGGATACCGTGTACTGCTTTGATCAGTGCCATGTGTTCTTTATATCTTTATTTAAGTGGATTTATCGGGATGTTAAGGTGTCAACACCATTGCTAAATGCAAGTGACGCGGATATTGTATGTCCATTAAAGTAGTCAGGCCGGCTGAAGATTCCGGAATATGGCATATTCGGCTTTTGATATGGAATGCTGTACGGTTTCCTCTCCCAGGGCATCATTGAATTTTTCGAATTTAAGGCCGCATTTTTCAAGTACACGAACCGAGGCAAGGTTAGCCACCGCCGATCGTCCAATGATACGGGGCAGTTGCAGCGTATTGAAGCCGTACTCGATGCAGCGACGTGCCACTTCGGTAGCGTATCCTTTTCCCCAGTACCTGCGGTAAAGCCGGTAACCGATATCCACCTCTCTTTCGTCAACCAGATATTTAAGGCCGCACCAGCCAAGGATACTGCCGTCATCTTTGTTTTCAACTACCCATCTCCCCATACCGTATTTACGGTAGGCGTCATAGTTTCTGAGGAACTCGGTAGCCTCTTCAATGCTTTTAAAGGCCTGGTCGCCGGTGTACTTCAATACTTCGGGGTCCAGGTTGAGTTCGTAAAAAGCGGCTCCATCTTCAGGTTGCATTTCACGCATCCTGCATCGTTTGGTTTCGAGAAGGTAGTTCATGGTGAATGAAGAATAAAACGGTTAGACTTATTAAAGCTATAATCACTGTTGGTGATCCTGAGGGTGTACATGCCATTGCCCAGGTTTTCGGCAGGCAATGGCAGGGTGATTACTCCAAAAGCGGCTAAGAAGACAGACTGATACATCAGTTTTCCTTCGGCAGAGAATATTTCCAGTCTGCAGGGTTCTTCACGTGTATGGCTTACCGAAATTTGAGCAGATGTTGCATTGACAGGGTTAGGGTAAATAATGAAACCGGAGGAAGGAATGAGGGGATCTACCCTCTGAACGGTGGATGTTTGTGACAAGCCGGCATTGTCAACAATATTCAGGCGGTAAAAAACAGTGGCGTTAATGGCTAACGGGTCTGTCCAGGTGTAATCGGTGATGATTCCCGGACCACCCGCAGGCGCTTTGCTGCCTGCCAGGTTGAAGAGAAGCGCATCGGATGATTTTTCAATGTCGATGCGGTCCAGGTTGATTTCATTCCCGGTAGTCCAGTACAGTTGTGCCTTGTTTTCAACATTTTTCGCACTGAAGCTTAACAGTTCAAATGCCGGGGGATTTCCGTTACGTGTGTACCATACCGGCGCCGTCCATATTTTATCTCCGTCAGCCTGCGTGATTTCTGCGAAATAATAATAAGTAGAACCGGCCGGTAGTGTCACATTAAGATGAACGGAATCGCTGGCGGCACCCTGCGCTGTGAAAATGACAGTAGCCGATGTGCCGCTGCCCGGAATCCCCGCCCATATTTTAAGGTGGTTGATGCTTTCATTATCCGGGTCGCCGGGTTTTACATAAATAGTGGCAGGCAAAGAGCCGGAGCAAATACTCCCCATCCCGTAACCATTTACCGAAAATTCCACACGGCTGTTCCAGTCATCGCTGGCATAAAAACTTCTGCGTTTAAATGCTTCCATAATATGCTCACGTTTCAGGCTGTCCGTAATTACTACCGTTCTTCCGGGATGTGTTCTTCCAAAAACGATATAATGGTTATCATGGTCGATGCCGGGCGCAATATGGTAGCCTTTTTTCAGCAGGTCGAGGTACCTGTCGAAGTAATTAAACGAAGGCAGGCTGCTATAAGTGGTATCGCTTGAAAAGGCGGGGCCATTCCTCAGCGCGAGGCCAATGATGGCCGAATCCCATACCACATTGTAAGGTGCTGCAAGCAGGTTATTGTAATCGGTTTCATCCATGTGGGCCAGGTAAGCGAAGGCATCGTCACCGCGTTGCGCAATCTTTGTAAATAATCCGTTGTAATCGGTTTCGCCGTTGTAAATGTCATAATTGCCGTTTTCCCAACCTATGAGGCTGTCAATTCCATGAATGATCACATGACCTCCACTGCTGATAACACCCCATTCCATACCGTAGAGGCTGGTAAAAATGTGATCCTGGTTTACGGAATCGGCCTCCAGGATTCCTTTATGATAATCCGCCTTTGCCATACCCGCACTGCCATGGTTGTGATCCGAAATTCCCCAAAAGTCAACCTGCAGGCTATGTTGCCGGATGTATTCAAAACAAGATTTTACCGTGTGATAATTGGTGTCATTGGCCTGGTTTCCGTCAGAATACTCAGAGTGCGAATGGATACTTCCATACCAATACTGTGTCTGTGCAGGCAGCAATAAGGGAGAGCATAGTAAAAGCAACAGGAGCGCAAGGCAAAACAATAGCCGGCCATAGACCTTTTCAAACGCTTGAGTAGATTGCTTTTTCATTTTAGCATGCTGATGTACAAGTCATTAAATACCACAGCCTTTTTCAAATATACTAAATTCCATCTTGAATTCATTGATAGTTAACTAACTCTGTCAAAATTAAGATCATTTTTTCATATTCTCTCCTGCTTATTTACTTTTGCCAAACATTTTTGTAGCTTAACCAACCGAAAAATGATGTTCCCCCTAAGCAGTTCTCCGATGAAAATAAGTGTCGCAGCATTCAAATTATTTTTTATCCTTTTGATGGCAGTTGCAGGGAATATGAATGCGCAGGACAGTCTTAAAAAATCTGGAGGTACCAGGAAGCCGGTGGCTACAAAAAGCCCGGTTGTCGCTTTTGACAGAAGGGTGTTAATCATTGACAGCCTTACGGCCGGAATGGAGAAAATGCAATTTCGGGAGGATTCCATCCTGAGGATCCTCCGTCAGCAGGAAGAGAAGATCAGCAGTTCAACTGCGGAGATTACTTCACTCAGGGATGAAAACGGGAAACTCAAGGCCCGTCTTGAAGATGCTCAGGGCGATCAATTGCAATCCTCGCATACCAATTCCATACTTTTTATTTTTAATGTTGGTGTAGCGATATTTTTATTGATTGCCTTGTTATGGATGTTTTTGCGCAGGAAAAATGAGGAAGAAGGTACAAGTCCGGCACTGCCACGCCGAAAAGCTGCGCGTTCCGGAGAAGAGGAGAATTTCGACCATAAACTGGAACGTATACAAAAACTCGGAAGTTTAAGGGATAAGGGGCTGTTGACAGAGGATGAATTTAATGTTCAGAAAAAGCAGATCCTGGGGGAATAAATTTAAGATATTATCATGCGCAGCATCAGCTCTCAGTTCCGAAAAGTCACTCCGGTTTTATTGATATCCTGGCTTTTTACTACCCTGTCATTGCTGCTTGCCATTTTCGTAAGTTCAGTAAAGGAAATACCGCTGGATTATTTCACACAGGATCCCAATGCCCAGTTCGACGCCCCTTTTTACATCGGCTTCTTCAGCAATGTGGGCATTATGTTATGGAGCGCTTCGGTAACGATTTGCTTTCACGGTGCCTGGCGCGTGGATGCGGTTGCTGCCCCACGGGCACAACAGTTTCTTGTTTTCAGCGGCATACTTACTCTCATTATGACGCTGGATGACCTGTTCCAGCTTCATGAACTTGTGTTTCCTGAATATTTCAATATTTCAGCAAACATGATCTACCTGACGTATCTTAATATTTATCTCATTTATTTTATACGATTCAGAAGGCAAATCCTGAATTCGGATTTCATCGCCCTGCTGCTTGCTTTTTTCTTTCTCGGACTATCCACAGTGATAGATTTGCTGCCATTGCCCATCGAAAAAGATACCTTTCTTGAAGACGCCATGAAGCTACTCGGCGCCGTATCGTGGCTGGTGTATTTTGTACGGACTGTGAATGATCAGTTTGTATCAGGCAAGGGAAATTAAAATAGAGATTTATTATAAAAGTTAATTGTGCCATATGTAAAAACGAATTTAATCAGGTATAAACTGCATTTTTAAGCGGAATTTTACAAACCGGGTTTTAAAAAGTACTTTTTTGAAATAACAATTAATGCCTAAAATGTCCAACAATTTTTTAATCCCTGGGGTCGATGATTGATTTTGAAGTAAGATGACAGATGATTTAAATTACATGAATATTATGCTTTAAAGGAATATTTAGGTTTAATAAGACGTTTTTAACTTACACCACCCCCTCCTTGATGCTTTCAACCACAGCCGGGTCAAGCAGGGTGGAAGTGTCGCCGAGGTTTTCCATCTCGCCCTCAGCAATTTTGCGAAGTATACGTCGCATGATTTTTCCGGACCTCGTTTTTGGCAATCCGCTCACAAACTGAATTTTATCAGGTTTGGCTATGGCGCCAATGATCTTTGTAACCATGGCCAGGATTTCATGCCTGACCTGGTCGGGCTGGTTGGGCATATGGTCGCAAATAACGTAGGCGTAGATGCCCTGCCCCTTGATGGTGTGCGGATAACCCACCACCGCCGATTCAATGACGTGTGGATGTTCATTGATGGCGTTTTCGACTTCCGCGGTACCCAGGCGGTGGCCCGAAACATTCAATACATCGTCTACGCGTCCGATGATGCGATAATTACCCTCATAATCGCGCCTGCTTCCGTCGCCGGTAAAATACAGGTTTTTAAAGGCCGAGAAATAGTTTAAACGGCAGCGCTCATGATCGCCATAGGTAGTACGCAGCATGCCCGGCCAGGGGAATTTAATGCACAGGTTTCCTTCCGCGTTCATGTCCTTTACTTCTGTTCCGTTATGATCAACAAGTACAGGCTGTATGCCCGGCAACGGCAAGGTGGCGTAGGTAGGTTTGGCCGGTGTGATATGCGCCAGCGGGCTGATCATGATGCCCCCTGTTTCGGTCTGCCACCAGGTATCGATTACGGAACAGTTGCCCTTGCCCACTGTATCGTAATACCACTGCCAGGCTTCTTCATTGATGGGTTCACCCACCGATCCCAGTGTTTTTAACGATGCTAACGAATAGGGGTATACGAATTCATCGCCATAAGCCATCAGCGATCGTATGGCGGTAGGTGCGGTGTAAAAAATATTGACTTTGTATTTGTCGATAACCTGCCAGAACCTGCCTGCATCCGGCCAGGTGGGTATCCCTTCAAACATAAGCGTGGTGGCGCCTTCCAGCAATGGGCCGTACACGATGTAACTGTGCCCGGTAATCCAGCCTATATCCGCTGTGCACCAGTAAAGATCACCCTCTTCATACTGGAACACATTCCGGAATGTATAGGCGGCCCATACCATGTATCCCCCGGTGGTGTGAACTACCCCTTTGGGTTTTCCGGTAGATCCCGAAGTATAAAGTATAAACAACATGTCTTCCGCTTCCATGGCTTCCGCTTCACAGGTCTCCGGGCATTCCCGGATGGCCTCATGCCACCATACATCACGGCCTTCTGTCCATGTGATTTCGCTGAGAGTATGTCTCAGCACCACTGCTGTTTCCAATCCCGGACATGATAGCAGCGCTTCGTCAACAATTTCTTTGAGGGCAATGGCTTTGGGTCCCCTGAAAGCCCCGTCGGCAGTTATGATCATCCTGCATTGTGAATCGTTGATTCTGTCGCTGAGACTTTGTGCAGAAAATCCGGCAAATACTACTGAGTGTATGGCTCCTATTCTTGCACAGGCAAGCATCGCAATGGCTGCCTCGGGAACCATAGGTAAGTAGATACATACCCTGTCCCCTTTCTTAATGCCCAGCTTCTTTAACATATTCGCCGTTTTGCATACTTCAGCATGTAACTGGCGATAGGTAAGGTGTCGCTGGTGTTTTTCGGGATTGTTCGGCTCCCACTGAATCGCGATCTTGTCGCCCCTGGCGGATAAGTGCCGGTCAAGACAATTTTCAGTGATATTCAGTTGGGCGCCTTCAAACCATTTTACCCGGAAGGAATCAAAATTCCAGTCGAGTACAGTGTCCCAGGGTTTCTTCCATGTGAACTCTTCTGCTACCGAAGCCCAGAATTTTTCCGGATCTTCCACACTCTTTCGGTACGCTTCGTGATAGTCGGCGATGTTTTTTATCTTTGATTTGATCATGATCATGTGTAGCTGATTCAAAATTACAATTCCTCAGGGTATCTCGATGTTACCCCTGCCATTATTTTTCAGGTCAGGCCAAAACTGTAAGAATTTTGCTCTTTTACACTACTTACAGCATGCTTACGCTTATTTTGCTGTAATGAATGGCCGTGTACTTATCCTCAGTGTGTTTCTTCTGTCTGCTGCTGTTGTCAGGGCCGACAAGAATACCGAGTTGATATTAAAAGTGCCTTCGCTGAACGAAGCAAGTGTAAACAGGATCAGGATTCAGTTGAGTTGCCTGGAGGGCGTCAGGTTTTGCGGGTACCATGTGGAATCATCCTGCCTGTTGCTGGTGTACAATAAAAACACTGTATCGGATCCTGATATCATTGCTACGCTTGTTTGCGCCCTGAACAGAAAAATGGAAGTGCTGCCCTTAAAGGGTTATAGTATTTACGATGTTATTGACGGAAAATATGTCCGTGCCGGTTAACAGACGCTGTCATTCAACAGAGGGTCCTCTGCGGATGGCCGATTCCATGTCGGATTTTATTTTTTCTTTTAGCTGGCCCAGGTTTTTATCCGTCATTCCTGCGGTGGGATAAGGGGGTAGCCATTCGGCGTAAAGGATGCCGGGACTTAATTCAAAGGGCCTTTTAGGCGACAATAATGAATCGGTGCCGTGAAGTACCAGTGCGGCTATGGGCAATTGCGAAGTTACTGCTAGCTGAAAAGCCCCGTCTTTAAATTCCAGCAAGGGTAATTCGCTGAGGTTTCTGGTTCCCTCCGGCGCCAGGAATACGGAAATGCCTTCCCGCAAGGAGGCCAGCATCTTTTCAATACTTCTGTGCCGGTCTTTTTTATCGGTCCTGTTTACGGTGATATAAAGATTTTTGATCACATAGCCCAATAAAGGTACCTTCGATAGTTCGGCCTTGCTTAAAAACCGAAAGGTGTGTTGGCACGCGAGCGCGTAGGCGGGGATGTCAAGCAGTGAACGGTGATTGGAAATGAAAATATAGACCTGATTCGCCTGCAGGATTTCAGCGTTTTTGATTTTTAAACGAATGAAGAAAGCGGAAAATAAAAACTCCGCCCACAGCCTGGAAAGTCGGTGTGCCATGGCAGGACTCTTTTCCCGCGGGTAACAGTTGAATAAGATGAAATAAGCCGGTATCACCATCAAAAAAGACAAGGCAAATGGTAGGAGGCAATAACAGGTGAAAATTATTTTGAACAATCTTTTCATGGTTAAAACAAGGTATAGCATGATGTGACCAATGGCTTTACGCAGTTGCTGTTAAACGATGCCTTACAGGGCAAAGCCTTCAGGATGCTACCGGAATCATGGGGTGCTCAGTGCCACCGGCAGGATTTTGCCGTTAAAGAAACGATGGCCGTGAAGCGTGAACCAGCAAATAAAATCGGCCATTTCATGCGCCTGCAACGGCGCCTCGTAACCCGGGAAAGCGGTGTTCAGCATTTCAGTTTGAACGGCTCCCAGGGCCAGGCAATTTACTTTAATTGCATAGGGACTGAGTTCGAGAGCGAGGCATTCACTCAGCACCGCCATGGCTCCTTTACTGCTGGAATAGGCGCTGAGGCCGGCGAATTTCACACTACCCTGTACGCCTCCAATACTGCCGATGTGAATAACATGCGCGCCATTCGCTTCTTTGAGCAATGGTAGCAAAGTCCGGGTAAGCAAAAAGGGCGCGAAAACATTTACACCGTAGATCCGCTCCAGGTCCGATCTGTTGATTTCCGCAAAGGACTTACTCACCAAAAAACCGGCATTGTGAAGTATACCATCCAGGCTATGTACACCTTCTTCCCTTAAATACGCGAGCAATTGCTCGGGGTCTTCCTTTTCCAGATCGAAGGACTTTACAAGGATGCTGTTCCCGCTGGCACGTCTTAGTTCCTGCAATTTACTTTCATTGCGGGCAAGGGCAAACACCATTGTTCCGGGTTCCTGTGATAATTTAAGTGCCGTTTCAAAACCTATTCCTGAAGAAGCGCCGGTGATGAGATACACTTTGCTACGGTTCATGTGCCTGAATTTATGATTACAAAGGAAAAAAAATCATCGAATGTTGTACCTTTGAATTTGATTGAATATGAAAAAAATACTGATTTGCATTTGTATGCTGTTCGCGGCCATCCGCTTACCGGCTCAGGAAGCAGCGCCTGCAGGCAATGAAAAGAGAGATAAACCCAGGACCTCTTTCGCGGACCGATTGTTTTTTGGGGGGAACCTGGGTTTAAATTTCGGAACGCTGACCTATATTAATGTTTCCCCCATCATCGGATACAGGATCACCGAACGGCTGGGTGCAGGTCTGGGTCCTACTTATGCTTATTTTAAGGATTACCGCGACAGGAATTATAAATATGAAACCCACACTTACGGTGGCCGTACCTTTGTACAGTACCAGGTACTGGAAAGTGTGTTGTTGTATTCAGAGTATGAAATGGTGAATATCGAAGTTCCTGACCTGCTTTTCACCAAACTTGTCAGGGAAAATGTAAGCAGCCTCTTCGTAGGTGGGGGATATACGCAACAGGTAGGAAGGGCTTCCGCCTTTTCAATAATGATGCTTTTTAATGTAATCGAAAGCGACTACAGGATTTATGAAAACCCATTGATCCGTACCGGCATCAATATCGGTTTCTGATTCCGTCTTATTCCGGTAGAAACTTCAGTTACATCGTTTCCCGTCACATATCCTTTAATTCTATCTTACCCATGTGCCGCATTATCCAGTTCCTTTTTTTGATGATATAAGGAGTTGGCTTACTGGCCGACCATCGCAGGGGATTGGGCAAAATGGCGGCAATGGATGCGGATTCTTTTTTTGTGAGTTGTGATGCCGGTTTGTTAAAATAATGACGCGCCGCGGCTTCAGCGCCGTAAACCCCGGGACCCATTTCAATCACATTTAAATATACCTCCATGATCCTTTCCTTGCTCCACAGCAGTTCAATGAGAAAAGTGAAGTACACTTCCAGCCCCTTTCTGAGCCAGCTCCTGCCGGGCCACAGAAAAACATTCTTTGCTGTTTGCTGACTGATGGTGGAAGCGCCTTTAACCTTTTTGCCTTTATGTTTGGTATTGTACTCAACCGCTTTTTCAATGGCTTCAAGGTCGAAGCCAAAATGTTCTTCAAACTTCTGGTCTTCGGCGGTAACTACTGCCAGCGGGAGGTTGGGAGAAATTTCTTCCAGGGTTTTCCATTTTTTATCGATGCGGCCGTCTTCCATTTCAAAATAGCGGATAAGCATCAGTGGAGTGGCAGGTACGGGAACAAATCTGAAAAAAAGGGTGCTTGCAACGCTGATGATTAAAAAAGCCGCTACGATGCGGGCGATCAGTCTGAATATTTTTTTCAGCATCCTGCAAAGGTAGTGAATTGAAGGGGCGGCCGGCTCTTTTTCATAGGATCCCTTTCAAGGAATTTCTGCCGGAATAGCGTATTTTCGCTTCCCAATGATGAATAAGCTTCGGGAATATGAAAATTTCCATATTGTCCTCTGGCTGGTAAAAGATACCTGCTGGGTGCTGGACTTGAAAATACCAGGGCTTATCATGATTCTCCCGGCCCTTGCAGTAGCTTTGCACATCACCTGGCTGCATCGTCATTTACGATCGGAATTGATGCACAACATTGCCATTGTATGCTGGCTGTGTGCCAATTCAATCTGGATGATAGGCGAGTTTTTCTTCAATGATACCCTGCGTCCCTTTGCTATAGTGTTTTTCACATTGGGGGTAATTATCATCTTCAGTTATTACATCTTTGTCCGACCATACGAAAAGCGATCTTTATAATTATCCTGACTGAATAATAGCACCGGCCTTGCTGCCATTCGCTACTTTCTGATGATCAGCTTTCCTGCTCCATCAGGTTTCCGAGAGCGGAATCATACTTTTCCCTGAATGATTCAACACTGCCATATTCTTCCTCGTTGATCACAATGGCATTGCCGCCTACTTCACCCAGGTTAGTGAAATCTACATCCGAAGCGGCTACCATTTCTACAAAGGCATCCAGCTTTTCAGGACTGACGCTCACCACAATTCTGCCCTGCGATTCTCCGAAAAGACAGGCGTCCTTGCGCAATTCCTCATCAGTATCTATACGGAATCCAAATCCACGGGGCATGGCTGATTCCAGCAGACAGATAAACAGACCCCCGTCTGAAATATCATGTGCACTCTCAATGAGCCCTTCCCTGATGAGGGATTTTGCCAATTGCTGTACGTTGAATTCTTCATCGAGGTTAAACCAGGGTGCCGGACTGTTTTTAATGCCGCAAAAGGAATATAAATACTCCGAGGAGGAAATGTCATTTCTGGAGGAACCCAGTAAAAACAGGATGTCACCTTCATTTTTGAAGTCGAGGGTCATCTGGTGTTTCTTATCGGTAACAATCCCCACCATGCCAATGGTAGGTGTTGGAAATACCGGGACTTCGCCCTGTTCATTTTTTGACTGATTATAAAAACTTACGTTACCCCCGGTTACCGGTGTTTCAAATTTTTGACAGGCCTTAGTCATACCCTTGATGGCATGTACAAATTGCCAGTAAACTTCAGGATTATATGGATTGCCGAAATTCAGGCAATTGGTAACCGCCGAGGGTTCGCCGCCGGAACATACAATGTTGCGCGCCGCTTCTGCAACGGCAATGGCGCATCCTGTTTCAGGGTCGCTGTAAACATAGCGGGAGTTGCAATCCACCACCAGCGCAAGGGCTTTCCTGGTTCCCCGGACGTCCACAATGGCTGCATCGCTGGGCTTATTGGTACTCATGTTAATGGTGCCAATCATTGAATCATATTGATTGTAAACCCAGCGCCGGGAGGCAATGTTGGGATGGCTGACCAGGTGGTTTATAACAGGTCGTATATCCGTAAGGTCGGGTACCTTGTTGATGTCAAAGGATTTGTTCAGGGCAATATATGCCGGCTCACGGTAATCGCGTGTATATACCGGTGCCCCGCCCCCAAGAACGAGTGATGGGGCAGGTACATCCGCCAGCAACTCTCCACCCATATAGAAATACAAACGATCTCCTTCGGTCACTTCGCCGATCTGTGTGCAGTTAAGATCCCATTTCTCAAATATCTTTTCCACTTCTTCTTCACGACCTTTCTTCACTATCACCAGCATGCGCTCCTGCGATTCACTTAACAATATTTCCCATCCTTTCATATGAGACTGCCGGGTAGGTACTTTATCCAGCCAGATGTTCATGCCGTGCTTCCCCTTCGCCGACATTTCACTGGTAGAGCATATGATACCCGCTGCACCCATATCCTGCATTCCCACCACAGCTCCGGTTTTAATAATTTCAAGCGTGGCCTCCAGCAATAACTTTTCCATGAAGGGGTCTCCCACCTGAACGGAGGGCAGGTCTTCGTGAGAATCTTCGTGTAAATCACCCGAGGCAAAGGTCGCTCCGTGAATACCGTCTTTTCCGGTTGAAGACCCAACAATATATACGGGGTTGCCGGCACCATAGGAAATGGCTGACACCGTTTCACCTTCTTTCACAATACCCACCGACATCGCATTTACCAGGATATTCACATTAAAGGAATCATCAAAAAACACTTCGCCACCAACCGTCGGAACACCAAAGGCATTGCCATAATCCCCGATTCCCTTTACAACTCCTCTGATAAGGTTTTGCATACGCGCCATTTCAGGATTCCCAAATCGAAGGGAGTTTAATTGTGCAATGGGCCGGGCACCCATGGTAAAAATATCCCGGTTGATGCCGCCCACTCCCGTGGCCGCACCCTGGTAAGGTTCAATGGCCGATGGATGATTGTGTGATTCAATTTTAAAGGCACAGGCCAGCCCATCTCCAATGGCAACAAGACCCGCGTTTTCTTCACCCGCTTTGGCCAGCATATGCGGGCCATCTTTGGGCAGGGTCTTTAACCAGCTGATAGAATTTTTATAGGAGCAATGTTCCGACCACATCACAGAGTAAATGCTCAATTCCGTGAAATTCGGTATCCTGCCCAGTATTTCTTTGATTTTTTCAAATTCTTCTGGCAGCAAACCCAGTTTTTTTGCGGTATCAACCGTAGTTAACTCTTCAGTAGCGAAAGACATTGTGCTTTGGTTTTTTGATTTCCCCGGATGGAATGATGGAATTATACCCTCCGGACCCTGGATGCAAAAATAGTTCTTCTTCCTCTATGCCCGTAATATTTTATATTTGGGCGATGCTTGAAGCCGGACTCACCTTTGGATATATCTTTTTGGCTATATACTTGATTGGCAGGTGGAAGATTTTCCGGGTTCCGGGAATTTCGGTGAAGGTATTTTACGGCTTGTTTATAATTAAAGTGGCGGCAGCATTCGCTTTGTATATTATTTATACTCAGTTTTATACCGACAGAGCCTATGCCGATATTTTTCGTTATTATGATGATTCGGCGGTTATTTATCAGACGCTGACGGAAAAACCTTATGATTATTTCCGCATGCTTACCGGAATCGATGGAAAAGCACCCGAGTTACTGAATTATTATGATTCGATGCGTAACTGGTATAATACGGATCTCATTTTTAATGATAGCAGAACCATGATCCGGCTTAACGCTTTTCTGCGTTTATTTACACTAGGCACTTATTTTCCGCATGCCATCGTCATGTGTTTTCTGGCTATGGTTGGACTTACAGGCATATTCAGGGTCATGAACAACGCGGTAAAAGGCAGGGCTTTCCTGTTGATGATCATCGTATACCTCTTGCCATCTATTTTGCTTTGGACATCCGGAATGATCAAAGAAGCTTTTCTTGTATTTGCACTTGGTACTTTACTGTACCAGGTTTCAATGCTTATGAATGAAAGCGCGCTGAGCTGGAAAAGACTGTTTTATGTTTTGTTGGCTGTTATGATACTCATCACGGTAAAGGCTTATGTCTTTTTCCTGATGCTGCCGCTGATCATGAGCTGGATGATTTCGAAATTCGTTCCCGGAAAGGCAGGATGGATATGGGTACCGGTGTATATTATTTATTTCATCGCCCTCGCGGCGATGGCTCCCGCGCTGACCGGAAATACTGTGCCCCGCCTGATTTCCGATAAACAGGCCGAGTTTTACTTTGTTGCCGGACACGAGCAGGCAAAGAGTGTAGTGGAAGTTGAAAGGATCCCTCCCGACTGGACCGGGTTGCTTACCGCCGCTCCCGGTGCTTTTTTCAGAACTCTGTTGCTTCCCATGCCGGGCCACGCCCATAATATACTGATGTGGTTTTCAGCAGCGGAGAATATTTTTATTTTACTCCTGTCTTTTTTTCTGCTCTTTACCATGAAGATGGAGTTTTTAAAGAACCTGTCAGTATTTGTTATCTGCTGTTTATTGTTCGGGGTTTCTGTTTTTATTTTGTCGGGTTGGGTTACTCCCATCATCGGGGCATTGGTACGATATAAAGTTCCCGGGCTTCCATTTTTACTCTTGCCCTTAACTGCCGTCTCCTACAGGAAATGGATGAGCGGTTATTTTATTTCCTGGTTTCACGACAAGACTGTTTAATAACGATGCTGCTGCTGGTACATATCCTGCTGATCGTTTTGATTTTTACCAGGACATCACTTCTGAAACTCCGGGGCCTTCCCTCGTACCTGCTGATGCTGGTGTTGCTGCTTAAGGTGTCAGGAGGTTATGCCATTGCAAAGTATTATCTGAGTACTTACAAAGGCGGGGATATCCAGGGATACCTTGCCGATGTAGTCAGCCTTCATAAAGTATTTCTTCATAACCCTGCGGGATTTTTCAAATTGATATTTGGCATTGATGAACACAGTCCGGCGATGGAAAATATTATTTCCGGTTTAAAGATGTGGAACGACAGCGGGTACAATTCTCATTACAATGATGCCAGAACCGTCATCCGGTTCCATGCACTGTTAAGTATCGTTTCGGGTAACAATGAATGGGTACACTTGCTTTGGTCGAATGTGATGGCCCTTGCCGGAATGTTATCGCTCCTGCGTTTCTTTTATACGACTGTAGATGGCAAGGCGGAAGTGCCCGCTGCTGCTCTGAGCTTTTTTTTCCTCCCCAATGTATTTATCTGGAGTTCCGCCATTCTTAAGGAACCTTTGCTTCTTTTTGTGCTGGGGATGACACTCCGGTATTTTCAGTTGTGGAATCATCGAAGGGAGCGCCGGTATCTGTTGATATTGTTATTATCAGTAGGTGGATTTCTACTTGTAAAATCATTTTGGCTGCTGTCGTTACTTCCTGGGCTGGTGGGCTGGTTCCTGTTTCCGGACATGAAAAAGCCCTTTCAAACGGTGGCGCTCAGTTATTTGACTGCCCTGGTGCTGGTGTTGGTGTTGGGTAGCATTTGGCCGGCATGGGATGTGCCTGCATTGCTCTTTGGCCAGCAATTGAATATGTGGAGGTTCGCCGTGTTTATGAATGCGGGTAGTCTGATCCATCCCATTTCTTTTGCGCCCACCATTGGCAGTTTTTTATCGCATTTACCCGAAGCATTTACTTATGCACTTGTTCAACCCTGGCCATGGCAACTGGCAAAGTGGTATCACTTCCCGCTTTTTCTGGAAAACCTGGTTTTTCCGCTGCTCCTGATCCTGTGCTTTCGTAATTTCAAATACACCCGTAAAAGTCCCGGCACCGAAATCATGCTGGCCCTGGCGGCCGGAAGTGTGATAGTGGTGGTTTGCGGCCTTACCACGCCCGTAATAGGAAGTCTTATCCGCTTCAGGATGCCGGGACTGCTGCTGATACTGCTGGCGCTGCACGGGTATTACGCCGGGAGCAGGAAAAGAAATAACCCCGCTCAAAGCCCTGATTAAATAATTCTTTTTCCTTTGCAGCTAATATTGTTATCCCTATGAATATTTTTCGAAAGAAAAGCATTGAGCAAATCCTGAAACAGGTGGAGGCCGGTGAGTCGGAAGGGCATGCCAGGCTGGGTAAACACCTGGGCGTTCGTGATCTTACCGCACTCGGTATTGCCGCCATCATCGGTGCGGGAATATTCAGTACCATAGGCAGTGCCAGCGCGAGCGGTGGTCCTGGTGTAGTTTTACTTTTTTTTATCACGGCCCTTGCCTGTGGCTTTGCCGCCTACTGCTACGCCGAATTTGCCAGCATGGTTCCTGTAAGCGGATCTGCCTATACCTACTCTTATGTTGCTTTCGGTGAACTTTTCGCCTGGATCATTGGCTGGGCACTGATTATGGAATATGCTATCGGGAATATTGTTGTCGCCATTTCCTGGTCGGGATATTTCTCTGCCTTATTGGGTCATCTGAAAATTCCCGCCCTCGGCTTTCCGGATGGAATTATCCTCCCGGCCTGGTCAGGAATCGATTATTTTTCAGCAAAGCGTGCCTTCCTCGCTTCTCAGATGTCAGGGGCAGATGCTTCCCTGCTGCAATCCGAAGGATACAGGGCCTGGATAACTGCTCCTGAATTGGGGAGCCTGAAGATTATCCTGGATATACCCGCATTGTTTATTAATGTGCTGATCACCTGGCTGGTGTACCGTGGCATGAAGGAGTCGCGCAACGTAAGCAATGTTATGGTGGCGGTAAAACTCATTGTGGTGCTGATGGTGATTATTACCGGTGTTTTTTATGTGGACACTTCCAATTGGTCGCCCTTTCTTCCCGAAGGATGGGCGGGGGTGCTGGCGGGTGTTTCCGGTGTATTTTTCGCCTATATTGGCTTCGATGCCATTTCCACCACAGCAGAAGA
Source organism: uncultured Bifidobacterium sp. (assembly GCA_964534995.1). Taxonomy (GTDB): domain Bacteria; phylum Bacteroidota; class Bacteroidia; order AKYH767-A; family OLB10; genus JAJTFW01. Next base: position 22,846 of record CAZHSC010000003.1, read on the forward strand.
GTGCCACAATCCGCAGCGCGACCTGCCCAGGGGTATGTTTTATTCAATTATCATCTGTACAGTTTTATATATCTTAATTGCGCTTGTACTCACCGGGATGGTGAATTACAGGGAACTGAATGTGGAAGACCCACTGGCCTTCGTTTTCGGCAAGCGTGGCCTGCACTGGATCAGTGGAATTATTGCGGTGAGTGCCGTGTTTGCCATGGCGAGCGTAATGCTGGTATTTCAATTGGGTCAGCCACGGATATGGATGAGCATGAGCCGCGATGGATTACTTCCCCAAAAATTCTCGGTAATTCATACCCGTTATGGAACGCCTTCTTTCGCTACGGTGATAACGGGGTTTTTGGTTGGGGTGCCTCTGCTATTTATTGATATGGCTACGGTGGTGGATCTTTGCTCCATTGGTACCCTGTTCGCATTTATGCTGGTGTGCGGAGGTGTACTGGTATTGCATAAGCACCGCCATCTTCCCCGTAAATTCCGCGTACCTTATTTCAATGGCCGTTATGTGGTGCCGGCCTTGTACCTGTGTATCATGCTCTGGCTGGGTATTACGCAAAAAGAATGGATACATCATCATGTCAACCCGCTGGTGAACATGGAGTCTGTCCCGAATTTCATCTTCTTCATGGTATTCGCACTGATGGCTTTTTTCAGTTATACACGTAAACATTCTGTCATACCGGTTTTGGGGATACTTACCTGTCTTTATCTGATGTCTCAAATTCATGTAAGGCAATGGCTGGGATTCAGCATATGGTTAATCGCGGGCCTCGCGATTTATTTTGGTTTTAGTTACCGGAACAGTAAAGTGGGCAAAGAAGATAAACCGGTCAGGGTATTTTAAGGTCTTCGTAACTGATAATTTTTCCGGCGGTTGATGTTCAGGTCCGGATGGTTAATACCATACGTGTTACATGCTGTTAATTGCCGCTATGTTTACTGTTGCCCGTTTCGCCGCAATATAATTTTTGGGCCCATTGTAATTTGTATATTTGCCCGGGGCTTCCTGCTGTTCTGAATGCACGCCCTTGTGTTTATTGTATTCATCATGATAGCTCTCATCACAGGCGCCACCTCCGGCTTCGGACGCGCCATCGCTTTAAAATTTGCGGAACATGGCTGGGATATTATTATTACCGGACGAAGAAACCACAAGCTGGAGGAACTGGAGCATATTGTAAAAGACACCTACAGTATTAAAGTGTATACTTTATGTTTCGATGTTCGTGACAGGGACATGGTACAACAGGAACTGGAGGCGCTGCCCCATTCGTGGAAGGAAATCGATGTGCTGGTCAACAACGCCGGTCTCGCTGCGGGACTATCGTCAATTCACGAAGGTAATCTCGATGACTGGGAACAGATGATTGACACCAATGTGAAAGGCCTGCTCTATGTGAGCCGTGTTGTCCTTCCCTGGATGGTCAGCCGTAAAAAAGGGCACCTGATCAATATCGGCAGTACGGCAGCTAAAGATGCCTATCTTAACGGAAACGTGTACTGCGGAACCAAATTTGCCGTCGATGCTTTGTCAAAAGCCATGCGTATTGATCTGTTGCCACACCACATCAAGGTGACGGCCATACACCCGGGTGCAGCCGAAACTGAGTTTTCACTGGTGCGGTTTAAAGGAGATGCCGAAAGGGCCAGGTCTGTGTATCAGGGTTTCGACCCACTCCAGGCAGAAGATGTCGCCGAGGTGGTTTGGTTTGCCGCCAGCAGACCGCCTCATGTGGTATTGAATGATATTGTTATGACTCCGCTCGCGCAGGCTACTGCCGTTTATATACACCGTAAACCATGATAATAAGAAACGCAATACCCTTATTCCTGTTGGGCTTGTCTGTGTTCTCCTGTTCGCCCGGACCAATAGCGGATGCGGTATATTATAATGCCAGGGTATATACTGTTGACAGCGTTTTTACTGTTCATGAAGCACTGGCCGTGAAAGACGGGCGAATCTTCGCTACCGGAAGCACAGTGGAACTCCTGCAGTTAAAGGCAACTCAGAAAATTGACCTGGAAGGTAAAGCGGTGTATCCAGGCTTTTATGATGCGCATTGCCATTTTTACGGATATGGCGTCGATCTTAAAAAAATATGGCTCATTGGCACAAAATCTTTTGAAGATATACTGGATACACTGTATGCTAAGAAAGAACAGCGCTTTATGGGATGGATCTTTGGAAGAGGCTGGGATCAGAATGACTGGGAAGTAAAGGAGTATCCGGATAAGGTGAAACTTGATTCCATGTTTCCTGATATTCCTGTTTTCCTGATGCGTATTGACGGTCACGCCGCGCTTGTAAATTCAAAAGCCCTTGCCATAGCAGGTATTACGGCCGGAACACGGGTGGAAGGCGGGGAGGTCGGATTGAAAAACGGTAAACTGAGTGGTCTCCTTATTGATAATGCGGTAGACCTTGTCAAAGATAAAATACCGGTTCCGGGTCCTGCGGAACTTGCGGAAGCCCTGCTGGCAGCGCAGAAGAACTGCTTGGAAAAAGGTCTTACCACTGTGGTTGATGCCGGGCTCGATGTACCGGTGATATTGCTGATTGACAGCCTGCACAAATCCGGTAAGCTTACCATAAGGATGAATGCAATGGTAAGTTATAAACCGGCTAACGTGTTGTATTACCGTAAACACGGCAGGTACAAAAGCGAACGACTCAATGTACGTTCATTCAAATTGTATGCGGATGGTGCGCTCGGCTCACGTGGCGCCTGCCTCCTGCACCCTTATTCCGATTTGCCCGGCCATTACGGCTTTTTATTGAGCCACCCCGACTCCGTTAAAGTCGCGGCTCGTACCGCTGCGGAAACGGGTTTTCAGCTGAATACGCATTGTATTGGGGATTCTGCCAACAGGTTATTGTTGCATGTTTACAGCGATGTACTCAAAGGAAAAAATGATTTTCGCTGGCGCATTGAACATGCACAGTTGATACACCCGTCTGACTTTCATCTGTTTCATGATTTCTCCATCATTCCATCTGTGCAGCCGACACATGCTACCAGTGATATGTATTGGGCCGGCGACAGAGTGGGTGAGGAACGGATTAAAAGCGCTTATGCCTACAAAGAGTTGCTCCGGCAAAGTGGAAGGATAGCAACAGGTTCTGATTTTCCTGTTGAAGACATCAATCCTCTTTTTGGATTTTATGCAGCCGTTGCCCGTAAAGATCAAAAATTATATCCTGAAAATGGATTTAACAAATCCCAGTCGCTTACACGTAAGGAAGCCCTGCGTGCAATGACATGCTGGGCTGCGTATGCATGTTTTGAGGAGGAGGAAAAAGGAAGTCTTGAAGAAGGGAAGTGGGCTGATTTTGTGGTGCTGGATAAGGATATGATGACAGCACCTGAAAATGAATTGTTCGGTATTAAAGTACTGAATACATTTATCGGTGGTGTAAAAGTGTACTGATACTCATCCCGGCCTATCAAACGGAGCGTTTCGGTAATTTAATTGATGAAATGAAATGACAATGAATTTACTGCATACCGAAATCATTTTATACGTTACTAATCAACAACACAGTGCCGCTTTTTATTCAGTAATTCTTTGCCGGCAACCCGTACTTAATGTTCCGGGTATGACGGAGTTTCAATTATCTGATACCTGTAAATTGGGTTTGATGCCCAATGAAAGTATAGCAAAGTTGCTGAAGCCGGTACTGCCGGATCCCGGAAAAGGACTGGGGATTCCGCGATGCGAATTGTATTGGTTGGTGACCGATATTCAGGCAGCATCCTTGTTGGCTCAATCTGTCAATGCAAAAATGGTAAGCCCTGCGGAAGTTCGCGATTGGGGCCATCGGGTAGTTTATTTCGCCGATCCGGATGGACATGTGATTGCTTTTGCGCAAGAAGTTTAATCAACAGTGATTGCATTGGAGGATTCATTCCATCCCAGCGAAATGGTGGACTGTATTTACCTGCTCTGATTTTTTAAGATGAATGCAACAAAATGGACATTGCACAAGTCCTGTTCAAATAGCCGTATAAGCCGGCATTCGCTGCCAAAATATTTTTTGATGGCAACAGGCGTTAAGACTAAGGTGCTACTCAGAACTTTTTAACTGCTCTATTTTTTCAAGCAGCAGTAACGATTGTTTATAGTCAATAGCCTTTTCCTTCGCAAGTACTATAGTATGCTGACAGGCTTCAAGAGCGGCTTCTTTTTTACCCATCTTAAAGCAAAGGGAAGCCAGGGTATGGTTGTTTTTTATGTTGTCCTGGATACTCACTGCTTTTCTGGCCCATGTTTCGGCTTTTGCAAGAAGTTCTTTGTTTGTTATGCGTTCATAAAAGTTGTAAGCTACTTCATTAAGGCGACGGTAATCATCTGCGCAATATTTTTCGATGAAGGGAACAGCTTCCTCCTGGTAATTTTTCCAGTCCGATCGCATCTTATGCCGGTTGAGGGAGGCATAGGCAATGATTTTTTCCGACAGGTCCAACCCCGATTTCCGAAGTTTTTCAATCATGTTGGCATAACCAAGGGTGTCGAGTTTTTGTACCCTCGTCATTAATGCTGTATTGTACAGTGAAATTATCTTATTCTCTATACTATCGGCAGTGTATATCCGGGCGTACTCCGCACGAAGTGCCATCACTCTTTGAAAAGCGGCCATCTCAACTTCTCGGAACATATCGTACATAATTCTCCAGTTTTCGTATTTCAAAAGCTCCGCATCCGACAAGCCGGACAGGTAACCGTTGATTGTAACCTGGTTGTCAAGCCCGGCCTTTTCCAGCATTTTCATATAGGTGCTGATCTCTTCCATGTTGGCCGTTTTGTCAAAATATTTCCGTTCAAAGGTCCTGAGTTGTTTGGTGCTGTCCAGGGCGTCTTTGCCCAATTGGAGAAACTCTGGCGAGTATTTACGGCCTGCGGAACGGTGCATCATTACCGCGTTGTTAAAGTCGAAAAAAACATGGGTTGGAAAATTTTTTATCCGTATTTTTTTGTTGAATTCACGGCCTTCTTTCTCCATATCCATTTTAATGCAAACAAAATATTTATTGTAAAAGTCGGCCACTGCCGGGTCGGTATATACGCTGTCATTCATAAATTCACAATAATGGCACCAGGAGGCGTATGCGTGCAGGAAGATGGGCTTTTTTTCGGCTTTTGAAACGCTTATGGCTTCATCAAATGAAATCGCGCGAAAGCGGATACCGTTTTTTTCTCCGGTCTGCGATAATACTATAAGCGGTAACAGCAGTAATGCAAGCAGGGTGATTTTTTTCATGGGGATTATGAATAACAAATATATTAATTCAGGGCGAGTGCTGTATGATGAATGTATGAATGCCTTTAATGGCCGTTGCTGGGTATCAGGCAATAGGGGAGTTGCCAGTCGTTCGCACCGCGCTTGTCAGTTTGTACGGCATTGCCCTCACAGTCACAGAGGACTCCGTTGCTGTCTCTTTTCATGATTTTCATTTTTCCTTCGGTCACTGCCTGAACCACCATTTCCCTGATGTCTGCCAAAGGATGGTGCTTGCTGGCAAGGGCAATCTGTAATCCTGCTTCGTTGTTGTGCAGGTCCATCATGACTGCGGTTGCATCTTGTAAAGCGCCGTCTTCTTTTTTCCCTTTTTTAAAATCCCTGTAATTTCCTTTTTCATGTGCCTGCCCCAGTTTCCTGGCCGCTTTGCAGCCTATTTCCCGGCCAAGACAGGCCATCCAGTATGCATGCCGGAAAGCGTCCAGCATGCCCCCGTGCTCAAAACTGTCGAGTGCCGGATGATGTACCATACGTTTACTTTCCTCCCTTGCTTCGCGGCTAATGCGATAGGCTTTTTTCGCTTTTAAAAGATGTGTGATGGTCCAGCATTTCTCCGCAGCACTCAGTCTGAAAAATTCTTTCAAAGGCTGTTGGCCTGATGTTGGAAAGTAGATGAGCAGGATAAAAAAAAGGAACCGGTATTTCATCGCAGGGAATGAAACATCATCGCCTTGGCAAAAGCAAACCCAAAAAACTGTAATTGTTCCTGCTTGTTATCGGTCTCGCCGGCAAGGCTGATCCTGAATTTGTCCCATAGGGATTCGGGTGCATCAAGTGTTGGAATGCAATAGTATTCCGGCGCTCCCCTGAGTTTGGTGTAAACCATGATGATGGCGCAGGGCTTCATTTCGCCGGGGCGGTACAGTCCTTTGAAAGACGCTTTGCGCTCAGCATACTCGTACTCGCTGATGTCTTTTACCTTGTAGCCCCCTTTTAATTCAACCCCCATCTGCATAAACATTTTATAACCTACGGAGCCCATCACATATTCATCCTCGGTGGTGGGTGAAATTTTTTGTTCCTGCCCGTATGAATAGGTGAATATAGCCGTTGAAATCAGTAAGATTATCAGGGCCTTTGCGCTTGTTTTTATCATTTTTCCGGTTATTTTTACAAAGTTAAAGAACCAGGGTGGTCCTGTCCAAATTAAATAAGTTGATTTGAACGATCCCTTCGCTTCCCATTATAGTTATCCAACTTAAAAACACTAGTACAATGGCACCAAAAACCGTTGAACTGGCCCGTTTAGGATCCATTGTTGTAGAGAAGAAGTACGGCATGACCTATGATGAATTCGCTAAAATGCATTTGTTTCCTCTCCAGCCCGTGGTTTTTGGCGACGCTACCAGAAATTGGGCCGCCCGGGAGAAATTTACCCCTGAATTTTTTAAGAAACATTACAGCAATCGAAATGTACGTGTGCAGGGAAAGGATTTTACATTGGGGTAGTACATCGACCTGATGGTGGTGTCAACGGAGGAAAATCCTACTCCTTACCCCTGTAAATTGCAGGTAATGAGTGAATATCCGGAACTCTTGCCAGACATCAGCCCCCGTTATAGTTTTGCTTTGCCTGACCGGACACACAGCAGAATGCTGCCGCATGGATTTTTAGGGGGAGCTGATACACTGGAAATTTTTCTGGGATGCCCGGGAGGACAATTCCCTTATATTCACTACGATTACATGGGCTTACATGCTTATATCAATCAGCTATACGGGGAGAAAATGTTTACTGTAATTCCTCCGGATCAAACGGCTTATGTGTACCCGGATCCCGACAATCCCTGGAAATCACTGGTTGATATTAAAAACCCTGACCTTAATAAATTCCCCCTTTGGTCAAAAGTAACTCCCATATCTTTTGTAGTGGGGCCCGGCGAAACCATGTTCATTCCCAATGGATGGTGGCATACAGCGTATTCGGTTACACCCACCATTTCCGTGGCACTGGATGTGTTAAATGCATCTAACTGGCCGAGGTTTGTCAATGAAGTGGATATGATGATGAGCCGGCAAAAACCGCTGAAGGCAAAGATTGCCCATGCCTACCTGTATGCGGCAGGTGCTCTTTTGTCATTTGCCGAAATGCTGGGTATAGTTATTTAAATGATTTTATTACTGGTCGCCTGACTGGGTGTTGCTTCACTACGGGGATATTCCCGTTGCAGTGACGTTCATGGATCATGAAAACCGGATCATTACACTTTTACTTTGACATGGGTCCAGGGCTTTATCTGCCACTCAATGGTTCCGCTGCAGATGTGCTTGTTTTCAGCATCGTACACTGCAACAGAATACTGCCTCAGTAATGCTTCTTCCGCTTCGAGCCTTGATTTAATAATTGCTGTTTCCTCCGGGCTTATTCCGAATTCGGCGCTAACCGCGCACTTACCCTGATAATGGTATTCCATATGGATCGACTTCAGAATAAGCCGGTATTGTTCCGGCGGAAGGGCGCGCGCCAGGCTGAGCCCGCTGACATACTCGCACAAGGTGGCCAGCGCGCAGGCATGAATGCCATTGATATGGTTTTTATTTTTTCGGATATACGGAGCAGTTATTACCAGGCTTTGTTCTTTAACATGAGTGATGTTAAATTGATGTGGCCCGTTGAAGGGAATCATCCGTCGCAGTGCAAAATTGAGCAGATAGCGCGAGGTGCGGGAGGTTTTTGCTTTTTCCAGCAGCGTTTGTAATCGCATGGGCGTGGCGCTTTTCAGGTTTGAGGTGGATGAGATTACGGCAAGGTTCAGGCAGGCCGTGTCTTAATGAATTTATTTCAGGTAGTCGCTTCAGCGTTTCGTTGGTACATACCTGTTAGCTCCTGCATCGATGCTTCCAGTTCTTCACTCAGGCGTTCTATGATTTCCTCGCAGGAAATGATATCGGAAATGAGTTCAACACTTTGTCCGGCTGCCCATAGGTTATTGTAATTTCCGGGTTTAACGGCTTTTTCAAATTTCCCCATCCCTTTTAGTTGTACGAGCATTTTAAAATATTTTTTGGTGCTGGGATGATTGCTCATCCACCTTTCAAAGGGGTTTTGCCGGGGCCCGATTTTCTTAGCATAGGGGGTGCTGATAACTGCGCAGGGGGTTCCTGATATACGGTCAGTCATCATGATGTCGCCCATGCCTGAATTTACAATCGCGTTTTTATATTCATCGCTCACCCGGGCTTCTGTTGACGCGATAAAACGTGTGCCGATACTTACTCCGGCGGCTCCCAGTGCCAGCGCCGAGAGTATTCCTGCTCCGGTGGCAATACCGCCTGCTGCAATGACGGGGATGTGCGGATATGCTTTTAGGAGCGCCGGTACAAGAACACTCTGAGGAAAGGGCCCCGCATGCCCACCAGCTCCCTGCGACACGGCAATAAATCCATCGCACTTTAATCCCGCGCATTTTTCAGCATGTTCAAGGTTGGTGACATCGCAAAATACCTTCGCCCCGTAACTGTGTGCCGCGGTAATTACTTCTGCGGGATTTCCCAGGCTGGTAATGTAAAAGGGAACTTTTGCAGCGACACACTGCTCCAGGTGGGTTTTGTAAAGCGGGTTCGTTTGCTGTACAATGAGATTAACCCCATAACTGCCCCTGCAGTTGTTTTCTTCTTTATATCGGTTGAGGTTTTCCAGTAATGTTTTCAGTTCCCCCTCTTTCCGGAAATTTAACGTGGGAAACGTTCCGATGATGCCTGAACGCATGGCACTCTTCATCATGGCTTCGTTGGATACAAGGAACATGGGAGCCATGATGACGGGAACCCTTAAATTGTATAAACGACTGAATTCTGTTGCAAATGGCATTTTCTTTTTTCTTTAGTCCGCATTTCGGAAATTACCGTAGCGTCAGTATATTTGACCTAAAGCTAAATCATTTCAGATTATGTCCGTAACCCGTTTGTTCGACTTATTAGATCGCTATCGTGAATTGTATGCTGACAAGCCGGATGCGCTTGCCTCTAAAGTTAACGGGCAATGGCAAACGGTAAGCGCGCTTGAATTTATCAAACAGGCTGAACTGCTTGCTTATGGCTTGCTGGCGCTGGGAGTGAAAAAAGGGGATAAGATCGCTACCTTGAGTAACAACCGTCCCGAGTGGAATTTTCTTGATATGGGCATGATGATGGCCGGCTGCATCCACGTACCCGTTTATCCGACCATAAGTGCCGAAGATTTGCGTTTTATTTTTCATGATGCAGAAGTAAAATTTGTGTTTGTTTCAAGCGCTGAGCTATGGGAAAAAGTGGAGCTGGTTGTGCAGGATATGCCGGGGGTGAAGGGAATGTATTGCTTTGACCATATTCCCGGTAAGACCCATTGGACGGAAGTTACGGAGCTTGGAAGCGCAAAGCCGGATCCGCATCAGGTACAGGGAATTTGTGAAGGCATTCAGACAAATGACCTGGCTACCCTCTTGTATACCAGCGGCACAACCGGTTTTCCCAAGGGGGTCATGTTGTCGCACAACAATATTATCAGTCAGTTGCTTGCAGCACAAGACCTCGCTCCGGTTGACAGAAACAGCAGGGCGCTCAGTTTTCTTCCGCTCAACCATGTGTATGAAAGGGTACTTAGTTATTTGTATATGTATCTTGGTGTGAGTATTTATTATGCCGAAAGTATAGATAAGGTAGCCGATAATCTGAAGGAAGTGCAACCTGAAATATTCGGATGTGTACCGCGGCTTTTTGAAAAAGTGTATGACCGTATCATAGCCAAAGGTACAGAACTGACAGGGCTGAAGAAGAAATTATTTTTTTGGGCAGTCGGGTTGGGACTCAGGTATGAAATCAACAATGCCAACGGGCCATGGTATGAATGGCAGCTGAAGATTGCCCGCAGGCTGATCTTCAGTAAATGGCAGGAGGCACTTGGAGGCAGGGTAAAAGCGGCGGTTTCAGGAGGTGCTGCCTTGCAGCCGAGGCTGGCCCGGGTTTTCTGGGCAGCGGGCATCCCCATCCTGGAGGGATATGGCCTTACGGAAACCAGCCCTGTTATTACCGTAAATACGCTGAAACCGGGAGGGCTCAGGTTTGGTACAGTCGGAAAACCCATTGATAAGGTAACCCTACGCATAGCCGAAGATGGGGAGATACTCTGTAAAGGTCCTAATGTGATGCTGGGCTATTATAAGCGCCCTGATCTCACCGCCGAAATGATTGATCAGGACGGTTGGCTCCATACCGGTGATATCGGGGAGATGGAAGAAGGTCTGTATCTTAAAATTACGGACAGGAAGAAGGAAATTTTTAAAACCAGTGGCGGGAAATACATTGTTCCGCAAATCATTGAAAACAAACTGAAGGAATCACGCTTCATTGAACAGGTGATGGTAATTGGTGAAAACCGCAAATTTGCCGCAGCCCTGATAGTTCCTAACTTTCCTTTTCTCAAGGAATGGTGTGAACGAAAACAGATTCCTGTTCCTGCTACACATGAAGCGCTCATCAGCATTGAACGGGTGAAGAACCGTGTGATGAAAGAGGTCAACGCAGTAAACGAAGGCCTCGGCTCCTATGAAACCATTAAAAAAATAGAATTATTACCGCGCGAATGGAGCATTGATAAAGGAGAGATGACTCCAAAGCTGAGCCTGAAACGGAAAGTAATTCTTGAAGCAAATAAAGCGCTCATCGACAGAATGTATGCGGAGTAGGAAAAGAAAGCCTTGCACCGTTACGGTGTTTTATTCTTTCTCCCGCGATAAAGGTCCGTGCAGGAGGTATTGGTAACCGGAATCAGATATTTCCCTGGCCCAGTAATACCACCGGATTTTCCATCAATGCCTTGAACGTATTCAGGAATTTTGATCCAACAACGCCATCCACCGCACGGTGGTCGCAGCTTAAGGTCACTTTCATCACATTTCCGGGCTGTACCATTCCATTTTTTACCACCGGCACTTGTTTAATGGCGCCAACGGCGAGGATGCAGGCGTCAGGAGGGTTGATAATCGCCGTAAATTCTTCTATGTTGTACATACCCAGATTGGAAATGGTAAATGTATTTCCTTCCCAGTCCTGGGGCTGCAGTTTTTTGTCTTTCGCCTTTTGGGCGTACGCTTTTACTTCTGTTGCAATTTGCGACAGTGTTTTGCTGTCGGCATACCGGACAACAGGAACCAGCAATCCCTCATCAACCGCTACGGCGACACCAATATTGATGTGATGGTTGAACCGGATGCGGTCACCCAGCCAGGAGGAATTTACTGCGGGATGCTGCCTCAGCGCGGCGGCGGCGGCTTTTACCACAAAATCATTAAAAGAGATTTTTACCTGCGTCACCTGGTTAATGCTTTCCCTCGCACGGATTACTTCGTCCATGTCAATATCAAGCGTAAGATAAAAGTGAGGGGCGGTAAATTTACTTTCTCCAAGGCGTCGGGCGATGGTTTTTCTCATCTGCGATACCGTTACCTCTTCGAAGCTTTCTTTGGTGACGGCCGATGCCTGTAAGGCACTTGATTGCACCACTGTTCCCGGCTTAAACCAGTCAATATCACGCTTCACAATGCGCCCGTGTTCACCGCTGCCTTTGAGCATGCCAAGGTCGATGCCTTTTTCTGCGGCCAGGCGCCGTGCCAGGGGGGAAGCTTTCTGTCGGTCACTTCCGTTGTGTGAACTTATGATTTCCTGCACAGCCGGCGTTGAAATCTGTCTGGGAGGAACCGGTGGTGTACTTGCAGGAGCGGCACTGACAGGAGCCGCGGAAAGGGGGGGCGCCGCTTCCGTTGCCTTGCCGGCGGTGACAGTTTGGGGTGCTGCGGCCGCGGAAGCATTGATGGCCTCTTCTTTGGATAGCAGTTCTTTGTAATCTTCACCTGCCTTGCCCAGTATGGCCAGGACACTGTCAACAGGAGCAGCTTTGCCCTCTTCAATACCAATGTAAAGCAAAGTTCCGGCCTGGTAAGATTCAAATTCCATGGTAGCCTTGTCGGTTTCGATTTCAGCGATGAGGTCACCGTTTTTTACAGGGTCACCTACTTTCTTGTGCCACTTTACAACCACCCCTTCGGTCATTGTATCCGACATTTTAGGCATCCTTACGATCTCTGCCATATAGTATTTTTGCTTTTATTTTGATGTTGCTGTTTGTGTTAATACCGGATAGTGTCGCTAATTCTTATATGCGACGGATATGGGTTCAGTCCCGGATATAAGGATAATCATCCTGTACATATACATCCCTGAACAATTCTGCGGATTCCGGATAGGGGGATTCTTCAGCGAATTTTACACTGTCCTCCACGATATCATGTATGCGTTCGTTGATTTTTTCTATATCCGCTTCTGATGCCATTTTGTGGTTCAGCAGCGTCTGCCTGACAATCTCTACAGGATCCTGTGCCTTATAGCTTTCTACTTCCTCTTTGGTGCGGTATTTTGCCGGGTCACTCATGGAGTGCCCCCTGAAACGGTACGTTTTTATTTCGAGAAACACAGGACCTTTCTCACGGGCATGCCTTGCCGCCATTTCCATGGCTTCATGCACCGATTCCACGCTCATGCCGTCAACAGGATACGATGGCATATCGTAAGCAAGGCCTATTTTGTATAAGTCATGCACATTGGACGTTCGTTGAACGGAAGTGCCCATGGCATATGCATTGTTCTCTACAATAAAAACAACAGGTAACTCCCACAGCATGGCCATATTGAAGGCTTCATGCAGGGCTCCCTGCCGTACGGCGCCATCACCAAAATAGCAGGCACAGATGTTTCCTGTTTTATTGTATTTCTCGGCGAAGGCGATACCTGCTCCCAGTGGAATCTGTGCCCCCACAATACCGTGTCCCCCAAAAAATCTTTTCTCTTTTGAAAACATGTGCATCGATCCCCCCTTGCCTTTCGAACATCCCGTGATCTTCCCAAATAATTCCGCCATTACTTCACGGGCGCTGATCCCTTTACCAAGGGCATGTGCATGATCACGGTAGGCGGTTATCATCGCGTCTTCAGGCTTCAATACACTCATAGCTCCCGCAACAACGGCTTCCTGACCAATGTATAAATGGCAAAATCCTTTGATCTTTTGCATGCCATACAACTGACCGGCCCGCTCTTCAAAACGTCGCATCAGTTGCATGTCTTCATACCATTTCAGGTATTGCCCGGCGCTGTATTTGGGTTTCGTCTTCTTCGTCTTGGTGGCTGTATCCATAGCGGCAAAAATAAGGAAAGCGGGGGTAACTCTCCTACAAATACCTTTCAGGAAAATTCGCCCGGCCTCCTCAATAAATTATTTGTAACATACTGAAATATAAAAATTTAGTAAAGTTCAGATGGATGTATTCCGGAATTACTTTTCAATAGGCTGCAAGGTCTTGCCGGGCATAGCGAAAACCAGGTAGTGGTGTTTTGGATAATTTTCGCAAAATGGAAGGGAGATTTTTCCGGAAAAATGGCTACTTAGCTTTACTTTAAAGCGTCTCCGCTGAACAGAAAAGGAAGCAACTGGGCAACGCAATCGGATACGATATAAGTACCATGCCCTCCTTCCATGATAAGGCGTATCGAATGCGCGTAGCGGTGTTCATATTCTGCCATCACCTGCCGGCAGTCGCCGCAGGGACTGATGGGTACGGAAGGGGTTTTATGACCTTCGGGAAATGCGGTAATGGCAATGGCGATAATTTTCTTACCCGGATGTTGCGCCCCTGCAGCGAACAGGGCTACGCGCTCGGCGCAAAGCCCTGAGGGGTAGGCAGCGTTTTCCTGGTTACTTCCACGCACAATGATTCCATTTTCCAGTAAAACGGCAGCCCCCACGTGAAAGCGGGAATAGGGAGCGTAGGCGTCAAGGGCCGCCTTCCTGGCTTCCTCCATCAACAGCTTGTCCGCATCGCTTAATTCTTCAAATGAATTGTATTTTTCAAAATGACTGTCGAGTGTAATTTTTTGCATAAAATGATTTTTCCATTTCAAAGGTAATGAATTTGAAGGTTCAGTTACATGGCTGTAACCTGGTGTTGGTTATCTTCCATCCGTCTTGGTTAAATCAGCGTCAACATGCAGCAGGCGGTGAGCTGAAAGATGCTTATCCTGAAGGGAAGGTGATACCGGGGCGCTGGTTGAAAGCTGTGAATTCTGTGTAATTTTGATTCGTTATGCATATTCAAAATTTTGAAAGTGACGACCTGGGATTGCTGAAGCCGCTGGAGCCGGAAGGCTGGGGTGACCTGGTACCCCGTTTTACCTTCTTCCTGTCAAATGAAAATATGCATCCGGTAAAAATGGTTTTTGAAGATAAAATTGTAGCCCTGGGGGCCAGCATTACTTTTCCGGAATCGGTATGGCTGGCATGCATTATCACGCATCCGGATTACCGCAACAGGGGTTTGGGTGGGAAGATGACAAAATACCTGATTGATTCGGTTGACAGGGACCAAAGACCCTCCATTAACCTGATTGCCACACCTGCCGGATATCCGCTCTACAAGCGCCTTGGTTTTATAACTGATAGTATCTACGAACATTTTAGTTCTGTACACCTGAATATCGCGGTTCCTGATGGTGACATGCCCGGAAATACTGTTGAAAATGATTACAGTCGCATCGTTGAAATGGACAGAAGGGTTTCCGGCGAGGACAGGAGCCTGTTGCTGAAGAAATATTTACGTGACGCCATTGTATACCGCACGGGCAATAACCTTCGTGGCGTATATTTTCCGGGCCTTGGAGAAGGAATGATCCTTGCAGAGGATGACGAGGCGGGAATACAGCTGATGAACCGTCGCCTGATAACAAAGACGGACGCGGTAATACCTGTTGATAACCAAAGCGCCATTCATCATTTAAAAGTAAGGGGTATTTTGCCCTATCGGATATCCACGCGTATGTATATTGGTAAGAAAACGGAATGGCGGCCCGGTGCCCTTTTTAACAGGATAGGAGGGCAGTTGGGCTGAAGGTGCCTGGCAGCAGTGACTGCTTTTATAGGTTATTTGCTGAGGGCAGGTGTTTCCAGGCGTGGGTTTAACTTATTTACATTAAAAAAGGTCATCCCATGCATGGCAGTGATGACCTTTTTTTTTCCGGGATTTATGAGTCCGGTACGTGAGATCAGTTGAAATATTCTTTCATCCGCTCAAAGAAACTCTTGTCGCCTTTACCCGGCTTCGGTTTAAAATTTTCGGCATCGCGCAACTTTTCCAGAGTTTTCTTTTCTTCTGAACTTAATTGCTGGGGCGTCCAAACGTTGATGTTGACCAACAGATCGCCGCGTGTATATGAATTCAAAGCGGGAACGCCTTTTCCTTTCAGCCGCAGTACCTTGCCCCCCTGAGTGCCGGGTTCTATTTTGATTTTTGCCTTCCCCTCCAGCGTAGGTACTTCAACGGAAGCCCCGAGGGCGGCATCAATAAAACTGACATATAAATCATAAATCAGATGATCGCCGTCTCTTTGCAATTGCGGATGTGGAATCTCTTCCACAACAATCAGCAAGTCGCCGGGTATTCCACCGCGCTCCGCTGCATTTCCTTTTCCACTAACGGTGAGCTGCATACCCTCGGCAACTCCGGGTGGTATATTGATACTTATGATTTCTTCTCCTTGCTGCACCCCCGAACCATGGCAGGACTTACACTTGTCGGTAATGGTCTGACCTTCGCCATTACAGGCAGGACAAGTGGTGATGGTTTGCATTTGGCCGAGGAAGCTGTTTGTCACGCGCCTGATTTGGCCGCTACCCTTACAGGTATTGCAGGTAGAGAAGGCCCCTGAGCCGGCCTGGGCGCCGGATCCGCCACAAGACTGACAACCGATATTTTTATTAACCTTAATTTTCTTCTCGGTACCTTTTGCGATTTCCTCGAGGCTCAGTTTTACCTTTATGCGCAGGTTGGTACCACGGTTAACAGTTCTCCTGCCGCCGCGTCCGCCGCCCCCACCGCCAAAAAAGCTTTCGAAGGGATTTCCGCCGCCACCAAAAATATCTCCGAACTGGCTGAAGATATCTTCCATGTTCATCCCCTGACCGCCAAATCCGCCATTGCCGCCCATGCCACTGTGGCCGAACTGGTCGTACCTGCTTTTCTTTTCAGGATTGCTTAATACTTCATACGCTTCCGCGGCCTCTTTAAATTTATCTTCCGCCGTTTTATCCCCGGGGTTCTTATCGGGGTGGAACTTGAGTGCCAACTGCCGGTAGGCTTTCTTGATCTCTGCTTCCGTAGCGTTTTTCGCGACTCCTAATACTTCGTAATAATCTCTTTTTGCCATGTGTTATTCTCCTAACTGCCTACCACTACCTTTGCGTAGCGGATTACCTTTTCATTGAGCCAATATCCTTTTTCTATTTCATCTACGATTTTACCCTTCATGGCGGGATTGTCAACCGGTATTTTAGTAATGGCCTCATGGAGTTCCACATCAAATTCTTTTCCGAGTGAATCCATGGCTTTGAGTCCTTTTTGCTCAAGGCTGCTCAGGAGTTTCTGGTGTATTAACACTATGCCTTCCTTTAAAGCCGGATCTGTGGCAGGGCTCATCGCCTTGATAGCCCTTTCAAAATCATCGATTACCGGTAGGAGGGAGGCACTGATGTCGGCGCTGGCATTTTTTATCAAATCCACTCTTTCCTTGCTGCTTCTCCTTTTATAATTTTCGAATTCGGCGTACAGGCGCAGGTGGTTGTCTTTTAATTCTTTGATTTCCTTCTCCAGTTTTCCTACAGGATCTTCCTCAAGGGGCTTTTGTTCTGAAGCTTCTGCTTCTGACGAACGTTTGATTTCTTCGGCAATAGGGTTATCGTTTAAGTCACTCTGTTTTTCCGTTTCCTGGCTCATCGCTTTTCTGTTACTAAATAGGTTTCTGATATTCATGAATTTTTTGGGCCGAAACAAAAATACTGCCATCCTGCAATAGTAGACAAATTGGCAGTATTTACATAAAGTAAGAAGCTGTCCTTTTGAGACAGCCTCTTATAATTAGATGGTTTGAAGGGAGTATTTTACTTTACCCGCCTGATTATTTTGTTTCTTTTGATTTATCAGGTGCGGAGGCACTGCTTTTCGCGAGCAGGGATTCGAGGGTTGCTTCGAGATTCGCACCTCTGAGTTGACGGGCAATGATAACACCGTTTCCGTCTATCAGGTAGTTGGCAGGTATTGAATTGACCCCATACATAGCTGCCGGTTTCGACTGCCATCCTCCCAGATCGCTTACATGATAGGGCCATTCCAGCTTATCTTTCGCAATGGCCTTGATCCAAGCTTCTTTATTCTGATCGAGGCTTACACTGTAAATGGTAAAGCCTTTTCCATTTTTAAATTTCTGGTCTTTGTACTTCAGGTAGGCTGCAACAACATGTGGATTTTCCATTCTGCAGGGTCCGCACCAGCTGGCCCAGAAATCAAGAAGCACCATTTGACCTTTGAGGGAACTGAGCGCAATGGTTTTGCCTTCGGGACTGGTGAATGCCAGATCGATGGCTTTGTTACCCACCGCGGTACCCGTTGAACCTTGTGATCCTTTTGTGAAAGAGGAAAGTGAGATAGCTGCCAGAGCTAAGAAACCGCTGAAGCCCAGCAGAATAGTGATTTTTTTCATATTGCTTTAAGATGTTTTCAGTTAAGACGCGGAGGAATGGCAAAAATAGTACCAAATAGAAATAATCAGTTAATTTTTCAATGAATTTCAGCCAATTAATGATAAACAGATCAGACGCATCTCAGGCTATTTGACCTGCTGCTTATAAAGAATCAGGAAGGTGGGGAAATCCCGGACGATTATATTCTTTTTATCTGGGCGCCCAGGGCATTTAACCGCTCATCGATGCGTTCATACCCTCTGTCAATTTGCTCAATATTATGAATGACGCTCTTTCCTTTGGCGCTCATGGCAGCAATCAGCAAGGCTACCCCGGCGCGAATGTCGGGTGAGGTCATTTGTATGCCCTTCAGCGGGTGTTTACGTGCCAGCCCGATCACGGTAGCGCGGTGGGGGTCGCAAAGAATAATTTGGGCACCCATATCAATCAGTTTGTCAACAAAGAAGAGCCGGCTTTCAAACATTTTTTGGTGAACGAGAACGGTTCCCTTGGCTTGTGTGGCGGTAACCAGGATTACGCTCAGCAGGTCGGGCGTAAAGCCGGGCCAGATCTGGTCAGCAATCGTCAGAATAGACCCGTCAATAAAGGTGTCTATTTCATAAAGTTCCTGGGCAGGGATATAAATATCATCGTCCCTGAATTCCATCTTTATTCCCAATCGCTGAAATGTAGAAGGGATGATACCAAGATGTTTGAGGCCCACATTTTTTATGGTCAGCTCGCTTTGGGTCATGGCTGCCAGCCCGATAAAGGAGCCCACTTCAATCATGTCAGGCAGGATGCGGTGCCGGGTTCCTTTTAGCGAAGTTACCCCTTCGATGACAAGTAAATTGGAACCAATGCCACTTATTTTTGCTCCCATGGCATTCAGCATTTTGCACAACTGCTGCAGGTAGGGTTCACAGGCAGCATTGTAAATCGTAGTGGTACCTTCAGCCATCACAGCTGCCATCACGATATTGGCGGTGCCGGTTACCGATGCTTCATCGAGAAGCATGTAGGTTCCCTTGAGGTGTTGCGCATCAACCCTGTAAAAATTATCATTGCTGTCAAAGTCAAATTTTGCTCCCAGGTTCTGAAAGCCGATGAAATGCGTGTCGAGGCGGCGGCGACCGATTTTATCTCCGCCCGGCCGGGGAATGGCTGCTTTCCCATAGCGTGCCAACAGTGGTCCGATGATCATAATCGAACCGCGCAATGCGGCACCCAGCTTGGCGAATTCTTTTGTTTCAAGGTAGCTGAGGTCGATGTTTTGCGCGCGGAAGGAAAAAGTATTCGGAGCTATTTTTTCTGTTTGCACGCCCATTTTCCCAAGGAGTTCAATCAGTTTGATGACATCGCGGATTTCCGGTACATTTTCAATAAGGCATTCTTCCGGTGTAAGAAGTACGGCACAAAGAATCTGCAGCGCTTCGTTTTTTGCCCCCTGCGGTTCAATGGAACCCTGTAATTTGCAGCCCCCGGTAATTTCAAAGCTGCCTCCGGTAAGTTGTGTTGTTTCGGCGGGATTATTTGCCACGGCTGTATCCATTGCTGGGATTACGTTTTCTGAGGGTATTGTTCTTTTTATTCCTTCTGTCGGCTTCCCTTAAGTCGATAAACCTGTTGGTGAGTTTCATGTCCTCACGGATCTCCAGCTTGCCTCCTGAAAATTCCCGTAGTTGTTCACGTATTACTTCATCATCAACAGAGTCACGGTTCCAGGTAAGATAGCTCATCTTCATAAAATTAGCGATGGCTTCTACCACCTGCTGGCGTTCCGGTCCTTCTTCCATCTTCAGCGCTTCCTTGATCATGAGTTCAACCGTGCTGCCATAATGTCTCAGTTTTATGTTTTTCTGAGGATAAGGCAGTGGCGAAGGTTTTACATGCGTAAGGTCTTTATCGGGCATTGGAAAAGGTGAATCACAATCCAGTTTGAAATCAGAGATGATATACATGTGATCCCATAACTTATGTTTATAGTCGGAAAATTCACGGAGGCTCGGATTTAAAACCGCCATGGCATTGACGATGGTCTTAGCTGCCTTTGATCTTTCATCGCGGTCTTCGAGTTGAACAGCGTATTCCACCATTTCCTGAATGGAGCGGCCGTATTCTGAAATAATGAGTGCTTTTCTGGAGGTATTATATTGCATGCTATAGAATGGAAATACTTTTATAATGGTCAAAGGTAAGGAATATAACGACATAAATTACCCTCCCGCCTTTCAGGTTTTTAACACGTTTCAAGCTGATTGGCGAGTCCCCTCAATGATGTTTTCATAAGAATCTGAAAAGTAAAAGGTGTTGCGGGTGGGGTGCGTAAATAACCCAAAGTTTATTCAACCACCCTGAGTTTCGCGAATTTCAGCAGCAATTGCTTTTGACCCTGCCCGTCAAAGAGGATTGTAGCTTTGTTTTCCGGTGGCCTGCCTTCCAGTGAAATCACCTGCCCGCGGCCAAAACGCTGATGTTCAACGTAGGCACCCAGGGTTATTTTTGAAGGGTCGTCGGCGATAAAATTTCCTGTGGACGGTGATGCCTGCGCCAGATTCATTTTTTTAAAACCTTTCGGTATGGCACCGCTGTTAGAGGATGGGGTGGTTACCGGTGGATGGCTTTTCGCCGTGGACTCTTTAGGCTTTGCCGGCCCGTACCGGGAAGGCCTGGTATTGCCCTTGAAGCTTTTACCACTGTTCCCGTAGCTGGACCATCCGCCTCTTTCATCGTCCTGGTCAAACAGGGCTTCCCCTTTTTGTGGGATTGTCTCCAGGCAGGCGCTGTCAATTTCATCGAGGAAACGGCTGGGTTCGCACATAATGAGATTGCCCCAGCGGAAGCGGGTTGCGGCCAGTGACAGGGTGAGTTTCTCTTCCGCCCGGGTGATGGCCACGTAAAAAAGCCTTCTTTCTTCTTCCAGTTCGCTGCGTGAATGTACGCTCATCTGACTGGGAAAGAGATTTTCTTCCATACCCACCACATAAACGTTTTTAAACTCCAGACCTTTGGCGCTGTGGATGGTCATGAGTGAAACCTTGTCATTGTCTCCGTCTTTTTCATTGTCGGCATCCGTAAGCAGGGCGATGTCCTGCAGGTAAAGGTCGAGGCTGCGCAGGGCCGGCAGTTCCTGTTCGGCGGAGGGGGATTCGAGCGGGATCTTACCGTTTTCGCTGAATTCCCGGATACCGTTCAGCAATTCCTGTACGTTTTCAAAATGGCTGACACCTTCCGGGGTCCTGTCGTTGTACAGTTCTTTAAGCAGTCCTGATGCTGACGCGATATGACTTGCCAGTTCGTAAGCGCTGTGGGTAGGAAGCATCACCTGCCAGCTGCGGACCATCACCGCGAACTCGGCTACCTTATCACGGATGCCGCTGTTGATACCGGCCTTGAATTCGTGGATGTTCTGCAGTACATCCCACACCGCAACATTTTCCTGCGCGGCATGTACAATCAGCCTGTCGACCGTGGTTTTGCCAATTCCCCTGGCGGGATAATTGATGATACGTTTCATCGCTTCCTCGTCCAGTGGATTTACCGCCATCCGGAAGTAGGCCAGCAGGTCTTTAATTTCCTTTCGGTGATAGAAAGAAAGGCCGCCATACACCCTGTAAGGTATATTCCTCCGTCGGAGGGCTTCTTCCATGGAGCGGCTTTGTGCGTTGGTCCGGTAGAGGATGGCAAAATCTTTATTCAGGAGTTTCCGGTTCATCTTCTCTTCAAAGATGCTCAGGGCAACCTGATTTCCTTCCTCATTATCACTGATGGCTTTCAGCAGTTTTATCTTTTCACCGTGGTGATTTTCGGTCCATACTTCCTTCTTTAACTGGTTCTTGTTAAAAGTGATGACTGAATTTGCCGCCTGAACAATGGTTTTTGTACTTCTGTAATTTTGCTCCAGCTTAAAAGTTTTGATTTCGGGGAAGTCGCGTTCAAAGTTTAATATGTTCTGAATATTGGCGCCCCTGAAGGCATAAATACTCTGCGCGTCATCACCCACTACGCAAATATTCTGATGCACCGCCGATAATTTTTTGACGATTATATACTGCGCGAAATTGGTGTCCTGAAACTCATCCACCATCACGTATTTGAACTTAATCTGATACTTGTACAGTACATCCGGATGTTCCTGGAATAGTTTCCAGGTATTGTACAGGATGTCATCAAAGTCCATGGCACCGGCTTTGAAACAGCGCTTGCTGTACAACTCGAATATCAGGCCCAGTTTGGGTTTTCCGCTCGCCTGATCGTCTCTGGTCAGCTCTCCGTTCTCCTGGTATTCTCTCCAGTTGAAAAGATTGTTTTTTGCCGAAGATATCCGTTGAAGTACAGTAGAGGGTTTGTAAATTTTATCATCCAGGTTCTGTTCTTTGAGGATGTCTCTGATGAGGCTTTTACTATCGTCGGTATCGTAAATGGTGAAGTTCGGCGTATAATTGATTTTATCCGCCTCTATCCTGAGGATTCGTGCGAATACGGAGTGAAAAGTACCCATCCATAAATTCCGCGCTTCATTGCCCACCACTTTGGAAATCCTTTCTTTCATTTCACGTGCCGCCTTGTTGGTGAAGGTAAGGGCAAGGATGTTAAAAGGGTCATTCCCCTGCTCAATCAGGTAGGCAATGCGGTAGGTGAGTACCCTTGTCTTTCCGGATCCTGCTCCTGCAATTATCATTACGGGACCATCTGTCTGCTTCACCGCTTCACGCTGCACTTCGTTGAGTTGGTCGAGGTAAGTATTCATTCAACAAAAATAGTGTAAATACACGGGCAAATTATTCCGGATAGTACAATCGTTGACAACTGTCAGAATCTCATGAACTTCAAACTATTCAACAATTCATTTTTAACAGGAAAGGCCTTACGTTTACTGTGTCAGATCCAGTGTTTTAAAAGCGGTGTTGAAGAGTACAGGTGCCTTGCTCCATGTTTCAAGCGCATGGCGATGCTTGACAACCACATAGAAAGAGTTGTTCAATGCGGCAATAGGAAAGTGCATGCTGGCATTGCCATCCGTAAGGACAACATCTTCATCAGTGTACAAAATGGTATAAGGAGCAGTGGTAGATGCCAGACTTACTGCGATGGTATCCGCAACCGTTGGACTACCACCGGGATTGCTCACTGCATTCATCAGATTTGTACCCGGATTGTAATAGCCTTCAAAATATAATTTGAGATTCAGTGTTACAAAAGGGTTGAATCCTTCAATTTTGATGTTGTCCACATAAATATTGTTGCCATAATGTCCATGGTTCATGAAGGAGAGTTGGATGTTTTCACCACCAAACGATGTGATGTCGACAGAATCTGTTCTCCATTGTGAGGCCGTTGGTGTGAAGTAGCCTCCGGTTCCGGGTACTGTTGCGAGTGTCGTACCGGGTTTTACATAGATGCCGGAATAGCTTTGCCCGCAATCGGAAGAAAGTAGGACGGAGAGGGAGTCGAGGTATTGTGGACTGGTACTGTACAGTTGATGCGCGACATCGAATTTCAATTGATAGTTTCCAAACCCATTCAGATCATACCGTTTTGTGATGACTTCATCTCGTGCACCGTAGGAATCCAGGGTGTAATTCGCGAAGAGCATGGATCCGCTGCCGTTACCAAAGCCGCTCGCTTGTCCTGTGCGTGTCCACATTTTACCATCATTCCCGCCGTCTAAATTGGTCCACTCCGAAGGTGGAAAAAGGGTGCCTTCAAAGTCTTCCGTTATCGGGATGGCTTGTCCGATAGTAGAAATGTAATTGTTTTTCGTGATGGTGTTGCTCCCGCCCAATGAACTAACGGTAAGTGTAACCGAAAAGAGGCCGGTGCCGGTGTATTTAACTTTCGGGTTTTGTAAATTGGAAGAAGAAGGAGACCCGCCGGGAAAACTCCATAGCCAGGAGGTAGGATTGCCGGTACTTAGATCACTGAATTGAACAGAGTCGCCGCTGCAAGGCGTGTTGGTGTTTGCTGTGAACGCGGCGTTGATGGAGCGAAGGCTACTGATAGGTGTTTCCCACATTCCTCTTCCGTAGGTAGAAACCCGCAGCACCGAGTTGTTGGTGCCGTCATCAAAGATGCAGATATCATTGATGGTGGTGCGACTCGGTAATTGTTGATTGAAGAGTGTCCAGCTGGTATGTGCGCCGAGTTTAAAATAAATGGAATTATTTCCTCCGGCAACGATCATGAGTTCATCCGCGGGATAAAAATCATCAGTGATCAGATCAAGATAATTCACCGAAGGAAGGTTGTAAGTGATATTGGTCCAGGTGGCGCCATTGTTTATAGATTTATAAATCCGCGTATTCATAATGGCATACAAAGTATTTGGATTTCCTTTCACGGAAACAATTCCGGCAGCATTATTGGTAGCATAGGGCAATGCATACTGCGTGAACGTCGGCGAAGCACTCATGGCATTGGTGCTTACATAGATGAACTGGTCGTTAGTGATGGCATACACTCTGTTGGAATCCGACTGGGAGACATGAAGAGCGGAAATTCTCTTGTTAAAGGAGGAGATGGTGGTCCATGCAGGGGTAGTCGCGCTGAGATTGATGGTTCGGAAAACATTTGAGTCTCCCACAAAGGCGATATTGGGTTGACCGCGATAGAAGGCGATATCTCTGTAACTGCTCACCGGTAATCCGAATGTGCTTTCTCCGCCTGTGACATTTCTGCGTCGGGCATTGCTGTAATAATATACACGCTGACTGTTCGGAAAATAATCAAAGGCGCATTTCGACGACCAGTCTCCTCCCCGGTTGCAAAACCATCCTGTTCCTGAATTCTGGTAGTAGAGTTCGCCATTGTCCTGAGTGCCGATGCTCATCATGTCTTTGCGTGTCGGACTGGTATAGCCATGATAGATTTCATATCCGTAGATGCCATCGCTCTTGGGTACCCAGTTATTCCCGCCGTCGGTACTCAGCCAGACACCGCCATCGTTCATGTTCCAGAGTTTCGTGTTGTTATGCGGACTGGTGATGATCTGATGCATGTCGGTATGAACCTTTGCCCACCAGTTGGTAAGCTGGGACCAGGTAAAGCCTCCATCGGTTGATTTCCAGACGGCATGGGCTACAAGGTAAATGATATTCGGATTGGTTCTGTCCACACCAATGGAAAAATTATAATCTCCCTGCCCTACGTCACCGGGATCATTGGTGTAGTAGGTGAGGTAAGGGGGAGAACTTGTTTTAATGGCAGTGAATGTGCTGCCACCATCCACTGATTTATAGAGCAAGCCACCACTACTCACCATGCCCAGATAAACGATGTTCGTGTCAGCCGGCGTCACGGCAATTCTGCATCCGCTCCCTGTGGTCACTCCCGGCGGTAAGACGATACCGTTATTGATTTGCGTCCATGTATCGCCGAAGTCATTAGACCGGAAGAAGGCCGAGTCGCGTGTAGCCGCGTACAAAACCCTCGACCCCGGTCTCTTCTCCTTCATATCATCAAATGCAATAGCCCCCGTTTTTAAAGACCAGGATGAGCCGCCGTTGGTGGTTTTATAAATCCCGGCGTTGGTTGCAGCAACGATCACCTGATTGTTTGTCGGATCCATGGCCATTTCCACAACTAATTTAGATGTCAGTGATGTTGCGGTAAAGGTCGTTCCGCCATTTGTAGATTTATAAACGCCACTACCATTATAATAGTAGTTATGGTCGCCGGTGCCGAGATATAAAATCTGATCATTGGTATGATCAATGCAAACAGAAGCCAGACGCATGCCCGGCAGAATGTCGCACCCCGGAGCAATCGTCCAGTTGTTGCCACCATTACTACTGATGAACAGTCCGCCGCGTGCACTGACCGCATACAATTTATTGGTATCTGTGGGATGAAATTTCATCTGGCTGATACGACTGATACCATGTATTTGTCCGCTGACATTGGTGGGGAAATAGGCGGGAGCCACAGGAGTCCAGCTGGCGGTCTGTGCCGGGGAAGAGAAGCTATTGGTAAGAAAAATGAAGAGGAGGAAGGTGGTAATTTTATTCATTTTATTTTTAAGCGGGTGCTGTTTACGAATGAGTTGATACGTTGTTTAATCTTTCCTCGGTTGCTCCTTCTGCCAAATCTCCAAACGCTCCTGCTCAGAGAGGATTCTGCCGTCACTTTGAACAAAGGGGAAGACCGTTCGCTTCCAGTCCTTGAAGCGTTTGAACTGGTATTTTAGATTTTCGTATTCATTTCTTTGCGCTTGCGACCAGGCGGCTCTGGCAGAACGCATACTATCTGCCTGTTCAGTTGTGATCCTGCCCTCCGTGATCAGTTCTCCCTCTTCTTCCGGCTCGATCTTTCCTTCCCAGAACATATCAAATGCTTTTACGGCAGTATAATAATTCACCTGTGGGTCTTCCATCATTTCTATCCATACAGGTATTTTATGGTAATCCTGTTGTTCAGTGGTTTTCTTTTCCTGGGCTTTCAAAGCGGTAAGGGTAAATGACAGCAGAAAGAGAAGCAGCAGCTTGAGGGATTTCATTTTCTTAATTTTTTTACTAAGTTAACGGTAAGCCCTCTTCTCTGCAACCATTACAACATGATCTTTGGCAGGTATATACCGGGTTAAGTGCTGACGTTTCTGTCACCGGATTAATAAGTGTTTGAAAGACACAATTTTCAAACGGTTGGGATTTAGGGGTCCGCATAATATTTATCCCTATCTTTAGTCATCCATAAAATACGCGTTGATTATGAAAAAAATGATACTGTTACTGTTGGTTTTATTACTAAAGCCATGGTCTCTGTATAGTCAATGTCAGGCCGGTTACGATGAAGTCATTGTCGTTATACAGCCGGACAATTATCCTTCCGAAACTTCCTGGTCGCTCAAAGATCTGTCAGGAAATATCCTTGATTCAGGCGGTTCAACAGGTGATACCGTTTGTGTTCCCACTGGTATTTGCCTGATATTTGAAATCCGTGATACTTATGGCGATGGCATCTGCTGTAACTTCGGCAATGGTTTTTACGCGGTTTATCTCAATGGTACCATTCAGGCAGCGGGCGGACAGTTCACTTACAATGAATTCAGCTATCTAAATTGTCCTCCCGGTACTCATTGCGGAAGCGCGCTGGCAGCATATGAAGACACCCTTAGCACTTCCTATGGCAGCAGCATCTGGTATACCTTTTCGCCTGACTCTACGGGCACTTATAATGTTTCTACCTGTTTTCCTTCCAATAGTTGCGACACACGGCTTTGGATATATGATCACTGCAACGGACTTGTCTGGAACAATGATATGGCCGGCACTATTTATTACAATGACAGTACCTGCGGTATCCAGGCCTTCATCCCGGCGGGATTACAATCCGGGCAAACCTATTATATCAGGGTGGGGGGTGACTCCACCTGTAGTAATGACAGTATCGTATGGCAGATTACCTATGCCGGACCTATTGTAGGGTGTATGGATCCCGCTGCCTGTAATTACAATCCCATCGCTACTGTCAGCAATGGCAATTGCATCTATCCGGGTGATCCTAATTGTAATTCAGGTCCTGATTTGGTGGTAGATGGAAATACGCTTATTAACTCACTGAATATGGGTGTGGTGAATGGAAACGATGTTTGCCTGATCGGTGAAGGGTGTTTGTCAGGCTACGGAGCCAGAAATGTGATTAATTTCAGTACGCGTATAGCCAACATTGGCGATGCGGATTATTACATCGGGCAACCTGCCACCGGAAATTCTCAATTCGTTTTTGATCAGTGCCATGGCCATTGGCATTATGCAGGCTACGCGATGTATAACATTTACGATACGCTGGGAGTTCCCTTGCAGGCCGGATTTAAAAATGGATTCTGCGTCCTCGATTTACAGTGTTTTGGAGGTACGGCAAAATACAGTTGTGGTAACATGGGTATTTCTGCCGGTTGTGCCGACATTTATGGTGCCGGACTCGCTTGTCAGTGGCTCGATATCACCAATATCCCTGCCGGCCGTTATACACTCGTGGTGCGTGTAAACTGGGATCAGGATCCGGATAAACTCGGACGACAGGAGCAGCGCTTTGATAACAATGTAGCAGCGGTATGTATCAATATTACCCGTGATACAGCCAATGTCCCCTCTTTTGTGATACTTCCCAATTGTCAGCCCATTATTGATTGCGCCGGAGATACTTTCGGTTTGGCCGTTAACGATTGTATGGGAAATTGTAATGGTTCGCGGGTACGTGGTGACCTTAACATTGACAGTTTGCGGGATGATATTGATATTGATATGTACCTTATTGATATTACGGCTCAGCAAAGCGTAATGCCATGCAATGATGTCAATGGTGATAATACCCTTACCGTTACTGACGCTTCTCTGGTAAGTGGATGTATCCGTCAATCCCAGGGCTCGCATGCACATCAGGGCGGTACTCAAAATACACACAGGCATTGTGAATTTCCCTGGAACATTATCAATACCAATGATACAGTACGGCTAGGAATCAGTCAGGTAAATCAAAGCCTGAATTACATCGATATTAATATACTGAATCCCGATTGCCGTTTACTGGCCATTGACTTTACCATGAGCGGTGTGGTGATGGATTCGGTGGTTTCATTGATCAGTGGCTTTAGTCCCTTTATAAAATGGGATGCAGTAACAGGACGTATCGCCATCCTGGATACGGCCGAAATCTCACTCGGGAAACAATTGACAGCGCTACCATTTGTGCGTATTTATTTTAGTTCACTTACGAGTACAACCGTGTGCCTTGCATCCATCCATGCCGCTGTGAATGCCGATTACGAAGAAACCCTGAAAAGCATCTTCAATGGTTGTGTGACCGTTACAGGCATCAACATTCTCTATCAAAGCGGACTTGTTAAAATCATACCGAACCCTTCGGAAGGCATCTTTGCCATTTCTACTGATGTGCTTAATGGCGAAAGCGCAAACATCAGCATTCTGGATGCTATGGGCAGATTGATCTATGCTTCCAAAGAAGTACTCTCCGCGGGCAAAGGAATTTCAGTTGATCTCAGCAAACATCCCAAAGGTGTCTATCTGGTGCGTGTTCTTACCGGGCAACTTGAAGTAACCGAACGACTGGTGAAATTGTAACATCTTCCTAAAAGTGATCTTCTTTTAAACGCAGCCTACGCGGCGCTCGCAACGTCCTGAAGTCTTGGGAAAGCGGCGTGCGCGGCGAGTTAACATACAATTCCCACCTTCGCTGACTGTGTGCGCCAAAGCTTACTCCGTCGCTAAAGCTTTGGCGTACAAAGTTAGCGACGGCGTAAGCTATGGAGGGCACGCCCGCCTTCGCTTAAGCTATGGTGAGAAAACATGACATTTTCTGATCCACCTTGTTTGTATTCCGGGTTGAACCGGCATTCCTAAATTGGGATGAAATCAACAAGGCTCTGTTTTTTGATAAGATTTTTAAAATTTTAACATTAAAATATTTTGTCATTAGAAATTTAATTTTACTTTTGATTCAACTTTACGACCCATGAAAACTATACAATTTCACCATGGTCTTTTAACAATTTTATTCTCGGCAACGACACTCCTTTTACAGGGACAAACACCTTCTGATGCGTATGTGCTGATTTCACCTGACACCGGTAATAATGTAAAGGGTGTTATGCATATCACTTTACCGGATACCAATAACATTGCAGCCATTGAAATTAAGCTGGGCAGTACCGATGGCGGCTACGACTTAGCGAATTATACTTTTAGTTATGATGTTACCGGATCATTGCCTGCGGGATATGTATGGATGAGAGATGGTTTTAAATTGATTCTTTCGATTGGGTCTTATCCTGTCAGTGATCTTCAGTTTGGACGAGTGCGTATGCAAAGAAATGATGGGGGATGGGGGGATGAGTTTGCCTTTGTGAGGAATTGAGTTTCTTGTCTACTTTATCGGAAGACAAGATTTTCAGGATGTGTGACATTTAAGTGGATGTGGTTTGTTTGAACGGCTCTAAAAAGAGGTCGATAGTTGATTATCATCATTAGTCTGTAATTGTATATTCTAGTACGTAATTGATATCACCCATCAAAAACATGTAAACCATGAATCATTTCGTCTATTTCTTAAGAAAGACCTTTCTCCAAGGTGTTTTCAAATTTCTTGCGTGTGTAATTCTTTTGTTGTTCTTTTCTACTTCATTATTCGCCGGCAACTACACATGGAACGGCACCATTAACAGCGATTATTCAAATACAGGTAACTGGTCGCCTTCTGGAACTCCCGGGACTAACGACACCATCACCATCAATTCCGGGAAACCTAACCTGGAACTGGATCAAGATAGAACCGTGAATCGGCTTATTCTCTAAGGGAGCACAATAGATTTAGATACCAATGAATTGCATGTCACACAACGGGCATCCTTTAATGGTGGTGATGTCATTGGAGAGTCATTAAAACTGAGAGGAACTTATGCTTTCTTTCAGGGAACAGATTTTAATTGTACCTTAGATGTTGTGGTAGGACAAATAAAGTTTTCCGGCGGTACATTTGACCAGACCGGATCCTTTGAACAAAACGGCGGGGCCAGCGGTTGGGGTGAGGGCGGTTGCGTGTTTAATGCTGAAGTAACTATTAAGAATACAGGAGCTACTTACCTGCGAATGGGAGAAAGTGAAGGAGATGTTTTTAATGATGTCGTTCATTTCTATTCTACCAACGTTTATGCGCTTCAATTGGCATATGGTGATACAACGATTTACAATAATGCTGTTTATTTAAATAGTACCGGAAATGGAGGAATATCATTTTGTGCAAGCCTGGATACAAATCATGTGGGTTATGCCCTTTTTGCACTGGAAGGAGAAATCCTTACCGGTAGCTCCGGATTTACTGCTGGTAATATTAATATGAAGCATCTTTTGTATGAATCCACCAATAGTGCAAACCTGACCGGTAGCGGTACCTCTACCCTTACCTTGAGCGAGAGTAATTTCGCCGGAAAAGTTAACTTTGCCTCCACAAATATTTATGTAAAGACAACTGTATTCAATGATAGTACGCTGTTGGTGAGAAGCGGAGCCACATCATCTCAAAGTTGGTCAGGAGGTAATATTTTCAAAGGCGTTACTACGATTTCCAGTACTTTTTCGAGCAACACCAGTTATACATTTACACTGGCTTTAGATAGCGGTGATGTATTTGAGAAGGATGTGTATTTCAACACCCAAATTCTTACAATGAGAGTCGCATTTAAGGGAACCACTAAATTTTATGGAGATGTAAACATCAATAGCTCTAAAGTTGTATTCAATGCAGGAAGAGGTATTTTCATGTGCTCAGGAGAAATGAACCAAAGTATAGGCGGGAGTGCTGCTTATCTATTAGGGAAATTACACCTAAATAAGGAAGCGGGCAAGGTGGAAATGATGCGATCTTGTACCATTGATAGCAGTTTGACATTGAGTGGTGGCTTATTACAAACGGATTCTCTTATTTCTCTAAAATCTCCGGTGACTACAACCGGCTCCTCTGCCAATAGTTTCATTGATGGCCCTGTGAAAAAAACCGGAAATTCAGCGTTTGTTTTCCCTATTGGAGATCAGGGCAAGTACCGGCCCTTAACTATATCTGCTCCATCACAGGCGACAGATGCTTTTTCTGCGCAGTACTTCTATAGCCCTCAGCAGGCAGGTACATCAACTGATACTACTATAGGGGAAATCAGTCCATGCAATTATTGGGATTTGCAACGCAAAACAGGCACCAGCAATGTCTATGTGACTTTGAGCTGGGATTCTATTGGCTGTTGCGTGCTGGATTCTTCCAATATAAAAGTGATTAACTGGAATAATTCTGTCTGGAAGGATCTGGGCAAAGGTAGTCTTGGCGGCAATGCAAATACGGGTCAAATTACTTCAGCTATTGTTCCATATACTTATGGATTAATTACAATAGGGACAAATCCTATCATTATTAAAGATATCTTTCCTGTGGTAGATAGAAACAAAACTGATGAAGGCTGGTATCATTCTTTTGTTGCGGAAGACCCCATTTACGGCTACAATGGAAGCAATACCATTGAACCGGGAAAAAGTTGGCAGGATTATGCGAACGTAGATCTCTTGAAAGAGAAAAATGTGAAGTCCTTACGAATACCTTCCGGCACCACTGCCAACTATTGGGATTGGAGGGAAGGATGGTTTTTAAAGGAGCATGAACTCCCTGAGGGATGGTTGTACGAAAAGGAAAAATATAAAGCTGCCAACATCAGTGGAAATGAAATGATAAACATTAAACCACATGTAGATGAGTTGGGTGCTGCACCTGTTTATCTTTTTAACATGCTCACCTCCGATTTTCATTATCAATTGGCAAGTTTGTATAGAGCACATCAAATTAACTTGCCTGTAAAATTTGTAGAATTGGGCAATGAGTTTTATCTGAATGAAGCACACCATCGCAGTAAATTTCCAAACGCGAGTGACTATGCCGTAGCCTGCAATGACTGGACAAGTCAATTAAAAGCTATAGCACCTTTTGCTGACGTGAAAGTGGCCGTGATTGGATGTGATGGTGGCGATGATTCACCGGGTAGAAGAAGATTATGGCTGGAGAGAGTGCTTGCCAACTTAGATCCGCAAGCCCAAATTGATGCTATAACTATTCATCAATATTATGGAAATGGATTAGGAAGTCAGCCTTTTAGTGGAAGTGCCGGTAGTCTTAAGACCATGCTTTCCCGGCCATTTAAAGAAATAGAACTGTTAATTGGTCATGAACTAAATCTCATCAATGACTTCAATGAAGGACCTCTTTCAGCATTTCCATTGAAAACCTGGATTACTGAGTTTAATTTACGCACCTCAGGTCATGGAAGCACGGGCACATGGGCACATGGCTTGTTTCATGCTGCAATGGCATTGAGTTATCTGGAATCGCAAAATATCACATCGATTATTTCACATACTATGAGTAGTGATGTGCTTTTCGGAAATATTTTTGATTCAAATAATGGATTTGCCACTTATGCTCAAAATGGCAATTACCCACCCACGACCAAACAAAATGAATATACCGCTTTAGGAGCAGCTTTTAATCAAATTGCCAAAGCTGCCCGCTATGCAACGGACGCATATAAAGTTGATTTTACCGGTATAGACGACCAGGATTTACCCTATCTCTATAATACAGGTGTTAATACCACTTCTGTAAGAGAGGTGTATGCCTGGCTCTTTGAAAGTGCTGCCGGCAATGAACTTATTGTGTTAAACCTGGGTGGTAATTCTTTTCATATGTATTTAGATGATATTTTTCAATCTGTCGGTCTTTCTACACACCCCATTCGTTATGAAAGGTTAATCAGTGTTGACATTACGGGCGGAATAACGGGAAGCCCTGTAACAAGTATTCCGCCAACTCCCGTTGGTTATGATAATTATTATCTGATTACGAGCAATGAACTTCCGGTTGCAACAAATTCAAACGGAACATTTGTTCCAATTTCAAATTACTCCCTAACCCGCATCTCACAAAAACTTCCCGGATTTATTTTGAATGTTACGGATGATCATATTTGTACAAGTACCAGTACTGAACCCTCTACTACCTCAATAGTAATTACCGGTGGTGTTTCTCCGTATACTATAGTTGAAACATCTCCTAATAGTAGTACAAGCTACTCCCAGCCCGATTCTGTTATAGCATTTACAGCACATCAAACAAACACAGGAGTTTACACGATTACAGTTACCGATGCGAATAATTCAACTGCAACTGCAACGATTACAGTTGATACGCGTCCAATAGTTAATGTAACCTCCAATCCTACTTCAGGCAATTGCAATACATCATTCCAGTTAACAGCATCAATCAACCCGGCGCCTTCAAATTATGAGTATTAAACCTACTTATGGACACCTTCTACCGGATTGGAAACATTTAACGGATCATGTAATCCGGGAGGAGTAACTCCAATGTGTTCTACTATTGTGGTAAACCCAGAGCAAACAACTTCCTATCAGGTGTATGTGTTTGATGGTACATGCTGGAGCCGGAGTAGTGAGTATGAGATACTGCGAGCACCCGTAAATCATGTGGATATTGGCGAAGATCTTACGGTTTGTTCAGATGGTGTTACTGGGCCAACTATTAAACTAAGCGCAATCCTTGATTCAGACCCAACCATAACTATTAGTGGAACTTATAATTGGACTATTTCCGGAACGTCCGGTAATATTCCTAATTGTTCCACGGATTGTGAAATACTATTACCTGCAACAATTGGGGAAACATATACAATAACGCTATCTCTTTTAGAAAGTGGATTTCCATGTTCAATTCCCGACGTAATGGAAGTTTATGTTACAGAATGTTGCGATTGTATATCAAATTCAATTTCTTTAAATCCAAGTCAAGGAACGACAGTTGAAAATCATGTTTTCTCAAGCCAGCTTTCTCAACAAATGTTAAATCCATATTTCCTAAAAGCGAATGAAGATTTTGAGCCTATTTATGATATTAAAGGATGGATTCCCGTTGTTTATCCGAACACGTCTCAAACACCAAACAGCAATACCATTTGCATCAACGGAGATTTAATAATTGACCGGGATATAGCGTTTCGTGATGTCATTTTAAGGATGAATGAGAATAGTAAAATTAGAATTTTAGATGATCATTTACTCATTTTGCAAGGATGTAGTATTAAAAGTTGCGACAGAACTATTCCTGCTGCTATGTGGGATGGAATCGAAGCGGAAAGGTTACTTGATAAACGGGAACCTCGACTTTTTATTGACCAAAGTAGCACAAACAGAACCTCTATTTCTGAAGCTAAAAGTGCTATTTCTTTAAAAAACGGAGCAGAATACATCATTGAAAACACTGATTTCACCAATAATTATGTGGATATTGATGTGGCCGATTATGGGAATGTAATTCAACAAAACACTATTACCGGCACATCCAAAAAACTTTTCTCCGTCCACTCCAATACCTTTTCCAACTCGGTGGACCCGCTACTTCCTCCTTATGATAATGTGCATAAATTCGCCGCCATCCGTCTGGATGATGTGGAGCGGTTTGTGTTAGGGGATTCAACCGACGAGGCTCACAGAAATTCAATTAACAATTCAATTTATGGAATTCGTGCGATGAACTCCGGTTTTGAAGTATATAATACCGGGTTTAGTGATATAGAAAATTTAGATAATTGGTCAACGAAAACATTGGCCGGAAGCGCGATTTATGGAGATGGCTTTAACGATGGTGCGGATAGAAATGTGTTGATTGGAGCTACGACAGCGGGTACAGGATTCAGAAATGTTTTTAATTCATCTGTGAATGGTATTGTTTCGGTTGGAGAAACGAACTTGAAGGTGTTTAATAATGAATTTGGTAGTGGTAGTACCAATGAACGACTTGTGAATTATGGAATATGGACACATGGTAGTAATAAAAAATCTGTTTATATCACTCGCGGAAATGAGTTTTATGATTACTATGTTGGCATCAGGAGTTTTGGGATTCATCCGGATGGTATCTATCATATAGGATTTAATAATTTTTTCAACGCCTATATCCCAAATTGGAGTGTAGTGAATTCTTTTCAGGGTACAGCTATTCATATGTCGAATAGTTATGTACCACCATCTTTTATTGGTCAATCAGAAGTTCCTCCAATTAATATTTACAACAATGAAATTGGACAAATAAATGATGAAGCTGAAATTGAACCAAGAATAGGGATTTTCACCTCTAATATTTATCAACCTATCATCCAAAACAACAATATTTATTATTTCAGAGCAGCACAGGTGTCTAAACCGCATAGCATTGGTATCTGGGCACAAAACTGTATTGCACCAAGAGTAGCAGGGAATTTAATTTTGGAGCACCAAAATATTAATCAAGGTTATGGTGCTAACCTCATTGGTATGAAGTTCGACCGAAATATTAATCCTTGTATTGGCAGCCAAAGTATTACAGAAAATTTAGGCTATGGAGTAAGTTTTTGGGACAATAACGGTCAGGTGACCTTATCTACCAATCAATTTACAAACTGCGACCATGGCGTAAATTTAGACTGGGCAGAAATCGGCACACAAGGTGACCCCGACCGAACCGATGATAATGAATGGGTCGATCGAAGTGTTAGTCCGGTTCTGAACCGCGTGAATGGTCTTACTCAAAGTAATCTTCCAATTACCTGGTATTATCAACCTACACCAAATGCATTTTCGCCACTGCCGAGTACGATTGTCGACGATCAAGACATTAATCCTAATCTACCAATTTTAGATTGTCCAATTATTCAAAATGTTGCCCCTCGCAATCAGACTTTTGGATATGTTATTGGCGACTCCGCCCGATATGAAGAGAACTATCAGAGTAGTTTCAGCTACAGTGCAAAAATGATAACCTACAAAATTTTAAAACGGGACAACTCGCTCATGGAAATGGAAGATGAGACGGATGAATCGTTTATAGATTTTTACAATGCTATGAGTCAAAGCAATATAGAAAAATACGATTCCGTTGCGCTTTTAATTACACAGGGCGAATTTGCTGTTGCTGCTGCATTACTGGCAGGTATTGAAGATACCAATGACCAGGAAACTTACCTTACAAATTTTTATACACTCTACCTTACAAAAATTGCGTATGATTCCTTGTTAAGTAATGCGGATAGTTCGTTGCTAATTGAAATAGCCTATTCTCATTCACTATTGTATGGAGATGCAGTATACCTGGCCCGTAACACTCTGTTTCTTGAAATTCATGATGAAACACTTGAAAGCAATTTAAGAAGAGCTTTTATTAGTAAACTTCCTGAGAATAATAATTTATCAACTCAACCCAATCCTGCGTCTTTACTAACTCAAGTAAGGCTGAACGATGAAGAATATTCCGGTAGAGTGCAGTTGCTAGATGGACATGTTCAGTTGATAATAGATCGTAACCTCCAAAATGGATGGTTAGATGTAAAGAATTTGAATCCGGGAATTTACTTTATAAAAACGTTTGGTGAAGGAACTTCACCGTTATTGTGTAAGCTTGTAATTATCCGATGACATAGACAATGAAAAGTGTAGCCGTACTTGCTTTCTTTCTTTTTACTACCATTTCTTTGTATGCGCAAAAATACAAAGGGAATGTATGGTGTTTTGGGGATTCAGCTGGAATTGACTGGGCAAATCCTAATTCTCCAATATTTTTTAGATCGATGATGCATGGAAGGAGTGGCACGGCAAGTATTAGCGATAGTAGTGGGAATTTAATATTATATTCTGGTTATAAGCGTGAACCAGCAAATAATCGTGGATGGATATTAAATAAATTCCATCAATTAGTACCCAATGGTGACACGTTGTATTTTCAAGATTGGTATCATTCTGTCATCCTTCTTCCAAGTGTAAATGATTCAATAATTTATTTGTTTTCAGTTAGTGTTACAAATATTCAAACCTATGGCCTTTATTACAGCACGGTCAATTACAAAGCTAATAGTGATTCCGGAATTGTTACACAAAAAAATATCCAGTTAAACAACCTTCCGGCATTTGATGGATTGGCTACTGTCAGGCATGGAAACGGACTGGATTGGTGGGTAATATTTAAGGATTATGACCCTACACCGCCTTACACTTTAAGCAGTAAATTTTATATCTATTTGGTCGATGCAAATGGGCCCGCACTTCATCATACCCAGACGGTCGGAACTGTTTTTAATGATGGAGGAGGGCATTCACTTTTTAATACAGATGGCTCTAAATTTTACTTGTGTACTTGGGGAGGTGCCATTGAATATTTTGATTTTAACAGATGCAATGGTTATTTTTCAAATCCAACAGTAATTGAACCAACAAGAAGCGCTCAACCTTATCCTTATTATAACTCATTGGCTTTATCTCCTGATGAAACAAAGCTGTATGTGTCTGCATATTCTCAATACAACTCATTAGGCGGTACCGATTCTTTGTACCAGTTTGATTTAACAGCGGCTAATATTTCTGTCAGTAAAACACATATTTATGGCGCACCAAATACTTATGTTGGACTTGGAGCATTAAGAAAGGCTCCTGATGATAATATATACTTAGCTGCTACTTATTTAAATTATTACCCGTATCAGGACACTTCTTACAACGTTTATAACACCCACCTTTCCGTCATCAACCAACCCGATTCACTCGGCCTTGCCTGCGATTTTCAACCCTTCAGCTTTTACCTCGGGGGTGCCAGAACATATAACGGCCTTCCCAACAATCCCGATTACGAACTCGGCGCCTGGGTGGGTTCTCCTTGCGATACGCTGAGTGTGGGTGTGGATGATTTTCAACCCCCAAAGCAAACGTTTTTTCAAGCCTGGTATAATAGTGAGTGGAATATGATTCACGTAAACGCCTCTAAACTTAAAGGTAGAACGGGAAGTTTGCGCTTGTTTGATATGGAGGGGAGGTTGGTGTATGAGAAAAAAATTGAGGTGAAAGCGGGAGGGTATGTAACGGGAGAGATACCGATGAATGCGGTCGTGAATGGAGTTTATCTTGTCAATTTAATAACTGATTCGGAAAGTGTTTCGTCTAAGATTGTTAAATTTTAGGTGAGAAACAATTTTAGTTGACAATAGTATTTTTTGCTGCTTGCTTCTGGCTTCTGGCTGCTCGCTATTTTTATTTTAAGAATTATACGTTAGAATTAATTTGACTGCGCCTCTTAAAAACTCTGCGTCTCAGCGACCTCTGCGTGAAACCATTGATGTTGCTTTCCATTCGAAAAAAATAGATTAACGAAGAAAAATTAATTATGATTTTAGTTGCATAAAAATCTTCGTCTTGATGTAAATTATCCTTTTTACCACGGAGTCACAGAGAATTCACGGAGCAACACGGAGGAGTTTTCATATCACAAGAATTCTAAACACTTAAAAACAATCATCAACTCATTAATTCAATAATTCATTAATTCTATTTTGGTGCAATATATTTTTTTTGCCTCCCTCGGTGGTTGATGTCAAAGAGCAAGGTGCCCATCACTGCTGTTAATCCATCGGAACGTTGATACCATGCCAGGCGCAAACCAATGCCTTTTGTGAAGTACTTGCGTTGTTTTTTTTGCTGAGGCAGGAAGTAAAACTCCAGTCCGGCTTTGATGGCATTGAATGCAGAGAGGTCGAAATCGGAAGTATAAAAATGGGCTGCGGGAAGATGTGCTGCTTTGGTGTTGAAATAATGCGATGCACTTTGCGTGTAGAGGCGGAGGAATGGTCCGGCGTAGAATCGGTTGGTGAACTTATAGCTGAGTTCTTCTTCAAAAGTGAGGGCCTGGATACCAAAATTATCGGAGTAAAATCCAAACTCACTGCGCAGAATACTTCTCTTGCCGGCAAACCAGGTGTTGTGGAGGCTTGTACCATATTTCCACCGTTCATTCGGTAGTTTTTCTACCCGAAGGTCGCCGTCGTTGAAGTACACCCGGTGAAAGGGCGTACTGAGTAATCCCCGCTGATAACTGACCAAGGGAAGTACACGCATCTGCATCCTTCTGTTGATGATGAAGGAATAGGCCGCCTGAAAATTGTATGATTGTCGCTTGTTTTCAGTAGACCATTCTTTGTAGCGTAGCCCGGCAGGATATATCAGTCGGACAGCTTTATAGTAATCTGGATTCAATCGTCCCCAGCGGAGATCATCAAAGGAAGCGTCGAAGTAAAGGAGGAGTTGCCTCCCGCTGCTGTCTTTTTTCGTCGCGTAGCTCACCCGCAGTGGAATTGCCAGATAATCCGATTCGATGGAGATCCCCGTCCCAATGGCCAACGATTGCTCTTGTTCGCCTTTGCGTATAAGGGTACCGTTAGCATGGACTCTTCTATCTACCCTGGAGGCGGAGGAAATGACATAATCAATATTGTCGGTGGATGCGGAGGTGATGATATCAACACCTGCCTTCCAGTTCAGCGAGAATTGGCTTCCAATGGCATGCGTAAGCTGAAGGCTCGTGGCCTGTACGTTGAGTTTTTCGGTGCCGGCACCTCCCGTTACCGCGCTATGTGAACCCTCCTGAAAATAGGTAGAGTAGAGGGCTTTGATTTCGGTGGGATCAATATTTTTAAACCGATAGAGGCTGTCACGCACCTGCGCTTTGCCTGAAATACCAAGGCAAATCATTCCGGCGATGATGATTTTCTTCCTCATGTTCAGTTGCAGCCGCAGCCCCCGCTCGTTTTTTCTCCTCCCGGAAAAATGGCACCTTCACGGATACTTTCGAAATAATCTTCAAAGGCCCTGATGGGTTTCCCGTTAATCTCCATGGCACGATCGTTCAGGTAAGCGCGTTGGTAAGGCTTCACTGTCTGACAACCATTCAGAAACAGGAGTATCCCTGTCGCCGAAAGGAGCAAAGGCACTTTATGCCGGAAGATTGGTGTACACCTGATTGTTTTCATCTGCTATGACACAATACGTGCCGGGTAATTGCTGAATAAAATGCTGCCCTGCTTCCACACCCATCACATAAACGGCGGTAGCCAGGGCATCGCTGAGTTCTGCCGAGGGACTGAATACACTGACACTGCGTATACCCTTAAGCGGTAGTCCCGTTTTCGGGTGCAGGGTATGACTGTACTTCTCTCCTTTGTGCATAAAGAATTGTTCATAGTCGCCGGAAGTGGCTACGGCGAAGGTGGGCATGTTTACTTTCATCAATAAACGTTTCTTGCCGGGATCAGCAATGCCTGTCTGCCAGTTGCTCTCATCCGCTCTCTTGCCCATTACACAGAGATCTCCACTGGCATTGATGACGCCTCCATAAAGTCCCATCGCCTTCCATTTTTCACGAACCCTGTCCGCGGCATAGCCTTTGCCAATCGCCGCGAAACTGATCTTCATTCCTCTTTTTTCGAGACAAATGCGGTTGTTGCCAAGTAAGACCACATGACGAAATCCGGTCCTGGTTAATGTTTCGTTCAGCACATCAGTATCCGGAAAACGACCTTCTTCACATTTAAAATGATATAGTTTTTTTAATGGACCAATGGTGATGTCGAATGCGCCCTGCGATATCTCTGATATTTTTTTGCAGCGTTCCAGCAAACGATATACCTCTCCGTCGATGGTGTAAATCTTATGCGCTTCCATGGCGTTGATGCGCGCTGTTTCTGAATCGGAACTGAATTCGGTCAGCAGCTTTTCTATTCGCAAGACTTCTTCTTTACCTGCGTTAAAAAAAATATCCGCCTCCTGTTCATCAGCGGTGATGACGATAAACTCAAAGGCACTGCCCATCAATTTGCACCGGTGTCTGAACTCTTTCATGGTTGGTGAAGCAGTGATTTTATCTCGGAAACTATGGCTGAGCTGCCCTGACGATGGTAAGGTATGATTTTGAAAGTATTTCCCTGAACTAAAACTATTTTTGGAAAAACCCCTTCCGGATTGAAACGTTCGGCTAATGTGGTGTTGCGTGCTACCTCTTCTTCCGGGAGCGAACGGTGCTGTGGGAAGTCGGCGATGAGAAGTGATGTGTTTTGGGAGGTGAAGGATAGAAATATGGAGTCCTGTAGTACGTTTTTTTCAAGATACATGCAGTTCACGCACCAATCCGATCCGGTAAAAATGATAAGATTCGGTATATTATCTTTTTGTGCGCTAACTAATGTTGTGTTTGCCAGTAATAGTAATATATAATAAAAGATATATATTAAGTTTCGCATCGAATTGTTACAGTTGGTATTCTTAATGAAACTGCACTTATAAATATTTTGAAATTTGATCGTTATAAAGATTTATTTTCGGCTAGAATTCCTACTTAAACACAGCGGGCGCAACGTCGCGAATTCTCGCGATCGCAACGGGTGCAATGGATGAATGGGAAATTTTACGACTACTTTGTCTCCTCTCTTTTTATTCGTTCTTCCTCCCAGAGAGCGAAGCGAACGATCCTCCCCTCCCCCAGCCAACGCAGAGAGCGCTCCACTATTTCAATCGTTCACGAATATCGAGGCGATGTTTGCGTGCGGTATCCGTAGCGATATCATAACCTGCATCCATATGTCGGATAACGCCCATCGCGGGATCATTGTGTAAGACTCTTTTCAGGCGTCGTGCTGCATCGTCGGTTCCATCGGCAACGATGACCATTCCCGAATGAATGGAATAGCCCATGCCTACGCCACCACCGTGATGAAGACTCACCCAGGAAGCTCCGCCGGCTGTATTGATCAGGGCGTTCAGTATGGGCCAGTCAGCAACAGCATCGGAGCCATCGAGCATTGCTTCTGTTTCGCGGTTGGGACTTGCAACAGATCCGGTGTCGAGGTGGTCGCGGCCAATAACAATCGGCGCTTTTACTTTTCCGGTTTTTACGAGTTCGTTGAAAAGGAGTCCCGCTTTTTCACGGTCACCTTGTCCGATCCAGCAGATGCGTGCAGGTAAGCCCTGGAAGGCGATGCGCTCCTGTGCCATCTTAATCCACCTGTGTAGCCCGGTATCATGCGGGAATAATTTCAGGATGGCTTCATCCGTAACTTTTATATCTTCCGGGTCCCCACTAAGTGCCGCCCAACGGAATGGGCCTTTTCCCTCGCAAAAAAGCGGACGAATATAGGCAGGTACAAAGCCAGGAAAGTCGAATGCGTTTTCTACGCCGCGTTCCTGGGCCCTCCCGCGGAGGTTGTTGCCATAGTCAAAGGTGATGGCCCCTTTCTTCTGCATCTCCAGCATCAGCAACACATGTTCAGCCATGGAGTCGTAAGCCATTTCAATGTACCTTGCCGGATTTTTTTCCCTTAATACATTGCCCTCTTCTACCGACAATCCCTCGGGAAGATACCCCACCAGGGGATCATGAGCCGAAGTCTGGTCGGTAAGCACATCCGGAATGATATTTCTTTCTTTTAGTCGCTGCAGTAATTTTATGGCAGTGCAAATGATCCCGATCGACTTGTTTTCACCTTTCTTCTTAAACCCGAGGGCGAGGTCGATGGCTTTGTCGATATCCTTTTCGATAAAATCAAGATACCTTGTTTCCACCCGCTTTTGCGCGCGCCATTCTTCCACTTCCGCTGCCAGACATACACCTTCGGCCATGGTGATGGCCAGTGGCTGTGCGCCACCCATTCCTCCCAAACCCGCGGTGACACACAAGCGGCCTTTTAATGTGCCGCCAAAATGTTTTGCGGCAACTGCGTTAAAGGTTTCATAAGTGCCCTGCACGATTCCCTGCGAACCAATGTATATCCATGATCCCGCTGTCATCTGACCATACATCATCAATCCTTTTTTCTCCAACTCGTCAAAGACCTCCCAGGTAGCCCATTTCGGTACCAGTTGCGAGTTGCTGAGGATAACGCGTGGCGCATCTTTATGAGTAGGAAGAATAGCTACGGGTTTACCGCTTTGTATCAGTAAGGTCTCATCCTCGTTCAGGTCCTTCAGGGCCTTAACGATCAGGTGAAAGGCCTCAACATTACGTGCCGCCTTCCCTCTGCCTCCATACACAATCAAATCTTCAGGGCGCTCCGCCACCTCAGGATCCAGATTGTTATGCAACATACGTAACGCGGCTTCCTGTACCCAGCCTTTGCAATTCAACGTTGTGCCGGTGGGCGTTTTGGTTTTGGAGAGGTCGAGTTTTTGGGCGGTTTCCTGCATTGCCTTTTTGATTTTATTTCGCAAATTTAGGTGAAAAGAAGCTGATTTTTCTACTCCCGATAAAGGGCTCCTGCATCGGGGGTTCCTTGAACAGGGTGCGATGACCGG
Source organism: uncultured Bifidobacterium sp. (assembly GCA_964534995.1). Classification (GTDB taxonomy): domain Bacteria; phylum Bacteroidota; class Bacteroidia; order AKYH767-A; family OLB10; genus JAJTFW01. Next base: position 66,392 of record CAZHSC010000003.1, read on the forward strand.
CTTATTGTTTGGCTTTACCTTCCCTTGACTCCATATCCCAACCACGTTCCTGTTTTCTTTTTAAAACTTTAATTTTCTTTCCCGGAAAAATGACGGGACGGACTTTTGGGCGGAACGGTAATTTATTTTACTTTCTCTTTGCGATCTGTTTTTGATTTCCAAGGGCAATGCCGGCAGCCACTCTGGCAGCAATAACCTCTTTTCAGGTGGTATTTTTCGGTAAAAACAATAAATCCTTCCGGCGAAAAGTAATAGTCTTCTTTGTCAAATTTATCGGTGAATGCCATTTTATTGTGTTTAACCTGAATTATTTTTTTGAGGTACGGCTGTTGAAATTATTGTGAATGTTGTAGGTAAGGACGCAGCAGGATGTGCATCGAAAATTTACCTTTGCAAAATAACATCATAGTCATGAAAAAGTTTAGCCGTTTAGTAGTATTATCAATAGGACTTACCGGAATGCTATTGCAATCAGGTTGTTATGGATCATTTAAACTGGTTGGGAAAGTGTATGAGTGGAATGGCTCCATTGAAGATAAGTTTGTAAGATCTATCGTTTTCTGGGCATTGTGTATCATCCCCGTTTATCCGGTGGCCGCCTTTGTTGATGCGGTGATTTTTAATTTGATTGAATTTTGGTCGGGTTCAAATCCTGTGTCCATGAAAGAAGGACAGTACGAACAGCAAATCGTTCATTACCGAAACAGGACCTATCTGCTGGAAGCAACAAAAAACCGTTTCAGTGTAACTGAATTGAAATCCGGTAATAGAGGTAAAACAGTGCAACTGGTATATACTCCGCAAAATTACACCTGGAACCTGGAGCAGGACAATAAACTGATTGCTGTTTCCAGCTTCGAAAAAGGTAAGTATGGTGAGCTTTCCCTGCGTGTGTTTTCCAAAGACGGAAATTCAAAGCTGCTGCCTCATCCTCAAAACATCAGCTGGACAGCATTTTCTGAAAGCGAATTAACGGAAACTGCCATGAGGGTCCGGCCCTGATCCGGTTTTTTAAGCGTCGGTAGATCGTATATGCAAATTCCGGGGACTGATCCTGGCAACATACGGATTGATACTGTAAATGTGGAAATCCGGCAAAAAATCTATGGTCTTTCCGTGTTAAGGCTGGATCTTATTCATTCCTTGAGCGGAGGTAATAAGTGGTTTAAGTTAAAAGAGAATATTAAGAAGTTTTATCAGGGGAACTATTCGGGGATTTTGAGTTTTGGAGGCGCTTATTCGAATCATATTGCCGCACTGGCTGACGTGTGCCATGCCCTGAAAATACCGGTTACAGGGGTGATACGCGGCGAAGAAGTGCCGGGCCTGAATACCACACTCTCCAGGGCACGTGCCGCAGGCATGCATTTGAAGTTTGTGAGCAGGGATGCGTATCGCCGGTATCGAAATCCGGAAGCGTGGCCATCACTGTATCATGAATTCGGAAATGTTTTGATCATACCCGAAGGTGGGTCCAATGTAGAAGGTATTGAAGGATGCAGAGAGATAGCAAAATACATTCCTGACCATTTTAGTCATGTGGCCCTGGCAGTTGGAACAGGTGCCACTTTATGCGGATTGGCATCGGGATTATACGGACGTGCGAAGTTGATAGGAATAAAGGTGGTGGATGCGCGACAGGAGGAGTTGATATTTTCCCCTTCGGGCCATCAAGGGTGGAAGGGAAATAACATTGTATTCAGCAATGAGTTTGTTTTTGGAGGATATGCGAAGAAAAATCATGCCCTGGATATCTTTGTAAATAATTGGAATTCAAATAACAGTGTTTTAATTGAGCCGGTGTATACCGGGCGTTTGTTTTATGGCATAAAGACAATGCTCGAGGCGGGTTATTTTGCGTCCTCAAATGATATTTTATTGATTCATACTGGAGGAAGGCAATATCTTGATCATTAACAGCGCTATGTTAATAGTGTTAAGCTTACTGTCCGTAATACCGGTATTCCGTCTTTACTTTTGTAAGCGTAAAATGGATATGTTTAAAAGAATATTGATATTGCTGCTAACCGGTGTCGTTGCAGGATATGCCCAGCCTAACCTGCGCCGGGATTCGGGTCGTGTAACCCCCGAAATGTACATTGAAATGTTCAGAGAAGCGGCCATCACCGATATGCTGAAAACCGGGGTACCTGCCAGCATTACACTGGCGCAGGGCATGTATGAATCTGATTATGGTAACAGCGCGCTGGCGGTGGGCGCCAATAATCATTTCGGAATCAAGTGTCATAAAGAATGGAATGGTCCCACCTATCATAAAGATGATGACGCTCCCAACGAATGTTTCAGAAAGTATGAAAGTGTTTTGCATTCTTATGATGATCATTCTGATTTTTTGCGCAGTCGTGAGCGTTACCGTCATCTCTTTGAACTTGACATTACCGACTACAAAGGCTGGTCGCATGGGCTTAAAAAGGCAGGTTATGCCACCAATCCGGGATACGCTCATAAGCTCATTGACCTGATTGAAAAATACAACCTGAATGAACTCGACAAACAGGGTTTAAAAATTCCTATATCCGGATCTGATGAAAAAAGCCCGGCCGGCACAGAGGTGAAAACATCCGATACGCGGCCACCCCGCAATGTGGCAGAAACAAGAGAAGCTTCCGCTTTAACCTCCAACACCGTTAATGGAGTGCCCTTTGTATATGTCCGAAAAGGTGACAGCTGGACAAAACTTGCCAGGGAAAATAATATTGAATTATGGCAGATTTTAGAATTCAATGACGCGACCAAGAATGATATACTGAAAGACGGGGAGATTGTTTTTTTGAAGGCAAAGAAGAACCGCGGGGAAGAAATGTATCATGTGTTTAAGGAAGGTGATACCATGCGCGGAATTTCACAGAAATACGGTATTAAATTATCTAAACTTTATAAAATTAATGAAATGGTATTTGGAGTAGAGCCTGCTCCGGGTACCCGGCTCTTTTTAAAAAGAGCGATGCTTTTTGGTGTTGTTTTATAGTACCAACCACCCCTGGCTAACCACTTTTATTTTTACTTGACCCTGTTTAACAGGCAGTTGTAACGGATCTTAATAAGCGAAATAGTTAACAAATTTTCAGGGTTCTCCCGATAGCAGGTTGTTATTAATTTTTTGAAGAAATACTTGCACAGGGAAATTATTCTCTTTAATATTGAGAACATCCTTTCGCAACCGGGATTAACCCTGCGAAAGAATACACTTACCAAGATTCAGTGAACAACTGGAGGTGTAAGGGTTATTTTAGCATAAACATATTGAAAGTAAAACGACCTTGAAGAAAAACATCTTCTTTAGTCTGGTGCTGTTTGTGTTTCTCAACACCCTGCAGGTGGGTGCCGCTACTTATTATGCCCGTGTTACGGGTAATTGGAATGCACTGACTACCTGGTCAACGGTTGGTTGCGGAGGCGCTATGGCTGCTACATTTCCCACCGCGGCGGATGATGTTATCATTTGTGTGGGAACAACGGTTACCGTCAATATCAACACCACTGTGGCCAACCTGACCATCAACAGTGGAGGAACGCTTCAGAATGGTGGGGGCTCTACTACCAACCGGTCTCTCACGGTTACTGGTACGCTAACGGTAAGCAATGGAGGCACACTGATACAAAACAGTACGGTTACTGCCTCTGCATCCCTCTTCGCGGGAACAGAAGTGTTTGGGAGTACCAGCACCGTAACGGTCAGCAACTGGTCTTCTTACAGTGTTCCCCTGATCAATGGTGTCGGATCAAACTTCGGACACCTGAATTTAAACTGGAACCCGGGCCTGAACTGGTGGAAAAACCAGGGATTGGGTGTTACCCGGACGATTCAGGGAAATTTTACAATCGGAACCAACTGTCAGACTTACCTCGATAGTTCTGCTGCGAATGTGAGTATCGTAATTGGTGGTAATATGACTGTTAACGGCAAACTGCGGATAAAAAATGCGATGCCGGGCACGGTAATCTTTGGAGTGACAGGCAATGGTACCATAGGCGGCAGCGGTATTTTTACAGGTATTTATGGGGGAAGCGGCAATGTAAGTTTTGCGGTCAATAACCTGACTTCAGCATCGGGAGGAACCTTCAACGGAATCCTCGATGGCACGGGAGATGCGACCATAAACATAAACGGCACCTATAACTGCGCTGGAAATTTTTATGGAATCAACGCCCCTTTGATTCTGAACAATGGCGTTCCGACCATAACCATCAATGCACTTACCTACACCGGCGGCACCTTTATGGCAAGCTACGCCCACAATTCAGGTGGAACGGCAGTGGTGAATATTCTCAGCAATGCCATCATTTCCTTCACCGTGGCCACCGATAATATTAAACTGCTTGGATTGGCTGCCATTGGAGCTAATCCGGTAACCACCATGTTGAATTTTACAGTAGGGGGTAACCTGAGTGTAGCAGGGCTTTCCACCTGTGCCTTCAAATCATCAGAGAGTTACGGCGAAGAAATAATTATAGTAAACGGAACATTTACGGTTACGGCAGCAAAAGCCCTCTTTAATGGTGGAAGTGTTGAAAGCAGCGGCCATAAGGTGAAGGCTACCTTTGGGGGTTTTACCATCAGCGGCGGAACAGCATGGTTTAGCGAAAATGCCTCCGATTCCACCAATATCACAGTGAACGGACCTGTATTGTTGTCAGGAGGTACTTTGATATTAAAATCGTCAACAGGTCATGCCCAGTTCATCATCAATGGAAACTTTACGCAAAATTATGTGGGAAGTACGTATTATATGCATGGTCCTGATCAGTTGGGTGCTGCGGAAGTGTCCAATAATTATATTGACATGAGGGTGAATGGTAATTTTGTACAGAGCGGAGGTATTTTGCATTTTGACAACAGCAATTCCACTGCCGAACAAAGAATTTATATAAACGGACCCTCGTATACCATTTCAAACTCTTCATCCATGTATCGCGCCGGAAGCGGTACAGGCACTTCATTTGCAAGGATCATTTTTGAATATCCGGGCACCATCACTTATTTCAGAAATCTTGCCCACAATATCCAGCAGTGTAAACAAACCATTAAAGCAGGTTGTACTTTAAGTGTTACTTCTGGTCCGATGCAGATCAGCTCACATAATACCGCCCTGTTGGATATGCTTACCGTTGAATCCGGAGGCACACTTTCACTCAATACCCATCAGCTTACCTCCGACACCTTGTTTAATTATTCCGGTATCACCATTGCGGATGGGGCCCGTTTTAGAATTGCCAGAACCACCGGGATGTATGACGGTACTGCCAATGCGGCGATCAGCAGTGCTAGAAACATGAATTACTTCCTCGGCGCCAACAGTATCGTGGAATACAATACCTCCACCTACGCTCGCGTTACCGGCATCAACCTCGGCATTGCTACACTGCCTCAGCATAAATACGGAATCCTCGAAATAAATCATACCGGCGCCGGTACCTGGATTGCTCCAACCTACCTGCCGAACTTTACTGCCTCAGTATATATACGCACCCGCCTGATTATGACTTCCGGTGAGTTCAACCTGGCCGATGCGATGGGAAATCCTACTAACGGTGGCCGCTACGTGCATATTGAAAATCCATCTCCTTCCGCGTTACAGCGTACCGGAGGCTATATACGCAGTGAAGCACTCGATCATTCTGCCCGCATTGTATGGAATATTCAGAATAATTATGGCACCTATATGATCCCCTGGGGATATTCGTCAACCGAGTATATACCACTTACCTATCAGCTTACAGGAGGAAATGCAGGTACCGTTTCTTTTTCCACCTACTGTACTCCGGCAAATAACCTTCCCTGGCCACCGGGTGTAACCAACCTCACCAGTCATATTGGTCTCACTCCCGATAACCGTACCGCTACCGTGGACAGGTTCTGGCGAATGGCCAATACAGGTACCAATCCCGTAATAAACCTGACATTTAATTACAGGGCTTCGGAGTTACCCGGCATTCCTTATAACCTTCCGGCCATGATCAGGGGCTATGCATATAACTCTACTACCAATACCTGGATGGCCGCCCTTCCCGGTCAGTCGGCTTCCGCCTATCAGGTAATTGTACCCTCAGCCGGTGGGAACACGCATTGGGCCCTTGCCAGTTTAAATTCTCCGCTTCCTGTAAGCTGGTTATTTTTTGAGGCGAAGAACCTGGATAAAACCGTAAAGCTGATGTGGGCTACCCTGGAAGAAAAAGACAACAGTCATTTTGTGGTGGAACGCAGCCGCGACTTTGCTGATGTGCAGCAACTGGGAACAGTACCAGGAAAAGGGAACAGCTCAACGGTCACCAATTATCATTTTGTTGATGAGAACCCGTTTCCCGGAATCAATTATTACCGGCTGAGACAAACCGATATTAACGGAACTGAAGAGCTGACAGAATGGATTGCCGTTGTCTTTAAGGATGGAAATGATATTCCTGTTGATATCTGGCCCAACCCGGCTACTTCTTATTTGTATCTGAAAGGTTTGACTGGAGATACACATGTATCCATCTATGATTACACCGGCAAGCTTGTGCAGGAAGACTTACTTTCCGGTGAAGAGCGATTGCTTACCATTGACAGACTGACCGCAGGTATTTATATTATCGTTTGGAGTGATCACACGGACAAAATGAAGTCATCACGCTTTGTGAAGCGGTAATATTTATGCAGGAAGTATCAATGCTATAGGTGGCTGCAGTTTTAATGCGCCAGTGGCCTTTTCTTAACCATGCCTCCACGTGTATCTTTGATGCTGTGCATTACCACAAAAGCGTTGGGGTCGATGATGGCAATTTCATCGTTGATTTTACTGATTTCAAGCCGCGTTATTACCGTGAACACAATATCAATGTCATCGCGGTGTCCATGGCTTCCGAAGCCACGCTTTCCTTTATATACGGTTACGCCCCGTCCCAGTTTCTGAATAATCATTAAGCGTATTTCTTCGCTATGCGGACTGATGATGGTGATTCCTGTATATTCTTCAATCCCTTCAATAACAAAGTCAACACTTTTTGATGCCGCTAAATAAGTGATCATGGAATACATGGCGGTTTCAATAGACAAAAGGTAGGCGGCTACAGAGAAGATGACAATGTTTAACAAGGCGATGATATCTCCAACAGTTGTTCCCCATTTCCGGCTTAAATACAGGGCTAGTACTTCAGTGCCGTCAATCACCGCTCCTCCTCTCATAGACAGTCCGATGCCGGTACCAAGAAAAAATCCTCCAAAAACGGATACCAGCATTTTTTCCTGTGTCAATCCCGGAAAATGTACTGTGGCCATTACGATGGATAGCGCCAGAATGGCACCCGCTGTTTTAAAGGCGAACTGGGGATTGATGATGCGGTAGCCAAGTATGATAAAGGGTGTATTGACCAATACCAGAATCAGGGCAAGGTGGAAATTACTGATTCCGGAGATAAGTAATGCAATTCCCATTGCACCACCGTCAATAAACTGGTTGGGTAACAAAAAACTTTTTAGCCCGAAAGCTGCAGATAAAATTCCAGCCATAATCAGTAACACATCTTTTATTCCCGCTGCCGATTCAACCTTGATCGCCCTTATTTCTTTGGCCATACGGTATGAACTCATACCGGACAATTCATGAGGGTCCTTTTTATGGGAGATGTATCTTTTAATGAACCTGATCAGCAAATTTTCCATGTAAGGCCGTGATGAACAGTATAGGTCTTCTATTCAGTTTAGAAAAATACTGAACTATGGCTTATGGCAAGCGACTTTCTTACTCAGAGGATGAACCGTAGCCTGTTTAAAATTGCAGCTGACAATAAGTTGAATTCACAAAGATGATTTTTCAGTACTCATTATGAATACTTTAATGAAAACAATAATTTTATCTGATCAGACTGAAAGTTCCGGCGAATTCATAATATTTACCTTTTACACTGGTAATTTTTATCAGGTAAGTATATAATCCTTCGGGGGCGAGGCTTCCATCACTGAGTGTTCCATCCCAGGGTCTGAAAAATGAATCAGTAGCATAAATCATTTGTCCCCAACGATTGAAGACCAACATGTCATAGGAATTAACATTTAGTACAGGGGTGCCGTCAAAGAAAACATCGTTTTTACCGTCATTGTTTGGCGTAAAGGCATTTGGAACAAAGAAGGGTACGACCTCAAGATTGGTTTCATATTCATCAAGGCAATTTACACCGTTGAAGGCGATCAGTTTTATTTTAAGTGAACCTACCTGGTCAAATATATGGCTTGGGTTTTCTTCTTCTGATGACTGTCCGTCGCCGAAATTCCACTTGTAACGAACCGCGTTGGTTGATTTGTTGTTGAATGAAACTTCCGAGTTGAATACACTGACAATCCTCGCCGACTGTCCGAATTCCGCTTCCGGAAAGGGGGGAATGGTAACCGATACCTGTACCGCAGCATCATCCACACATCCTGCTGGGCTGGTTACTTTCAGTGTTGTATTATATTCTCCGGCGGCCGCGTAAACATGTGAAGGGGATGTTTCGGTGGAGGTTCCGCCGTCACCAAATGTCCAGGCAAATTTGGAAGCAGGCTCACACACCGAATTATTCTGAAACTTGATTCGTATTTCACTGCAGTCAATGTTTTGCTGAGGATCATAATCCGCAACAGGAACAGGATGTTCATTTAAGGTAACACCGAGTGTTTTGCTGCATCCCTGGGCTGTTGTAACGGTAACGGTATAAATACCTCCCTGTGTAACATCAATAAACGGATCGGTGCTGCCGTTTGACCAATTATATAAGCCCTGACCCGGTATGGTTTCTAAATGGGTGCTTTCTCCACTGCAGATATCAAGGTCGCCACTGATGGAAACCAGTGGCAGTGGGTTAACACTTAGGTCAAATATGGCGGAGCCTGTACAACCGTAAGCGTCGGTAACAATTACAGAATAACTGCCGGCAATGTTTACACTTTGTACCGCTGTTGTCATTCCATTTGACCACTGGTATTGTACATACCCTCCACCCGCATTTAAAACGGCGCTCTGATCTTCACAAATAGCAGCGGGTCCGGTGATAACAGGGACAGGATTTGCATGAACGGTAACCGTGGCACTGGTGCTGTTTACGCATCCGTTGGCATCCGTTACTGTTACAACAAAATTACCGCTGGCCGAAACCGTAATAGCAGCTGTGGTGCTTCCATCCGACCATTGATAGGAAGCAAAATTACCCGGTTGAAGCGTAGTGGAATTGCCATCGCAAATGTCAGTGTTCGCGATGAGTTGTGGTTGCGGTAAGGGGTTTTCGGTAACACTGTAAACGGCGGTATTGCTGCATCCATTTATGTCGGTTACAGTAAGTGTATAGGTGCCACCTGCGCTGATGGTATTTTGGGCTCCGTTGCTACCGTTAGACCACTGGTAGGAACTGAATGTTCCGGAGGAATTCAATACTACATTGCCGCCGGCGCAAAAAGCAGTGGCCCCGGTGATACTTACTGCCGGCAAAGGATTTACAATGAAATTTTGACTGCTTGTGCCTGAACATCCATTGGCATCGGTAACGGTTACTGTATAAATGCCCGCCACGGAAGGTTGAATCTGCGCTGTATTGGCTCCGTTGGACCAAAGGTAAGATACCGCTCCTCCGAAACTCGCATCCAATAATCCATTACTACCCTGGCATACTGTGAAGTTACCGCTGATAACCGGTACGGGATTGGAATTAACCGACACCTGCTGGGTAACAGATGCGCTGCAGCCATTATTATCTGTTATGGTAAGTGTGTACATACCTGCTGTTGCCGGTTGGATGGTGGAAGCAGTGGAACCATTTGACCACAGATAATTCAAGCCGGATGGTGCCGCTTGCAAATTTGCATTGGCGCCCTGGCAAATGGAAGTGATCCCTGTAATTTGTGGAATGGGCAGGGGCCATGCAGTGATAGAATAGCTGCTGGAACCGGAACATCCGTTTAAAGCCGTTACAGTAACGGTATAATTTCCTCCGCTGCTAACATTGACTTGTTGCGCCGTGTTGCCGTTTGACCAAAGGTATCCGGAATAACCAGTGCCTGCATCAAGTATGGCTCCGGAACCGGCGCAAAAACCGCTTGGACCAGATATGACAGCAGGAGTGAACGGAAGGGAGGTAAAATTAACATTGGTGGTACCGGAACATCCGTTGACGTCGGTTACCGTTACCGCGTAGACGCCGCTGGTATTAACGCTGATACTGGAGGTAACAAGACCTGTTGACCAGAGATAGGATGCATAACCGTTACCGGCATTGAGCGTTGAGCTGCTTCCCTGACAGGCACTCAGGTTGCCACTGATTACCGGTACCGGATTGGAATTAACACTGACAACCTGGGAGATGCTTCCGGTACATCCATTGAGATCGGTAACTGTAACTGTATAAGTTCCTGCTGTTGCGGGCTGAATCGATATAGAAGTAGCGCCTGTCGACCATAAATAACTCATACCTGCCGGAGTCGTATTCAGATTGGCATTGGCACCCTGGCATATGGCCGTGATACCTGTAATAGCGGGAGTAGGAAGGCTGAAAATGGTGATGGTCTGACTGGTGTTACCTGTGCAGCCATTGCCATCGGTAACAGTAACCGTGTAGGTCCCCGCCGCAGAAACGGTAGTACTTGATCCGCTTGATCCGTTGGACCATTGGTAGGAGGCGAAGGCCCCGGCAGAGAGCACGGTACTGGCACCCTGGCAGAAGTCCGGATCACCACTGATGGAAGGGGCCGGATTGGGCCAGACAGTAACGTTATAATTATTCGTAGCTGTACAGCCGTTAGCATCGCTGACTGTAACGGTATAAGTGCCTGCAGTTCCTGTGCTGATACTTGCTGTAGTTTGCCCGCCTGACCAAAGATACTGGCTGAAGGGGGCAGTGGTGGATAGAGTAGTACTTGCGTTCTGGCAAATGGAGGATATGCCACTGATACTTACCGTTGGATTTGGATGTACCGTTACTGAAATGGATGTGGAAGAAGGGCAAAAACCGGCTGCAGTAGGGGTAACCGTGTACACTCCCGAAGTACTAACTGTAATGCTCTGGCTGGTAGCCCCGGTTGACCATAACACCCCGGCGGCGGAGGCGGTCAGCGTAACGTTGGAACCCTGGCAAAATGCAGTAGGCCCGGAGGGATTGATGGATAATGTAAGACCACTCAGATGATTTACGGTAATGGTATCTGTTATATCCGAACAATTTCCGCCAAATGAAACGGTGCAGAAATAAGTGCCCGGGTTAAATACGGTGATGCTTTGTGTGGTGGCTCCGGTGGACCACTGATAGCCGACACCGGCGGTAGCAGTTAAAATGACACTGTCGCCGGGGCAAAAATCGGTAGGACCGCTGGTGCTGATAAGGGCTGCCGGATTGGTATACTGAACGTAAATTAAAGCCGAAAAGGCGAAACAAAGAGGAGGATTGGCGATAGAGGTGTAATAAATACCGGGCTGTGAAACCCAGATTGAATTGGTGGTGTCACCCGTTGACCAGAGCGGCGCCCTGCAGGCATTCACCGAAAGTTGTAAGGAATCACCGGGGCAGATATAGAGCGTATCTCCTACCTGGGTATATTGCCCCGCCGTGGTTAACACCGGAATTTCACCCACCGACTGAAATGAGTTACCCTCCAGAAAAACGCCGGAATCAAAAGCTCCGTCGCAAAAATCTTCCACCGCAAGTTTTATGTGATAGGTTTCGCAGGGACATACCTGCGTGGCAGCCGTTAACACAGTGGTCATACCATCATATTGCACAGTTGCGCCACCGGTATTATCGATAAAGTAGCTGCAATTGGTACAAGGGCCACTGGGGGAAGTTCCGCCTGCTGCCCAACCGTTATTCACATTGTTGATCGTGATGGGAGTAGTTGTACCTGGAATCAGCGCAATATTTCTTTTACCTGTAATTCCGGGTCCGTTAATGAAAAAGCCGAAAACATCGTTGCAGGTGGTACCTACGTAATCATGGTATTCTTCCGAAGCCCATACATAACGGAAACGGACGGAATCGGTGGCCACCGTAAAATCGAATTGTAAGATGGCGGCATCCTGAGGATTAGAACCTCCGGGATTGAGCCCGTTCAGGTCAACATCTGATCCGGCACCAGTGGCCGTTCCTGAGCCGGTAGCATTATTGGGTCCAATAGCGTTACTAACGGCACCTGAAGTCAGAAGTATACCATTTGCAATTCCCACATTACAGGCTCCCGCACAATTGAAACTGCCTTTGGCCGTAGCGCCACCGCTATAGGTAATGTTTGAAGCGGATACGCCGGGTCCCAATAAAATATTTGTCACCAGTTGGGTTGGAGTAGGCGCTGAATTCACAGTGAGCTGAGCCTTGGCTGAAATTCCTGCAACAAAAAAAACTGCGGTTAGTAATAGTCGGGAGTAAGCATTCAGACCCATCTTTATGTATTTAATTATCAAATATAAGATTAAAAGAATAATATTATGTCACAGGAAAGGCTCTTTTTCGGCATTAGACGATAATTGGTGACAAATAGTTGCTTTTCATTGGTGAAAAGCAGGATCGTATATATCGGTGGGAACACTTTCAAAACCAGTAAATATTTCTCTTACGGAATATAGGATGAACCAGGATATTAACTTTCATAAAGCATTAAATAATAATGATATAATGAATATCAATTTATGCTGAATAAAAAAAAGGCCGGCACTTCCGTACCGGCCTTTCATTTAAGTTGTTCTTGATTTAAGCTCCTTCTACGAGAATAACCACTTTATTGTCAAGCATTTCAACTACGCCTCCTTTCACTGCGAAACTTTCCTCTCCTTTGGAGGTTTTGATTTTTACAATGCCTTGGGTGAGTGTTGAAATGATGGCAGCGTGATTTTCAAGCATCTGAAAACTTCCATGGGTACCGGGTACCATCACGGAACTAACTTCGCCTTCGAATACTTTTTTATCGGGGGTGATAATTTCAAGATGCATGGTGGTAGAGCTTGATTTCGTATGAATTATTTAGATTCAGCCAGTAACTTTTTACCTTTTTCAATGGCGTCCTCAATGGTACCTACAAGGTTAAATGCCGCTTCCGGATATTGATCTACTTCTCCGTTGAGGATCATTTTAAAGCCTTTAATAGTTTCTTCGATAGGCACAAGTACACCTTTTAATCCGGTGAACTGTTCAGCCACATGGAAGGGTTGGGAGAGGAAACGTTGTACGCGGCGGGCGCGGTGTACCACCAATTTGTCTTCATCACTCAATTCATCCATACCCAGGATGGCGATAATATCCTGTAATTCCTTATAGCGTTGGAGAATTTCTTTCACGGCCTGGGCTGTGTTATAATGTTCTTCACCCACAACGGCCGGCGCGAGGATACGTGAAGTGGAATCGAGCGGATCCACTGCAGGATAAATACCTAACTCTGCAATTTTACGACTCAATACAGTGGTTGCATCCAGGTGGCTGAAAGTAGTTGCAGGGGCCGGGTCGGTAAGGTCATCCGCAGGTACATATACTGCTTGTACCGAAGTAATAGAACCTCGTTTGGTGGAAGTGATCCGCTCCTGCATCAGTCCCATTTCGGTAGCGAGGGTAGGCTGGTAACCCACAGCGGATGGCATCCGTCCCAGAAGGGCGGATACTTCAGATCCGGCCTGAGTAAAACGGAAGATGTTATCAATAAAGAAAAGGATATCGCGACCACCTGATTTTTCATCTCCGTCGCGGAAATATTCAGCCACGGTAAGTCCGGAAAGCGCCACACGGGCACGTGCTCCGGGAGGTTCGTTCATCTGACCAAAGACAAGGGTTGCCTGGCTCTGGGATAAATCGGACATATTAACCTTGCTCAGATCCCAGTCGCCTTTTTCCATACTGTGTTTAAAATCTTCACCGTACTTAATAACCCCGGATTCAATCATTTCACGAAGCAGGTCATTCCCTTCACGGGTACGTTCACCCACGCCTGCAAATACAGAAAGGCCCGCGTACCCCTTGGCGATATTATTGATCAGCTCCATGATCAGTACGGTTTTACCAACACCGGCACCACCAAACAGACCGATTTTACCACCTTTTGAATACGGTTCAAGCAGGTCGATCACTTTAATACCGGTAAAAAGTACTTCCGCCTCAGTGGAGAGATCCTCAAAACGGGGAGCTTCACGGTGTATTGGAAGTCCATTGGCATTGTTTACAGTACCGATCCCATCAATAGCTTCTCCTACAACATTAAACAAACGGCCTTTTATTGCGTCACCGGTAGGCATTTTAATGGCGGCGCCGGTGGCAATCACTTCCATTCCACGTACGAGTCCATCTGTCGAATCCATCGCGATGGCACGTACAGTGTCTTCTCCAACGTGTTGCTGACACTCTAAAATGATTTTTTGACCGTTGGGACGGTTAATCTCAAGGGCTTCCAGGATATTCGGTAATTCCGTACCTTCTCCTTCGAAGCTTACGTCGATTACCGGACCGATTACCTGAACAATTTTACCTTTATTCATGGGAGGGGGTATTTGATTTTGAGGCTGCAAAAATAGATAAAAATCCGATCGCAGCGAAGTATATTCTATTTTTGTCGCCAGGAAAGTTTATCAACATCCCTTCAAAAACTGTTGATAGATTCCCTTAATCAGGCTCAGATGCAGCTCTACTATAATTTAGATGAATATATTAAGCCTCAATATCCTATCGTTACGGTAGGTACTTTTGACGGTCTCCATATCGGCCATAAAAAAATTCTGGAGCGCCTGTCATCCCTGGCTGCAGAACAGAATGGAGAAGTAGTGCTCCTAACCTTTCATCCTCATCCCAGAAAAGTATTATTTCAGGATGCCGGTGACCTCGAAATGCTCAGCTCCCTGGATGAAAAAATTAAACTACTTCAAAAATTGGGAGTAAACCATCTTGTTATACAGCCCTTTACAAAGGAATTTTCCAGGATGGAATATGACGTCTTCGTGAAAGAGGTACTGGTCGAAAAACTGGGCGTAAAAACACTGGTTATCGGTTATGATCATCAGTTTGGGCATCAACGCAAGGGTAGTATGAAGGCCCTGGCAGCAATGGCTCCCGGTCTGGGATTTAAAGTGGAAGAAATTCCTGAACAGGATATTGACGCAATAGCTATCAGCTCTACGCGTATAAGAAAAGCACTCAAAAAAGGCGAAGTGGAAATTGCCGCCCAGTTGCTTGGATACCCATATTGTCTCTCCGGAAGGGTAGTGAAAGGTAAGCAGATCGGGCGAAGCCTTGGTTTTCCTACGGCCAATATCGTTGCCGATGACCCCGACAAACTCATACCAGCCAATGGCATTTACGCGGTGATGGTAGAATTCGGAGATAAAATGTACAGGGGTGCGCTTAGTATCGGACATCGTCCGACTTTCGACAATGGAGAGAAAAGTATCGAAGTACATATCCTGGGTTTTGATGAATCTGTTTATGGCCAGCATCTGGTATTACATTTCAGGCATTATCTGAGGCCGGAAATGAAATTTCATTCGGCCGATGAACTGGTAGCTCAGATGCACAGGGATGTGGAAAAATGCCATGTTTTGCTGGCCGGTGACCTGTAAGGTAAAAGTTATTTACAACGAAGTATTAAATAATATTTCACCGGTTACGTTAGGAAGGGATAAGCCTTCATAACTTCGCATACGGATGTTCAGGTATTCTTTCTTTGCTGTTTTGATGTTGCTGGCTTTTAACAGCCGGGGGCAGGAGGCGCTTGACTCGGCAATTTTATCTCACCAAAAGATGTACAGGAGTATCGGTGATGGCTTACAGCAACCCGACTCAGTGTTTAAGCTGGACTTAAGCAGGCAGAAAAGGAAGGAAGTACCGGAAGAAATTCGTAAATTTAAAAACCTGCAGGTATTAAAAATATCCCGTAACAGCCTGAAGGAGATTCCTGACTGGATAGGAGATTTCACAAATCTGCAGGTACTCGATTTGAGTTATAATAAACTGAAAGCGCTACCGCCGGGCATTGGCCGGTGCAAGCAACTCCGCTTTTTGGGGTTAAACCGCAACCTGATTGAAACACTTCCTCATGAAATCGGCGGCCTCGATGCACTTGAGGTTATTGAAATGTGGGACAATGAAGTTCAGTATTTGCCTGAAGAAATCAAATATTTGCACAATCTGAAGGTTTTTGAATTGCGTGGGATCCTGTTTTCTCAGGAAGAACAAGATCAGATAAAAATGTTGCTTCCCGACACTGAAGTGCTGTTTTCTCCAAGCTGTAACTGTAAAAATTAATAACAGCATTGCCGTGGCCAAACCCAATGTTTGCATTGGTGAAAATTAACAGATATTTGCGAAAAAGCAACATCTTCATCCATGTATATACCCGCTCATTTTCGTATTGACAAGCGGCAGATTTTATTGGATTTCATTAATGAGTTTCTCTTTGGGAAAATCATTTTTAAAAGTGATACCTACTCTTTGGCCAGTCATATTCCGATGGAACCGAGGGAGGAGAAAGAAAAGATATTCTTATACAGGCATATTGCTGCCCCAACCCGCAGGCGCATTGGATCCATCAAACATCCGTGCAGGCGCTGGCTGTTTTTTACTGCCGGACATGCCTGTGTTTCATCCTCCTGGTTTGCTCATCAGAATGTATCAACACGGAATTACAGAGCAGTACATGCCACGGGCAAACTCCTTGAACTGTGAGCCCATGAATTGCGCACGCATTTGGTATGTATCCGGAATCATTTTGGAACAGGTCAGGAGCATCCGTTTTCCGTGGATGATTTACCGGAAGGAATTTTTGAAAGGTATCTGAAAGGAATCAAATGCCTCAAGCTGAAGGTTGAAGATTTACAGAGGAACCGGAAACCGATTCAGAACCGTAATAAAGCAGATGTTGAAGCCATTGCCAACCGGCTTATTCAATCCGGAGATCCCGGTGCGATGGAGGTGGCTGCAAAGATGCGTTCACTGAAGGCGCGCTTTGATCAATAGCATTTATCTTTAGCGCAATTTATAATTACATTGAAGAAGTACGATACCGTATCTCCTGGTCGCCTTGCCTGGCTCCGTTTGAAGAAGAACAGCGGCGCCATGTTTGGATTATATACCATCCTCCTTTTTTCCTTCCTGGCCTTGTTTTGTTATATCCTGGTTCCTGACCGCACGCCCGACAGTAACACGATGAGCCTGCCGGTAAGTTTACAAAAACCGGGGACCATGGTTTCATTTTTGAAAATCCCGAATTTCCGTAAAGAGGAAAAAGGGAAGTTGGGCACGCTGTTTTCAGGCCATGCACCGGAGTTCACCTACGTGCCCCTGCACGACTGGAGGCTTGTTTCAGATAAAATCATTTTCCGGGAGTACAGCGGTGATGCCACACTTCCGGGTGATTCGGGGGAGGTTTCACTGGCTATATTGATGAAGGAAGAAGGGATTTCGGGGAAATCACAGGATAAACTCAGGGAGTATGTTGCCGGAAATTTCATTACCGAAAGACGCTTCTGGCTGGGTACAGACCGGTTTGGACGGGATTTGTTAAGCCGCCTGATTGTTGCAACAAGGGTGTCGCTTTCAGTCGGCCTGATCGCCGTTTTTATCTCATTGCTTATTGGTGTCACGCTGGGCGCATTGGCCGGCTATTTCCGTGGATGGGTTGATAAGGTGATCCTGTGGTTTATCAATGTAATTTGGTCGATTCCTACTTTATTATTGGTAGTTGCCATAACCATGGCTTTGGGGAAGGGCTTTGTCCAGGTCTTTATTGCCGTGGGACTGACCATGTGGGTGGAGGTGGCCCGTATTGTAAGGGGTCAGTTTTTTTCATTGCGGGAACTGCAGTTTGTAGAAGCAGGGAAAGCCCTGGGTTACCGGAATGAGCGAATTATTCTAAAGCATATCCTCCCTAATATTATGGGGCCAGTCATCGTTATTGCCGCTTCAAATTTCGCTTCGGCCATTTTGCTGGAGGCGGGATTGAGTTTTTTGGGAATGGGTGCGCAGCCGCCAACACCCAGTTGGGGCATGATGATTAAAGAAAACTATTCCTATATCGTAGTCGACGCCGCCTGGCTGGCGATATTTCCGGGACTGGCGATAGCCTGGATGGTGCTTGCCTTCACCTTGCTCGGCAATGGATTGAGGGATGCTTTTGACACCAGGGTTTAATGCCTGATTTGGGTTCTTTTTTTTCTCCGGAAAATTCAGAAAAAAAAAGCCACTCCTTTCGGAATGGCTTTTTTCAGCATCTTAATGAATTAAGACAGGTGCTTATTTACAAGCTTGGTCATTTCAAACATTGAAACCTGACTCTTTCCACCGAAAACAGCTTTTAACTTGTCATCAGCGTTTATCATACGCTTGTTTTTCTTGTCCTGAAGGCTGTTCTTTTTGATATACCCCCAGATTTTTTTAACTACTTCAGTACGGGGAACCGCACCGGAACCAATTACTGCAGCCAGGGCTGAGCTTGGAGTCATCGCCTTCATGAAGGCTGCATTAGGAGTACGCTTAACTTTTGCTTTTGCTTTTTTAGGAGCAGCTTTCTTAGCGGCTTTCTTAGGAGCAGCTTTCTTAGCTGCTTTTTTAGGAGCAGCTTTCTTGGTTGCTTTTTTAGGAGCAGCTTTCTTAGCAGCTTTCTTAGGAGCGGCTTTCTTAGTAGCTTTTTTTGGAGCGGCCTTTTTGGCGGCCTTCTTAGCAGGTTTTGCTTTTTTAGTTGCCATTGTTTTTAAATTGTTAATGATGTTGAGTGGTGCTAATTTATCTCAGCATTCATTTTCAGAGTGGGCTCCCTCTGGAATTTTATTAACAGGTGGTCATATCAATATTGTTAATTTCAGAGGGGGCTCAGAGGAGAAAAAATCATGGTTTTTTTTAAGGATGATTTTCACAGTGAGAAATTGAATTTTCAGAGAGAAAAAAGGTGCTTCAGTGTAGCGAGAGCAATAGTTTCCATGCTTCCTTTATCTCTCCTTTTTCAAGCAGTTTGTGCGCTGCCAGGTGTACCGCCATTGTTAAATTCTCTTTGTTGTCACCAAGTGTGTCAAAGAGTTTTTTGACGTCCTCTCTGATGCTGAAAGATAAAATTTCTTCTTTTCCGGGTAATGTTTCTACGTTTCCCAGGAGGCCAAGGTCGTTTCCGCTGAGTATTTTGCTAAAACGGATTTCTTCGGGTATCGCGTCGACTCCAATGCCAAGGCTGGTTAAAGGCTTTGGCACTTCAAATAATCCCCGGGAGGCCCTGGTATACCAATCACCGCCCAAACGTGCAACCTGGTCAATCTTGAAGGGGTCAATCTGTCCCATTTCATTCAGCACCTCTTCATTTATATGCATCATGACGATTTCGCAAACCACAAGGTTGCCTGCCCCCCCTTTAACCCCCGTTTGTATGATCTGTTTCACCTTGCACTCCAACTGAGCCGGGGATTCCTGCACCCTGGGTGGTTTTACCATCACCGAATCCTGCATAGTAAACCCCGCTTTGATAAACTCGTTTTCGCCTTTGGCATATTCGGTGCTTGCAAGCGACACCTGTTGCACCATTGCATAACTAACAATGTTAATCACCACTTCATCCACCTGCCTTACGTTTTCAAGGGTATGCTTGGTGCTTGCGTCCCTGCCCCGCAAAGCCGGACTGAAAATCACCAGGGGTGGATTTGAACCAAATGAATTGAAAAAACTGAAGGGGCTGAGGTTTACGGAACCCTCCTTGTCCATACTGCTGACAAAGGCGATGGGGCGGGGGGCGATGGCTCCCAGCATATAGGCATGCAATTCCTGCGTCCTGATTTCTTTCGGATGTATACTTTTAAAGATCATATTTTCTTAATTCATTGATTTCACGCTGCTAAATTCAGAAACTATCCGGTAATACAGCCTTCAGATTGCCAAAAAGATTGCTATTTTTGCCGACCTCTTCAGCCGTACCCAATCAAGAAGGTCGAAGACAGTTTGGTTTCATCATTATTTTGCGCATGTGGCGTAATTGGTAGCCGCGCCAGACTTAGGATCTGGTGCCGAGAGGCGTGGGGGTTCGAGTCCCTCCATGCGCACATAGTAAAGGCCTTTCCCGGGCCACAACATACTGGCATAGCCCTGGCAATCCCTTAACCAGCCTTCCGCCGGTTATGCCATGGAGCAACCTCCTATCTCAAGAATACCGGCTCCACGCTTGTGGAAGTTTAGACGAATTGGAGGTCGGGGCACTTGTCACAAGCCTTAAAAGACAAAATGAAGCGGATGCATATAATAGTATTTTATTAAAAATGACAGATATAAAAACCGGACAAATGTTTTAACAAACAGTCCCTTTTTGCATAATCTTATAAAAAATTTCATCAAAGTAATATGAATATAGTTCAAGAGAATATTGACACCCTGAATGCGGTACTTAAAGTGCAGTTGAAACCCGAAGATTATAAGAAACAGGTGGATGAAGCGATCAGGAAATATAAGAAAAGAGTATCAATGCCTGGTTTTCGTCCGGGCCACGTTCCTGAGAGTTTGGTCCGTAAGATGTATGGCAAATCCCTGCTGGCAGACGAGTTGAACAGGATTGTTGCCGACTCTGTCGATAAGTTTATCACTGAAAACAACCTGCAGGTTCTGGGAAATCCACTGCCTAAACCCGAAAACGATATGGATATCAACTGGGATCATCCGTCGGATTTTGAGTTTAGTTTTGAGATGGCCCTGGCTCCTGTTGTAAATCTTTCCCTGCCGCCGGCGCATGCCTTTACCGCTTATGAAATCCAGGTGGAGGAAAAAGCCATTGACGAAGAAATCGACAAACTGGCTAAAAGATATGGTAATTATACCAGCCCGGAAATGACGGACGGGGAATGTTCAGTGTATGGTACATTCAGAGAACTGGATGCTGCCGGAGCATTGGTGGAGAATGGCCACAGCAACCAGGCTTTCATGATGATTTCAAAAATCGCAGATGAAACAGTCAGAAACAATTTTACGGGAAAGAAAAGCGGAGATGTGATTGTGTTTAATCCCGTAACAAGTATCCGTGCCGAAGATGAAGTGAAGTACCTCCTGGGAGTTAAGGAGGGCAATATCAATGACTATTCTAAAGATTTCGCCTTTACTATAGAGCGTATTAATAAAGTAGAGAAAGCCGAGTTTAACCAGGCCTTTTTCGACCAGGTGTACGGGGAAGGGGCAGTGACGGATTTGGCCGGCTTCAGGGAAAAAATCCGTTCGGAAATTGCCCAGGGTTACGGTTATGAATCGGACAATGCTCTTCGACATGAACTGGAGGATGTTTTATTAAGAGAAGCCAACCTTGACTTACCCGATGAATTTCTCAAACGCTGGCTGAAACACAGCAATGATAAAATTACGGATGAGCAGTTGGCTAAAGAATATCACCAGTATGCCCGGGACCTCAAGTGGCGCCTGATCGAAAACAAAATCTACGCCGACCAGCAAATACAGATCAGCAGGGAAGAAATTGAAAGTTTTGCAAGAAACATGATCATTGACCAGTACCTGCGCTACGGACAGGCGCATATGCTGGATGAGGAGAAGCTTAAAGAGTTGACAGAGCGTTATTTGAAAAATCAGGATTCACTCCAGCGTACCATCGAAAACCTGAGTGGAAGAAAAGTATTTGATTACCTGAACCAAATTGTTACCAAAGACGTAAAAAAAGTCAGCCATGATGAGTTTGTTGAAATCATGAGCCGTCATCATCATCACCACTAATTAAATCAAAAAAAATTATGGACTTCCGTAAAGAATTTACCAAATATGCAGTCAAGCACCGGGGAATGAGCAGCCTCGGGGTTGACAATTATATCAGCAGCGTGCATGCCGATTATATTTCTCCAACCATTATCGAGGAAAGGCAGTTGAATGTAGCACAAATGGACGTATTCTCCCGCCTCATGATGGACCGTATTATCTTTTTAGGAGTACCTATTAATGATTATGTGGCGAACATCATTCAGGCGCAGTTGTTGTTTCTGGAATCATCCGATGCAAAACGCGACATCACCATTTATATCAACAGTCCGGGGGGGTCTGTTTATGCCGGCCTCGGCATTTATGACACCATGCAATGGATTCAGCCCGATGTATCGATGGTATGCACAGGTATGGCTGCCTCCATGGCTGCCGTATTGCTTTGCGCGGGCAGCAAAGGAAAGAGGAGTGCCCTTAAGCACAGCCGGGTGATGATTCATCAACCCATGGGTGGAGCGGAAGGCCAGGCATCCGATATTGAAATTACAGCCAGGGAAATACAGAAACTTAAAAAGGAGCTCTATGAAATCATTTCCCAGCACAGTGGCAAGGATTATGAGCAGGTTTGGAAAGACTCCGATCGCGATTATTGGATGACCTCTCAGGAAGCAAAAGACTATGGAATGATTGATGAAGTCCTTATTAAAGTAAAGGGCGGCGTTAAATAATTAAATTATTGATTCATAATTCTGAACCGGCCTGCATTTAAAACAGGCCGGTTTTATACTTATATTTAACACTGTGAAGCAAAAACAGGATATTGTTTGTTCATTTTGTGGACGAGATAAAAGTCAGGCGAATGTGCTGATTGCGGGTATTAACGGACATATCTGCGATCAGTGTGTGGCGCAAGCCCAAACTATTATTCATGATGAGCAGGATCAGAAACTGAAGTCCAGCATTGGCACTCCGCTCACCCTGCCAAAACCCTCTGAAATAAAGAAGTTTCTGGATGATTATATCATAGGCCAGGAGCATGCTAAAAAGGTGCTTTCCGTTGCGGTGTATAATCATTACAAACGCCTTATTCATAAAAGTAAAATCACCAAGGATGATGTTGAGTTGGAAAAGTCCAATATCATCATGGTGGGAGAAACAGGAACCGGAAAAACGCTGCTGGCGCGAACCATCGCCAAATTGCTCAAAGTTCCTTTTTGCATTGCAGACGCTACCGTT
>CAZHSC010000004.1:0-57811 GCA_964534995.1 uncultured Bifidobacterium sp.
ACTGGCCGGTGATGGATGGATCCGCGTCATCGGTTAATCCGTCGCAATCGTCATCAATGCCGTTACATACTTCAGTAGCGCCGGGGTTCACAGCAGCGTTGCCATCGTTACAATCGGTGTTGTCAGCTACATAGCCCAGCGGTTGTGTGCAAGCCAGTGTTGTTGTATTCAAATCACCATAGGTATCTCCATCCGCATCAGCAAACCAGGTAGTGGCTGTTGCTGTGGTGCCTACTGTGAAGCTGTTGGTTCCGCTATTGCCATATGCATCGGTAACTGTCACAGTATAAGTGCCTGCATCCAGTCCGCTCAGGTCTTCGGTAGTTGCGCTGTTACTCCATGCATAAGTATATGGTGCTATTCCTCCTGCCGGGGTAATGTCGATTGATCCATCATTGAGGTTGCTGCAGGTCTCATCGGTCGCAGCACCTGTTGCAGATACCGCCACTACCATTGCACAACTTGCTGCCGGCTGGAAACCATCTGCCGTAACATCAGCATCGGCACCACCGGTCAGCATGGGCTGATAGCTTACTCCGCCAACCATGCCTGCAGCGATTGCAGCCAGATTGCCCGTACCCCACCAGTTACATGTAGCATTCAACGTGCCACTAAGTTCTCCTGCCAGCTTACCGCTTGTATTACCATTATTATTAATACTGTTATTAGTTGCGGTCAGGTTCACATCCGGTGATGTACCGGCATCAGTAGCCAAAGCATAGACACTATAAGCCACGTTACTTGCAGGATTCGTAATAAAGTTATTATCTGCAGTTAGGTTACAGGCTTCCCGTGCAATGATACCAAAGCCATCGTTGCCACCCAGTCCGTAAGGATCCCCTCCGTTGTTGGTCAGCGTGCTGTTGTTCACATTCACCACCGCATTCGCTCCACGGGCACTGATTCCGCGGTTCAGGTTGTTGATGAGGGTACAGCTGTCCACCGTGATGGTTTGCCTTACGCCTGCCCCGGTGGAGAAGTCTGCCGGATAAATTCCCGCGCTCGCCTGGCTGGTCTTACCTGTACCATCAATACTTAACTCACTTAAATTAATATTCAATGTTGCTGCCGTATTGCTGCCTGTGGTAAAAGTATAAACACCCGCATGGAAGTTATTGTTTGGCAATGAAGGATGATTACCCGTAAAGCCGCTCATGCTTATATTCTTTACCACCGTATTACTTGCATCAAAAGATGTGAAGGTTAACGGGTCAATATTCAGGAAGGCTACACCCTGCAATACGCCGCTGATGCTGCCTCCGTCTATCTCAGTTACCGGGCTCGTGTTTACATTGTATCCAAGGTATCCATAGAAAGCCCCGTTGATCGTGTTGCCACTGATTAATCCCGCACTCGTGCCGGTCAGCTTGCGCAGCGACACACCCACCGTCGGATTACTTCCTGCCAGCTGACTGCTCAGGCTGATGTTGTTATTACTCAGTGTAAATACGTTGCTGCCTGAAGTTACCATGCTGCTTACGTTTACTCCCACCGCGGAGGCCCCTATCGTGTTTCCACTGATGGTACCGCCTACTGTTCCTGCCTGACTCTCTTCAAAACGAACGCCTTCCACGCCGCCGCTGATTGTACAGCCGCTAACGCTCAGACGTACTGGTGCATGTGAAGTCGCCAACGCATTGTCATAAATACGTACGCCCGTGCCGGTCACCTTTAAAGTTATACTCACCCCGGTAAAAGTAGCATGCGCACCATCCGGAGCATCGGATGAATATCCGTCATAGTTATTGGCAAATACGCCTATATCCACACCCGTTACACTGCCACCGCTTACCGTGCTGGCACTTACCGGTGCTCCTACGTTCCATACCTGATATCCCTTGGAAAGGTTTGTTACCGTGATGCCATTACCATCAATGGTATTATTGGTACATACCGATGGAACCGATAAAGAGGAAAGCGCTATACCATCCCACCTTGTTTCGTTCGCATTGGCCAATGCCTCAATCGTATTGTTTGAAAAAGTCATCGCCGATGCACCCGAGTAGTGAAGGTTATGGAACACCCCGGTTCTGCGCGCTTCAATGTTGTTGCCGCTGATCACCTGTGATGCTGGTCCTCCCGGATTTGCCTGATAGAAATTTCCCGTTTGAACACCCAGTCGTACATTGCTCATGCAGTTATTGGTGATGGCTGTGTACTGGTTGTTATACAACAATACGCCGCCGCCCCAGTAATCTACACCCGATGTTGCATCATAGGTACCAAAGTTCTGGAACTTGTTATTGTTAATGCTATGTCCACTGGATGGCACACCTGCAGGATAATCATACAGCGTTACTCCAAAGTAAGACAGGTTCTGCAGAATATTATTACTTACCGTTAAATTGTTGATTCCGGTTTCATACACAGTAACCCCCTCCGCAGCGTCAATATCCGCTCCGTTGGTACTGGTGTAGCCCGATGTGATGGCCGTATTATCACCATCAATGGTCAGTCCGCTGATGGTTACATTGGAGGCAGCAACATGGAAAATCTCTGCGTAAGCTATATCCGATGTGTCCGGAACTACTATCGCTTCTGATACACGTGTTCCGTTGCAAGGATCAATGGCTGCATTCGGTCCAAGGATGGATACCGACTTGTTTACAATTACACGCTCCGCATAGGTACCTGCTGAAACATTGAGCGTATGTCCGTTGAGTGTCTGTGCATCGTTGATGGCCGCCTTGATACTGCAAAATACTTCTGAGGTATTCGTATTGGTTACAGTTCCTGCAGTGGCACTCGTGCCTACATCCCGAGTATCTATTGTATTGCTTAATGTATTTCCTGTTACCGTCACTCCACAGGTTACAGGTGAGTTACCGCGTCCGAAATACGTATCAGCCAAATTCGACTGATCGCCATCTCCCGGATAAGGAAGGTGGCCTGCCTGGCGCTGGATACCCACATCACAGCCGCTTACGTTGTTGCCGCTTACCGTGTGGTTGATTCCTTCCGCTACGATACCAAAGCCTTCACTTGTGCTCGCTTGTACATAACCACTCACTGTGTTGTTCTGTACTACCGCTCCGTAGGGTACATCCACATTACCTGCAAGTACACCACGACGGAATACCGCGATACCTACGATATCACGTGCATCTACAATTGGAAGGGTTCTGCTTACGTTATTATTCTCTATCACCACCCGGCCTGCACCTGTTGCTGCTCCTGATCCGTTCGGATTCTTGATCTCGATTCCAAAGCGGCCATTGTTCAACAGTGTATTACCGCTCACTACATTCTCACCCGGACCCTGCATACCAATGATTCCGATTCCGTTATCTCCGTTATCATGTACATTGTTATTGGTCATTGTTACGCCCGATGCGGTACCATCCTGAAGTTCGATACCACAACAGTTGTTACCATATACATGGCAGTCCATGATCGTGATGTTCTCCTTCAATCCGTTCCAGATCACAATTCCTCTCGCTCCTACGGTATGACCTGTTGATGTCACTGAATCCAGCAACACTGTATTCACAGGTCCGTTAGCATAAAATCCGCTACCGCCTACGTTATTCAATATCGATACATTCTGTACCGTTAAATTATTATTTCCGCCTATGCCATATATACCTGCGTCCGTGTTACCACTGGCGCCTGCATAATCCTGTACCGTAAGCTTCTTGATGGTCACATTGCTTACTCCATTGTTGATGGCAATCCCTTTGCCTGTACCCGCAAGGCCGGTGCCGTCCAGGATGGTAATAGATTCACCTCCTCCTTCCAGCGTCAAAGATTTATCAATAACAACGCGTTCATTGTATGAACCGTTGTCAATATAAATTACTTCGCCTCCTGTAGCCTGTGAAATGGCATAATTGATAGTAGCATAAGGAGAAGCTGCAGTTCCCGCATTGGCGTCATTACCAACAGCGGTTGTGAACACATCCCCCACCACACTGTTATCATTCACATAAATCTGTGCATTCAGGCTAACGGATGAAAGACCGATCAGCAAAAGCAGCAAAGCCCATTGTTTGGGGAGCTTGCAGGCATGCATGGTTTTCTCCTTCAGGGAGAATAAAAAAAAGTACAGAATCCCTTTCATGGTCCACCAGTAGCGGAGAAGGGATTTCGACTCAAAGAATTGAGGCAGTAGTTGTTGTTTCATGGTATGATTTGTTTGGTATAATCGATTCAGGTAATTTGATAAGGGTAAAAATTAAACTTAAAATTGAAATGAATACACTTCATTTCCATTAATGAAAAAAATACTAAAACAGTATCCATAATAAGAGCCGCCCGAAGGCATTGTTTTGGTGATTAGGTAAAAGGCATTCAATACTTGATATACCGGTTATATATCAATTTTAAATTACAAGAGATAATAAACCGATACAATAAATTACGTTGCAATTTAAATATGTATATAATACCATACAAGGGCGCTGGTCAATAAAATAAAGGAAAACTTGAATTTACATGATAAAGCATTGATTTATAGCCTATAAATAAATATTAAAATCCATTGTTTTCCTCACAAAATTTTAAGCGCCATTTTTTCAATTCAATTCAATATTGATAAAAAAATCAGGATATCCGATAGAAAAGGATTTCATGTAATCAAGTCTTTACTAAAAGATTAATCAGATGTTTTAACACACTATAATAAATTCGATCCGAATTGTATTTAACTTTATCCCAGTCAGGATGTTTTCATGATTACAGCGATTATTATAGATGATGAAGCAGACAGCAGGGAGAATTTATGCAGCCTGTTGAAAGCACATTGTCCACAAGTAGAAATACTTAAAACTTGTCATTCTCCCAAGGAAGGTTTAAAGATCCTTGAGGAAAGTCAACCTTCTCTTGTATTTCTTGACATTGAAATGCCCGGAATGACCGGATTTGAACTTCTTGAAAAGTTAAATCCTGTTCCTTTTGAAGTCATTTTTACCACCGCTTTTAATCAATATGCCATTCGTGCAATCAAATTAAGTGCACTCGACTATCTGTTAAAACCAATAATTGCTGAGGATCTTAAGAACGCTGTCTCTAAATTTGAAAGAAGGAAAACGGGAAATGAACACCTCGAACAGATGAGGTTACTTCTCTCCAATCTCAGGCATCCAAAAAATGAAGTGCATAAAATAGCCATCCCTTCTTTTGATGGTATGATTTTTATAAATATTACAGATATCATAAGACTCGAGGCAGAAGGAAGTTACACCCGTTTTCATACCCGGCAGGGCCAGTATCTTGTGTCCAGAACCATGAAAGAATATGAAGATTTACTTTCAGAGAACGATTTTTTCAGGGTTCACCATGGCCATATGATTAACCTCAACCAGGTAAACCGGTATGTGAAAGGAGATGGGGGTTATATCATATTACATGATGGGACCAATGTACCTGTTTCAGCCAGAAGAAAGACAGAAGTATTGGAGAGGATATCCAGATTTTGATCTTCACAAACCACCAAACAGTTCATTTTTAAATTTACCACCGGAAGAGTCATCTCCCCGGCTTTCCGCTTAGGCAGACACTTAACAGATAATACCATACACTTACCAAATCAGGTATTCTATGCTGCCATTGCGGTCATAGGTTTGTATTCATAACTAATTCTTAAAAAATTAATGCCATGAAAACAAACAAAAACAAATGCATTCTGATTGTGCTCATCCTGATTACATCCTTATCAACCAGGGCACAATACTTTAAAAACCGGTATAATTACGATTTGGGTCGGTTAAATTATAAACCGGAAGTGTTCTATGACGGATTATGCACCAATGAGAATTATGCCAACAATGACCCCTCCGGATATTTTCATGTTGCGGTGGGATTCACGCGCATCACAGAAAGCCCTGTTCCGGTCGATTCCTTTTATAAAGAATTACGCTTTGTCAGAACCAACAGTAATGGATTAAGTAATCAAAACAAAGGATTTGCGTTCGCCAACATTGGTACCACAAAATGGTTTCATTCCGAAGGAAAATCCATCTGCGAAATAGATAATAACAACGGCAATGGCGGATATATGGTAGCAGGTTCTGTTGCAACCAACGATTCTACAGGCGCCGGAGTACCGGGGAAAAAGGACGCACTCTTTGCCAGGATTACCTCCGGAGGCCAAATTACAAAAGCATTCAGGCTGAATTTTTACAACGGTGAGGATGAGTTTAACTGTATCATTGCATCGCAAAAGGACCCTGGCTATTATTACGCCTGCGGTACCTCCATGAAATCGGGTCATGCCAAACTCATTGTGGCAAAATTCATGGCCAGCGGATCGGTAGCATGGGCTAATGTTTATCATTTCGATGGTACAAATCCGTCCACTTTTACCAATTTTTGTAAAGGAAACAGTATTGCTGAAGATCCGTCTGACGGCTCCATTTATGTTGCCGGCAGCTACATGGAAAGTTCAAATAAAGACGCATTAATCGTCAAACTATTTCCGGGTTCAGGCGATGTTGATTTTGTACAAAAACATGCAACAGGCAATGAAGAAGAATATAACTGTGTAAAAGTAACGCATGACCATTCAATTATTTTATGCGGCAACTCAGCTCCAGCCGGTAGCACGGGTCCCCAACTGTTGCTTACAAAAATGACAAGTGCCGGAGCCTTGATTTATTGCAATCTTTACCAGGTTTATCTGTCATCCAACGCATACGATCTGGTGGAGCGAAAAAACAGTTTTTCAGCATATGAATATCACATTGCATCTATGGTAAGCCAGGGTGCCGGACAATTGAACGCGATCTGCAAAACAGATGAAAGCGGTAATTTCATTCAGGCCCATACCTATGGTCTTCTATTTGCCTATAACGACAAAGGGATGGGTATTGACACCATCTCCTCCGGGAGCTCGCCAGGTCTTTGCCTGTTTTCTCAATTGCATGATAATACAGGTATTACTTATTCAGATGCTTTCATGATGAAATCATATTTCAACGGTGCCACCTGCACCGATGATTGCGACAGCATCCCCGGAACGAAATTTCCACAGGTACCTCTTATAACTGTTCTTGAAGATTTCAAACAGGAAACCTTTACAAAGAAGGCTTTGACCACTAAGCAAACTAACTATTCCAACATAAACGACTGCTTCCAGAATTCCATCTCATGTGGAAATAATCTACGTATAGGTTTTGAAACCATGATAAATCAACCCATACTTTCAATTTCCCCAAATCCGGCCTACCGATACATTTCCGTCACCATCCTTGCTGATATTCCAAATGGCAAAATAGAAATATCCGACATGCAGGGAAAAAGTATGAACGTCATGGATTTAAATCAATTCTCTGATCCAACCCATGTTATGATAGATATTTCCTTTTTAAGGCCCGGAACCTACTTACTTCAAGTGAAATCGGGGGCTTGCCTCGCATCCTCAAAATTTATTAGGCTTTAACCTTTTCAAAAAACAGCCTTACAATATAACAGGTTTCTGCATAAAATTAGACGTGCATCATTAGTGAAGGTATAATTCAACATTTATTAACAGAAAAGGTTCCTTCCATTACCGAAAAGAACCTTTTCTGCCTTTTTGCCCGCGCTTAAAAATAAAAAACAGGAAAAAAGCAACTCTCATTTCTGGTCAAAAAGATTTTGAATAAAGAATTGATGATCTGATTATTCAACATTAAGAAATCCTTCGCAAACAATAACCGGACGTTTATCATTAAGATTATGCTGCAGGCATCATCTTATAAGCACGTTTTTTGCTGTTTGCGGCTGATATGTCCATTTAAAAGAGAATCCCGTACAATGCCGGGCTTGTGGGAAAGGTTGCCATCTTCCGGTTTAGCAATCCGGTCTATTAAATTTCCCATAACTGATCTGTCAATATACTTCGGCTACACTTAAATCACAAATACCGACACTTATCAATTTCCGGATATACCTGCCAGCCAACTATCATACTTTTGAAACAACAAATAACTCCAACTCTTAAAAAAACCAATTGTTATGAAAGCACAACCTCAGGCCGTTTGGGTAGAAATAAAAATACATGTTAAGGACCTCCTTACCTGGAAAAAAAATACCATAACTTTTAAAGCATTTTTAAACTAAATGGATCATGCGGGCGAATTTCGCTGGACCTATATTATATGCAGGGTATTGACTAATTAACCCATTTCTTAACAACAAAATACCGGCCGGTTAAGTTACATACTTAACCCCTGCCCGTAAATAATGGATAATTCGATGCATTAGTGTTAAAAAAACTTGTCAATGTAAAAATCAAAATTTAAGTTTGTATACACTTAAAAACCGAACAAAATGAAAAACTGCTCTGTCCAATATATACGGTATGTCAGGTTCCTCATAGCAATCGGTATCCTGGCCTCCAGTAATTTTGCCAGAGGACAAAATTACTGGAAACCTGCCGGAAATTCATTTTCCTCTACCGGCGGAGTCAAGAAACTGGGGACGATGGATTGCAATGAAATCGATTTTATGGTAAACGGCATTAATCGAATAAAATTTACATCAAACTGCATCTCATCCGAGAATAACATTGAATTTACAAATAATGATAACATCGACTTTTCCAGTACCGAACTTTTATACCTTCCGGGAGGAGGTACTATTTATACAAAGGGTAGTTCTACTTCCCTTCTTCCGGGTTCAATAGCCACAGGCATGAAAATCGGTTTAACAGACAGTGTTCAGCAGAGCAATGCCACCTTTCAGTTGTTTGACAGTCCTGCCGCATTCAATCCCCTTATACATGCCGAAACTAAAAGTACCGGTAATACAAATTGCTATTCCATTTTTGCCAAAGCATTTCCAAAAGGAGGTTATGGTTATGGGATTTCTGCAGAGGGGGGGCGTTATGGAATTTATGCGAAGGCTAACGGTAACACCTTTGCCAGTGGAACTGTGGTCGTGAGCGGAATATATGCGAAAACCACCGGAACAGAGGGGCTCCGGTCCGGGGTATTAGCAGAATCTGCAGGGACGCTTAACAGCACTAATTTTGGCATTTATGCCCTTGCCTCTTCCATCAACGGCGGTTCTGCCGGTTATTTTTCCGGTGACATCACCTATACAGGCGCCTTATATCAGGGATCAGACCGTAAGCTCAAAAAAAATATTTCAGATTGTAAAAATGCGCTGGAAATCATTAATAAGCTTTCTGTTAAAGAATATTATTATGATGAAAAGTACAGTTTCATGAATTTTCCCGCAACAAAACAAATTGGTTTAATAGCCCAGGATGTTGAAGAAATCATTCCGGAATTAGTTGATGAAAAAATTCATCCCGGTAAAAGTGATGAAATTACCGGTGAGGAAATTCATGAGCCTGTTACCTATAAAGCCATCAATTACACCGGACTTATTCCGGTGGTGATTGGCGCAATGCATGAACAGCAGGAAGAACTCATGCGACTAAAAGAAATCAATGAACAATTACAAAGGAGACTCACTGAACTTGAAGGTTTGTTAATTCCCGGAATTAAACCGCAAACCTTATCTGATCATACTTCCTCCAATAAGAAAAAAGTTTCATCTGATTATTTACTACAAAACACTCCCAATCCCGCAATAGAGGAAACCGATCTGCCATTTAATATAGATGCTGACTTCAATTCCGCAGAAATCAGAATTATATCTGCAACAGGTGGCCATATTCTTCAACGCATTCCGGTTGTATCAAAAGGATATAACAAGGTCCGTCTTGACTGTAGCCTGCTGCACCCTGGTGTATATATCTATGAATTAATTATTGACGGGGTTAATGCCGATAGCAGAAATCTGATAATTGCAGAATGAATATAAGATTACATACCCTATTCACCGACACCTTTGCCTGAACCTGATGAAAGATCCCTTTACGCGATCTTGGGTAATATATCCTCTTACTGCTTTTCTGTTTCTTTTGGTTAGTAAGTGTATTGTTTATGGACAGGAATCCTATTTGTTTAAAAATCTTTCAGTACGTGAGGGTTTATCACAAAGCACCGTTAATGCCCTGCTTCAGGATAAAGAAGGCTTTATTTGGATCGGTACATCCGATGGATTAAATCGCTATGACGGAAACCGGTTTATTCACTTTAAAAACAATCCCAGAAACACAAATTCGCTTTCCTCACCCGTGGTGCTTTGTATGCTGGAAGATGAAGATGGCATCCTTTGGTTAGGAACTGACGGAGGAGGATTGGTCAGGTTCGATAAGTATTCTAACGATTTTAAAATTTATTTGAACGACTCTGCCAAAACCGGCAGCATTACTAACAATAAAGTTTGGGGATTATGTAAAGTAAATCAGGACATACTGGCCGTTTGCACATTTGGCGGGGGTATTTTACTTTTCAACGTAAAAACCGGCATTTTTAAACCAATTAAGGAAAAAGATCTAAGTTTAAAACATGCTGATCAATATACTTCCAAAGTTGTCTGTTACAATAGAAAACTCCTGTGTTATGGTACCCGCAACGGATTCAAGACTTATGATCTGGAAAACGGTACCACAACGGTATACCGGCACGATTCATTACGTATAAATTCTTTGCCAGACAATAAAATTCAGTCGGTTTATCTTGATAAGCAAAATAGAATCTGGATCGGAACTTTTGAAGGATATGTGTGTGAATTCAGACCGGAATATAAGGATTTTATCAGTTTCAAACCTGAAATATCCAAATCTGCCAAAGCAGATTATAAGGCCATTAACTGCTTCCTGGATGCCGATGACGGGTATTTATGGTTTGGTACACTGGGTCAGGGAATGTACCGCTATGACCGCAGCCGGAAAACTTCTGAATGGGTTGTAACGGATACGAGTATCTTCCCGCGAATGAAGGACCAGAATATTTTATGCATCATGCAGGACAGGTCAGGTATACTATGGGCAGGAACCACCAGTGAAGGCCTCATTTATTACCATCCTGAATTTGGTAATTTCCGGAAATTTCATCAGCCTGTTAACCTGAAACTGTCCAACAGAAATATTTATAGTATTTACCGTGACCGAAACAGGTCCTTATGGGTGGGTACAAATGGAGGCGGGGTAACAAATTTTGACCAGCATCTCCGGTTAAATTTTCAGTATAACGCTGAAAGTAAAAATCCTGAACATCGCCTTGACAACAATAATATCTGGGCTATCAATGGTGACATGAAAGGAAGAATATGGATTGCATCCATGGGGGGAGGCATCATTATTCTGGATCAGCTAGGCAGAAAAGTAAAGCACATTACACAACAAACAGGTGATACCAGTGGCCTGCAAACCAACAACACCTGGTCCCTAACAATGGATCAGGAACACGTATGGATCAGTACACAAACCGGTGGTGTCAACAGATTAGAATTAATTAACAATAAAATCATTAATTACAAAAAAAATCCTGATGGTACCGGATTAAATGCACGTACTGTTTATACAACAAAATACGACAGTAAGGGAAATATAATGTTCGGAACAAAAGAGGGCGGGTTGAATATTCTTGACATAAAGACAGGTAAAATTTCATATTTCATACATAATGAAAAAGACACCTGTTCCATCAGTAACAATGATGTCTATTGCCTTCTGGTAGTAAACGACAGTCTTATATGGTGTGGCACAAATGGAGGTGGTCTGAACCTTTTCTTAAGAAAAAAAAGCCGGTTTATATCAATAACAGAAAACGAAGGGCTTCCCAATAATGTGGTCTATTCAATGCAAGCAGATAAAAAGGGAGATATTTGGATAAGTACAAATAAAGGTCTGACTCATATTATCCTTCCACCCGGATTTTACAAGAGTGCCTATGAAGGAGTTATTCTGCCCCCGGTGTTACGAAACTATACTGTATTGGACGGCATTCCTTCCAATGAATTCAATCAAGGCGCTTCGTTTCAGGATGAAGATGGATTTGTTTATTTTGGAAGTATCGACGGTTTGACAATTTTTGATCCCGGTAAACTGCTTGTGAACCGTTATCATGCTCCTGTTTCCATTACCAGCTTCAGGGTTTTTGAGAAGAGCCTTCCGCTTGATACCGGCATTGCTTATAAAAAACAGATTACTTTACCTTACGATCAGAATTACATTTCTTTCGAGTTCGCGGTCCTAAATTACCTGCTACCGGAAAAAAATACATATTCCGTAAAAATGGAAGGTTTAAATCCGGACTGGATTTATACGGGGTCCCGCAGCTATGCAAGCTATACCAATCTTGAGCCGGGTCAGTATGTATTCAGGGTCAGAGGCTATAATAATGATGGTATCCTCAGTCAGCAGGAAGCAGCTTTTTACATAACTATCACTCCGCCATTTTGGAAAACCTTTTGGTTTAAAACAACCATTCTACTTTTTGTCATATTGGTTTTTTTCCTTATATATTTATTGCGCGAACGACAAATCCGGAAAGAGGAACAGAAAAAATCAGCATTCAACATTGCCATTGCACAGATAGAAATGAAAGCGTTGCGGGCGCAAATGAATCCGCATTTTATATTCAATTGCCTGAACTCCATTAATAACTATATTAACAAACAGGACAGTAAAACCGCCACAGATTACCTTGCCCGTTTTTCAAGGCTCATCCGTTTGGTTTTTGAAAATTCCATGTCTTCAATGGTATCCCTTTATAGTGACCTGGAAGCACTGGAACTATACATTCAATTGGAACAATTGCGTTTCGGCAATAAACTGGAGTATGTTATTTCAATTGAACCCGGTCTTGAAACTGAAAAAGTTTTGGTACCACCCCTTCTTATTCAGCCCTTTGTTGAAAATGCTATTCTGCATGGATTGATGCATGCCGATCATGCCGGAAAAATTTCAATAGGTATTTCAACAACAAAAAATGACCTGATTATTATTGTGAAAGACAATGGCATTGGCAGAGCGAAAGCGGCTGGTATAAAACCAGTATCCGGCAGATCGCATAAGTCTTTAGGACTGAAAGTAACCAATGAACGGATAGAACTGCTTAAGCAAAGCGGTAAAGGGGATACAAAAATCACTTATTTTGACCTTCTCAGTGAAGAAGGTATTGCCCTTGGAACCCGTGTTGAAATAGTGCTTCCACTTGAAGTAGATTAATTACCTGTCAACCGACTGAAAACAAAGAAGGAATCGTTTGGTTGTTTTCAGGTGGCAAGACTGCCTTGAATCGCCTTCATAACATAGCCATTCGAAATATAAAATTTCAGTATGTCCGGCAACACTTTGAGCATACGCGGCGCTGCTTTAAGGCTATCATGTAAGACGATCACTGAACCAGGTCCTGCATTATCAGTTACATTCCTGTATACCTGCCCTGCTTTAACTTTGTCATCGAAATCACAACTGATAACGTCCCACATTATAATTTGGTACTCTCGACGGAGTCTGAATAATGTGCCCGGCGTCAGTTTACCATAAGGAGGGCGAAACAAGGAAGAGGGGATCACACTTGCAGCCAAATTTACATCATCAAGAAATGTTTTTGTACTGACTTTCCAACTGTTGGGATGTGTATGGGTATGATTACCTATACCATGCCCCTCCGCAAGTATCCTTGAAAAAAGTTCAGGAAACTTTATTACATTTTCACCAATGCAAAAAAAAGTGGCCTGCACATTATAGTCTTTTAAAATATCCAGCACTACATTGCTTACACCGGGAGTAGGGCCATCATCAAAAGTAAGGTATATTGCTTTCTCTTTATCCGGAAAACTCCAGATGGCACCGGGATATAAGATGCGTAGCCAGAGGGGGGGAGTTACCATTCCGGTAAAGGTACAATTGAATTTCAAATGCACGAAAGACTATATTCAATTTTTCAGGTATAGGGGAAAAGCAATAATCCTTCATTAGTGAAAGTCATTCTGAACATTGGCATAACAAATATTTTGAATCAGGTTCCTTTGGATGAAACACCAGAAGTATGAATTAATCCTGACAACCCGGTAATCCTATCCGGTACAAGGTTGGTCAAACGGAAATACACCGGAACGCTTAATGATTACAGGTAATACTGACACTTAACAAGGGAATCCCTACACTTATCAATTTGCATTATAATACCGGCCGGCCGGCCGGTATTTTTGACTTATAAACTTCAAAAAAAAACACCATGAAAAACATCATTCCCATCTGCGCGTTTATCGCCGCATCTCTCTTTCTCTTCTCTTGCGAAAAAGAAGAAGTAATTAATATTACAAAATCCAATGAACTGTCTGCCGATACCCTTGATATGGAGATCGACGGTATGGAACAAAACTTTGGCTGTTTAAAAACTCCTCAGGCAGTACTGGATAAAATCCCGGTATTAGCGGATGACATCTCCACGCAGACACTTCCATCCAGCGTCAGCCTGAAATGTCCGACAATACGAAGTCAGGGTTCAGAAGGTTCCTGTGTAGCCTGGGGTATAGCATACTCCGCCCGGAGCATATGGGAAAGAAACAAGGCCGGTGGATCCTTCAGCACCAGTATAAATGTATATAGCCCGGAATATGTTTACAATCAGATTAAGGTGAGCAGTGATTGCGGCGATGGCTCCTATCCCACCGATGCACTGGATTTACTGGAAGATGAAGGTGTCTGTTTATGGGCAACTATGCCCTATAGCAGCACCAACGGTTGCAGTACGATGCCGAGTTCCAGTGCTACCTCAGAAGCAGCCAATCACAAAATCAGCGGATGGGGTACTGTATCCAAAACGCTTACCAGTATAAAAAATAAACTTCACGCCCGCAAACCGATCATTATATGCAGCAAAGTGGATGATGATTTCTCTTCTCTCGGCTATAATGACATTTGGAACTCATGCACATATTCGTATCTGGGTCGTCATTGCTATGTTATTGTGGGATATGATGACTCAAAAAATGCATTTAAAATCATGAATTCCTGGGGTGATGACTGGGGCACCAATGGATACGGCTGGATGAGCTATGATATGTTCACCTGTACCAATATTGCCTCACCAACCTACTGGTGGTGGCTGGATGCAGAATGCTATTCTATTTCGGGTATTCTTTAATACAAATTATCTCTAAACATAAAAAGCAAGAGGCTGCATCTTTCATTCATGCAGCCTCTTGCCATTTTATTAAACCGGTATATTACACTTGTACGTAATTGAGAATTAAAATCTATTTACCATACCTGTCTTCCAGTTTCTTAAACCGTGGCTCCAGTTGTTTGACAATATCATCCTGACCATTGACTTTCGCTATACGTATCAACTCGCCGAATATCGCCATCGCCTGGTTCATCTCACGGTCCACAAATTTCAGGTATTCTGTTCCTTTGAGCGAGAAATAGTAATTCAATTCATCCTCATAAATATCAGCCATACGCAGCGTTATCGCCCTTGCCATATCCATGGCATGTTTCTTACGCGCTTCGGGAAGCTCCACCGTATTACTGGTCATGACGCCGGAAGGGTCAATGGAAGGTGTTGAAATACCCTTTGCCGCGTTGAAATATAATTCCACCGGGCGCAGCATCATCACATTATAAGGAACGGTCTTGTCGGGTATTTCCTGGTTCATTTTATCCAGAACCGTCACCACCGAATCCAGTTTACCTTCATTGTATAATCCTTCGGCAAGACGTGAAAAATTATTCCTGAAGTTCATGGTCATGTTCATGTTATTCTGATCCAGGTACACGTCTTCACGGTTCATATTACCCCACAAAAATTTGTTCATCATATTGTCGTACATCTGCTTCACTCCCACCCGTCCGGTTTGCCCGGATGCATCAGGGCTGGTGCGGATAGGAACAAAGCGATACGCCAGTCCTTCCAGCTGGAAATATGGTTCCAGGTTAAGATAGCTGTCGCTTCCTACTGTAACAGCGAAGTAGATGGGCCTTGTCCAGTCATTATTGGCAATAAGATCAAGTATCATCAGGTCGGCTTTCATCAGGTAACTCCTGTCAAGATCCCAGAAGATGGTATCCACAATTTTATCTGCATCTTCAGGTCTCACCACTCCATTTTTCAATACGGCAGCTTTGTCAACTTTGATAAAGAATTTTTTTGTCGGGAAGTAATTAAGTTCTGTGCCGCCCTGGGTACGCACTTTTGCTTCGGGAGCTTCGCTGGTAATGAAGTTCATTACATCTTTAATGTTTGTATATCCCGGCACCTGACGGTCGTAAAAAGGCACATAATCACGGGTACCCTGTACGTATTTATCATGGGTCATACTAAATGGCACTGCATCGCTCTGATAGGCCTTTCTTTTCATCTGATCAATGTACCAGTCCGTGTTGAGAAGGCTTAAGTTAACAACACGCGTATCCGTCCTCACCCCTTCCACGTCCTGGGCATACCATAATGGGAAGGTGTCGTTATCTCCGTTGGTAAAAATGATGGCATTGGGAGCAGTACTCTGCAAATAGTTCCAGGCGATGTCACGGGAAGTCATACGGTGAGAGCGGTCATGATCGTCCCAGCCTTCTTTGGCCATAAGTCCCGGTACCGCAACAAGGCAAATGACAGAAGTTAGCGCTCCGGCAAGCGCCATGGGTACTTTTTTCTGTTTCAGTTTTTCAGATAATGCAGTAACGCCAAGTCCTATCCAGATGGCGAAAGTGTAAAAAGAGGCTGCATAGGCATAATCCCTTTCACGTGGCTGGTAAGGATATTGGTTCAGGTATAATACAATGGCAAGTCCCGTGAAGAAAAAGAGCAACATCACGGTCCAGGCATCGTGATTGTCGCGCCTGTAATGCCATATCATACCGATAATTCCCAGTATAAGCGGAAGGAAGTAAAAAGTATTTCTTCCTTTGTTTTCCTTCATTCCCTGTGCCAAACTTCCCTGCGGACCGAGTCTCATTTCATCAATGCCTTTGATTCCGCTGATCCAGTTGCCCTTCAAAATACCCCCATGTCCCTGGATATCATTCTGACGGCCCACAAAATTCCACATGAAATAACGACCATACATATGAACCACCTGGTAATTCCAGAAAAACTTAAGGTTTTGAGAGAAGGTCGGCGTTTGGTCGCCTTTAATGCCCGCCCATTCCTTATAAGCGCCAATATGGCTCTCCTGCGAACTGTACATTCTCGGGAAAATGGTAGAAGCGGCAGGATCATACACAGGGGTGACTTTGCGTGTAGTTTCAATGTACTTGTCTTCGCCTTTGGTATACTGCATGGCTCCTTCTTCAAGATCCACCTGCCTGGCATTGTAATATTGCCCGTAAAACAATGGCCTGTCACCATATTGCTCACGGTTGATATATCCCAGCAGGTTAAACGCATGTTCGGGGTCGTTTTCATCCATGGGAGGATTCGCGTTAGACCTGATCACAATCATGGCATAGGAAGAATATCCCAGCAGGATAAAAA
This sequence comes from uncultured Bifidobacterium sp., assembly GCA_964534995.1. Lineage (GTDB taxonomy): Bacteria > Bacteroidota > Bacteroidia > AKYH767-A > OLB10 > JAJTFW01. The sequence continues at coordinate 17,265 of CAZHSC010000004.1, forward strand.
CCAGGCAAAGCAGGGAGAGGTTCCACAAGGGCATATTCCGTGAATGGGTATATTTCAATCCATACACTACGGCGCCTATCACCAGCAGGAAGAAAAAAATAAATCCCGACCAAAAGGGTAATCCGATTCCGTTCACGAACATCAGTTCAAACTTGGAAGCCAGTTTTACGAGACCGGAAATTATTCCATACTGGACAATACCCAGGATGGCAACTCCGGCAATAGCTGTCTTTATCACACCCATGGTGCTGGGTTTGTTTTTCCTGAAATAATAAATAAATGCCAGTGCAGGAATGGTAAGCAGGTTCAGTAAGTGAATCCCGATGGACAATCCCATGAGATAAGCGATCAGAATAATCCATCGATTGGCATGCTTTTCGTCCGCCACAGCTTCCCATTTAAACATCGCCCAAAAAACGATAGCGGTGAAGAAAGAGGAGGTTGCATACACCTCACCTTCTACTGCCGAAAACCAAAAGGAATCACTGAAGGTATATGCCAGGGCTCCCACAAATCCGGCACCCATAATGGCAATTATACTTGCCCCATCAGCAACAGCGGAAGGGGCAATGATTTTTTTAGCCAGGATCGTAATCGTCCAGAACAGAAACAAAATGGTTCCCGCGCTCATCAAAGCGCTTAGGATATTGATCATTACCGACACTTTCGTCACATCACTCCCAGCAAAGAGGCTCATGATGCGTCCCATCATCATAAAGAGTGGGGCTCCCGGTGGATGGCCCACCTGCAATTTGAATGAGGAAGCGATAAACTCGCCACAATCCCAGAAGCTTCCTGTCGGCTCGATGGTAGAGATGTATACGAAGGCCGAAATGGCGAAAACAAGCCAGCCACATAAATTATTGATAAACCTGTAGTTCTGCATATAATCAATTGACAATCCGGCGAAGTTAGAAAATTAACCTATTGCACAGACAGGCTGCCGTGTTTTCCAAGGTATTATTAAAAGTCCGGGTGCATATACCCCTCCCCGGTTTACCCGGATTTCGGTTGTAAAACCCAATACAGGGTAAAGATTTGTCAATTTAACAATTGCTTGATCATAAAATAATAGTTTTTCATATACTTTAGTAATATCTTTGTGCCTAATGTTAAAATGCGCTAGATATGCCCTTTTCGTGGCCCTTTTTCTAACAGGGGTAAAAGCAATTTGCCAGACAAATCCGGTGCCTCATAACCTGAGTCTGGGTCCCTATTTTTTAACTAATTGGCCATCATTAAGTCCGGCAGGTACATACCCTCCCAACATGTATTTTCATACCTGCAGCCAGGATTCAAACCCTTCCCTCGGTGACCCGACTACCGGAAATTATACCGGAGCTTATAACGTTGGAACCGGTAACCGTTTTGCCGGACTGGATCCTTCAGGGATTGTGATGTGGAACAAATCAAAAACACCTGCCACCGTAGGCGCTATTGTTCTGGGCCTGAATTCCACCGGAAGGACAAATCTGGTGGTTACCTTCGTTGCACAGGCCATGGCTGCCGGTAATGCATATAACCTGCGACTTCAATACCGGGTTAGCTCTGCCTCCGCATGGATTGATGTTCCGGGTCCCGTTGAATTTGTTTATGTGTCGGCACCATCGGCACAACAGAATTTTTCGGTTAATCTCAGCCTGGCGACAGCTAACGCGGTGGATAACCGTCCGGATTTACAGATCCGCTGGAAATATTATTATGTAAGCGGCTTCAGCAGCAGCAGCAATACCCTCCGTATTGATGAAATCGGCGTTGTCAGTACGGCCAGTTCCGGCAACAACATCGCCACCAACGGCATTGCAGGAAGCCCATTTTGCGTTTCCCCTTCAGCGGGAAGTAATGTTAACATTCCTTTTACTTATGCCCCGGCAGCTAATTTTACCGCAGGCACCTGCACGTTCAGCGCCGAACTGAGTAATTCTTCCGGACAATTTACTACGCCCACCCTCATTGGAACCATCATTTCTAACGGCAGTGGCTCACAGGTAATTGCGGGTACGCTTCCTCCCGGCCTGGGCACCGGCAATGCCTACCGGATACGCGTAGTCAGCGATGTACCCGCCGTTGCCGGCAATGACAATGGCAGCGACCTCACCATTTATTTATCGCCCTTTGATGTAAGTATTCCTTCTGCCAATTGCCAAAACGGCTCCTCTATCATTTCATGGGCCCTTCCCTCCGGATGCTACAATGAAGTGATGGTGGTTGCGCAGGCCCTTGTGCCGGTAGCCGGTACTCCCACCGGTAACGGAAGCGCCTATACGTCAAATTCTGTATTCGGAGCAGGTACCGCATTCGGCGCCGGTTTTGTAGTTTACAAAGGAGGGGGCAGTAATGTGACCGTAACGGGGCTTACCAACAATACACTGTATTACTTTAAAATATGGGTACGCTACGGAAATGAGTGGAGCAGCGGCGAAGAGGTGTTTTGTACACCCGGTGGAGGCACCCTGCTGAAGCGCGGCGATTTTATGGTACTTGCCGTAAACGCAAATAACCAGGCCTGCCTGGGTGGTATCGGTCCCGATGAAATCAGTTTTGTATGTTTCCGCGATATTTCTACCGGTACTACGCTGGATATTACCGATAATGGCTGGCAGCGCGCAGTGGCCAACCGGTGGGGAAATACCGAAGGTACTGTTCGCATGACCAGGACCGGTGGAAATATCATCGCCGGAACTGTGATCACCATCCGTTTTGACGGATCCGGCAACGGAAGCGCTATCACACCCGATGCAGGATGGTCCTTCACGAACCTGAATGGCGCCAATCAGTTTAACCTGAACAACGGGGGCGATCAGTTCTTTTTCATGCAGGGAGGAAACTGGATTCCAGGCACAGCAGGCGCGCATGATGCCCAATATACCGGTACTATACTGTTCGGCTTTAATACCAACACTACGTGGGTAAATTTCGGACTGTCCACACAACAAAGTGGCCCATATCCTTCGCTGGAATGTTATACCATTACTCCAGTTGCCGGCTCTGACTGGATTAAATTCACCGGTACATATCCCGCATCCCTGAATCCAAAGACTCAGCGCAACTGGGTGGACAGCATCAACGACGCCACCAAATGGGTCCGACATACAAGTTGTGCATTGTATAATGCCGCCAACCCAAAATACCTCAGCCCTGACGATACCCTTGTGGTCATTGCCGGAGGTTATATGAGAGGAAAATGGATCGGTGCTAAAAGTACCGACTGGTTCACCTGCGACAACTGGGAGGATTTTGTGATCCCTGACAGTACTACTAACGTATGGGTACCTCCTGCCGGCGTAACATTCAACTGCCGCCTTAAACTGGATTCCGTGCATTACTGCCGGGACCTGACCATTGACGGCTATGAAGTGAATGGCGCCGATACCAATACACGGGTACTCAGGATTCACGGTAACCTTAGCATCAACGGTGGTGAACTGGACTTCAGTGATAATAATCCGAATACCAAAGACGGTGTAATTTATCTGAAAGGAAACTGGAACAATTACAATGAAACCGCCTTCCGCGAAGGCAACAGCCGCGTCATCCTGGAAGGAACGGCCCTTCAGCCGGTAAACACCCCTGTCAGGGAACTCTTCTGGCAACTGGATGTAAATAATCCGGCAGGGATCAATGCCGGCACTACCCTCCAGGTGCAAAACCAGTTAAACTTACTGAACGGACTCGTGAACACGGGATCCAATGAAGTATATATAAGCAATCCGAACGCCATCACCTCAATAACTGGGTATAACCTTAACCGTTATATATCCGGTAACCTCAGAAGACAGGTCGCTTTAAGTGGAAATTATGATTTTCCGGTGGGTTATTCCGGCGGCTACGAACTGGCCAATCTGAATATTGCCAGCCAGGTGGGCATATCGAATATTATCAGCAGTTTTAAAGCTCCCTCACCCGGCGCCCTGCCTAATCCGGGTCTGTGTTTTATCAACGGAAGCCCCATAACGGGTATGCTGGATGCGGGGAACTGGACAATTACGCCTAACGCGGTACCCACTTCCGTTAACATGAGCCTTACGCTCAAAGAACGCGGCCATACCAATTCGGTGGCTCCCGCCTCGCGCTACGGTATCATCAGGCGTGACGATGAATTAAACGACTGGCTGGGCGCACCGCTGGGTGTACACAGCAACGCCACACAGTCAGAAGCTGGAGGCACAGCCACAGCAGTGAGGACAGGTATTACGACTACTGGTTTCTGGGGTGATTTTGCAATCGGTTTCGGCAATGCTCCGCTGCCGGTGAATTGGTTGACCTTTACGGCAAGGCCGCAGGATTCAAATGTGATCCTCCACTGGGCAACCGCCAGCGAAACCAACAATGACTTCTTCTATGTGGAAAGGAGCCATAACGGCAACCAATTTGAAAGCATAGGACAGGTACAGGGTAGCGGAACCACCAGCCAGGTAAGCTCTTATCAGTTTACAGATTACAGTCCTTATAAAGGCACCAGTTATTACAGGCTCCGCCAGGTAGACTATAACGGAATGTACGATTTCAGTCCTGTGGTATCGGTTCGTATTAGCGACGAGGTTAGTGCTGTTCAGGTGTACCCGAATCCTGTAACGGACCAGGCCTGGTTACTGATTAAGACATCTGAAGAAACAGACGGCGTATTAACCCTGGTGGATGCTGCCGGAAAGCTGGTTGAAACCCTCCGCATTCCACTGCAAAAAGGAAGCAACGGGCTGAGCCTTTCCACAAGCCACCTGTCCCCCGGTGTTTACTTTTTAAAATATCAGAGTGAAGTGATTCGCTTCATGAAATATTAAGTCAGTTAAACCGGAGCATTGCTTAAGATTTTTTTTCGCTGACTCATCCCCGTCCAATTACTACTTTTAATATTACCATGTCATCAGTACAATGCACCATGCATACATGCATGTAATGACGGTGAACCGGCACATCTTACTTCCTCATTTTATTGCAGTAATGGTCCGGCTGCCGGTTTGAATCCGGGTCATTGCAGCACCGCTGCAAAAGCGGAAAATACAATTGTAGTTTTTGAAAGTGGGGACGGAATGAAATAATCATTTGAAGGATTATCATACTTATGACAGCCTGCCCGAAATAATGATAACCGTCGTTATACCGGAAGCACTAACATGAAAACACCAACGGTTGATATATTACGACAAAATAATGAATTACATTTTTTCCGACACCTGAAGCAAATTTACTGGCTAAAGTCAAACACCTGAAGGTTATTCAGCGTTATTGGAATTTTACTCCAGGTTTCCAGTGAATTTCTTGTTCTTACTTCCAGGAAATAAATGCCGTTAAAAAATCCTCCGGGTACCGCCAGACTGCAATCGCCATTTTTCCTGAGTATGGCACTACCGGTATGAAGTGTGCTAAAGGGACTTAAAGGAAGGTGCAGCCGGTATCGAAGTGTATCGGTGGCGGAAGTATCACTGCTGATACCTGCCTGATATAAAGCAGGATTCATAAGGCCGTTGCCGTTAAAGAAACCTTCCACATATAAACGGATGTTCATTGTAAAATCAGGTACAGTAAAATTGGCCGCAGAAAGAACACTGGCACAGGGTGTGGTAATGCTTATTTTACCGGTGCTGGTAAGCGGGGGTACTTTAGCACGTATCTGGGTTGCACTTATTACCCTGAAACCGGATGTAACTCCATTAAACAGGACTGTGGTGGCGCCGATGAAGTTGTTACCGTTGATGGTAATGCTGTCACCGGGCAAGCCGCTGCCTGGCGTAAATGAACCCAGGCTGAGGGTATTACTGGAAATGCTGATGTTGTAACCATTATCATCGCCGATATCTGCAAAATTTGAACTCACGATGCGGATACGGTAAGCGGTACCTGCAGCTTGTGACGATGGGATTGTACCGGTAATCGTTCCGCTTGTAGAGGTACTGGCAAGTGTTCCGATGGTTATGGGGCTGCTAAAAGAACCACTGGCATTGCTGAGTTGAAGAGAGAATATATTTCCGCTGTTCAGAGCCAGGGCCACGGTGCGGAAATTCACGGTAATGGCAGATCCTGCACAAAAGCCACTGTTACCCCCGGCAATCACGGAAACGATGCTGTCCGGTGTATATTGCCAGAGATCCGATTTATACGTAAATATTTCATCTGTAAGATTGGGAGCCTTCGAAACTTCCATCCCCCCGCACACATAGCCGTAACCGTTAATACCCGCTCCCACGCAGCCTTCCCTTCCCGCGGCAAGCGGCATATTTGCTTTCTGAATCCAGGTATTGGCTACCGGATCAAATTCATAAAAGTCCTTCTTAAAAGAGGAGGTATCCAAATAACCATTCTGATTATACCCACATGCATAATATCCCTTGTTCCCGATGGCAAATGCGGCCCCCGCGCTTCGCGTGCCGGCATTCAGGTCCGCTTTAATCGTCCAACTGTCGGTGGTTGGATTATATTCATAACAGCGGGCAGGTTCTGAACCCTGGGGGATCCCACCTACCACATACCCTTTGTTATTAATTGAAAAAGAACCTAACTGGAATCTTCCCTGCAGGGCCACCGGCGTAGCCCGTGCAATCCAGGTATTGGATGCAGCCAGGTACTCATACCAGTCATTGTAAAAAACAGTACTTGCTGACACACCGAAACCGAAAAATCCCCGGTTGCCGATAGTGAGCCCGGTTCCCGCCATCCGCGCCGGTCCCGTAAACGCAGCCTTTTGTGTCCAGGAACCATTAAGGGGATTAAATGCCCACACATCCGTTTGCGACAAATAGGAATTATTTACACCTCCCACAACATATACATTGCTGTCAATGGTAAAACAGCTGGCATTGGCCTTAAATACCGGTAATGAATCTTCCTGACTCCAGGTGTCCCCGGCAGGGTCATAAAGCCAGGTATCCCTGCGCATTACTGCAGGTACGGTGATGATATTATAAAAATTTTGGTCACCGTATATACCGGGGCCGATGAACATTTTACCGTTTATAACGCTTGCGCACATACGTGAGCGTGCCGTAGCGAGCGGTGCCGCCAATGGGGTCCAGGCATTTGTCAGTGGGTCGTATTTAATAAAAGGATTTTCATTAAGTCCTCCGTTGACATATCCGCCGGTAAGGTAAGCCACGTTATTAATGACGAAAGATGCGCTTTGCGACAAGTTGTAAGGCATGCTTGCTTTCTGAGTCCAGCTGTTGCTGGCGGTATCATACTCAAAGCAATTGTTGTAATGAACGCTGGGCCCTCCGTCCACACCCCCGGCAATATACCCCTTCCCGTTCAGTGCAAAGCCGCTGGCAAAGCCGCGTGCTTGTGCTGCTGCGGGCAACGCCGCTTTGGCCGTCCACTGATTGGTAAGTGTATCGTATTGCCAGAGATCCTTTTGCTGGGATGGATTGGCACTTTTATATCCACAGGCAACAAATCCTTTTGATCCGATACTGAAGGAAGAAGCCCCGTAACGGCCTTCGGTACCCGGCAGGCTTGCTACCTGGACCCAAGTATTGGTGGACACATTATATCGCCAGCAGTCGTAGCGGTACAGCGGTGAATTACTGGCATAGCCTCCGCCTGCATAGGCTACATTACCGATTACAAAACAAAAGGCCCCATAACGACCGGATACCCCCATGTCCGCTTTTTGTGTCCATGCGTTGGTGACAGGATTATACTCCCAGGTATCTTTCAGATAGGTGACATTGGAACTGTTGAAACTTGCATAGCCCTGGCCAACATAACCCTTTCCATTGATTGAAAAAGCGATGGCCGCGATGCGACCGGTGTTCCCACAATCCGCAATCCGGGACCAGTCACCACTGGAAGGGTTATATGAATACACATCACGGGCAGGCATCCGGTAATTTTGACGGCCTGCAATCTGCCCGCCGCCAACATAACCAATTCCATTGATTTGAAAAGCAGTAGCCAATACCCGTTCTGTCCAGTCGGAATTACCGATGGATGATTTCTGTGTCCATATTCCCTGCGCCGAAATAAAAACAGGGAAAAAGAACAACAGAAACAGGAAGTATATTCCTCTCATCATATCGCGAAAGCTATATGCAAGATAATAAAATAATTAAACATAACAATACCCTGGTCAGCAAAACCATGGGCGCAACCCGGTATAGACTTTCGCTTACCCTGATAATTTATGATAAATAAAGAAGCCCGGCAGAAAATACCGGGCTTCAATAATAATTCAGGGGTATATTAGCCGTTCAATGCCTCGGCACCTGCAACAATCTCAAGGATTTCATTGGTAATGGCGGCCTGGCGGGCTTTGTTATACGTTAAACGAAGGTCCTTCAGTAATTCTCCCGCATTATCAGTAGCCTTATTCATGGCGGTCATACGGGCTCCGTGTTCCGAAGCGTGCGAATCAAGGATGGCCTTGTACAATTGGGTTTTAATAGACTTCGGAATCAGTTCGAGTACAATTTCGGCTTTTGACGGCTCAAAGATATAATCGTTGACTTTGCCCTTATCCGACTTGGCCGGAGGCTGAATGGGCATGAGTTGTTCATTGATCACATACTGGACTGCGGCGTTTTTAAACTGATTGTACACCACGATTACCTTATCATACTTTGCATCTGAAAAATCTTTCATAAATGTCTCCGCTACCGTGGCTACATTGGCAAAGGTCAGGTCGGTAAATATCTCGTTATGATGTCCCAGGTAAACATTTTTGTTTTTGGAGTAGTAGTCGGAGCATTTCTTGCCGATACAAAAGACTTTCACTCCCCCGGCCTTTACCAGATCCCTGTATTCATCGGCCAGCAGGCGGTTCACGGTACGTATTATATTGGAGTTAAACGCCCCGGCAAGTCCCCTGTTGGAGCTGACAGCAACAATCAGGACATGCTGCACCGGGCGTACTTTCGCAAAAGCACCGGCATCGCTGTCCTCAAGCGAAGAGGAGAGGTTTTCCAGCATATCACGCAGCTTATTGGCGTAGGGGCGCAACTGAGTGATGGCATTCTGGGCCCTGCGCAGTTTCGCCGCGCTTACCATCTTCATCGCTTTGGTAATCTGCTGGGTGCTGTTAACGGAGGCAATCCGGATACGGACTTCTTTGAGATTTGCCATTTTACACTAATCTGAATGGAACGGGAAACTGATTATAAAGATTCAAGGGAATAATACCTCAGGCCGAATATTTCTTTGTCAGGTCTTTGGCCACTTTCTCCAGTTCGTTGGTGATCTCATCGTTGATCACGCCTTTGGCGAGTTGATCGAGCACGTTCTTATGCTGGGCGCGTAGTATGTTGAGGAAGTCTGTTTCAAATTCCTTTACCTTTCTAACAGGTACGGATTGAAGAAGACCTTTGGTACCCAGATAAATAATAGCCACCTGATCTTCCACACGGAATGGAGAGTACTGGCCCTGCTTGAGGATTTCCACGTTACGGGAACCCTTATCAAGTACCGCTTTGGTAGCGGCATCCAGATCGGAACCGAACTTGGAGAAGGCTTCCAGCTCGCGGTACTGCGCCTGGTCGAGTTTCAGGGTACCTGCCACTTTCTTCATGGATTTAATCTGGGCGTTACCACCTACCCTCGAAACGGAAATACCTACGTTGATAGCGGGACGAACACCACTGTTAAAGAGGTTTGCTTCGAGGAAAATCTGACCGTCAGTAATTGAAATCACATTGGTTGGGATATATGCGGATACGTCACCGGCCTGCGTTTCGATAATAGGAAGAGCGGTAAGAGAACCACCGCCTTTCACCTTGCTTTTCAGCGTTTCAGGAAGGTCATTCATTTTTGCCGCGATGCTGTCGGATTTAATCACCTTGGCGGCACGCTCCAGCAAACGGCTGTGCAGGTAGAATACATCACCGGGGTAAGCTTCACGGCCGGGAGGACGGCGAAGCAGGAGCGACACCTCACGGTAAGCCACAGCCTGTTTTGACAAATCATCATATACCACCAATGCAGGGCGGCCTGTATCGCGGAAATACTCGCCGATAGCGGCACCGGCCATCGGAGCATAGAACTGCATAGGGGCGGAATCGGAAGCCGATGCAGCCACCACTACGGTATAAGGCATGGCGCCACGCTCTTCGAGTGTTTTAACCACGTTGGCAACGGTTGAACCTTTTTGACCAACGGCCACATAAATACAAAATACAGGTTCTCCTTTATCATAAAATTCACGCTGGTTGATAATCGCGTCGAGGGCAACAGCGGTCTTTCCTGTCTGGCGGTCTCCGATAATCAACTCACGCTGGCCGCGGCCTATAGGAATCATGGCGTCGATGGCCTTGATACCGGTTTGCAGCGGCTCATTTACCGGTTGCCTGAAAATTACCCCGGGTGCCTTACGTTCCAGCGGCATTTCAAACAATTCACCGGTGATGGGACCTTTTCCATCGATGGGATTTCCCAGAGTATCCACCACACGTCCGAGCATACCTTCGCCCACCCTGATGGAGGCGATCTTACCCGTACGCTTCACGGTATCCCCTTCCTTAATTTCATTGGAAGAACCCAGTGTTACTGCACCGATGTTGTCTTCTTCAAGGTTCAAAACGATTCCGAGAAGGCCGTTTTCAAACTCAATCAGCTCTCCTGATTGCACTTTTGTTAAACCATAAATACGGGCAATACCGTCTCCTACCTGGAGTACGGTTCCTACTTCTTCGAGTTCGGAGGCTGACTTAAAGCCGGCCAGTTGCTGGCGGAGTATGGCTGAAACTTCGTCGGGTCTTACATCTACCATTGTGATTGTATTATTAATTGTTAGTAATCGTTATTTGTTTTGTACTGTTAACCGCGGACCCGAACGCTAACTTCCTCTACTCCCACATTGCACCTGCACGCGTCCTGAACGGGTGAATCCGCAACTTTTATTGCCCACTAATATTCTTTTACATACAGATTATCATCAAATTCATTCTTCAGCTGCTTCAGTTTTTTACTTACGCTTGTATCGAATTGCCGGTCGCCAACACGCAGAATGAAGCCCCCGATCAGTGAGGGATCCAGTTCTTCTATTACTTCAATGGACTGGCCCTGCTGAAGGCTTACCCTGGAAATAATCTGATCACGCAGGGAACTGTCGATTTTAGCGGCGCTTTTGATATGAACTGTCAGAATTCCCTTTGACTTTTTGTACAACTTCACATATTCATCCGCTATTTCATAGAGATAAAATTCGCGGCTTTTTCTGGTAATGATCTGGATAAAAGAAAAACTGAGTGCATCTATTTTGGAACCGAAGAGGGCTTTTATTACCGCGTCCTTTTTATCCGTATTTACAATAGGATTACGCAGCAGCAGTGCAAACTCACGGCTTGACTCACAGGTAGCAGTGATCAGCTGCATATCTGCAAATACTTTATCGGCGATATTACGTTCCTGCGCCAATCCCAAAAGAGATTTGGCGTATCTGCGGGCTACTTTTGAATCTGCCATGTTTATTTCGCAATCGTTTATTGTTAATCCCGGTAGGTATTAAATCAAACAGGCCTGTATGGGTTTATAATTTTATCAATTTGCATATCCGTATTCTCATCAGCCGGAGCGGCGGATGCTATTAACGGATATCCGATCAATTCATTTTGACATCTTTCAACATTTCCTGCACCAGTGCCTTTTGCTTTTCATCGCTGCTGAGTTGCTGGCGAATTACTTTTTCAGCAATTTCAATCGACAGGGTGGCCACCTGATTTTTCAACTCAGTGATGGCGGAAAGTTTTTCATTGTTGATGGTTTCACGGGCAATGGTGATCATACGGTCGCCTTCGGTCTGCGCTTTTGTGCGCGCTTCGTTAACGATCATATCCTTGGTTTCACGCGCTTCTTTCAATATCATATCTCTTTCATTGCGCGCCTCCTGCAGGATACGTTCATTTTCCGCTTTCATATTCGCAACTTCATCCTTTGCTTTTTTAGCGGCATTGAGCGCCTCTTCGATGGAAGTTTCACGTTCTTTTAAAGAAGACAGGATAGGCCCCCATGCAAATTTGCGCATCAGGAATACCACGATCAGGAAAGATACGGTCATCCAGAATACCAGGCCGAAATCAGGTTTTACGAGTTCCATAGTGTTGTGTCGGAATTTTCGTTGGGGAGTTCCCCCTTTATAGTGATGAATGATTTTTCAAGGTAAACCGGCACCCGACCAATCGTCGTTCTGCCGGTTTAGGGTGTTTTTGCAATCCTTTATTTTGTAAGGATAGCAAGCAGGCCGATTACCATCGCGAAGAAGGCAGCACCTTCTACGAGAGCGGCGGCAAGAATCATGTTACCGCGGATGTCGCCTGAAGCTTCAGGTTGACGAGCGATAGATTCAAGCGCAGAACCACCGATACGGCCGATACCGATACCGGCACCGATGGCAGCAAGACCTGCACCTACAGCAGCAAGACCGTAGCCCATGCCGATGTTCTCAGCGGCTGCCTGGAGTAAGATGTTTGATAACATTGTTGTTTGATTTTATAAGTAAGTACTAATTCTGTTTATCTGAGTATTCTTTATTCGAACTGTTGATTCTGCCTGTGTTTTGCCGGATTTTAGCGGACCTATCCTGTTCAGGGTATTAATGATGATGCTCTTCTACCGCTGCTCCGATATACACCGCGCTGAGCATGGTGAATACATAAGCCTGCAGAAAGGCCACCAGTAATTCAAGCACGGTCATGAATACGGTAAAGACCAGTGACAATGGAGATACCGCCAATCCCACGCCGGCACCATTCTGCCCAAAGATGAAGATGAGACAGAAGAAGGATAATGCGATAATATGTCCTGCGGTGATGTTTGCGAACAATCGTATCATCAATACGAAGGGACGAAGAAACACACCCAGAATTTCAATAGGGGTAAGCAACAGCAAAATAGGCTTGGGTACGCCGGGCATCACAAATACATGTTCCCAGTAATTTTTGTTGGCACTGAAAGTAACGATCGCAAATGTGAACAGCGCCAGTGTCATGCTGATGCTGATATTGCCGGTAAGGTTAGCGCCTCCCGGGAAAACAGGAATCAGTCCTAGCAGGTTGGCAATCCAGATAAAGAAAAATACCGTAAGCAGGAAGGGAAGGTATCTTTCGTACTTGTGACCGATGCTTGGCTTGATCACTTCATCACGCATAAACATGATGATGGGTTCAATGGCATTCTGCAATCCGGTGGGAGCAAGGCCCTTTCTCTTGCGGGTATAGGCACCTGCGATATTGGTAAAAATAAGCAGCATCAGTAATATGGTAATAAAAAGTGAGGCCACATTCTTGGTGATGGATATATCTGTGGTGGCCGCCGTAAGTTCTTCATTCTTTGTTGCACTGTGCGCATCCACTTCTCCGGTTTCATTCACGGCTACAATTTTTTGTCCCTCCAGCTTATATCCGCCATAGGCTTTGTGCCCGTGCTCAAAACGCGCGCTGCTAAAAACACTAAAGCCCCGTTGTGAATTGTAAAGAATAACCGGAAGCGGGAGTTCTGTATGTCCCCAAAGATGCCAGCCGTGCGCATCGGCAACGTGTTCCATGATAATTTTTCCGGCATTCAGTTTTTCCTCCCCATGCGCCACTTCTGCGTGTTCCCCAACTGCATGTTCTCCAACTGTATGTGCGTCAGCAGCATGGTCATTTGTACCGGCTACAGCCTCAGTACTATGACTTTCATTTTCAGGGAGTTGATTATGGGTAGAATCCTGCGCTCCATTGATCGAAAAGATCAACGTGAAAACCGTAAAGGTCAGGATCGAGAGTATGACTAAACGTTTGTTTTTCAACATGATAGGCGCACCTATGGGTTATTGAGAGCGCAAAGGTAGATAAAAAGCGAATATCTGAAACAGGGGTGATGAAATATCAATTAACTGTTAGATTTTTCTCTCATTTTTCTCATGAATTCCCTATCATCAATAAGCAGATAATACCTCATTCAAAATAGTAAGATGAAGAATAATTTTCCTTAATCCTTTTCATTATTAGCTAATTATCAATATTTTAAATAAAATATTAATGATTAGCTCTAATATTCTGCAATATTGACTGTAAGTACCCCCATTTTCGAACAGTTTAAAAATAGAGTTTTTCATAATTATTTGATGATGACCTTTTGAACTGTGGTCAGGTCGAGGGTTGATTGCGGGCAGGGGAGCTGTCCACATTTCAATAGGTATTCTCGCGGAGTCATATCATTGAGTGCTTCATGTGGCCTTTGGTTGTTATACTCTTTAACAAATTCTTCTGTTAGGGCTCTAACCTGCCACAGGTCTTCGAACAGATAAGCATCGAGAATGTCTCTGAGGTAGGTTCCGTTAAATCGCTCTACGCGCCCATTTTGCATGGGTTTGCCAGGTTGGGTGTATTGCAATTCAATTCCATTCTCTTTGCACCAGAGTTCAAATTTGTTACTAATGAACTCTGGTCCATTGTCCATGCGTATTTTACCGGGCTTTCCGCGTAGTTCAACTACCTGAGATAAAGTTCTCACCACCCTTGCTGAAGGAAGTGATGTGTCGATTTCGATAGCGAGCACTTCGCGGTTGAAGTCATCAATCGCATTAAAGGTTCTGAACTTTCTTCCATTTAATAATATGTCTTGTATAAAGTCAATTGACCATATTTCATTGGGGAGGTTAACTTGTTCCAGTGGTTGTTTGATCCGCGCCGGCAAGCGTCGTTTGCCTTTTCGTCTAATGTTCAGTTTTAGCAATTTATACACCCGGTGAACACGCTTCGGATTCCATGGATTACCAGCTCTGCGCAGATACGCGAACGTTTTGGGAAAGCCGTGTGTTGGATGCTTTTCCACATGCTTCTGTAGAGCTGTAATAACAGGCTGATCATCCTTCTGGGATTGATAGTAGTATATACTTCTCGGAATGCCAAGTGCTTTGCAGGCCCTGTGAACGGTCTTTTTGAAATCCGTAACTACAGTCTTTACGAGTTCCTTTTGATCGCAGGGCCCCAGCCTTTTTTTGAGATAACGTCCTTTAAGATTTGGTTGTCCAAACTCACGTCCGCATACATCTTCTTCAAACGGGTGTTTTCCTCCTCAAGCTCCCGAAGACGTTTGAGTTCATTCACCTCCAGGCCACCGTACTTGCTCTTCCAATTAAAGAACGTGGTTGAGCTGATTCCGTTCTCTCGGACAATGTCAGCTACTTTTTTTCCGCTCTCATGCTCCTTGAGCATTGAGATGATTTGGGTTTCTGTAAACCGGCTTTTTTTCATGTTGGTAATTTAAAGTTAGAGATTTTTTCTCTACTTTTAAATTGTCCGGATTTCGGGGGTACTTACAACAAGATCTCCTGCGCAGAAACTTTTTTGACTAAAAACAAGCTGCAAATTACTAAAAAGCCAAACAGAAGTTTCATGAGAATTGAAATTTAGGTCTATCAAATATATGATTATTTCCGAAATAACAAAATCAAGGAAAATGACCAAATGTTCTCTTAATGCCGGGACTATTGGGATTTAAAGGCTGCAACGAAGACATTTTTGTAAACGCAATCCTGAATTTCACTTTTTTGGAAATAAATTTAATAAAACAAACGATGGTAGTTAATAGTGGAATAAATGAATATGAGTTAAATCTTGAATTTTTATCTGAAGGTATGTATTTTGTTAAAGTGATGACATCAAATAATGAATACATTCAACGTTTGATCATCCATTAAGGAGACGATAAATTACATCCAGCTAAAAAGGCAGGGAGTGGTTGAAACCCTCTCCCTGCCTTTTTAACGTTACATTATTTGAGCTGTCATTTACAATGATGGTTAAAATCTTCTTATCAGACATTTAATGATCCGCCAGCAAAGCCCGTTCATTCTGCAAGAGGCACATCTGGATCTGGATGATGCCGTTGAGGGCTTCGGTTGTTCTGAGTTGGTACATGTCAATGATATTGGACTGCAGCGGTAATAGTTTATCGCCGATAGCAGATTTATTCTCTTCGTTGTAACGGGCTACACTCTCACGCAGTTGAGCTATTTTCTGTTGCATGACTTCATCTTCATTCATGTATTTATCGATACGTCCGTCGCCTAACCAGATGTCCTTGCTTTCGAAATCTTCACCAAGGGTATTCATGCCCGTTTCCCAGTGAATGATATTCGCTTTGATGTCTTCGCAAAGCTGATCAATTTTACTTCCATGGGTCACATTTGATACCTGAAGGGAATCACGGCGCAGTGATTGCATCAATAAGCGTTTTTCATTGTCAAGGATTCTCTCATTACGTATATAATCCTTCGTTGCCTGTATGCCCATGAGTCGGGAACCATGAGGACTACGCACCAGTGTCAGAATTAGGCCACAGCCGGTAATGATTAAGAGTGAAGAGACTGTTGTGTTCACTTTTGTTTCGGGATTGCGGATGCCTGTGAAGAAATAAACCGGAAGGAAGACGATCAGGAGCAGCAACATGGATGACATGGCCATCATATTTGCTCCGGGCCAGAACATGATTTTGAAGAGGATGCCCAGGCTGAGTAAGATCGCGCTCAATGCACCCAGACCAATCAGCACTTTGTCCTTGGTTTCGTTTTTTTCTTTTATTTTCAGGAGAAATAATAAAGGCATAAACAGCAGACTCATTAATCCGATGCCCAACACGATACAAACAGATGCGCCGGCCATATGAAGGAATTTTAATACAATGCCTATACTTAAGAGTGAAACGGAAACGATTCCGCTCACCATCATTATTTTTTTCATTTCGTAGTAGTTTTTGTAAGTTAGCAGAGAGATTGTTTCCTCCTCTATTTCACGCAATTCCTTTTTGTAGAATTTCTTTACAGTGGTAGAATAGAAGTGTTCGAAGTCTCCGTTTTCTTCGAGATTTTCCTCTATGATACAGCAGATATGATCCAGGAGATTTGACTGCAGGTCCTCCAGCTCCACGCCATTACGTCTAATGTCGTTGAGTATATAATCTATTTGCTGTTCACTCAGAATATACATTTATGCCAGATCAGGTTTAATGTCCAGCAGAAATTTCATGGTGTTCATGAAGTCAGTAAATTCACTGATCTTCTCATTCGATACTGTCTTGCCCTGCGGACTCAGTGAATAGTATTTTCGTACACGCTTACCGATATATTCCGTTTCCGTAGTAAGTATCCCGTCAGCTTCCAGCGCATGCAGTGAAGGATAGAGCGCGCCTTCCGTCAGCTGAATTTTGCCGGCAGTGAGTTCTTTCACCCGCTGCGTAATTTCATAACCATACATGCGTTGATTGTCTTTGAGGAGCTTCAATATGATGGTTTTTAAGGTGCCCTTAATGAGTTCGGAAGAGTAGATCATATGGTTTTGGTATTACCTAACGCAAATATACATTGGTTTCTTATGTATAAGCAAGTAATGTGTTAAATTAATTCATAATTTATTGATTTTAAATTTAATAAAATAAAAGGGTCGTATTTAAATGTACGGGATATCCCATCAACATGATACCCGACACCGGTAGAAATGTTGAACCCGGATGGACAGCTGCCCGTAATACCTTCACATATTACCGGAATAAACTGAAGATATCTACCAGGAATTTTTTCAGCGATAAGCTACCGGTTATGGAAAAAAGATAACCCTTTGCAGACTTTAATGAGGAATTTATCCGGATGGAAAACCTGGCGTTTCATGATAACTATCCTTTGAATGATCCCCTGCTTATTTATCAGAAGGGATTTCACCTTCTGTTATTCGTATAGGTGGTTTAAAACTGAATTTAAATTACATTATTTTCATTGGCCCGTTGATGAGCTTCTTATTTGCCCTTACCTCGTCTTGTCTTTGTCTGATTCCTTTTCCCGCGGGACTCCTTTCTCCTGCCGGCAGTTCCTGACTTCCCCTTTGAGAAATGATGCTGGCTCCCCCTGGCCTTCTCTTGCGGCTTTCTTGCACTCTGGGAATTCTTACCTGGAGTTGCCTTGCGTACCGCGTCCTTCTGTACGGCACGCTCATCGTCCGATGAAGAATGAGCGATCATGGTATATATCGTCGACTTCTCTACTTCGGTTAACTCACGCCAATCACCCACAGGCAACCCTTTCAGTGTGATATTCATGATACGAACGCGCTCCAGTTTGGTGACGGTATATCCGAAGTATTCACACATTCTTCGAATCTGGCGGTTCAATCCCTGCACCAGGGTGATGCGGAAAACCTGAGCCTCTTCCCGTACCACTTTGCACTTCTTTGTGGTAGTTCCTAAAACCGGGACCCCATGACCCAGGCGAAAAATAACCTCATCTGTCAATGGTTTATCCACCGTAACAATGTATTCCTTTTCATGTTGATTGCCAGCCCGCAAAATCTTATTAACGAGATCGCCGCGGTTGGTAAGGAAAATGAGTCCCTGCGAATCTTTATCGAGGCGACCGACCGGAAAGATACGCGCACTATGATTAACATATGAAACGATATTATCACGAACAGCTTCCTCCGTAGTGGATGTGATACCCACCGGTTTGTTCAAAGCAATCAATACCATATCCTCCTCCTGCAGTGGTTCCAGTTCAAGCCCGTTTACGCGTACCTTATCTCCCGGATGCACCTGCTCGCCAATACCGGCCCTGCGCCCATTTATAAACACCTTGCCGGACTCAATAAATCGATCTGCTTCACGACGGGAACATAAACCGCTATCACTGATAAACTTATTGAGTCGTATGGATTCCTCTTTCTCCATGCAGAAATTGTTTCCCGAAAGATAAATAAATGGACAGAAAACAGTATACCGAACTCAAAATTTGTATATACTGAAGGCACAAAGGCCCCTCATCAGTTGTAAAGAAATTTTTAGTTTTACCGGTTATTAATTCATTCATTTAACAATTAGGTTACCTTATATTTTAATCAAAAAAATAATCCATTATGAAAATTTCAGTATTAGGCACCGGATCGGTCGGTCAGGCTATAGGAAGCAAACTCATCCAACTCGGACATGAGGTGAAGATGGGCTCACGTTCAGGGAACAACGAAAAAGCATCGGCGTGGGTAGATGCGAATGGAACGAATGCTGCGCAGGGTACTTTTGCGGAAGCCGCCGCTGCCGGAGAAATCATCTTCAACTGCACAAAAGGCGAAATAGCGCTGGATGTATTGCGAATGGCCGGTCCGGACAACCTGAAAGGAAAAATCCTGATAGATATATCCAACCCGCTGGATTTCAGCAAAGGCATGCCACCCACACTGCTCATTGTGAACGACAATTCACTGGGTGAAGAAATTCAAAAATTGCTTCCCGATACCCATGTGGTTAAAACACTGAATACACTCACCGCAAAACTAATGGTGAATCCCGAACTCGTGAACAACGGTGACCATGATATTTTCATGAGTGGTAACAACCCGGAAGCGAAAAAACAAGTCAGTAAACTACTACAGACTTTTGGTTGGGGAGCGGATCATATCATTGATTTAGGCGATATCACTACCGCCAGGGGGACCGAGCAAATCCTGCCGGTATGGGTGCGCTTGTATGCGGCAATGGGAACCCCGATGTTCCAGTTTAAGATTGTGAAATAATAAACGAAATTCCATCTCCATTCCGGCATCGTTCCTTCAAACACGAAACCGGATGGAGATGGAGCTATCTGATTTCTTTCAACCTTTCAATAACGAATAACGCAATACTATTGAATAAATAGTACTGTCATCAATCCACTACGAAATTACTATTTAGAAAAATATTAAAGCCTTCTTCATATTTCCCCAGTGTATATATCAGCCCATACATATGTTCAATGGTTTTGTCTTTTGGATTAAATCCTTGATTAGGTAATCCGGACGGGGCATACATTTCGGCATACTTATAAGATACCCAGGGGTAGGCTTTGTCAACAGCTGCATCAAAGATCTTAGCCAGAATTACCTGTTTTAGTGAAGCAGGCGAACTGCTAATCGTTGTCGGGTTAAGTATAAAATCTAAGTAATTGATATCTGCTCTTTTGATTGTGAACGGATCAATTGTAATACCACTCGTAGAGTAAACAGCAGTAACAGGAAGAAACTTCGCATTGGTAAAACCACCGCCCGCGAATCGAAAATACTTTAGACCTGTTCCCTTCTTCCATGTGATGGTAGTCACTTCCATATTTTGTGTGCCGCGGGTATAGCGTGTCGTGGCAGAAGAGTCAGTGATGATCATTGAATAAAATTTACCTATCTCTACCACCTCACAAGGAACAACCGGTGGCTGTAATTGGTTGGGTGCAGAGTTTAATGCTCTCAGGCCGAAATCAAAGGTACTGAGTCGTAAAGCGGCTTCGGAAATTGTTAATTTAAATTCATAAGTGTCATTCTTCTTTACAAGGCCCGAAATGACAGCCTGACCGGAACCGGAAGTAAAGATTCCGGCACTGCCTGTTGAATACTCAACCTTCACATTATAAGTATAGCCTTTTGCAAATGCAAGTTTTGATGCACCTATATACGTTGACCAGTTTAAAATGCCATGTACCGGAACAGAAGAAAGGGGCTCATCACCTACCGAAATAAATACTTTCTGGATTCCGGCCTTTAAGCTGTAAAGTGGCAGCATAACAATACTTACGATTAAAAGAATTCTCTTCATGATGATATTTTAATTACTTTATTTATGATGGCAATAGCCATGGTCAAAAGTAAATGCACTGAGCACCGAATAAAATACCCTAAATCGGGTAGTTCCGGAAATGATATCCATAATACCAAGCATTTTGACAAGAAAGCTTAAAGCCCAACCCCGGGTGAAGCCGAAGTGATAAATGCCGCAGATAGAGCATCTTTAATATAAAGGCCGTTCAGGTCATTCATCCGGAATCTGTGCCTTACCAGCCTGTCTCAAATAATATACAATACCCTGAATATATTTATAAATATCTAACCCTTCCATTGTCAGGACAGCAATCATAGCTTTACATAAACAGCAGGTCAGGGCCTGAAAAAGACATCCTGTCAGAAAAAAGCGGGCGATCTGAGTGGTCCTGCGGAAGATATGCGTCCCGGTGGGTAAGCTACCTTTACATCACCATGAAATACTTTAATCTACCATATACTTCCCTTCAAGGAAAATCGAATATCCTGACTGAAAGGAGTTCAGTATTTGCCATTGACCAGGTAATACCTCGAAATTCTGGGTGGAAGAAGTCAGGCCTGACCCCCCTGTGTTGTTGACCGGAGGTGGCGTTTGTCCTGAAGGCGGAATCATCAAGGCATACTTATACGATATCCAGGGATAGCTTTTATCCGCGGCTGTATCCATTATTTTTGAAAGAATGGCCTCTTTAATCAGGCTGGCCGTTGAACTAACGGTTATGGCTTGCAGTGGAACAGTAAACGAAGTTGCGCTTACACCACTCAGTGCCGGCGGACTGATGCTGATGCCCCCGCTTGTATAAGAAGCACTGCTGTGAATAAAGCGCGCATTGGCCAACTGCGCCCCGGAAAATTTAAGATATTTAACTCCGGTGGCACTTTTGAATACCAGGGTGGAAAGGCCCGGATTTAAAGATGTAGTTACCCTTGTTGTCTGTGAGGAGTCGGTAACAAGCAAAGAATAAAACCTGCCTATTTCCACTACTTCGCAGACGATGGTATTTCCGGCAGCAGGAAGCAGGGAGGGAATACCCAAATCAAAGGCTGAGAGCCGTGCGGCGGCGGATGAAACCGACAATTTAAATGTATAGGTGCTGCCGCTTTTGGTCAAACCTGACACAACAGCATTGGCTGAACTGCTTTGCAGGGTTCCGGTGGTACCTGCGCTGAATTCAATTTTTACAAGGTAGGTATAACCTTTCGCGAATGCCAGTTTTGAGCTACCCAGATATTTGGTCCATGTTAAACTGCCATTGACCGGAGTATTGCCGGGGGTTTCGCCTGTAACATTGATAAATACTTTATTTATAGCAGCGGAGGCATTGCCGGCGGTAAGGACCAGCAAGAGGAAAAATGACAGGATTTTGTTTTTCATCATAACAGGGTATGTTTATTATTCATCATTGTTTTCGTTGACGAAAATAAGAAGCCCTCATCCCGGCGGCAATCACCTAATCCGGTGAAAAAAAAACAGCTCCCGTTTCCGGAAACTGTTCTAACCTAACCAATCAACAACCCTATGCAAGAATACTATACAGGATGTATATAACAAACTATTGCTACGAGACTGTTCAAAGATCCGACGCCGACGATGAAAGGCCCGTGAAGACAATATGAACACTTTGTGAATGACAATATTTTTACAAAAATCCTCAGGGCGGACACAATAAAAGTCCTTTGTACTGTAAAAAAGCCCGGTAATCAGAACTTTGTTACACGTACGCTTTTCTGAAAAGCATCCCTGCTTATAAATCTTAGCAGATATACCCCGGGAGCAAACGCGTCCAGGTCAATTTTCAGTACGTGCTCACCGGTATGCGTCTTTGTGCTGTATAATAGCCTGCCTCCGGCATCCCGTAATTCCAGCATAGCACCTTCTTCAAATACCCCCGGATCCACATATACCCTGTCTCTTGCAGGATTCGGATAAACCAGTAGTTCCGGTTTAACAGTGTTGCTGCTCCTGCATACAATACTTACTACAGATGATGGTGAAAGGGCGGTACAACCTGCGGTACTGGTTGTAACTACAGTATAGCTGCCTCCGATTTTAGCTACATAACTTACGTTGGTGGCACCGGGCAAATCCATCCCATTTAGCTGCCATTGATAAGAAAGGGTATTTGATACGGGACCGTGCAACACCACACTGTCACCGTCACAGAAACTCAGCGGGGTCTCCGAGGAAATGGCGGCGCTGTAAATGCTTACTTTTGAGTTGGAGGAATTCTTACTGCAGGCATTGGCATCAGTAACCACTACTTTATATGTGCCCGCCAAACCGGTCGTAAATACGCTACCGTTAGCTCCCGATACCGGAACATTGTTTCTCAGCCACTGGTATGAAACCGCGGTGGCTGCATTCACCTGCAATTCGATGGAGCTGTCCTTGCAGATGATATTTGTTCCCGGTGCATTGAGGACGGCCTGTGGCAGGGGAAGTACCGTAATCAAGATGCTGTTGTCAGACCGGCGTTCGCACCCATCCGGATCCGTTACCAGTGCGAAATAGGTACCACTTTTAACAGGCGAAACGGTATCACCCGTCAACTCCGTGCTTTTACTTCCGTTGCGCTCCCAGGCATACGTATTCAGGGGGTCGTTGCTGGTGCAGATAATTTCCGTTCCGGCAGTGCCCTTGCAAAAAGTCAGGGGGCCGTTGCCGGAAAGTATGGATTTTGGGGCATAAATGCCCAGCGGATAGCTTTCCTGGATACCGGTAAGCGCCGGATTTGTTGTCTTAATGCGAATACGGTAATCCGGACCGTTAGGAAGTGTGAAGGGGATATCGCAATACACAGTGCTTTTTTCCCAGGTAGTCGCTTTGGAGCCAATGACCAGTGGATTGGTAAAATCACCCGTCGAATCAGAAAGTTCTACCATTACAACATTACCCGGCAGGAGGGTGTCATTCAACAGGTGATACCCAACATAAAAGCCCTGCACACCTGAACAGGGTTTGGCAGCGCCCACATCAGCGGCGTTCCAGCCATCCACACCAAACTCGCCATTGGTCCATACCGAATTACTGAAACCCAATACGGGGCTGAGGTTTTTAGTCCGGTATTTGACAAGAAACACACTTTCGTAATTCATATAATCTCTCCATACGATGTAGGGGCTGAGTTTATAATAGGAATATGGCGCGCCGTCAAAGCCGTTAAAGGTAACAAGCAGGGAACCGGATGCATCGATGGCCAGGTTGCCGGCAGTACCACATGTTTCTGCCTCGTTAATACTTTGTGTTTCTAATACGGCACCACTGGCGGAGGATAGTTTTTTAAAAAGTACGGTTCCGCTCATTCCTCCGGCCGCGGGATGGTTTTCAAGAATCCACAGATCCGAACCGCGTTTGCTGATGCCCACGCCGGCCAGACTGCTTTTCTGAAACAGCAACACTCCGTTCCTTGCTTTAAAGGTACCCTGTGCGCCAGTACCAAAAACTATCCCACCGCTTGCCGTTTCAATATCCGTATAGGCGGGTAAAGTCCAGGTGGATTTAAACAAACCGTTTGTTGCCGATAACCTGTGTAAAAGAACCCCGTTGCCTGTATATACATCATTACCTGTAACTGAAAGTATGGTTCCACCTTTACCGGTATTCATCCAATCCTGAACACCGGCCGGGTTGAACCTCCACGTTGTATCTCCGTTACTGAAATAGGTATTTCCCGATGTATCGGCGCAATGCACCACCGCTTGCGAGGTAGCGACCACCTGGTGCCAGTCCAGCGTTCCATCAGGCGTAAAACGGAACAACACCACGTATCCGCTTGTATCCGGGCCACCGATCCAGGCGGTGCCTACATTAAGCTGGGGCCCGAATAAGGTATTGGGCGGAATATAAATGCTCGTATACAGAAAGCCGTTATTATCATAAAAAGGCTGTGAAAAGCGTACATTGGTGGCTCCAAAGGAACTGGCGGTCATTGACCACCGCGGTACCGAAAGTGAATCGTAGCAGGCTAAAAACCCCACTTCACTGCAATTCAGGCAAGGCCTGAAACCGCCCGACACCACGGTGTTCAGTTGGAAGTCTGTTGCAATTCCTGTGGCAACATGTTTACGCAGACTCAGCTGTACCTGCCGGTACCAATCAAAACTTCCAGCATATAACGTATTGACAAACAATAGCATTAATAAAAAACTATAAAACTTTTTCATGTTGATATTCTAAGTTTGCAAAGGTACCGTCGCTTCACATGCAGCAACAGAATTTATTCAGGCAATGTAGATGATTTAACTCATTTTTTAAAATCATTCGCCAAATATTTTCAAAATTTTTACAGGCTGTATTGTGCAAGGGAATTGCCGTATATAAAATGTAATTATCATTACATTACTTTTCATTTACATTACCTGAAACGAAATTCAGTATGTACCGTAAAATGTTTGCTGAATATATTAACCGGCATGGCTCTTTTGAGAGCGTAATGATAATGCCGCGGTATTATTCAGGCAACCTGTTTTAATAAAATAATCCTGACCCATAAGCTATGCGACAAATTCACAAACTACTCGTTGCCAACCGCGGAGAAATCGCCATACGTGCCCTGCGTGCCGCCGCCGAACTGGGGATAAGAACAGTAGCTGTTTACACCTTTGAAGACCGGTATTCGCTGCACCGCTACAAGGCAGATGAAGCCTATCAGATCGGCAGGGACCATGAACCATTAAAACCCTACCTGGATATTGAAGAAATCATCCGGACGGCAAAGGAAAACGGGGTGGAAGCTATTCATCCGGGTTACGGTTTTCTCTCCGAAAACGTTGCCTTTGCCCGCCGTTGCAGGGAAGAGGGTATCATTTTTATAGGTCCGTCACCGGAAGCCATGGAGCAATTGGGTGACAAGGTGGCCAGTAAGAAGGTGGCGCGTTCCGCGTCGGTACCGGTTATTGAAGACAATACCGCCTCACTGACTTCTCCTGAGGTGGCCCTGAAGGAAGCATTACGGATCGGCTTTCCCGTTATATTCAAGGCAAGTGCCGGGGGTGGCGGCAGGGGTATGCGCGTGATCCGCGCCGCCGGAGAACTTGAAAAAGCTTTCAATGAAGCAAAAAGGGAGGCGGGTAACGCTTTTGGAGATGACACCATCTTCATCGAAAAATACATTGATGACCCCAAACATATCGAAGTGCAGATACTCGGCGACCGGTATGGAAATATTGTTCATCTGTTTGAACGCGATTGTTCCGTACAGCGGCGTTTTCAGAAAGTTGTAGAGGTGGCGCCGGCACCCAGCCTCCGTCAGGATACCAGGGAAAAGCTGTATGCCTATGCACTCAATATAGCGCGCCAGGTGAAGTATGATAACGCCGGCACCGTGGAGTTTCTGCTCGATCAGGATGAAAACATCTATTTTATTGAGGTAAACCCGCGGATACAGGTAGAGCATACGGTCACCGAACAGGTAACCGGTATTGATATTGTCCGCTCCCAGATTCTGATTGCCGATGGGGACCCCCTCTCCTCCCCGCTAATTAACATCATCAGGCAGGAAGACGTTCAATGCCGTGGTTTTGCCATTCAATGCAGGATCACCACCGAAGATCCCGAAAATGATTTCAAACCCGATTATGGCACCCTGATCGCCTACAGAAATGCAGGTGGTTATGGCATCCGCATCGATGAGGGGTCTTCTTACCAGGGGGTTAAAGTTTCTCCCTTTTTTGATTCCATGCTGGTTAAGGTCACCGCCCAGGGCCGTACGCTGGCCGGCGCCAGCCGCAGGATGTACCGGACCCTCATGGAATTCAGAATACGCGGAGTAAAAACCAATATTCCTTTTCTCGAAAATGTAATCAACCATCCTGTTTTCCAGGGTGGGAGAGCCACGGTAAAATTCATTGAAAAATACCCTGAACTTTTTACTTTCCGTAAAAAACAGGACAGTGGCACCCGTGTACTCAGGTATCTGGCGCATGTGATCGTAAACGGAAATCCGGATGTAAGCCGTCCCGATCCTGTGCGTATTTTTCAGGCACCCGTACTACCTGATCAAAGCGTGCAGGGAAGCCCTGCTCCCGGAACACGGCAATTGTTACTGGAACAGGGGCCTGAAAAGCTGGCCGCCTGGCTGAAAGCGCAAAAAAAGGTACAGTTTACTGATACCACCTACCGCGACGCGCATCAGTCGCTGCTGGCCACCCGTGTAAGAACGGTAGATTTCCTGAGAGTGGCGCACAACTATGCCTTGCATCATCCCCAAACCTTCAGTATGGAGGTATGGGGAGGGGCAACCTTTGATGTGGCGCTCCGTTTCCTGCATGAATGTCCCTGGACAAGGCTCCGTTTGCTCAGAGAAGCTATTCCGAACATCTGCCTGCAGATGCTGATTCGGGGTAATAACGCCATCGGCTATGCGGCTTATCCCGACAACCTGGTAGAGAAATTCATTGAAGAAAGCTGGCAGAACGGCATTGATATCTTCAGGATTTTTGACTCCCTGAACTGGACGAAATCCATGGAAGTAAGTATCCGCGCTGTCAGGGAACGTACCGGAGGTATTGCCGAAGCCTGTATAAGTTATACCGGCGATATTCTTGATCCCGCCAAAAAGAAATTTACCTTGTCCTATTACCTGGATCTGGCGCGTGAACTGGAAGATAAGGGCGCTCATATTCTTGGTATCAAAGACATGGCAGGACTGCTCAAGCCTTATGCTGCGGATCTGCTTATCCGTGAGTTACGGAAAGTGATTGATATTCCCATTCATTTTCATACCCACGATACTTCCTCGGTACAATCCGCCACCTGCCTGAAGGCCATCGAGGCCGGTGCCGATGTGATTGACTGCGCGCTCGCGTCAATGAGCGGCCTCACTTCGCAACCGAACTTCAACAGCCTGGTAGAGGCATTAAGAAATACCCCTTATGAAGTGGACTTCGACATCAGGCACTTGAACCAGCACAGCAATTACTGGGAAACCATTCGTGAATGGTATTACCCATTTGAAAGCGGGCTCATGGCGGGGACGGCTGAAGTTTATCATCATGAAATTCCGGGCGGTCAATACTCCAACCTCAGGCCGCAGGCTATTTCGCTGGGCCTAGGCGACAAGATGACAGAAATAAAACAGGCCTATGCCGATGTCAATGAATTATTCGGCGACATCGTTAAAGTAACACCCAGTTCGAAGGTGGTAGGGGACATGGCCCTGTATATGGTGAGTAATAACCTGAGCAAAGAAGATATCATCACCAAGGGTGCTACCCTCAGTTTTCCCGAAAGTGTAAAGGGCCTGTTCAGAGGCGACCTTGGACAATCGCCGGGGGGATTTCCCGCTGAACTACAGCGCATCGTATTAAAAGATGAAGTTCCCTATACCGACTTACCCAATGCTCACCTGGCGCCGGTAGATTTTGACAGGGAATTCAAAAATTTCAAAAATCTCTTCGGTGAAAATGTTCCATTTACCGACTTCCTTTCCTGGAAATTTTATCCCAAAGTATTTGAAGAATACCATAGCTTCCGTAAAGAATTCGGCAATATCAGTAACCTTCCGACCAGCGCCTTTTTTTATGGCATGAAAAACAACCAGGAGATCCTTGTCGAAATCGGCAAGGGTAAAAATATTCTGATCCGCCTCTTGTATGTAGGTGATGCCGATGAAAACGGCCACCGTACCGTATACTTCCGTTTAAATGGCCAGACACGGGCCATAGATGTATTGGATAAAAAAGCCTCCGTGCGAAGAGTGCATCATGCCAAAGCTTCCGGCGAAAAGCAAATCGGAACTCCTTTGCAGGGGCTTCTCAGCAAGATATTTATTAAATCCGGCCAGGAGGTGAAAAAAAACACTCCCTTGTTTACCATTGAAGCCATGAAAATGGAAACAACCATTACCGCCAACAGTGATATAAAAATTAAATCGGTAACACTTGGTGAAGGTACACTTGTTGAAAGCGATGACCTGATTGTGGAGATTGAATAAGTCTGCCCGCCGGTTTATATTATTCCGCTTCCCTGTGATCTACCAGGTAATATTTATTATTATTCATAATATAACCTATCTCCGCCTTCTGAATTTTCATTTGCCCTGTTTTTCCACTGTTCCAGTATAAATTCAAATATTCGGCACCGTTGATGACTTCAACGGCCCATCGTCCCGCGTCATCGGAATCCATAACGGCGCTGAAATTTGAATAGGAATCGCTGCTCATGTACGAGGTAAAATTCCTGTAATAAAAACGACCGTCATCATACAGATAATAGGCCCACTTTTCAGAGAGACCGTTACCGGTGTACATGTGCAAGAACTTTTTATTTGCATACTTTGCCAGTACTTTTCCTTTTACAGCTACCGTGTTTTTAGCGGGTTCTTTTGCCGGTTTGGCGGTTGATTGTACATCTCCTGCACTTTCATCCGGTCTTGCTTTCTCTATTTCCGCCAGCATATCCCCAACACTTACCTCACTGCGTATGAAATAAGCCATATTCAGGTTTTCATCGGTAATCAGCAGGTTCCCGGTTTCATCCAGCCCCGCGTAACTGACCGTTTTATCATTACCCTCCGCAAGGGTCAGCAGCAACACTTCGTCTTTGAATTCACCGGAAATTTTCCGGGCACTCTCTTCATTCACAATATATCCATGATATCCATTCCCCTTCTTTTTTAACACCAATACCGATTTGGGTTCCTCCAGGGTATACACTGCTTCATACTCCGCGGTGGTTGTCTGGGCAAGTGCACATTGAAGACAGCCCAGTAAACAAATCATCAAAACCAAAGACAGCTTATTTTTCATAGTACTGTTTATTAAAATTAACAGGTGCAAGGTAATCACATCCTGAGAAAACCGAAAACAATATTTTAAAAACCCCCATATTAGGGTATCATCAGGGTGGCTTGGTATTTTCATCACACCATTATCAACTGAGCTGAATTTTAAAGATGAAGGCAAGGGGTATTTCAAAAGGGAAAAAAATTACAGCTGTATTCCCATACAGGCAGCCTCCATTCCTGTAAAAGAGCCTTTACAATTATACACTATCTGCGGGGCGGCGTAAAGCTTATTACCGGGAGCTGACGCCCTCCTGGATGTAAAAGCCAGTAATCTGTAAAGCAATAAATTATATATCATTTTATCCACATTCACAACACGATAATATTTGCAAATCCCTTCTTTTCCTCTTGTTTCTCTGCCTGTTCTGCTTTAGGTTTGTCTGACCATATGCAGGGGATAATTTTGGAAACACCAAAAAGTGATACGTTTGGTATTCAGGGGGATACCTGGACCGAACGGGTGGGTTCGGCAGCCAGGATGCAACAATTGCAACTGGATGCGGGAAAGCGTCAGTTCAGTCATCTTGAAACTGCCAGGGAGAGAGCCGCCGTTACACGTTGGAAAACCATAGAAAACCTCGACAAATACCTGATCGAGTTTGAATCTAATTTCATCAAATCGGGAGGCAAGGTGATATGGGCGCAGGACATCACGGATGCGCTTGAAGCCATTCTTGACATTTTAAAGAAAGCGAACATCAGAGACATTGTCAAGTCAAAGACAAACACCGCCTCCGAAATCGGTTTGAGCGCCTTTCTCGAAAGTCAGGGTATACGTCATAAAGAAACCGACACCGGTGACTTTATCGTGCATGCAGCAGGAGAAGAAGGTTCACACATGGTATTGCCGGCCTTGCATAAATCCACTGCTGAAATAGCAAATCTGCTTGGAGAAAAACTTGGGATTCCGGCGGAGGCAAGCGCACAGGATCTGGCGGGCAGCATCCGCGAACACCTGAGGCCTGCATTTCGTAGTGCCGGTGCCGGTATTACCGGATGCAATTTCCTGGTTGCGGATCCCGGCGCCGTTGTCATCCTCGAAAATGAAGGCAATGCCCAGTTGTCATCTTCACTGCCGAAAATCCATATTGTACTTGCGGGTATTGACAAGGTGCTGCCTTCTTTAAGCGACCTTGACTTATTTTTACCCTTACTAAGCACCTATGGTACCGGGCAGCAGCTTACCGCCTATAACAGTATTATCAGCGGACCCCGCCAGCAGGATGAACCGGATGGCCCGGAAGAATTGTACGTGATCCTTCTCGACAATGGCCGCAGTGATGTACTTGCCCATGAACAACAGCGTCAGGCAATGTGGTGTATCAGGTGTGGGGCCTGCCAATCGGTATGTCCCGTATACCGCAATTCAGGTTCCGATGAGTTTCCTTCGCCCGTTGCCGCGGTAACCCAACCGTTGATCAATCCGGAATTCAGGCATCTCAGCAATGCCTCCACACTTTGCGGTGCCTGTAAAGATATATGCCCTGTAAAGATTGACATTCCGCGCCTGCTGCTTGAAAACCGTAAACTTTTTGTGGAGCAGGGTAACAATACACGCAGCGAGAAATGGTTTTATTTTGCCTGGAGGAAGGCGATGCTGAAGAGGGAAATTATGAGTTGGACAGGCATCCATCCACGCAAGCATGTACTTGAAAGTCTGTATAAGTCGCGGAACGGTCTTCGCAAGATGAATATTCCCGGCAGGGAAAAGTCATTTAATGACTGGTACCGTGAAAAAATGAATTACAAATAATCAACAAGGGGTCACTGCCTTTATATTAAGAAATTAGCATCCGGTGCCGCCGGTTTTTCCCTTCACCATTATATAACTTCACGTATTGATCCAGGTTTATTCAACAGTAAACGATTTACAGCAAAAAATCAGGGAAAAACGTGCCCTGGGAAAACGCATAGGCTTTGTACCTACCATGGGAGCTTTGCACGCAGGACACCTTTCACTGATACGCAGGGCACGGGAAGAAAATGACATCGTGGTATGCAGCATTTTTGTAAATCCCACCCAGTTCAACAATTCCCTTGACCTGGCATCCTATCCGAGGATGCCTGAGGCCGATCTTCGGCTACTCCAAAGCGTTAGTTGTGATTATGCCTTTGTTCCCTCCATTCCGGAAATATATCCTGAGGGCCTGATTTTGCTGGATATTGACTTTGGCGACCTTGAAAGCGTGATGGAAGGGGTATACCGCCCGGGACATTTCAAAGGTATGGCTACGGTGGTACACCGTCTTTTCAGTATTGTGCAGCCCCATCATGCCTATTTCGGAGAAAAAGACTTTCAGCAGCTGGCCATTGTGAAGGCGATGGTCCGGCAACTCCATTTACCGGTTGAAATCACAGGTTGTGAAACACTGCGTGAAGAGGACGGACTGGCCATGAGTAGCAGGAATGCTTTGTTAAGCCCGGAACAACGTAAAGCTGCGCCCCTGATCTATAAAGGATTGATCATGGTAAAACAATTAATACCGCACCACACTCCGCCCGCCATTACGGAGCTGGTAAAGCGTTTTATCAATCAAAGCCCATTACTGAGTGTGCAGTATTTTGAAATAGTTGACCCCATCCGCCTCACAAGCCTTGACAGCTGGGAAGGAGTAAGGGAAGTACAGGGATGTATTGCAGTGTTAACGGAGGGCCCCCGCCTCATCGATACCATGCATTACCACTTGTAGAAGGAGGCGTTAAAAATTATACTTGCCGGCGTGCGGGTCAATATACATCCCGATAAATATTCCTGAAAGACGTTCATGTAATGCAGGTAAGGTTGCTGATGAATCCGTGTATTCAAAAGTAAAATCAACGGTTGCGTAAAGAATGCCCGGTCCATTTCCGTATACTGCCGAAATATCCGTTGCAGGTGCGCTGCCGGTCCATACGGGCCCTGTGTTAATCACCTCAAAAACGGTACTGTCTTCCGGCGACCAGCGGAGGCAGGCCTTAACGGCCGTAAATTGCCCCTGCGCATTTACCGTCAGGCTCACACTGTCGGCGGTACATACATCTACCCATTCCGTGCCTGAAAACCTCAGGGTAGCCAGTTTATTGATAGTGTCGAGTTGCACAACCGAAAACTTTCCGGCATCCGGAACAGTATTAAATGTTTCTCCTGCAATTTCCAATCCGCACCGCTCTTCTTCCTCCTCAACAAGGCAGGCCTGTATAGTAAGCGACATCATCATGAGCGCTGCCATCAGCAGGATATTGGATTTCATTTTAACGGGTTTGAAAAAATCACACATAAAAGTACAAAACAACTACCTGGTTTTATCTTCTCCCTGTTTTAAATTTTCCGGGTCTTTCACAAAATACACCTTCACATCGTGCGTATCCGCCGTGGCCAGTTTTCCATGATACTCCGTTTCAAACAAGTTCTTCACGTGTTCGAAAGTATGTTGGCTGATGGCTACTTTGCCTGCGCTGCCACCGGCTTCCACCCTGGCGGCAATGTTTACCGTATCCCCCCAGATGTCGTAGGCGAATTTTTTTGTACCCACCACACCCGAAATCACAGGGCCCGAGTGAATCCCTACCCGCGCTTCAAAATAATTTCTACCCAGTCGCTTTCTTTCCTGTTTATAGTGTTCCATAAAACGCTGTATTTCCAGCGCGGCAGTCACCATGCAGGCGGCATGGTAGGCATTTGGAACCGGAAGGCCTGAAGCGCACATATAACCATCACCTATCGTTTTAATTTTTTCAATCGGATAGGCCGAAATAATCCTGTCGAAAGCGCTGTAGCAGTGGTGAATTTCATGAACCAGGGCATCCGCATCCATCACAGATGCCGCGAGGGTAAAATTCACAAAATCGGTGAACATCACCGACACTTCCGCATATTTTCTGGGAGCAGCCTGTCCCGTCTTCTTCAGTTCTTCAGCCGTTTGTGCCGGTAAAATATTTAACAACAAATCATCCGACTTCTTCTTCTCCTCACTGAGCTCGGCATTCTTAGCCTGAATCTGTAATTTTTGTTTCCTGATGACGCGCCATCTGTTTAGCATAAAAGCAGCAAAAACAATCATGATGGCCAACACGCCTGTCACCGCCATCCTTTGTGTTCTTTCTTCAGATACCATGGCCGACATCACCTTTTGCTGTTCGGCTGCCTTCACACTATCGGCGGTAGTACGTTTATCAAACTCATACTGAAATTGCTTTCCCAAACTGATCCTGCGTATTTCTTCGTTGCTGATGCTGTCGCGCATAAATACGTACAGCTCATACATTGACAATGCTTCCTTATCCTCCTTTAGTTCCTTATACACATGGTAGAGTACGCCCGACGCGTTCCTGATTTGTTCCGGATAACCCAGTTCCCTGCCTAATTTCAGTGCTTTTAAAGCGAAATACTTCGCCTTTACATATTCCCTGTTTCTGAAATAAAGCTGGCTTATCTGGTAGGTGACATAGGCAATACCCTCCTTATCTTCCATTTGTTCAAAAATTGCCAGGCTCTTCGACAGTTCTTCAGGAACGGGGTTGCTGTGATCGAGTGAATCAGAAAGTGCAATGAGCGTACCGATGTTCAGCAGGGAATAGGCAATACCTTTCCGGTCATTGATTTTTTCCCTGATGGAGAGACTTTCCAGGTAAGTAGTACGGGCTTTATCATAATTGCCCTGGCTCTGGTAAATTTTAGCGAGATTGCTTAAAGAATGCGCCCTCCCATATTCATCGCCTGTGCCGGTTTGCAGACGCAGGCTTTTTTCGAAATAATCCCGCGCCTTGATTAAGTCACCATGATCGGAACTGATTACCCCGAGGTTGAGCAATGTAGTACTCATCCCCGCCACATCATCAATTTGCTCCTGAAATTTCAAACTGCGCTGGTAATAATCCACTGCCATTGGAATATTTCCCTGCGCATGATAAATCAAACCGATATTATTCAGTGTTTCACCGATCCCTGCCGTATCCTTTACTTCCTCTCTCAAAGAAAGGCTTTGCAAATAATATTGCAATGCCAGGACCGAGTTGCCTTTGTTCTGGATATCCACCGCGGCGTTATTCAGTGCGGCGCCCAGGTACTTTTTATAATAAGGTAACAGGGGATCATTTTTCTCTGCCAGCCTGAGGTTCTTTTCCGCTATGCTCCGCAACTCCTCATTGTACACAGGCCATAATTTGTCATCCGCCTCCGCTTCAATCATTTCATGCAACATTCTGCAACGCTCCGTGTCGTGTTGCGCATGTGCCAGCTTTTCTTTAAACGAGGGGATGGCCTCCTGGCTAAAAGCAGAAGAAGTATAAAAAAGTACCAGAAAGGCGTACAGGCGGAAATAATACATCGGCAACAAGGCAGGGAATATCCTGCAAAGTTAAAAAAACTGTACCTCAGCGGGAAAAAACCTGTGGCTTCGCTCTTTTCAGTTCAATTAAAAAATCCTTGTAGTCTCCGCGCCTCTTGGCGAACCATGCACCTGTTGTCGGCAGCCAGGGTTAAAAACCCGGAAAACGCCGCAGCCGATCCGAGAAACAAAAATCACCCCGAAAAGTAAAAACACCTGCGTATAAACTTGCTGCTATTTTTTAACACCATTCCCGACTTTCATTACCACAGGTCTAATGCAATAAAATACTATTCGGTAAAATCAAATGTTGTTATTTGATTGAACAATACGGTTGTTTTACTCCAGGTCTCTATGCTGTTTCTGTGTCGGACCACAATATAATACCTGTTTCCGATTACCGCCGACGGAAAAGTTAAGATGGCCTGACCATTGACATCTACAACTCCGGAAAAAGTATACACGGCACCGCCGCTTAAATTCGTTGAATCATACAACGCTACCGTAATCGAGTCTGTATGCAGCGGATGTAATGGATCCTGTAGGGTATTTGTCATCTGATTACTACCGGCATAAAATCCTTCAATTAGCATATTCAAAAACAACTGACTGAAATTGAGTACCACAAAGGCAACATTGCTGGTATCGGTACAACCACTGGAGGTGTTTACAATGATAAAATCGCTCGTAGCTCCCGAAGGGACGGTGAATTCAAGGGCCGTATTACTGAGAATGGCGGGGGTAGCGGATAGTCCGCTGATCTTTACTTCACTGACGTCCGACAGGTTGTTGCCATTGACACTAACGGTAGTGCCTGTGGGTCCAGATGCAGGGAGAAAGGAGCTGATGGCCGGACTTAAAGTAATGACCACTTCCACAGAGTCAGTAGCCGTACATCCTTCAGACGACGAAGCCACCACCGTATAATAACCAGCATTGGCCGTGCTTACATTGGGGATCTGCGGTGCAGGTTGAAAGGAAGAAAAGGAAAGAGGGCCTGTCCAGCTGTATAGATCGCCCCCTGTGGCTGAAAGCTCCAGGGTATTCCCTTCGCATACCGGACTATTACTCGTCACGATCACTTCCAACGGTGTTCCTTCTGCAATAGTGATCGTTAGTGTGGTGATACAGCCATCCGAGGAAGAAACAGCAGCACTGTATTTACCGGGTGAAAGATTCGCGATATTCATGCCCGTTAGTTGACCGGAATTAATGTTCGCTTTCCAACCCATATTCAGGTGCACTCCGCACATATAATACAACAGGGCCGGATGGGTGTTGTTGGGTGTAAATACCATCGCGCCTCCCTGTAACTGGCTATTGGTTACTCCGGAGCTTACTTCGTTCAGGAAACTACCTCCGGCAGCGCTTGTGGTAATGTGAAAAGGATGACCGGGGAAGGTGCCGTTGAAGGTATAGTTAACACCTCTAGTCAGGTTCAGTTCTTTTCCCTGTATGCCATCCAACACATAACCCACCGTAAAACCCACTCCAAAATAGGGATGACTGGCATTTTTAGTAGCAGTAGTGACTGAAAATGCAGGGCCGTTCTTGTTGATGGTGTCCCAGGCTACTGTATAGGGCGGCAATCCGGCAGACACCGATAAGCTGATACTGCCATCGTTGCCATTACAGGCGGCAATCACATTGGCGGTAACAATCGGAGCGGGACATACAATAACGTTGTCAATCGCAAACGAAGGGCGTGAGCCGGCACCGGAACTGTCGCGCTGTACCCACCGTAGCTGTACACTAGCCTGATTTTCGCAGGCAGCAGGTAGAATGTATTGAAAACGCATTCCGTTTCGGGAGGTAGTACCAGTTGTTTGCGCTGAAGTGTTGTTTACATAAATGCTTCCGGTCAATGAAGTAAAAGCTCCGAGGCTATTTCCTATTCTGTATTGCAGCTCAACATTATTCCGCCTGGTTTCAGTGGAACCATTGAAAAGATTACGGATGGTGGAGATATCAAAAGTTACTACGATATTTATTTTACCGGTAGTATTTACTACGAGACCAAGCGCGGGGTCGCTGGTACCCGAGGCAAGTATTCCGATTTTCCCATTGTAATTATGTACACCTCCGGTGGTGGTCGCAGCCGTACTGCTGGCCGTCAGACCCAGATCGCCTGTAGGGGCTGTGGTTCGGAAAACAGTACCTGATCCGGATGTGCTCAGTTGCCATCCCTGCCATCCGGCAGGATAGGTACCCGATGAGGATAATAAGGTACTGAAGTCCTGTGAATAGGGCAAAGACTGCGCAGCAGGAACAGTTTGAGAACAGACGTGTTGAACGCTAACAAATAACAAACAACAACAACAGAGTAGATTTTTAAACATCAAGAGGGCTATTGGTGATGAAAAGTATGAAAGATCTTTCATTGATGCAACAACTAATTATCATTTTTGGTGAAAGGCAGTTTATATGGGGAGAGCTATTGTACCTTACCGTGATTTTAGCGGATTCTTTTAAGATAGATGGAAATGGATGTTGGACCAGGATGGTAAATAGCTCAAAAGTTCCCGGATATTGATTGAAATTAATAGTACTTTTGAAAGTATAACGCTACTATTTTTAATACTATGGAAACAAAAAATAATTTGCTACCGGCTACCGGCTACCGGCTACCGGCTGTGGGCTCTAATTTTAATTTTTAATTTAATTTTAGTCAGCAACACGATGGGACAAACTTTACAATTAACATTGACCCCGAGCAATTACAATAATTTTAATATTTCCTGCTTTGGTAAAAAAGATGGTGCCATTGATTTAACGGTAACCGGAGGTCAGCCACCCTATACTTTTCTATGGTCAAATGGTTTGACAACAGAAGATCAGGTAGCACAACCGGCGGGGTATTATCATGTAGAAGTACGAGACGAAAACGGACAGGGAGTGGAAGCACAAATCACCTTGACTGAACCCGAACAATTAAGTGCAGATCATATGGTAAGCTCTTATCCCAACGGATACAATATCAGTTGCTACGATTGCTATAATGGAAGTATATTGTTGTATGCCAATGGAGGAGCCCCGCCTTATACCTATGTCTGGGAGGATGGACCTACAACAGCAGATCGCTTTAATTTAGGAAGTAATACTTATGCTATTGTCGTGACTGATGCAAACCAATGCCTGCATATCCCCGAAACATTTTTCCTGAATGAACCGGAACGGTCGGACTGGACCCTATTTGGTAATACCGGAAGTAATCCTCAGGTTCATTTTATTGGCACAATAGACAATAAAGATGTTACATTTAAAACGTACAATACAGAGAGATTACGAATTAAAGGAAATGGAGAGATTTTAATAAATGGTTTGACTCCGGGCCCTCTCTTTATGGATGCCAATGGTATTTTAAGATCTTCCGGACAAAATCAAATTGCAGGCCCCTGTAACAATGTAAATGTAAACATACCGGTTTGGTCATCCTTAAGCTCAGGAGAATTTTTCACCTGCCAGCCCTTTAGAATTGGAATTGGCACACATGATATTCCAAGTACTGTGCGTTTTAAAGTAGATGGAGTTTCGTGGTTTGACGGGAATGTTACGGTTGGCATTGATCCCGGTTTGGCGCAAACCCCACCGGCTAATCCTTACAGGCTACTGGTAAACGGCAAATTTGGAGCAACAGAAATTTACTGCTCAATAGGCACTCCCTGGCCGGATTATGTTTTTGAAGATGACTATGAGCTCCTAAACATTAATACACTACGCCACTATGTTTCAAAAAACAAGCATCTTCCGGGAGTACCTTCAGCCGGCCAATTAGAAAGTAAGGGGGCCAATGTCATGGAGTTGATGAGCAAGGCCTATGAAAAAATCGAAGAGCTGCATCTCTATATTTTTGAATTAGAGGATAGATTGCTTAAATTGGAAGGGAAGAAATAGTAAAATTAATTATACTTCTTTTTCATTACTAATCCCCTCTTAAATTTCGTGTTCATGGAAAAAATAAAATCGTATATATTTATAAAATACGTTTCAAGTTATTTTACTGAAAAATCCTTAAAAAGGGTTCTCTCGGGATTCTTTACACTTTTTTTCTTCACCACTTCATCTGCCCAATTCATTTCTAAAAGCACCAATGACACTTTAAATAATTATAGCGAAGCAAGGCAATTGTATCATAGTTCAAATCATCTGTTTTATACAAGTATAAAGTATAATTACAGTAGTGGTCTCACTAGTTTGGTTATAATAAAGTCCGACACTTTGCTTAATACGCTTTGGAGTAAAAATATCAGCTTAGAAGAAATAGTTTCCATTGATAACTTGTTTGAACTATCGGATTCTTCGATTCTTTTAAATGGCTTTTGTTACAACGATAGCACTGACAAAGTGTACAATGTATTAATTAATTTTAATCAGGATGGAGATACACTTTGGACCCGAAATTTATCTGATCAGCAAAGAAACATGAGCCTGATTATCTTAAATGTATTTGCTGACTCATTACTACTATATGGGTCTATTGCAGACTCCATAATTTCAGGAGTACTTTTGTCTTTTGACCTTGCTTCTAAAACAATTCAGCTAAGTTCAAAATATTCAGTAATAAATGAACTTGAGTTAAGAATAGTAAAAGCACAATATGATTCATTAAACAATAATATAGTAGCTATTTTTCTAACAAGTGACCCCTCCATACCCATTAATAGCTTCCATTTGGCGAGAATCGAATTGAACAGAGATGTAAAGACCTTAATTCACCTATTTGATCAAACTTCCGGTTATCCCCTTTTGAAAATAGATCCTGCAACGAGCAATATTTTCGCCGGGACTATTTATAGTGCGGCCGGTAGTGGCAATCAGAACTATTTTTATTCACTCCTTGATTCCAATTTTAATGTCATCTATGCACATGAACTCTATGCTCCTATCCCTCTCTTTCGAAATTTAACTCAAATTTTCTTTAATTCAACGGGTAGCATTTTCGCTTTTGATTCCGGAAGATCTTATGAGTTCAATACACTTGGAATCGCAGATAGCGTTTACAGATTATTTGCTATGCCGAATTGGCCGAACACATATTATCCCGGTATTTTTCTAAATTCCAATAATTGCTATTATGCACTTGGTATCTTTAGAAAACAGCTTCAAAATATTCTTAATAACCTTACTATTTCTAAAGGAGAAATTAACACCGTTAATTCCTGTCTCGGTAATCCGCTGTTAAATCTGTATACCACAACAAGTTTTACCCCTACAGGCAGAACAGCTATACAAACCGGTTATTCCGGAATACAGATTAATTATCCTGTCTTGACAGTTTCAAATGATAACATTATATTTTATGATAATTGCAATATAACATCTGCCGAAGAACCAACGGCTTCTGAAAACAATTTAACCATTTACCCAAATCCCTTTTCCGACTACTTTATTTTAGAGGGATTAGTAGCTAACAGGGAGTATCAACTCACTTTTATTAATGCCATGGGAAGCATGGTTGCCAGTCAAATTATATCCAATGTGACCTCAAAAAAGATAGACTGTCTTAAATCACTTCCCGGTGATGTGTATACTTTAATCATTTCTACTACCGACAATGTAGTTGTAAAAAAATTAGTGAAGCCATGAAAAGCACCTTAATCACCTGTCTTCTCGTAATATCATGCCTGGTAGCACGAAGTCAGAATGTTTTTAATCCTTATGTTAATAATAGTCAACTTCCGACTTCGGAATTTCATATTCTTGATGTGAATTCAAATTCCTATAACTACCATTGGTGGGACAGATCTGCAACAGGAGATATTCTGCAAGGATACTCCGGTGAATACGAAATTCTATTTGATCGCACTCCCTGGGGCACATTACTCAATTTGGGTTTGGGGAATGATCATGTAAGTTTTGATTTCGAAATTGTGTCTTTCCCTTTCATGCCGGAATGTGCATTTCTCCCGCAGGGATGCGGTTCATTGGCAAACACCACCACAAGA
>CAZHSC010000004.1:57821-82036 GCA_964534995.1 uncultured Bifidobacterium sp.
AAGAAACCTGTTTTTACCAACTGCTGCTTATGACTCTATTGATTTTAAGTGGGGTGATTTGTACAATAAAACCAATATCCCCTATTATGACAATTCATTTGATCAAACACTGGTAAGTAAGGCCTTTATAAATGATTACCCTTTTACATCTTCTACCACCAGGAAAATCTTACCCCACACCGCAATTAAACATACCATCAATATCCATTGTGGTGCCAGGGTAACTTCGGCACCTTACCCTCCTGTGATCTACTCCTATTCGTGGGTGTACGATCATACAAGAGGAAGAATGAGGTACTATCCGCCATGTAATTGCAATGGTTGTATAAGCATAGGTGTTTCTACCGGTCCTTGTACGATGAATACTCCTTCTATCAGTCATTCTCTGAATAAAATAATCCTTTATACATAATTTCCCTCCTAAAACATCCTCCCCGGAAAAACAACCAACTGAATAAAATTGAATTCCAGCTGATCGAAGGATACGGTCTTGTTGTCCTGCATGGCTATATTTAAATCAGGAACCCAGCGGAGATTGGTACGAAGAATAATGGACTGTATGCGGTTTGGTCGGATATCCCAGCCAAAGACTATTCCGGGGCGAATCCGCTCTTTCTTTTTTTCATCATTCCTATAATTTTCTTCCCCTTCTCTGATCGAAAGCCTCTCATAACTTATTGCCGGACCGATGAACGGAACAAATCCATGATAATCACCTATGAATTTATATGCTTCCAGGGTAAAAGATTTCCGCCATATTGACTGCGTATAGTCATAGGCTTTCAATTCACTTTTTACGGGGCGATACGCCAGGTTCACCTGCAAATCGGGTTTGTGCCAGTAATATCCCAAAGCTAATTCCGGAAACACCTTTGCGTTTTTATGCTGGCCAAGAAAAGGCAGCGAAGCATCGTTATGAGAAGATTCCTTCAGATAGAACGCGGAAGAGGGTCCTGCAGCAATGGTGAAGCCATTCAATTTATTCAAAGCGGCCAGCGTGTCGGTGATGCGCTGCGTCCGGCCACTCTGCCAGTCTTTCTCGGCACTTAATGTGACATCAAATAAATACTTGTATGAAATACCAACACTCATGGTATGCAGGGAAACATCCGTTTCCACATCCCTGCTGATATAATAACGCCTTGCCTTACCGAAATCCATAGTGCCTGAAAACTCTATCAGGTGATTCCGTTTCCGGTAACTCAATCCGGCACTTAGCGGGGTCTGAAAATGAACCTGTCTGGATCCTCCACCCTGTTTATACGTTCGGGAGGCCAGCGAAAGGCCCAGCCATGGCCGCAGTGCATTGCTTTTTATCTTCCATGGGAACCAACGGGCTCCGGTTTCCACGCCATTCCCAAATGAAGATTCCTGAAATCGGGCTACAGGAACCGCCAAAAAGAAATCCGCTTGACCCCAGAAGTGGGTAGCACCAATGAGCAGCCTGCTTTCAGCGTAGTCGTCCAATGTAAATTTCTGCAAGGAACCGTCAGGCAGTATTTTTTTTGAGCTGGTATGTTGCCCGGGGTAAAAACGAAAGTCAGTTCCTGCATACATCTCTGCAAAACGATGGCGGGTACGTTTGCCGCTGAAGTCGTCCTGCACCTGTCCAATGGCCGGCAGGGCAGTTTGAATTAAAAGGACCGGAACCAGGAGGACGGTTTTGAGGATACCCATGTCCCTGATGAAAATTAATGCCCAGGCGAGGATGGAAACAAGCAGGAGAAGCAGATGATAAAACAAGGATCTCATTACCTCTGGCTCTGTAGTGATTTTCAGAAATAGTGAATAGATGGATGACATTGCATATCGGTTGATACGGCAAAAATGCAATGAAGGAATACACCCGTCAAGGGAAGAGGGTTTAGCGGCAAAAAAATGGGAGAAACAGCAAGAATTCCGGGATAAACTGCAGGATCAGGGATGAAATGCAAGGCTGTTTTGAAGTTTAGGGTACTTAAACTGTAAAAAGACTCCCTGGCAGCGGTTTACTTCGAAGAATCGTCGGGCCAGTTTTCGGTATTCTGAAAAAATATACCTGACTTACCCTCTTCATTCACCAGTACAAAGGTTTCTTTCAGGGTAATCCTGCTGCAAACCACCTTGTAAATCAGGGTCAATTGCTCATAACCTGAAACATCATCATATTCAGCATTTTCACTTACAAATTCGAAGGATTGTATAGGGCCTGTGGTTTCCTGCAAGCGAATATACTTTTGCACCTTCGCCTGTAAAGGTTCACTCACATTGGAAGAAGGGGTATAATAGCTATCCAGGGCTTCATACTTCTCATTTTTCAAATCAAAAAGCAGTTGTTCCACCGCTTTTCTGCCTGCAGATGACTCCACTGCGGAGGAACATCCATTCAGAACCAAGGCAAACAGCCATAATACAGCAATAGTATATTTAAACATACTTGATCATTAAAAATCTTCGGAATTTAATTCAGGCGATCCACCAACTCAGAGATCTTTTCAAAAGCATCCGGGCCTTTGATTACGTATTGTTCCGCTCCTTTTTGGATACTCTGTAAGGCGATACTGTATCGTTCCTGACTGCTCAGCATGATGATGTGAATATCAGGATTCGCCTTCTTAATCACCGTAAGAATCTCCATACCGGAAACCGCGTCTTTTTTGTCTTTATTCAGATGGTAATCGAGGATGATAATTTCCGGATGTTCATGAATATGCCGGAGGCATTCTTCACCGGTTGAAAAAATGGTGACCTGATGCGGAACATCCCTTACCAACCGGTCCATCAGCAAGGACCCCTGCAACTCATCATCTTCCACAATAAAAATTTTCTTTGCTTTACCGAATTTCATAATGTATTAGGATAATAAGGTCAAATCTATAAATTACAACTCACCTGAATGCCAGCCCGCTAAAATAGGAAATTATTTTGCTGGACTACCATACCCGGGAGCCCCTCCGTATACTGCTAAAAGGATATCATCTTCTTTTACATTAATAAATGGCACATTGGCCAAGAATTACATTTTTCTACTTGCGTCCAAGCCTGTCTATTTTATACTTTTGCAGCGCTATGAATATAAATGTTTTAAAATCTAAAATTCACAGGGCAAGGATTACCCAGGCTGAATTAAACTACGTGGGTAGTATTACCATTGATCCTGATTTAATGGATGTTGCCAATTTAATTGAAGGGGAGCATGTGCATGTATTGAACGTCAATAATGGCGAACGTCTTGAAACATACGTAATTACAGGAAGAAGAGGTAGTGGGGAAATATGTATAAATGGTCCTGCTGCACGGAAAATGTATCTGGGAGACCTGGTAATCATTGTATCCTATGCAAGCATGGATTTCGAGGCGGCTAAAAGTTTTAAACCCTGGATTTGTTTCCCTGACGGAGAAAACCGTCCTGTAAAATCCTA
Source organism: uncultured Bifidobacterium sp. (assembly GCA_964534995.1). Classification (GTDB taxonomy): domain Bacteria; phylum Bacteroidota; class Bacteroidia; order AKYH767-A; family OLB10; genus JAJTFW01. The sequence goes on from CAZHSC010000004.1 coordinate 61,223, forward strand.
AAGGTATTTTGATAACCGCAATCCGCAACCTGTTCTTTTTAGCCATAGGTGCAGTTTTATTGTGGTTAACCTTTCGCAACCATGATTTTCTGTTGGTCTGGGAAAAGGTAAAAAGTGCCAATCCATGGTACCTTATATGCTGTTGTCTGTTTTCTATTGCGGCTCTTATCAGCCGTGCTATGCGCTGGATACAGTTGATAGAGCCATTGGGTTATAAACCGCGCCTGTCCACCACCTACCATGCAGTGATGTTTGGGTATCTTGCCAATATGGCCATACCCAGGCTGGGCGAAATATCAAGATGCGGCGCATTAAGAAAAAGCGATGAAGTCCCCTTTGAAAAGCTGGTAGGCACTGTGATCATCGAACGGCTGGCGGATGTATTCATGCTGCTGTTTTGTATGGCGCTTACTGCCATATTGGAGTTTGAGCGCCTGGGGGGATTTCTTTATCAGCAGATCATCGGACCCGCTATTGAAAAAATAGGAAATGGCACTTATCTCCTGATCATACTATTGATCATCACTTTGGCAGGACTGGCCAGTTTATATGCCCTTTTCAGGATGTCGAATCCCCCGGCCCTGGTTCATAAAGTCAGAAAACTCAGCATGGGAATTGCGGATGGACTAAAGAGTATTACCAAAGTTAAAAACAAGGGCGTATTTTTATTCCATACCGTCTTCATCTGGACCATGTATTTTTTAATGAGTTATATCTGCTTTTTTGCCCTGGATGCAACTTCCGCTCTCGGCCCGTCGGCGGCACTATTTATTATGGTGCTTGGTGGAATAGGAATGACAGCTCCTGTACAGGGAGGGATCGGAACGTATCATCTGCTGGTATCGCAGGGCCTTTTATTATATAATCTTTCAGAAACCGACGGACTGGTATATGCCACCATGAGCCATACTGTTTCAACATTGTTATTAATTTTACTAGGCATTATTTCCATGATAAGTTTATTCTTCTTCGTTAAAACACGCAGCAGTATTCATACATGAACCACTTTCAGCACATTCAAAAAAAACTGATGGATGCGGCGCAATTAGGCGATCAGCTTAAAAAATGGCGTGATCAGGGTTGTAAGATCGTTTTTACCAACGGTTGTTTTGACCTGCTCCACCTGGGACATGTGGACTACCTGGCCCATGCGGCCGACTATGGTGACAAAATGATAATCGGGCTGAATACAGATACTTCCGTATCAAAACTTAAGGGACCCGGCCGGCCCATCAATGACGAAAAATCAAGGGCCATGGTATTGGCATCCCTCGCTTGTGTATCCGCAGTTATACTTTTTGATGCGCCCACACCTTATGAATTAATACAAGCCATACGGCCGGATGTACTAATAAAAGGTGCCGATTACAACATTGAAAACATTGTGGGTGCCGATATCGTAATGGCAAATGGAGGCGTGGTAAAAACCATACCTTTTATCGACGGATATTCCACCAGTGCCATTGAACAGCGTATCCGGCAGGCCAAAAACTGACATTTGTAATACTTTGGCGTTTTTTTACTGTATCTTTGATGAAGGGAGATGGTATAAAGTCAAAAAAACCGAATACGGATGAAAAATGTTTTATGGATACTCGCGGGCCTGTTGTCAATGACGCTGGTTAGTTGTGAGCAAAATGACCTCTTGCTTTCTGAAAAGAAACTGAATGAAAAAATTCAGAAAACCTGGAAAGTACTCTATTCCAACAGCAATGATTCACATGAAACCTGGAACTTCAGTAACGGAGGTGTTGTTTTGAATTTCAAAAGGTACAATGGTAATGTATTAACGATGGACACCACGCTCCTGGGAAATTATTCCATCGATGCCCGTTTTTCAAAAGCTTATGTAAAACTCAGTGGATTTACATTTTCCGATAGCCTTGGCTTAACAAATTCAGGCTTTACCGCCACCGACTTAAACAGGGCCTGGACCATTGTCATGCTTGACAATGATGTGCTTTACCTTTCTGCTACCGACAATAGGGGCGCCATCCGTTCCATAGAATTTATAAAAGACTGATATCTGCCTGTAATATTGTAAAAGCCCGTTTCCTCATCCGGAACGGGCTTTTACGTTTGAAGTTTTGTCTTAATTAATAATATCCATTTCTTCCACCAGATGCGTAGCTCCAGCAAATTTGTCAATGATAAAAAGGGTATAGCGGATATCCAGTGTTACGTTCCGGCAGATATCGGGATTAAAGAGGATATCGCTCATCGTTCCCTCCCATACCCGGTCATAATTTGTTCCGATCAGCTGTCCTTTGGCGTTTAATACGGGACTTCCGGAATTACCGCCGGTGGTATGATTGGTAGCAATAAAGGCTACCGGTACCGAGCCATTTACGTTGTATCTCCCATAATCTTTATTCCGGTGCAATTCCAGCAACCGTGCGGGTAAATCGAATTCTTCATGACCGGGAATATATTTCTGTACCACGCCGTCCAGGTTGGTCATGTATTCATAATAAACAGCATCTCTGGCATCATAGCCTTTTACTTTCCCATAAGCCACACGCAAGGTGCTGTTCGCATCCGGATAAAACTTCCGGTCAGGCAGCATCTCTCTCTGCGCGGCCATATAAATACGGTTCCATTTCTGAACTTCCCCGGCAAAAACCGTTTGCTTCGCCGCAATGGTTGAACGGTAAAAGGCGAGCAATTCCTCCGCGAGTCTGTAAGCGGGATCTTTCTTTATCGCTTTCACCCGGGATGAAGAATACCCGGTCAGTAATTTTTCCATGTCATCCATCGCGTCAAACTTACTGTCATCAAAAATATTTTCCGCCATTTTCCTGAAATCCGAATTATAGCGGTTACGCAATGCCGTAAAATAAAGCGGCTTGAGTGAATCCGCCACCGATTCATCAAAAATCCGGAGGAGGCTTGTCATCATCAGTTCATCGGTGCCGGCATCATAATCCCTGAAATACTCCTGCAGGCCGGCTTTCAGTTTTGCAGCTTCTTCCTTTACCTTCTCCGCATCCGGCTTAGCCTCCACCGAAAGGTCAACCAGGTTTTTGAAAGCCAGGGAATAAGAGATTATTTCTATGCCAAAGGCCGCTTCCGAATAAAAATCATTAGCCGCATAATAAGGTTTGTACTGCGCATACAGCTTTTCGAGGGAGGGTAATACATCTCCGTATTTTTTCTTTTTGTCATCGGAAGAAACACACCAGGACTTAAAATCTATTTCAAAATTCCTTTTTTTAGTTAATCCCTCCGACAGTAACAATCCCCTGCTCTCCCCTTTCCATTTTTTCCAGGCATTGCTCACGCCGCTTTGCTTCGACGCATATTTCAGGTGCAGGGCTTCGCTGCTGCGCATCGCATTATTCATAATCCTCAGGCGTTCATCGCGCACCCTGATCCGGTTTGGGTTGGTAACTTCAAGGATGGACTGTAACTGGTAGGATGAAATATATTGCTGTGTTCGTCCGGGGAAACCATACACCATCGTAAAATCCTCTTCATTTACTCCGCTCATGCTGATGGAAAAATGATGCCGGGGTACAAAGGGCACATTGTCCTTACTGTAGGGGGCGGGCTTATTATCCTTACCAGCATATATCCTGAACAGGGAAAAATCGCCGGTATGGCGGGGCCACATCCAGTTATCCGTATCCCCGCCAAATTTACCTATGGAGGACGGGGGCGCCCCGACCAACCTGATGTCCTTAAAAGTTTCCGTTACGAAAAGGTAAAATTCATTCCCAGAATAAAACTGCCGTACGCGGGCTTCGTAATGTGTACCCTCCGACGCTTTCTTTTCAAGTTGTGAGGAAATCTCTTTAATTTTCACATTACGTTGTTCTTCGCTGAGGCCTTCGAGGGCTGCTGTGAAGGAAGAGGTAACGTCATCAATGCGAATGATAAATGTGGCAGTGAGGCCTGCGCAGGGAAGCTCCTCTTTCACAGACATTGCCCAGAAACCGTCTTTCAGGTAATTATGCTCCAGCGTACTTTGATCCTGTATTTGTCCGTAACCGCAATGATGATTCGTTAAGAGTAATCCCTGGCGCGAAATAATTTCACCGGTACATCCTCCGCCAAACAACACCACCGCGTCTTTCAGGCTGTTCTTATTTACACTGTAAATTTCTTCTGCAGGAATCTGCAATCCTTTAATACGCATCTCCGCTGCATTCATTTGCTGCAGCAGTTGAGGGAGCCACATGCCTTCATCCGCTGATGAGGTTGCAGCATACAATGACAAGAGAAGAATGACAAATATTTTCCGCATGAACAGGGTTGGATTAATGAAGCGTTAAAAATACTAAAAGCCGATAAATACACTAAAACCCATGGTGGCATACAGCAAATGAGCAGGCCTGACCTTTTGTTTTAAGCAGCACATGGCCTGGCTGCCGTGTCTTTTACTTTTAAAATACAGAACCCCCGCCTTTCAGGGCAGGGGTTCCGGCAATATGTTATTTGAAAATTAAAACGGCAGATCATCGGCTTCATTGGAAGAGGCCGTCATGGGATCTGTCATGGCCGGAGCCACAACAGGAGTATTATCAATGGGACCCGGTACCGATGCGGTGTGGTCGGCATTCACTCTCCACGGGCGCACATCGGTATACCAACGGCCGTTGTATTCGCGTGACTCCACACGGAAATTGATTTTCAGTTTCTGGCCTATGTTAAAAGATTTCATCTGACCCACCATATCTCCCCAGGCGCTCATGCAAATTTTCTTGGGATATTGTTCTTCTGTTTCAACAATAAAATCCTGTTTTACCCATGGACCGTTTTTACCATTCCCCGTTTGTTCCGGGAGAGTACTGATTAATTTTGCTGTGATTTCTAAACTCATAATGAAGCTGATATTTGATTTCAAAGATACGCATTCGCCAGATGGATTTATTCAATCAGCACACCCTTTTCACAGTAAAAACGCAAATGTTGATAAATTATTTCCATGGTGACAAAGCTACAACCTTTGCCCGGAAATACCTGTATCATAAACGTTTATTGTCGTTTAACAATGACATGGAGCTGATACACAAAGAAGCGCAGCAAACCCGTGCAAAGGAATGGTTATCCCTTTGATAGCATTTCAAAGCTTCTGCGCATAAAATCCGACATTGCCTCCCCTTTCAACAAGCCCTGACTCAGTAAAGCAAGGTCTATGGCCTGTTTCATCATCGCGGTTCTCTTTTCTCCATCCGTTTCCCGAACTACCTTTTCGAGTAAGGGGTGATTGCAGTTCACCACCAGGTTGTATTGATCGGGCATATCCCCCATAAAAGTGTAAGCTCCTCCACTGGCCGACATTTCCTTCATCCTGCGTAAAAACTCAGGTCTGGTCAGGAGGACAGGAGGCTCATTACCGGAAAGGGCTTCGATGTGTACATGGTACAATTCCTTATTCACCACCGCTTCGGCAATGTCCCTGATTTCCTTCTGCTGTTCTTCTGTAAGCTGAGAGGGTCTTTGCTCTTCCTTATTCACCAGTTTATCAATGGTGTCGGCATCCACGCGTGCAAAACTGCTTCCTTCTATCTTTTGCTCCAGGAAATTCACGAAATGGGCATCAATAGGTCCATCCATCAGCAACACGTCATACCCCTTATTTCTGGCGCCTTCCACATAACTGTGCTGCGCATCGGGCAGCGTGCTGTAGAGATAAACGATCTTTTTATCCTTGTCTTCCTGGTTCAGCTTCACCAGCTCCCTGTACTCCTCAAAGGTAAAATACTTTTTATCGACATTTTTCAGCAGGCAAAACTTAGCGGCCCTGTCGTAAAACTTCTCTTCACTGAGCATACCGTACTTAATAAACACACCGATATCATCCCACTTCGATTCAAAATCACTGCGGTTCTCCCTGAACAATTCCTCCAGTTTATCTGCCACCTTCTTCAAAATATGATTGCTGATCTTTTTCACATTGGAATCACTCTGGAGGTAGCTGCGTGAAACATTCAGCGGTATATCGGGCGAATCGATGACCCCATGCAAGAGGGTAAGAAACTCCGGTACGATACCTTCCACGGCATCCGTCACAAAAACCTGCCTGCAATACAACTGTATTTTATTTTTCTGTACCTCGAGGTTCTTCTTCAGTCTGGGGAAATACAAAATACCTGTCAGGTTAAAAGGATAGTCTACATTGAGGTGGATCCAGAACAAAGGTTCTTCAGCAAAAGGATAGAGCTCCCTGTAAAAGGCTTTATAATCCTCGTCTTTCAGATCGGAGGGTTTCTTTACCCAGGCAGGTTCGGTATTATTAATCTTCTCCCCTTCAAAACGGATTTCAACGGGTAAAAAGCCGCAATATTTTTTCAAAAGTGTCTTAATCCGGGCGGGTTCCATAAACTCCTTCGAATCTTTATTGATGTACAAAATCACCTCGGTACCACGTCCCGCCTTTGGCTCATTCACCAGTGTATATGCCGGGCTTCCGTCGCAGGACCACCTGACCGAATCCGCTTCTTCGGCTTGCCATGAACGTGAGTGAATCTCCACTTTATCCGAAACCATAAATGCAGAATAAAAACCCAGTCCGAACTTGCCTATCAACTGGGCTCCTCCCTGGTCCTTGTATTTCTGGACAAATTCCTCCGCACCGCTGAAAGCGATCTGATTGATATATTTTTCTATTTCACCGGCCGTCATCCCTATTCCATGGTCCTTCACCGTGAGTGTATTCTGATCCTTGTTGATACTTACTTCAACGTATACATCACCGGCCTCCACCGGTTTTTCGGCAATGGCATTGAGGGTTTTAAATTTTTGCGTGGCATCCACCGCATTCGCTACCAGTTCACGAAGGAAAATTTCATGATCACTGTAAAGGAATTTCTTGATGATTGGGAAAATGTTTTCAGTTTGTACGTTGATTTTTCCGTGTTGCGTGCTCATTTTTTACAGGTTTTTTCGTGGATATACTTTTATATTCAGCCGCTGCCGGTGACAATTTAAATGCCAAAACCACTATCTGCCATTTTGACCTTTTTACCGTCTTTTTATGAGCCGGGACGCGGTATCAACTTTTTAGTAATTTTACTATGATTTGCATTTACCTTTACCTTCCCTTTCATGGAAAAAGTCATCGTCCCCCATCCGCATTTCAGCACTTTATCCTCCAGCAGTGCCTTTGAAATAAATAATTGTAAAGGCTTGAAATTACAGAGATAAATTATATGAAATTTGCGAAACTTTTGCTGAAGGCCGCTGTATAATATACATTATAATACTTTGAAAATTCAGTCTTATCTTCCATTGAATCAGCAACATGCCAACTTTTAAAACCATACATGAGTGGGTCGAGTACCGTGCCGCGATGCATCCCCAACGGGCCGCAGTATTGGATAATAATAAAATATTGACTTACAGTGATTTAAATACTAAATCAAATCTCCTGGCCGCGCAGCTTTCGATTAATGGCGCTGTAAAGGGTGGATTTGTTGGCATCTGCTTGGAACGTTCAGGCGACCTAATGGTGGCTATTCTGGCGGTATTGAAAGCCGGGGCGGCCTATGTTCCATTTGATGCGGAATATCCTGCCGAACGCTTGCAATACATGGCTGAAATCAGCGCGATTCCGGTAATGATCACTTCCGCTTCCCTGGCCACCCGTTTGCCAAAGGGAAAATACGAAGTACTGGACATCAATGCATTTCAAGCAAATGGAAACGGTGAAAACCTCCGGCTGGACATCCGGGAAGAACAGCCGGCTTATGTACTTTTTACCTCCGGATCAACGGGTTTGCCCAAAGGGGTGGTAATGCCCCACCGGGCACTCGTAAACCTGGTTGGCTGGCAAATCGGACAAACAGCGGTTCATGATGAAGGACGCACCCTTCAGTTTGCACCGGTAAGTTTTGACGTTCATTTCCAGGAAATATTCAGTACCTGGTGCGATGGAGGCTGCCTTTGCCTGATCAGTGATGAACTCCGCTTAAACAGCGTGGCTTTGCTCAATTTCATCAGAGAGCATCAAATAGAACGCCTGTACCTTCCGTTTATCGCCCTGCAGAGTCTGTGTGAACTATCGAAAAACAGTGAAGCCCCGCTACCAACATTAAAAGAAATTATCACTGCCGGTGAACAATTGCAGGTCACGCCCGCACTTGTTAATTTTTTCAAGCGTATTCCCCATTGCAGACTTTATAATCATTACGGACCCACAGAAACCCATGTGGTTACCTCCTACCTGTTAGAAGGGCCCGCTGACAGCTGGCCGGCATTACCCCCTATCGGGAAAGCGATACAACAGACCGAAATTTACCTGCTGGACGAAAACGGAAAGCCGGTTGCCGACGGAGAAGAAGGAGAACTTTTTGCAGGCGGAGTTTGCCTTGCCGACGGATACCTGAAGCGGGATGACCTTAGCGCGGAACGATTTATTGCCAATCCATTCCGGGCCGGTGAACGGATGTATAAGACCGGAGACCTTGCCCGCCGCCTTGCTGATGGAAACATCCAATACCTTGGCCGTATCGATGGTCAGGTAAAGGTTCGAGGTTACAGGATTGAACTTGGGGAAATTGAAGTGGCAGCAGGCCGGTTCGACCATGTTACCCAGGCGGCGGCCACCGTACGTGAAGACAAACCCGGAGAAAAGAAACTGGTGGTTTATGTAGCCATGGATCCGGGACACACGCTGCATGTTAAGGATATACGCAATTTTCTGCACACCCGGATCCCCGATTACATGATGCCATCCGCTTTTGTTCAGATGGACACATTGCCACGTACTCCGAGCGGAAAAATTGACAGGCGCGCCCTTCCTGCGCCCGACACAAAAAGGCCTGAACTTGATGTACCCTACACTGCACCTGTTACAGACCTGGAAAAGAAAATATGCGCTTTGTGGTCCTCCCTGCTGAACATTGAGCCGGTAGGAACCAGGGATAATTTCTTCGATCTCGGGGGTAATTCACTGCTCGCCCTGCAGTTTGTGGCCTACATGAAAACGGAACATGGTATAGACGTATCCGTTATTAAAGTATATCAGCATCCAACGGTGGCGGCACTCAGTGCTTCCATAGAAGGCAAAGGTCCTGAAAAAGAACTCGGATCTTCCATGCAGGCCCGCGCGGCGGCACGGCATAAAAAAGGTACCGATACCACGCAGGAAGCCATAGCCGTAATTGGCATGTCGCTTCGTGTACCCGGCGCCGATTCGGCAGAAGAATTCTGGAACAACCTGCGAAACGGTGTTGAGAGTATTACCTTCTTCGGTCCCGGCGACCTCGACCCTTCCCTTCCAAAAGACCTTGTAAACGACTCTCAATATGTGCCGGCAAGAGGTATCATGAAAGATGCAACAGGCTTTGACGCTTCTTTTTTCAATATGAATCCCAATGTTGCAAAGGTAACCGACCCCCAGCAGCGGGTGCTCCTTGAACTGGCATGGAACGCCCTGGAGGATGCGGGACATTGTTCATCCCGTTACAAGGGCATGATCGGTGTTTTTGCCGGCATGGGAAATAACACTTATTACCTTAATAATGTATTACCCAACAAAGCATTTGTGCACCGTGTAGGGTCTTTCCTCACGATGACGCAAAATGAAAAAGATTATATAGCTACCCGGATCGCCTATGAACTTAACCTGAAAGGTTTGGCCGTAAGCGTTCATACAGGATGTTCCACATCACTCACTGCAATCGCCCAGGCCTGCAATGCACTCTGGAACCGTGAGTGCGATATGGTACTGGCGGGAGGAGTTGCGGTAACATCTCCTGTACGCAGCGGCCAGCGATATGAAGAGGGCGCCATGTTTTCGGAGGACGGGCATACCCGTACTTTTGATGCAGGCGCACGCGGAACCGTTTTCAGCGACGGAGCGGGCATGGTCGTGTTAAAGCGTTATGAAGACGCCCTGGCTGACGGCGATACGGTATATGCGCTGGTGAGAGGGGTTGCACTGAATAATGACGGCGGAGACAAGGGTAGTTTCACTGCGCCGAGTGTAGAGGGACAGGCCACTGTTATCTCCATGGCGCAGGCCATGGCCGGGGTAGATCCTGCAAGTATTTCCTATGTAGAAACACACGGTACCGCCACCCCTCTGGGTGATCCGATAGAAATAGAAGGGCTTACCCGGGCGTTCCGTCAGCATACACAGGAAAAACAGTTTTGCGCCCTGGGCTCGGTTAAAACGAACATTGGTCACCTCACTTCCGCTGCAGGAGTAGCGGGATTCATAAAAACTGTTTTATCACTGTATCATAAAGAAATCCCACCAAGTTTACATTACCGAACACCCAACCCGAATATCAATTTCAATGATAGTCCCTTTTATGTTAACAATGCTCTCCGGAAGTGGGATACCGGCCTCCTGCCGCGACGTGCCGGTGTCAGTTCATTCGGCGTTGGCGGCACCAATGCGCATGTGGTACTGGAAGAGGCTCCTGCTGCCATACCTTCGGGACCTGCGAGGAGCAGGCACCTCCTGCTTTTATCCGGAAAAACTGAAAGAGCGCTGGCCGCCCGACAACATGACCTCCGTGAATATGTCCATAATTACCCAAAGACGAACCTGGCTGATGCCGCATTTACGCTTCAAACCGGAAGGCATGATTTCACCCATCGCTGGTTTGCGGTTGTAAATGATAACGTTGACGCCCTTACGCAACTTGAGCAGGGGGATCCTAAGCGAAGCGCGAAGCATATGCTACAGCAGCAGTCGGAAGGCGTAGTTTTTATGTTCCCCGGCCAGGGCTCACAATATGTGGGCATGGGCTCCGTCCTCTACAGGGATGAAATTGTCTTTAAAGAGGCCGTTGACCGTTGCGCGGCCATACTGGCTCCATTGCTGGGACGCGATCTTCGTGAACTGCTTTTTGCGCGTGAAGGAGATGCCGACGCCGAGAATCTTCTCAAACAGACTTATTATACGCAGCCAGCGCTATTCACCATCGGGTACAGCCTTGCCCAGTTATGGATGAGCTGGGGCATACGCCCTGCAGCGCTTATCGGCCATAGCATCGGAGAATTTGTAGCTGCCACCATCGCCGAAGTTTTCACACTGGAAGATGCGCTCACTATTGTAGCGGGAAGAAGCAAACTGATGCAGGATTGCCCCGGTGGAGGCATGTTGTCGGTACGCCTGCCTGAATCCGCCATCCTTCCATTGCTGAATGATAAGATATCCATTGCGGCTGTAAACGGGCCGCAGCTGTGTGTGGTGGCCGGCCCCTACGGGGAACTGGAAAAACTGCAGCACAAATGGGAGTCGGAAGAAATTGTATGCAAAGCCCTGCACACTTCCCACGCCTTTCATTCACCGATGATGGAACCCGTGGTTGCACCGTTCGCGGAGCTGGTTAAAAAAATTAAATTGGGCACGCCTGTTATTCCCATCCTCTCCACTGTAACTACCAAATGGCTGACAGACGCTGAATCAAAAGACCCGATGTACTGGGCAGGACACCTGCGGGCAACGGTTCGTTTTGCTGAAGGCGTGAAAGCCCTGTGGGCCGATAAACCAAGGATGCTGTTGCTTGAGTTGGGTCCGAGAAATACGGCTACCACCCTGGCCCGTCAGCAGGCCATTGACCCTAAAGTGCAGAAAGCGATCCCTTCGCTGGGAGACACCGCCGTTCAGGATACGGAATGGACCACTTTGCTCAGTGCCATCGGACAGCTATGGCTCAATGGCATTTCCATTGACTGGAATGCCTTTTACCTGCTTGAAAATCGCAGGCGTACCGCGCTCCCTGTTTATCCTTTTGAACATACCTCTTACTGGCTCGATCCTCTGCCATCCGCACCGGAAAAAGCCAGTGAACATGAAATCCCCCAGGAACAAACTACCTCACATACTATCCCAGACGTTCAAACAATTTCCAATATGTCACAGCAACGAAAAGAAAAACTAATTAAAGAAATATCGGACATCCTCGAAGAGGCTTCCGGCATGGAACTCGAAGGAGCGGACCGCCATGCCGGTTTTGTTGAGTTGGGGCTTGACTCCCTTTTCCTGACATCGGTGGCGCTTACCCTCACCAAAAAATATGGTGTAAAAGTGACCTTCCGACAATTAAATGAAAATCTTTCTTCCTTAAATGCGCTGGCGGATTACTTTGATCAGCAGCTGCCACCGGAAGCACCGGAAGCGGTGACCCCGCCTCAAAAGCCGGTCACCAGTACTACCCCCTATGTACCGCAGCCGGTTGCGGCACCACAAGGCAGCGTTGCCTACACACCACTTCCTGTTACCGCCCATCCCGACGGAAGCATGCAATGGCTGATACAGCAGCAACTGCAACTCATGCAACAGCAACTGATGATGCTGGGAGGTCACGTTCCTGCAAGTGCTGTTCCTTCCATCCCTGCGACACCGGCACCAGTTACGGCTCCGGCCATCGCGCCAGGTCCTGCCAAAGACAGCGCAGCTGTCAGCCCGGATGAAGAGAAAGAACTTAAAAAACCTTTTGGCGCAGTGGCGCGCATTGAAAAAAGTGTAAACAGCCAGTTTACAGAACAACAGGTGAAATGGCTGGAAGCTTTTCAGAAGGCATACATTGAAAAAACAAAAGCATCTAAAGCCTATACACAACTGCACCGTCCTCACCTGGCTGACCCCCGTGTAGTAACCGGATTCAGGCCCCATCTCAAGGAAATGATCTATCAACCCGTCGTAAACCGCTCGCTCGGATCAAGAATCTGGGACATTGATGGCAACGAATATGTAGATATCCTGAACGGGTTTGGCTCCAACATGTTCGGACATAACCCCCCTTTCATTGTTGAGGCCATCAGCGAGCAACTGAAGCGCGGTTATGAACTGGGACCTCAGCATGAATTAGCCGGTGAGGTAGCCAGGATGATCTGCGAAATGTCGAATACGGACAGGGCCGGATTATGCAATACGGGTTCCGAGGCTGTACTCGGAGCGATGCGTATAGCCAGAACCGTTACAGGACGCTCCACCATCATCAGCTTTAACGGAAGTTACCATGGTATCAACGACGAAGTGATACTGAGAGGGACCAAGAAGTTCAAATCGGTGCCGGCTGCGGCGGGAATCATGCCTGAGTCGGTGCAGAATATGCTGGTACTTGATTACGGCACACCCGAATCGCTGGAGATTATCCGTCAGCGCGCGCATGATGTAGCCGCTGTACTGGTAGAGCCTGTGCAGAGCCGGCGTGCAGATTTTCATCCGAAAGAATTCCTTCAGGAAGTCAGGAATATAACCAGTAAAAACGGTTGTCTGCTCATCTTCGATGAAGTGATCACCGGCTTCCGCACATTACCGGGCGGCGCCCAGCAATATTTCGGAATAAAAGCCGATCTCTGCACCTATGGAAAAGTAGTGGGAGGGGGTATGCCCATTGGCGTTATTGCCGGCAAGAAGGAATACATGGATGCGCTGGACGGAGGATTCTGGCAATATGGCGACGCTTCCGTACCGGAAACAGGTGTAACGTATTTTGCAGGCACCTTTGTGCGCCATCCCTTTGCACTGGCCGCTGCGAAAGCCTCTTTGCTGCACATGAAAGAAAAGGGTCAGGCATTGCAGGAAACCCTTAATGCCAATACGAGTTACCTGGCGAAAGAAGTGAATGACTTCTCGAGCCGGCACAACATTCCTTTTCACCTGGTACATTTCGGATCACTCTTCAAACCAAAATACGATACCGATTTACCCAACGCGGATCTCATTTATCTCGTTCTGCGTTATAAGGGAATTCATGTATATGACGGTTTTCCCTGTTTCCTCACCGAAGCCCATACCCGGGAAGACATCGAATTTATCATTAAAATGTTTAAGGAGGCCCTTACGGAATTGTCGGAAGCGGGATTTATTCCGGGAACCAGCAGTTCCGTATCGAATGGCGTTTACAAGAACGGCAACGGAAAAGATTCCTACCAGGCATCGAATCCCCCTGTTCCGGGCGCCATGCTTGGGAAAAATCCCGACGGTACTCCGGGATGGTTTGTACCAAATCCCGACAGGCCAGGAAAATATTTAAAATTACATCTCAACTAAAAAACCCATATGTCCACTTTACCTGAAGGATACCGCTACGAAGCCGTCGATTTCGACCCCTTCGCCATTTCGATTGAATCCGTCCCTTCAACTGAGGCACAAAAAGAAATGTTTACCTCCGTCATTCTTGGCGGGGACCATGCCAACTGTGCATACAATGAATCCATCACTTTAAGGCTGAGCGGTCCCGTTCAACGTGACAAACTGAAGGAAGCATTCCGTCAAATTATAAACCGACATGACGGATTGCGTATCACCTTCAGTGAAGACGGTACCCGGTTTACCATATGGCCGGATATTGAATTACCCTGGACAGAAACCACAGGACTCGACAGTAAAAACAAAGAAGATATCCTCGCAAAATATTCCAGGGAAGCCACGCTGCACGTATTTGATCTTATCAAAGGCCCCCTGATACATTTACATTTGCTTGTATTTAATGATAACAGCCATGTGCTGATCGTAACGGGGCATCACATTGTATGCGACGGATGGTCACTCAGCTTAATCGTTAAAGACCTGAGTACAATTTATTCCGGACTTGTACTCGGCGTCGATCCCGGACTGGAGCCAGCCAATTCATTTGCGGCCTATGCACAGGAACAGGAAAATTATATGTCCAGCGAGTTACACCATCAAACGGAAAACTTCTGGATCAGGCAATACGAGGGGGAGCTTCCAGTGATTGAATTTCCGCTGAATAAAGCGCGGCCGGCCATCAGGAGTTTCTTCGCCAAGCGGATAGACGTAAGCGTTCCTTCCGAACTGGTATCAAAATTAAGGCAGCTCAGCAGAAAAAACAATACCAGTTTTGTTACAACCATGCTGAGCGCATTCGAGGTATTTCTTTACCGGGTTACCGGACAGGAAGACCTCATTGTGGGGCTCCCGGCTGCGGGGCAAAACGCTGAAGGATATTATAACCTCGTAGGTCATTGCGTAAACCTGCTTCCCTTGCGAAGCAAGATACATGCCGGCCAGACTTTTCATGAATATCTGATGGAGAGGCGCAAGTACCTCTTTGACGCCTTTGACAACCAGCAATTCACTTTCGGAAGCCTGCTTCAGAAACTGAATGTTCACCGCGACCCTTCCAGAATCCCGCTGGTACCAGTAGTATTTAACGTGGACATCGGATTTACAGAAGGATTTATATTTGAAGGCTGCACTTTTGAGGTAAGCACCAACCCACGTCATTTCGAAAATTTTGAAATATTCCTGAATGCATCAGGTTCAGGTGACAAACTCGTACTGGAGTGCACATTTAACAATGATCTTTTCAGCGAGGAAATGATGAAATTACGGATGGAAGAATTCGTTCGCATCATGTCGTCCATCGTTGAAAACCCCACTGAAAAAATCAGCAGGCTGGAAATCCGCACAGAGGAAGAGATCGCCTTTTTAAACCATATCAACGATACCGACACCTCCTTTCACCTGCCGGCGGGCATACATGAGTGCTTTGAAGCCATAGTACCCAAGTTACCACCCACGCAAACCGCCGTGGTAGCGGGCAATAAGAGCATGACTTACCGTGAACTTTCCGACATCAGTGACCGTTGGGCCAGCAGGCTGCAGGCAAAGGGACTGAAGCAGGGGGATTATATCGGGGTTTGCCTGCCGCGAACGATAGAGTTACCGGGTATCCTGCTCAGTATACTTAAAGCAGGCGGAGCATACGTACCCCTTGACCCGGCATTTCCGGCCGACAGGCTGCATTACATGGTAGAGGATTCCGCCGCCGCTTTTATCATCATTACCCGTGCTTTGCAGAAAGAATTCCGGTTCAATGAAAACCTGGTGCTATACCTTGAAGACCTTATATCCGAAACTAACGGCAGCACTTATACGAAATACCCGATTACCGCCGACAGCATCGCCTACATCCTGTATACTTCCGGCTCAACAGGCAAGCCAAAAGGTGTCATCATCAAACACCCCGGCGTGGTAAGTGAACTGGCCGACCTTGCCATTAAATTCGGATTACAAAAAGATCATCGTTTCCTTGCCATTACCACCATTTCCTTTGACTTATCGGTACTTGAATTTTTTATGCCCCTGATGCATGGGGCCAGTATTCACCTCGCCACCAAAGAAGAAGCGATGGATCCGTACTGGCTGGAAGATTATATCAACAAAAAATCAATTCATTTCATACAGGGAACCCCGGCCACCTTTGACCTGCTGTTTGCAGGTGGCTGGAAAGGAAACAAGGACCTGACCCTGCTTTGCGGCGGTGAGGCAATGCGCATTGAACTGGTGGAGAAGGTCCTTTCCTGCAACAAAGAAATATGGAACCTTTACGGGCCGACTGAAACCACCATCTGGGCAACCATCATTTTATTCAGCCACAATACACCGCAGATAGTCCGCAACGGAGTGATGAGCATTGGAAAGCCGATTGCCAACACGCGAATCTTCATCATGGACCCTAACGGCCTACCCTGTCCGCTGGGCGTATCCGGAGAATTATGGATAAGTGGTGAAGGTGTGGCGGTAGGGTATAAAAACCTGCCTGAACTTACGGCTGACCGTTTTGTTCCCGCGCCTGACAAAAAGGGTATGGCCTACCGTACCGGTGACCGCATTTTAATGGATCAGACCGGGAACCTCCATTTTCTCAACCGCTTTGACCACCAGGTAAAAGTTCGGGGATACCGGATTGAGTTAGGGGAGATAGAAACCATCATTAAAAAAACGGAGGGGCTCAACAATTGTGTGGTGATGGCGGTTCCGGATGGATCAGGAAACAATGTACTTGCCGTTTGGTTTACCACCAAGGACCCCGGTACAAGTGAGGACGAGTTTATAAGAAAGTGCAAGGCAGAACTGTCCTCTCAATTACCGGAGTATATGATACCCGGCCTGTGGATGAAACTGGACAGCTTCCCGCTTACTCCTAACAGGAAGATTGATAAAAAAGCACTGCCAAAGCATTTAACTGTTTTCCCCTTAGAAAAAACAATTCCGGGAACGGAAGTCTTCAGCGAGCTTCAGGAAAAGATCCGGAAGATATGGGAAGACACGCTCAAGGTGAAAGACATCCGGCTGGATGATAATTTTTTTGAAATGGGCGGGCACTCTATTCTGGCCGTGAAATTAATGGTAGACCTGGAAAAAGAAACAGGCATACGTCTCCCGATAGCCGTACTCTTCACCAATTCCACGATCCGGAAACTCAGCGCTCTTTACGAGAAACCCGTTGAGGATAAAGTTTGGAGTCCCATTGTTACCATCAAGGACAGTGGTAAAAAGAAACCTATGTTTTTTGTGCATGGGGTCAGCGGCAATGTTTTCAAATACTTTGCCCTTGGTAAAATGCTACATCCTGATCAACCCAGCTATGGCCTGCAAGGGTATGGTTTAAACGGAAAGGACATTCCGTTTACGAACATGCAGGATATGGCTGCTTACCATATACAGGCGTTACTGCAATTCCAGCCGGAAGGGCCCTACAAACTCGGGGGCGGATCTTTCGGAGGTTATCTTGCCTACGAAATGGCTATTCAACTCCGCGCGATGGGAAAAGAAGTTTCTGTACTTGCCTTGTTTGACCTGGATGCCGCCAAAAAAACAGATTTCCTGCCATCGGGCGTCAAACAAATTGTGGGGGCACAGTTGCTGGCCAAGCGATTCATCAAGAGAGCTGCCGTACTGGCCAAAGCGGATAAAGAAGAAAGGAAAAACTACTTTGAAGCCAGAAAAAGAATCAAAGAAGTAGGTGAACTTGAATCATGGCTTGATATATATAATGTTACCGAAATGATCGGTAAAGATGCCGCCACCTACTTTAAAAGAGTAGAAGAAGCCTGTTACGAAGCCCTGATGAATTATAAGATAAAACCATACGACGGCTCGCTCCTGCTCTTCCGCGCGAGAGACGGGCATTATAACAACGAATATGATGAATCACTGGGCTGGACCTATTTTGTGAAAGGGGAAACCAGGGTCATTGTCGTACCAGGAGATCATAACACCATCTTTGAAGAGCCTCACGTGGATACACTGGCCAGGCGCTTAAATGAAATACTCGACAAATTAGATGACTGAAGCTTGCCGGAAGCACCTCCTGCATCATGCTGCTGAATTTAACCCGAATGAGCATTTGCCGGTTGATAAAACGGTAATCATACATACTGAAGTTCCTTACCATCTTCCTGAAACACTCTATTTGTCCCCGGAAGAAAAACAAAAGGGGGAAAAGTTTGTAAAGGAAGAAGACCGCAAGGCATACCATTACCGTCATCATCTTCTCAGGAAATGGCTTTCCGTGTGGTTAGAACTGCCACCATTGCAGTTGTCCTTGCTGCAAAATCCATTTGGAAAACCTTTCCTTCAGGGCATGAACCTGCATTTCAATATCAGCCGCTCAGGCCATGAATTGGTATTTGCATTTACTCCTGTTCAGGTGGGAGTTGATATTGAACTGATACGTGACTTTGCCCCATTTCATCCCGTCATTGAACAGCACTTTCACCCTAAGGAAAAAACCACAATCAACGGGGATGATGATTTCTTTAAAATATGGACCCGGAAAGAAGCGATTGTGAAAGCACAGGGAACCGGACTTACAGAAGATCTTAACACCCTGGATGGTACCCGGGAGGAAATCACTTTTCACGGCCATCATTACGAAATTTACAGTTACCGTACCCGTCATTCATACATCAGTCTGGCCATTGAGAAGAATACATTTCCCATTGAATCCTACACACGTATTAAAAATTATTAACTCTTTCTGTCTATCTTTGTTTATCCAAAAAGAAAATACCAGATATTTTCTATAAAAAAGCATTCATTATGATATCTAAAAAAATCGAAAAATTACTGAACCAGCAGATAGACCTTGAGGCTGATTCATCCCAATTCTATCTGGCCATGGCATCCTGGGCAGAAAGATCCGGATACAATGGCGTATCATCATTCCTTTACAAACATAGTGATGAAGAAAGGATGCATATGCTTAAGCTTGTAAAATTTGTCAATGAAAGGGGGGGCGCAGCATTAATTCCGGCCCTGAAAACACCGCCGGCCAATTTTAAAGGGGTAAATGAAGTTTTTGAACTTCTGCTCAAGCATGAAGTCAAAGTCAGCACGGAGATCAACAAACTCGTTGAGAATTGTTTGTCGGAAAAGGATTATACCACCCACAATTTTTTACAATGGTATGTTGCAGAACAAATTGAAGAAGAGCGCCTTGCACGCAACCTCCTTGATAAATTAAAACTTATCGGAGGGGATAAAGGCGGGATGTACCTGTTTGACAGGGACCTGGAGACGCTGCAACCTCATGCCGACGGAGGAGCTTAAATTGACGAAGCCCTGACATTTGCGGCATTATTATTGAAATAAAGAGGAAGCCACCACGATATATTAGTGGTGGCTTTTTATAGTTCCGTATATGAACCTAAAACAGCATTGTCCGTACAATATTATCCATAATAAACACGTCTCTTGAAAAGAGAAAACTCAGCATCAATCAGTACTAGTAATACAACATCATGATAAATACCCGTAAGTGGATGAGGCTGTTTCTGATTATTTCAGTCATAGCCAGTGCCAGTGTAAAAGTTTACAGCCAGGAGAACCCCAATGCACAAAAACTGGAAGCCCTGCTGAATATGATCAGCTATGCTTATGTAGACACGGTGGACGAAAAGAAAATCACAGATGACGCCATCAGGGCGCTTTTAAAGGAACTTGATCCGCACTCGGTGTACATTCAGGCCGACGAACTCAAAAGCGCAAATGAACCATTGGTTGGAAAGTTTGAAGGAGTAGGGATACAGTTCAATATTCTTGATGACACCATCATGGTAACGCAAACCATAGCAGGCGGTCCATCGGAAAAACTGGGTATCCGTTCCGGCGACCGTATTGTCATGATCAATGACACCATGGTGGCCGGCATTGGAATAAAAAACAACGATGTACTCAAAAAACTCCGTGGCGACAAAGGCACCAAAGTGAAGGTAAGCATATACCGCAGGGGAATGCCCGAACTGATTGTATTCAACATCACAAGGGATAAAATACCATTATACAGCGTAGAAGCATCCTATCAGGCTGCGCCGGGTACCGGATATATAAAAATATCAAGATTTGCCGACAGCACGGTAGATGAGTTCAGAGAAGCATTAAAAAAACTGAAAGAGGAACATCAGATCAGTAGTCTTATCCTGGACCTGAGTGGTAACGGTGGCGGCTACCTTAACCGTGCCATTGAATTAGCCGATGAATTCCTTTCGATTGGCAAAAGAATCGTTTACACCGAAGGAAAGAATAATCCACGTCAGGAATCCTTTTCCACAAATACCGGTGGTTGGGAGAAAGGTAAACTGATTGTACTGGTTGATGAAAACTCAGCATCCGCCAGTGAAATTGTTACCGGTGCCGTACAGGACTGGGACAGGGGGCTGGTAATAGGCAGGCGTACATTCGCCAAGGGCCTGGTTCAAAAGCCCTATCCTCTTCCTGATGGTTCGGCGGTACGTCTTACTATTGCCCGTTATTACACTCCCAGCGGACGCTGCATTCAGAAACCCTATGAGCCGGGAGACGAAAATTATGATATGGACATCAGCAAGCGTTACGAGCATGGTGAACTTTACAGTTCGGACAGCATTCAATTTATAGATTCTCTTAAATACGAAACCAATGCCGGAAGACTGGTATATGGCGGAGGCGGCATCATGCCTGATGTATTTGTACCGCTGGATACCACTATGAGCAGCAAATACTACGATGAACTCAGAAGAAACGGAATCCTGAATGATTTTACACTCAGCTACGTAGATGATAACCGTGCCACTTTACTTTCTCAATACAAAGACGTTTACAGTTTCAAAAAAGAT
>CAZHSC010000004.1:82046-85361 GCA_964534995.1 uncultured Bifidobacterium sp.
AGGAATTCATGGATAAATTTATCGCTTATGCCGAAAAGAAATCAGTGAAGAAGGATGATGCAGGAATCAAAGCTTCCAGCAAATTAATACAAACACAGTTAAAGGCGCTCATTGCGCGTGATCTGTGGAATATCAACGCCTATTATGTGATCATCAATGATATTAACTCTTTCTTCACCAAAGCCCTGGAGTGCCTGGAAGATAAGACGTTTGAAAAAATGAAAATCGCAGGGAATTAATTTTTAAGTAAAACTGGTTAAAGGGAGGTGTAAAAAGGTTTATGCCTCCTTTTGCATTTCATCAGGATGCGCAACTGACCGAAATTCAGTTTGACCGCAAATCAATTATCCATTAAGATCATCATCATATGGGGGGTATTGATTCGCCAATTATTTTTATTTTTAGTCATGCTTTCCACTAGCTCTCTGATTAAGGAACTACACCTTATCCGCAACAATTTTGATCCTTCTGCTATTAAGCGAAAAGAACAAATTGTCGAACAACTCAAGCTGCCGCAAACACTAAAATCCAAAGATTTATATCAACTATGTGAAATCCTGCTATTCCTGTCGGCCCATCCACACAGCGGATCCTTTTTAAAAAGTATTACCCGTCTTCAGCAACTATTGCCGGAGGGTATCAGGATGAGGATCAGGAAAGACAAAAGTGAAGGGGTTTTTGAAAATACGGGATTAAAACATACACATGTAAAGGCTTGCTTCAGTTTTGAACTGGTAACATGGCTTGTGGAGCAGTATCCTTCTGCGGTAGCGTTGGATTCTTTCGGTGCAGAAACGGAACTGCTCTTCACTTTGCTTCAACCTATGTTACCTACTCCACTTCGTGAGCATTTTTATGAAGGGGGTTACAACAATATTGAGGAATGGCTTGAGGCAATTGCCGGTAGTAACCGGGCACATCAGCTCATATTGATAACGGAATTATATAAAACATCTGAAATGCCACATGCCATAAGGAACCAGCACTTTGATCAGATGGAGATGTATATAGACTGCGATATGGGCATCATTCCATCACGGTCAGAGTTGAAGGGACCTCATCATCCGGTTTTTTTTCATACGGAAGCCCTTATCCGAAAAGCGGATCTGGCCGGATTGCTTGCTGGTGATCCCCCGGTATCCGTCGCGCTTCAGAAGCAGGAAAAACAGGGACTACTCCGAACCATGCGTCTGCAATTGCTAACTCTCTACAGGGAGACGGACCCCGTTACCTACGCTGACATCAACGACATTCATACATTTGATGTGGGAAGAGGGATGTACATTGTATTAACAGGTATGGACAGCATACATCGCTCACCACTGGATGCGTATATCGGCTTCATGGCATTTAAAAACACTTTACCATATGCTTACGGAGTAGCGTGGATGTTAGGAGATATGGCCAAGATAGGCATCAATATTTTCCCATCATACAGGGGTGGGGAATCGGCATGGTTCTTTGCTCAACTACTACATGTTTACTACAAGCAATTCAAACCACGCTGTTTCATTGCAGAGCCTTATCAGGTTGGGCGTGACAATCCTGAAGGTCTTGAAACGGGCGCCTTTTGGTTTTACTACCGGCTGGGATTTCGTCCCATACAAGCCAGACTGCAAGAGATGGCAAAACGTGAATTCCTCCGTATACAGAAAATAAAAGGACATAAAACGCCGGTTCGGATTTTACAGCAACTGGTAGCCGATGAAATGATCCTCATAATGGGTACTGAAAATAGCGTTTTAAATACGAAATACGATACCGCCATGCTTAGCGCCGCCCTTACGCAGTACATCCATCAACGTTATAAAGGAAACTTAACGCGGGCTACCGAAGAAGCAACAGCCGCTCTCTGTGCCAGTCTGCGTATTTCGGATGACGTAATCTTTGAAAAATTAAAACCCGCGATAGAGCGGATCGCCTTATATGTTCAGGCCGGTGGTGGTACAGAAAAATGGAATGATGAAGATAAAAAAAGACTTCTTATATTACTATCTGAAAAGGCTGTAGGTCTGGACTCGTCGTATGCTTCAGGTTTTGCAGTCCACGGTACTCTCAACAGAATGCTCAGTAAACTGGCGTGGCGAAAGTGAAACGTGACATACCGGGCACAGTAATATCCAGTTAAAGAGAATGCCTTGAGGGGCATTAAGCAGGTTATACATGATTTGAATCCTGATCCCGGCCTATCGGTGAAACATCAATACCGATCCAGGTTTTTGAATGAAAAAAACACCTGAAGTATGATTGGTTATAAAGCAGACATAGCAGCCATCAGTCTTTTGAAAAATAATCTCCGCCCTGGTACACTCCGGTTAATTGCTTTACAATCTGCATCAATAAATCATTGGCCAGCGAAGAAGCGCCAAAACGGAAATAGTTTGGATTCATCCACGCTTGGCCCAGTGTTTCACGAAGTACCACCAGATACTGAATTGCCAGCTTTGCCGTGCTGATACCACCCGCAGGTTTCATGCCGATCATTTTTCCTTCCTTATAATAAAAATCCCGAATGGCTTCGAGCATCACCAATGTTACCGGCAGCGTGGCGGCAGGCTGAACTTTTCCGGTAGAAGTTTTTATAAAATCAGCACCTGCATACATAGCGATATCACTGGCTAATCTCACGTTGTCATAAGTGCTGAGTTCCCCTGTTTCAAGAATCACCTTTAAATGAGAAGACCCACAGGCCTCCTTCACCGCAGCAATTTCATCATACACATAATTGTACTCACCGGCAAGAAAATGACCCCGGGAAATCACCATATCAATCTCATCGGCGCCTTCATTCACCGCATATCTGGTTTCCTCCAGTTTCACTTTACGGGTACTCATACCACTTGGAAATGCAGTAGCCACAGCTGCCACTTTAACGCTGCTGTTACCCAAGGCTTCTTTGGCGGTTTTAACCATTGGCGGATACACACAAACGGCTGCTGCTGAAGGTAAATCCGGAAGGGCTTCATGGGGGCGGATAGCTTTAGCACACAGCTGACGAACTTTTCCGGGGGTGTCTTTTGCTTCGAGGGTAGTCAAATCCATCATACTAACCGCCATATTCAGGGCAAGCATTTTGGATTCATTTTTTATAGAACGTTTGGTGAGGCGGGAGATTTTTTCTTCGACCGAAATAGAATCAACCGGATGCGGCAGGTAGTTGGTGGTGCCAGGTGAGAACATGGGGTGGGATCAGATGATGCAAATGTATTGAATATTGGTAATGAATGGTGGTTTACGGATGTACGGATATACTGATTGAAGCGGATGTACGGATGAGGATGATGGTTTACGGGAATGATGGTTTACGGATGTACG
>CAZHSC010000005.1:0-17521 GCA_964534995.1 uncultured Bifidobacterium sp.
GCAGTGCGAAGCACGCTTCAGGGAAACCATATGAGTTGACTGTCGCGGTGTAAATGAGCACAACGCCATCTGCAAGGCAAACCTTGCGTTTCCACCCTCATTTTAGTCCTTAAAAAATTTGCTTGAGCAAGGTATAAATATTTATATCCGTTTATTTCCGTTTGCAGGGTATTACAGACCGGGGAACTGGCGTTCCCGCCCCATATAAAATTATTCAAAATATTTTACATGTACAAGGAATAAGCATTTGTATACGTTTATATCCTATTAAATCCTGCATAAAGCCCTGTTACTACAAGCCCGGGCTATCCTAACCCTTCACACAGTAACTTCTAAGTCAAAGTGACCACTAGTGCATAAAGAATAAGTAAAATCCCTGCAATTAATTCATCATTATTTTACCAGCTTTGACACGCCCATTTTTTCCCTCCAGCCGGTAAAAATACATGCCATCAGCATGCGCACTTATATCAATTATATCCGGGTTCCTGCTAAGTTCCCGGGAAAAAATCATTTGCCCCATGGCATTATAGATTTGCAAAACCGCATGTTCGTACACGCCTTTACAGTCGATGGTGAAGATGCCTGTCCCGGGGTTGGGGTAGATGAAAACTGTGCCGGGTGAAGCAGTATCTTCCCCAATACCGGTTGGGATACACGAAGGCGTTAGTTGCGGAACGACATGATAGGGTGTATTAAACAACATATTCTCAGCAATTGTAAAAGTATCCGTGGCATTTACCTTTGAATTATACATCCAGTAATTGCTATGCCCTATGAACTGTACACTGTCAAATACCCACTGCAATGTTGTCCCTCTTGCAATGGCATCGGAAGTGGAAAAGGTATGAAATACTTTCGCTCTATCGTAGCGATCTGTTCCGGTAGCATACCCACAAAAGGAAGCGAAAGGCTGGGTATCTGCTGTACCGATTAATATTCCGTAGTTCTCATTGTAGTATTGAATGATATGTTCATTGCAGATGAAATCACTAACCGGAATATTTTGCTGAGTGCTCTGACAAGCAACGAATGTTTCGTGGCCTGCTAAACCGCAACGATAGGCAATCCAGAGCATCACAGCATTATTGAAGGTGTCTGTCATTAAAGTATAATTGGCAGGACTCACAGATACTGCCATTTTTATGGGTATTGAATCCGGTGAAAACTGCCTAATGAGCATGTAGCGAGTAGTAAATTGTCCTCCTTCCGAAAATCCGGTCAGATACGCATCAATTACAGGCCGTTGTTCTCTGTATAAAACATGCCTGTAGATTTGCTTCATCACATCGGTCATAAATATTCTATGTTGGCATCCTGTGATACTGTCATACGCAATATCTCTTACATAACCATATGATGGGCGCATGGTTGGAGAAACTATCATCGCATTTTGTCTATCGGCCATATCGCGTAAATCTGCATTTCCGGCTCCTGTTCCACCTTGCCCATGAATATAAAATAAAATAGGACTAGTCAATGAATCATACGTAGCAGGCTTGTAATAATACACGTGATAATCTCCATAATAATAAGTGGTGTTAGGTGGAGAGCTCATTGTAATAAAGTCACTTGAATTTCCTATAGGCATGGCATGAATCAGTGAATCAATGTGTATAAAGCTGGTATAGGACAGTGTATCGGAGCCCTGGCAATTGGAGGCAATCAGGCTGACATCAAAATCACCAACGGATGGATAGTATATTTTTGGATTTTTCTCTGAAGAGGTGGAGGGCAGTCCTCCCGGAAAACTCCACTTGAAATTTACAGCATCGCCGCCTGTGCTGAAAAACTGAATGTAATTTCCGAGTTGAGTTATCGTTTGTGTTGAAGTGAAGGCGGCCGCAGGAAAGGCAGGAACAGGATTATTGCACAGTTGAACATTTCCATTGGGACTCCCTACATAGCCCCCGATGTATAAATCCCCACTATATGAGATTAACGCATCAAAAGATCCGATTCCGCTCAGGGGCATTGGGAGTGAAACCGGGCTCCAGCCTCCGTTCGGATTATACTTAGCCAACTCCGGTGAAGAAAGCCCGCCTGCCGTTGTAAAATTTCCACCGACATAGAGTTCACAATTGTATGACTCCATTACATACACGGTACCATCCAGTCCGGAATCAAGTGATTCAAAACCCGACCCATTCCATTTTGCAATATTGGCAGCAGCTATACCTCCTGCATGAGTAAAATAACCTCCCATGTAAAGGGATCCGTCATGAACAGCAAAACATCGTACCCCGGAGTTGCCTGTATTGGTACCACTACCCAGCGACGACCAGTTGCTTCCATCCCATTTGGCAATATCATTCACAGCGGTACCGCCTGCGTTTGCGAAAGAACCTCCCGCATATAAATCGCCATTAAAACTGATAAGCGCATAAACCACACCATCACATCCGGCGCCAAGTGCCGACCAGTTATTACCATCCCACTTAGCAATATGGCTGGTTGGCGTCCCTCCGGCTGTTGTGAAAAGGCCCGCGGCATATAATTCGTTATTATGTACCGTGAGTGCGAAAACAATTCCGTCCATACCTGTACCCAGAGGATGCCAGCCTGACCCATCCCAGCGCGCGATATAATTTGCAGCAACTCCGCCGGCGGAAGTAAAATTCCCTCCTGCATACAATGATCCATTGAACATAAACAGGGCATTTACGGAGCCATTCATGCCACTTCCCAATGAGTCCCATGTTGTGCCTATGCGGCGGGCTATGCCGGGTGTCACAGTTCCAGTGGCGGGAAAGCTGCCCCCTGCATACAGTATCCCGGTGGTGGTATCTATTGCCAACTTACTTGTTCCACCATAGGAATAAAAACCAATGGGCGACCATGTCTGGGCACGGGTGGAGAAAGCCACAAAAAAGATAAGGGAGATACAAATGAATACTTGCACAATGTGAAAGGACGCTATTACGTTCTTATGATAATTATTCTCTGAAAAAACTTTTATCATTTCTGCCATTTCTTTTTTCTGATTGTAAAGGTAATGAACTGACCGCTGCCATCCCAAAAAACCAGTCCGCACACGATCGGAGGTGGGTTAACATTTCAAAACCCTGTGGATTTGAAAGGGTCTGTATATCTCATCGCATCACCACCAATTTCCTCCCAACTCTCTCAAACCCACTTGTAATAACACAGGTATATACCCAATTACTCAGCTCCGGCAGATGCACATACTGCAAGGTACTCCAGGAGGGTAAATTCATTTTATACACCAACTGCCCTGTTATATCATATACTTCAAACACCCCCGGCTGGTTTTGCGGGAGCAGGTAAACAAGTTTGATATTTCCATCGTTAGTAGGGTTTGGCGATATCCCAAACCTGAAATCATGCCCTTGCTCATGTAACCCAACACTAAGACTATCACAAACACTACCCACCACCGGGCCGAGGTTATAGTTGGGGTGGTTTGGAACGGCGCGCCCATGAAAATAACTAACCAGATCAATTGCATGCTGCTGTACGTTACAGGCTACACCTGCACTATCGGGATAATTCATTTCGTGTAAATGCTGAACGCCACTACCGCTAGTTATGTAAATTTTTCCGTTAGCGGCAAGGTACATGTTCCAGAAGGATGTGGCACAGCAGGTTTGGCCGGGAGGGGAGATGAATCCGTCGTAGTTTGCAACTGTGTCTACGGTCAAACTGTCAATATTGATTTGAAAGATCTTAGTACTGGAGCAGGCGTAGGCATATTTACCCGATGGTGAAAATGTGAGCCCCCACCCTTATCCGCCTGTTGACAGATCTATTTCCCTTGGATTCGAAAAATTTCCGGTACATCTGTCAAAATCCAATATCTGGATAAAATTATCTATAACTGTTCCTCCGTCTGATTTGTTCGTTAAGAATTTCGTTCCATCCTGTGAAAAAGTTAATTGTCTGGTCATTCCCAACGATGCAGTTACTCCTAATGATTGTGAGGTGACCGATTGAATACCATTACTGGTAAAAAGAACCTTAAAAACCACATCACTATTGTCCTTTTGCATTACTACCCACCAATCACGTCCATTTGCGTGTTTACAAGCGGCTATCCCCCATCCCATGGTATCAGCAAATGCGGTCTGATTTTTATATATTACTTCGCCTAATCCACTATCTCCATTTATATCAATGATAGAAAAGTACAATTCCAATGCAGGAGCATACGTTCCTAAATATGTACCAGTGTGATGATACAAAATGAATTTTGATGTATCACCCGGATAGGTTAAGATTATATTAGTATAAGTAAAAGGAAACCCATACGGCCAGCTACTAGTTATTCCATTCGGATTCAATCCTGTACCATTCATCATAGTATCATTATTTGCATTGGCGATCCAGATACCGTTGCTGCTCATTAAAAAATTGCCCTGCGCATCGCAGATCGTGGCTTCGGTCCCATAGAAGGCCATTTTTCGCATTTCGGGTGAATGAACATAACCAGTTGAATCAAAAATTATCCTCCCATTTGGAAAACCAGCAAAAGGGTTGTACCCAGTCAACCATACGTGATTGTAAAAACCTTGTGCCTTCATCTGAACAGGGCATAACATCAATAATACGATGATCAGCTTTTTCATTTTGTTATGATCAGCCTTTCAGTTAAATAATTACCCTGCTCATCAATCAGCTTCAATGAATAAATCCCTTCCTTTAAAGCGGATAAAATAAACTGGCAGGTATTGGATAAATTGCCAATTGTTTTCACAAGAACTATTCTGCCAATTGCATCCGTCACCTCAGCTCTAATTTCGCTTCCTGTTAATCCGTAATAAATCATTTGAATATTACCACCTGAAGGGTTAGGAAATATCTTTAGCTGTTTTAAAGTGTTTTCATGGTTTGTGTTCTGCAGCCTATAAATACCCATTATTTCACAAACATCCTTATCTTGGTATTCAAGGGTATCATTCAGCAAGTTCAATAAAGTTCTTGCCCTATAAACGGCTGGTCCTCCTGAATAGGGACATTGAACTGCAATTTGTAAAAGGCTTTCGTATTCATATTGTAGAGTAGTAATCCCTTGTGTTATATAGCGGAAATTAACATCATTGATGAATTTTTCATTGGCATCGGGTGTTTGTTCGGCTTGCACTCCTTCATTCATTGAACGGGCAGCATTAATATGGGCGATCCTGCCTGCCTGCAATGGAACTCCGGTTGTGGTTATATCAGATCTGGATGTAATTACCTGTGCAATTAAATTTTCTTTCAGCAGTTGGAGCGCAGGTGTTGTGTTTATCCGAAGTAAACTGTCAACATAACGGATGCTGTCGCCGTATGCTTTCAGTAACAGGTTTGAAGCCCGCAGGCCGGCAGAAAGCAGACTGTCACCCGGCTCGCATGTGCTTAACTCCTTTTCCACTTCAAACAATACTCCAACGGATCCGCTTTCTTTCTCCTGAACAAAATCCATATAAGCCATTTCGGAATTTAACAGCAGGCTGTCTTCCTTTAATTCCTTAAACAAATATTGCTGAGCGATTATTTTCGATTCGGGAATGAATAGGGATGACTCCGCCTCATCATTGGCTACCATTATCCGGTAATCTTCGCCGCCCTCTCCGGGAATGTATTCCGAGCAGATACTGGAGGAGTCACAGTAAAATGTGTTTGGATTTAGTGAAGGAAAAAACCACTGCTGATCATTCACATAAAAGGGTCCCAGGGTATCATTAAGCGGAATATTAGGGTTATGACTTGGGATGCCGGAGTAAGTAGAGAAGAGGGAACTTGCTAATGAAAAAAGTGTAGTATCATTCAAATTCACAGCCCCGTATCCGCTCACATATCTTGCCGAATCCACCCAAATATTGCCATGCCAGGGCGGTGTTTGTCCTGAGGGCTGCTGGCCGATGTTGGCTTCGCTGTTGGAGCGGGCGTGGAATCGGACCTTGTTTTCACAAGGCCAAACTATGAAGTAATTCTGTTTTCCTCTCATTTGCTCATCAGCTAAAATACTTCATTAACTTGTAATTCAATGGGGCGCTGCCCCAAACCCCGCATACTTTTTCTCTTGATAGAAAAGTAAGCAAAAAGATCAAGGCCTGCACCACCTCCTTTTCGCTTCCAGCGAAATATATCCTGTTTGCTCCGGGCGGGGCTCAGGGTGATCTCCTCAAATACTTTCGGAGCTTCCCTTCGCCTGATCCGCCTTCCACTACGCTCTAATTTTTTATCCTGAAGCGTGCTATGCACTGCTTCAGGGATACCGGAGGTGCTGAGGGCCGGTTTTATTTTCTCCGCGCTCGCTGCGTTTAAAGAAAACTAAACCTGTGTCCTCTGCGTCTCCTCCGTGCCCTCTGTGGTTTCCCAATTCCCCATGGTAAAATTTTAAAATATTATTACCTCTATAATTTCTCTCCTTCCAAATAGAATTTTCTGCTTCGTTTCCTGATGGGGCCTTCTGCCCCATGCCCCGACTTCCTTTTTCTCTTGATAGAAAAAGGAAGCAAAAAGATCAAGGCCTGCAGCACATCCTTTCCGCTTTCAGCGGTATTTTTTCCGTTTGTGAAACGGGCGGCCCTCGGGTGATCTTCGCAAAGTTTTGCGAAGCTTCCCTCAGGCTATTCGCCATTTCCCTGCACTTTAAAAACCGGATGTGCTGAGGGCAGGTTTATTTCTGTATATTCATTTTCTCAGCAATATAATAAGCACTCACTCTCTTTTTTATCTGCTAAACCCATTGATCAAATAGGGTAGCAGCGGAAGCAATGGAATCTGAGCGGAAGCCGGATCGCAGGTATCCCGGTTCATCAGCACCGATACGAGGGCAAGTTGTGGGGAGGGTTGTTCAATCAGGAAATACCCCGGCCGCACATCTCCTGCCTCCACCGACTTAAAGCAGTTTTTGTACGAGAAGGGTTTGCATAAAGAATAAAGTACAGTTTCTTTATCTATCATGGGCCGGTACTCCTCCAACTGCGCATTGCTTGAGTCTATGATAAAGGTAATTGTATAGCTTCCACATACAGTATCAAGGTCACTTTTGGTTGGAAAGCCGTCACAGTACCATCCACTATCGTTCAACTCCACCAAACCGGACGGTTGAGGAAATTCCACACTAAAAGCGTTGACCGCCTTGGGCTGGCCCGATAGCCACGTTTTGTTTTCAATTTCCGGTTCTTTTCGCACGTCACCCATTGTGGGAAGAATGTTATCTTCTTCTATGGTAAAGTTATCACAAATTCCGTAATTTACCTTTATCCGGTAGCACAATTCAAATCACCATCCTTCCTTACTCTATCCACCACCACCAGACTCCCATTAGATGTCCCGCAAAATGGCGCATTGATCCCATTCAGTAGCACCGAACTTTGAATGCTAATTCTTTGCACTGCTCCTGTTCCGGGAAAGTGCGCCACATATGAATTTAATGTACATGCGCCCACATTAACCGGTTTGGAAAGGCTGAGCGGGATGCTTTGGGAGAAGGAAAAGGAAAGTGATAGGAAAGAGTAAAAGAGAATAATAAGTAGCTTTTTCATGATGTAAAAAATTTAAATAAGCATACCAAAAATTCAGATACTGATACCCAAATATATCGTTTTTTACATTTATATCCGGATTCATCCAATAAATTTAACTTTGCATCGAAAATTTAATCCGGCCAGAAGAAAAATACCCTTATGCGCTATCTCGTTACTGCTGCACTCCCTTACGCCAACGGCCCACTGCACATCGGTCATATTGCCGGTTGTTACCTGCCCTCCGACATTTTCGTACGCTACCAGCGTTTGATGGGTCGTGATGTTAAATTCATTTGCGGGTCGGATGAGCATGGGGTGCCGATCACCCTGCGGGCCCGTAAAGAAGGGATCACTCCGCAAGAAGTGGTAGATAAATACCATGCGATGATGCGCGACAGCTTTAAGGAGTTTGGCATCTCCTTCGATATCTATCACCGGACTTCCGATAAGGTACATCATGATACCGCTTCGGATTTTTTTAAAACCCTGTATGAAAAAGGTGTTTTTAAGGAAGAGGAGAGCGAACAGTATTTCGATGAAGAAGCCAATATGTTTCTGGCGGACCGTTACATCACCGGTACCTGCCCTAAATGTGCCAACCCGAATGCCTACGGGGATCAATGTGAAAAATGCGGCAGTTCGCTGAGCCCGCGTGAACTGATCAATCCTCATTCCCAACTGAGTGGTAAGGTGCCGGTGTTACGTAAAACCAAGCACTGGTATCTTCCCCTTGATAAAATGCAGCAGGAATGGCTGCAGGAATGGATATTAAGCAAGGAGGATAGTTGGAAAAAAAATGTATTCGGTCAGTGTAAAAGCTGGCTGGATCAGGGCTTACAAGCACGTGCCGTCACCCGCGACCTTGACTGGGGCGTGCCGGTACCCCTGCCGGGAAATGAAGGGAAAGTATTGTACGTCTGGTTCGATGCGCCCATCGGCTATATCTCCGCAACAAAGGCACTCACGAAAAACTGGGAGCAGTACTGGAAAGACAGAGAAACCAAACTGATTCATTTCATCGGAAAGGATAATATTGTATTTCACTGCATCATTTTTCCTGCCATGCTGAAAGCGCATGGCGATTATGTGTTACCTGAAAATGTTCCTGCCAATGAATTCCTGAACCTGGAGGGCGATAAAATTTCCACGTCCCGTAACTGGGCGGTATGGCTGCATGAGTATCTCCGGGACTTTAGCGGGAAGCAAGATGTGCTGCGCTATGTTTTATGTGCCACAGCTCCGGAAACCAAGGACAATGATTTCACCTGGAAGGACTTTCAGGACCGCAATAACAACGAACTGGTAGCGGTGTTGGGTAACTTTGTGAACCGTACACTGGTGCTTACCTCAAAATATTTTGAAAGCAAGGTGCCCGCCAGAGGAGAACTGCTGGAAGCAGAAAAAGTATGCCTTGAGGCGCTTGCCGCCGCGCCCGGTCTGGTGAAAGACAGTATCGAAAAATACCGCTTCCGTGAAGGACTCAGCCACATGATGGACCTGGCCCGCGCCGGAAATAAATACCTCGCCGATACCGAACCCTGGAAGCATTACAAGACCAATCCTGCCTATGTAGCTACCGTGCTCAACGTGGCCCTTGAGGTAACCGCGGCACTTGCATATCTCTGCGAACCTTTCCTGCCCTTCACCGCGGAGAAACTGCGCCGTATGCTCAACCTTCCCCCACATGGATGGGAAGAAGCCTTTCAGCATACCGCGCTCACTGCCGGGCATGTGCTCGGTGAGGCCTCCCTGTTATATGAAAAAATAGAAGACGAAACCATACAAATACAACTGAAGAAATTGGAAGCCACCAAAGAAACCAACGTACCAGTATCCACTGAAGCATCACAGGAAAAAGCAATCACTCCATTCAAGAAAGCCACCACTTACGATGAATTCAGCAAAATGGATTTACGGGTAGCCACTATCATCGCTGCTGAGAAAGTAGAGAAAGCGGATAAGCTTTTAAAGCTCACGCTCGATACGGGTCTCGATCAGCGTACGGTTGTTTCCGGTATTGCCCTTCATTTTAGTCCGGATGAAATTATTGGAAAGCAAGTCACCTTACTCGCAAACCTCGCACCCCGTAAAATCAAAGGAATTGAATCCAATGGTATGATATTAATGGCTGAAGATGCCGATGGGAAACTGGTATTTGTACAACCTGCAAGAGCGACAAAGGAAGGAAGTACGATAGCATAGTAATTTTAAAATTAGAAAATATTAGTCTCTATTGGTGGGTACTACTTCTTACTCCTGTTAAAGTTTTTTCTTTTTCACCAAGGAGTGCACAAGAGGTTACACGGAGTTTCACGGAGAAATTTTATTAGTATAATAATCCTGTTCAGTATAAAACTAATAATTAATACTCTCCGTGCACCTTTGGTGTGCTCCGTGCCTCCGTGGTTAAAAGATGAAATGCGTTGTTAGAAAGTGTTTTAGATTGAACTATTTAACGTTTTCTATTCATAATAATTTATATGATCTTCATGGATATACTTACCTTTGGCCATACATGAAATCATTCATACCTGTACTGTATCTTGCCTTCTTACTTTTATCGACCCTACTGACCGCACAGACTTTTACTGTATCTCCATCTCAATTGAATTTTGGTGTGGTGACGGAAACGAGTCCCGACAGCCAGCAGGTGACCATCAGCAACGGCACCGCCTTCGATATAACCATTACGGGTTACCGCTTTTACAACAAATACGGATCAGCGCCTTTCAGCACTTCTGCCGGCACGTTCACTGTCCCGGCAGGAGGAAGCCAGAGCATCTGGATAAAATTTAGCCCGCGTCACAATGTGTACCATAACACAGAACTTTTTATTCTCCACAGCGGACACAGCGGGGCGCTGCGGGTAGATTTACTCGGACAAGGACTATACAGTAAAACTTACTACAGCCATACGCAAAACCTGGATGAGCAAATTCTGAAAGACACTTTAAAGGCTGTGATCACCCGCAACTACTTCAACGCGGGATATAATGGCGCCCGGGATGCCATGTTCATGATTTATGATAACAAGAAAGTAAACGGACAGGGGGCCGCTCAAAATACCATCGAGTGCGTGTATACCGGAAGAAATGCCATCGGTTACGTGGACCGCACCGATTGTCAGGACAATTACAGTTTCAATACGGAGCATACCTTTCCTCAGAATTTTTTCAATTCACTGGAACCGATGCGGGCCGACCTCTTTCATCTTTATCCCACCGATGACCTGGCCAATAATGCACGGGGGAGCTTGCCCTTTGGAGTAGTGAACAACCCCTCCTGGCAACAGGGGGGCAGCAAGGGAAACAGTACTACTTTCGAACCGCGCGACGCGCACAAGGGTCAGGTGGCACGGGCGATGCTCTACTTCGTTACGCGCTATCAGAATTACAGTAATTTTTTAACGAACCAGGAAAGCATATTGCGCCAGTGGCATGAGCAATTTGCTCCTGACAGTATTGAAATAAAACGTTGCAATGATATCGCCACCCTGCAGCTGAACAGGAATCCCTTTATTGATTATCCTCAGTTTACGGAGCGCATTACTACTTTCAGCACTACGTCGGTGGGCATACAGGCCGCCTCATCCGACTTTCCGGAAGATACCATTGACTATGGATGGATTTCCGCTTCCATCCCCAATCGCTATACCTTTTGGGTAGCCAATGATGGCAATCAGCCGCTGACATTATCAGGGTTTGCGCTGAATCCGTCATCGGTCCTCAGCTTCATCAACGGCAGCGGGACCAACGTAACCATTCCTCCCGGCGAAGCCACCGCCATTGAAATTGAACTTGCCAACGCTGCACCGGGCAGTTTTAACGGATCCTTGAATTTTATCGCGCAGGGAACCGGTTTGCTGGCCACGGTTTCCATTCCGGTGAAAGCACAATTATCCTTGCAGGGTACGGGCGGCATTCATGAGCCAAAGAAGATCATTGTCTTCCCCAACCCTGCCAGGGATTTCATTCATATCACAGGAAAAGACCCTTCCCTCCCCGTAAAAATTCTGGATATATCGGGAAGGGTAGTGATGATGATGACCGGTAACGAATCAACGGGAATTGATATCAGAAGTATAGAAAGCCCCGGATTTTATTTCTTTCAGTGGGAAGAGGATGCAAAACCCTGTCGCGTGGCCTGGATCAAATATTAAAGCGGCCCGCTTTTTTAACGTATGTATTCCGGTTCATTTGTGTTGCAAAAAAGGATTTATTCAAGAAATCATATCATTTAAATACTAATCATGGTAGGGCTTGGGGGGCTATGGAACTACTTTTAATCCGCTAACCTTAAAACTTTATACTATGAACACAAAAGTACTATTGGCCGGTTTGGTTTCAGGAATTACCGGATTTCTGCTGGGATGGGTGGTATATGGCTTTGCACTGATGGATTTTGCAGCCGCTCATACCACCGTTTTTGAAGGACTGATGAAAGATCCTCCCGCCATCTGGGCCATCTTTCTCAGCAATACCGCATGGGGAATGATGTATGCATATATTTTTCATCGCTATGGAAACGTTGATTCTTTTGCAAAAGGATTTACGTCGGGTATTTTAATTTCCTTTCTCATAGGATTTGGTATTGATATGTTCTTTTTTGCATTCATGAATATGTATGATTCCACTTACCTTATGGTGGATATCATAATAGGCACCGTACTGGGGGCGCTCATGGCAGGGGTGGCTGGAGCCATGCTGGGAACGGGCAAAGCCAAAGCCTGAAAAAACAAAAGAGGCGGATCTTCATGGACCCGCCTCTTTTTTATACCGGATATATGCCGGATATTTTTTTCTATTTCAATTGTGCCGCAATGGTCGCTTCATCGGTCATTCCCATATTACTCCAAACCATCTTCCCTTCTTTATACAATTCAAGGTAGGGGATTCCCTGAATTTGCTTGGCTTGCATCAACTGGGGATTGGCATCGGCATCAATTTTAATCAGCGTAAGCCGGCCATTTTCCTTTTTTACCAGTTCATCCAGAATGGGCGCCAGTTTTTTACAGGGCATACACCAAACCGCGTTAAAGTCAACGAGTACAAGCGGAGCGGAGCTAACCTGTTTTACATAGTCATCCAGGCTCAGGCCCGCACTGCCGCCTGCGGTATTTTCTGTGCCATCAAGGGGCTTACCATTGGCCGACCATGCCATAACGCCTCCCTGCAGGTCATACACTTCCGTAAAACCCATCTCCGCCAGCAGCTTCGCCGCCCCGGCGCTTCTTCCGCCTGACTTACAATATACCAATACCGGTTTAGCGGCATCCAGCGTAGCCAGGTTCTCTTTGAAGCCGGGATCATAAATATCCATATTCACCGCTCCTTTGATGTAGCCTGCTTTGAATTCATCCGGTGTACGTACATCGAGTACTGTGGCATTGGATTTTTCGGTCAGCAATTTTTGAAATTCCTCCACCGTCACCACTTTATTTACCGGCACCTTTTTTTCCACCGCCTGCTGACAGGAGGCGATCAGAAAACTGAGTACCAAACCACATGAAAACAATATTTTTTTCATCATTTTACAACTTTCCGCAAAGATACATATTGATCTTAAACCCCCTGTTGGCGCAGGATGGGTACTTATTCCTTTTCCCTGTAAAGGCGGAAAAAAAAAAACAAATCGCTTTCAGGTCAGCGATTGTGCAAACTTCCGGCAATATTCTTTGATCAGGTCACGGGTTTCCCTGAAGCGATCCATTATTTCTTCTTCCGTGCCCTTTGCCCTGGCAGGATCCGGAAAATTATGGTGCAGGCGTATCAGGTCGCCGGGAAAAAAGGGACAACTTTCTTTCGCGTTATCGCATACCGTAAGCACATAATCAAATGGCAGGTCCCTGTATCTGTCCACCAGGTCTGAGGTCTGCCGGCTGATATCTATCCCGTCCTCCTTCATTACTGCTACTGCCCGGGGATTTACACCATGCCTTTCAATGCCTGCGCTGCATATTTCCGCTTTATCACCCAGGAAATGCCGCAAATACCCTTCTGCCATCTGGCTGCGGCAGCTGTTTCCGGTACATAATACCAGTATTTTCATGATCCGTATAATTTTTTCTTTAAATAAACGCCGGCTCTCACCAGGAGAATCAGTGCCGGTACTTCTACCAGCGGTCCTATCACCCCTGCAAAAGCCTGGGGCGAGTGCAAACCAAAAACCGCGATGGCTACGGCT
This sequence comes from uncultured Bifidobacterium sp., assembly GCA_964534995.1. Classification (GTDB taxonomy): domain Bacteria; phylum Bacteroidota; class Bacteroidia; order AKYH767-A; family OLB10; genus JAJTFW01. Next base: position 13,659 of record CAZHSC010000005.1, read on the forward strand.
ATAGCCAGTTCAAAATTATTACCGGTAGCGGTAAATGCAACTGCCGCATTTTTATCATAGGGTACCTGCATGGCCCTGCCTGCGAAAAAACTGATAAAGAACATCGCTCCAAAATAAAGGAGGAGGGGTGCCGCAATTTTGAGCACATCCAGCGGCAGTTCGAGAATTTTATCACCTTTCATGCTAAACATCATCACAATGGTAAAAAGCAAAGCGTACAGAGTAAAGGGAGAGATGCGGGGAATGAATTTCCGCTGATACCAATCAATGCCTTTCGCCTTTACCAGCCATCTGCGGCTCAGGTAGCCCGCGAGGAAAGGAATACCCAGGTAGATGAAAACACTTTGCATTACCATGTCAACCGGAACATGAATATTAAAATTTCCCAGGCCCAGCTGCGCCGGCAATACATTGATGAACAACCAGGCGTAAAGGCTGTACGTCAGCAACTGAAATACACTGTTGAGGGCCACCAGCAGCGCGGCGTATTCACGATTCCCGCCCGCCAGATCATTCCATACAATAACCATGGCGATGCAGCGCGCGAGGCCTATCAGAATCAAACCTGTCATATAGCCGGGGTCATCACGGAGAAAAATAATGGCCAGTATAAACATCAGCAAAGGGCCGATGAACCAGTTCAGCAGTAGGGAAAAGGTCATCAGTTTCCTGTTTTTGAAAGCTGCCGGCAACAGGGAATAGTCTACTTTGGCGAAGGGGGGATACATCATCAACAGCAAGCCGATGGCGAGCGGAATATTGGTGGAACCCACCGACAGAGTATTGTTGATTTCGGCGAAGCCCGGAAAAAAATAACCTATCCCTACTCCGGCAATCATTGCCAGAAAAATCCAGAGCGTTAAATAACGATCAACAAAATTGAGTTTCAGTGCCATTAGTTACCGATGTTGCTGCGCTTGCTAATGCTGGAGGAAAGGAGCTTAATTGCAGCAACCCGGCTCGCAGCAGGACTCCTGTTTTTCGCCGTATAAAGTAATGCTGAAGATGCCGGTATCTGAATTTTTGAACTGTGCAATTTCGTCTGCGGAGAAATAACGGGCAAGGATATCCTCAGGAATGATCACCGGCTTTTCCTTTTGAACAGTCAGGTTCTTGAATCCTGCTTTTTTTGCATAATCAATATACGTTGATTTCTGAATGGCGCCGGATACGCAACCCGCGTACATCTCTGCAGTATGCTTCCATTTCTCAGGCAATTCACCTATCAGCACAATATCTGAAACACTGAAATGGCCACCGGGCTTCAACACCCTGAACATTTCATTAAACACCTTTTCTTTATCGGGCACCAGGTTGAGCACACAGTTGCTTACAATAACATCGGCCACGTTGGCGGTCACCGGCATTTTTTCGATATCACCCTGGCGGAATTCCACATTGTTATATCCGAGTTTTTCCGCATTCTCCCTCGCCTTGCTGATCATGGCCGGGGTAAAGTCAATGCCGATGACTTTCCCTTCCGGTCCGCACTCATGACGGGCCACAAAACAATCGTTCCCGGCACCGCTGCCCAGGTCTATCACAAAGTCGCCTTTTTTAATTTTCGCAAACTGTGTAGGCAGCCCGCAACCCAAGGCCAGATCGGCATCGGGGTTATAGCCTTTTAATTGTGTGTAGTCATCGGACATGATAGAATATACCTCATCCCCGCAGCAGGAACTGGTCGCCCCACAGCAGGAGGAGGCATTACTTTCTTTATCCTGTAAAGCAATTTCACTGTACTTCTGCCTTACCATTTCCTTGATTTCTTCGTTTGATTTCATGTTTCTTTGTTTTGTATCGTAATTTTACGATATATATAGTCAAATTTTTTTAACAACACTTCCCTTTTACAGAGCGGTAACTATCCAGCAATCCTCCCAGGTCCTTCACCGCCTTTTCGAACTGTTCTTCATCAATACAATAACAGATGCGGGCACCTTCAATATCGCCTTTTATCAGGCCTGCGGCCTTCAGTTCTTTGAGATGTTGGCTCACGGTGGACTGGGAGAGGGGCAATTCCTCCACAATGTCGCCGCAAATACAAGCCTGTCTTTTAATCAGCAACTGGAGAATGGCGACCCGTGCCGGATGTGCCAGCGCCTTCGCGAAAGCGGCGATGCGGTTGTCCTTTACGGTAAATTCTTCTGCTTTGGAAACGCCCATGGTTGATAATATATATCGCAATATTACGATATATATTATTTCAATTCCAAATTTCTCTGAACATTACAGATTAAACTACTGAATATTAATTGATAAAAAATCAGGGTTTTCCGGAAAGGCAGGGATGACGGGGATCCTTGTCCGGATGTTTTGGTTTAAAGAGCGAGACAAGCCATGGGCTGATCTTCACCGCATGGGTTTTACAGGTCATTTTCTTTTCGATATAAAAGCCCGAAAGCAATGTCAGGAACGCGACGGCAACCACCGAACTGTTCAATCCGAAAACGTCGGCAACAAATCCGGTGAGCAAGGCCCCTATGGCATAGCCCAGATCTCGCCACAGGCGAAAGACACCCATACTTCCGGCCCGGTCCTTCGGATGGGTATTCTCGGCTACTGTTGCAAGAAAGGAAGGATAGACCATGGCAGTACCCCATCCCAACAGCGCCATTATTAAAATAAAGCCCGCTTTGCTTGTAATAAAAACAAGTGAAAGCAAAGCCAGACCCTGCAGCAGCATTCCCCAGGAGAGCATACTTTTTTTACAAAAGAAATCGGCCATTTTTCCTGTGAACAATTGCCCGATCCCCCAGATAGCGGGATAAATGGCTACAATAAGACCGATATCGGCCAACGAAAAATTCTTTTGTGCGAGTAATACGGGCAGCAAACCCCAAACCATGCCATCATTTAGGTTATTGATGATGCCTGCCTGGGTAATGGCGCTTAGGTTATGGTGCCGGAAACTGGTATCCAGGAAAACATTTTTAAGACGGGGGCTTGTATCCTCCTTCGCCTCTAATGTTACATGCAGATGGGTATCTTTTACAAAGATCAATGAAAGCAAAAATCCGATAGTTGCGATGGCAATTCCAATATAAAACGGTACCGGCCGGAGGCCATAATGAGAAGCAAGCCATCCGGTTATAAAGGCCACAAAGGCCACGGCGAGGTAACCGGCAAATTCGTTGAGGCCCATAGCCAGGCCCCGGTTTTTTTCACCAACAAGATCAATTTTCATCATTACGGTGGATGACCATGTCAGGCCCTGATTGATCCCTAATAAAATATTGGTCGCAATAATCATATTCCAGGAACTTGCCGACATCAGCAGGAAGGGCACAGGGAGGCCAAAAAGCCAGCCCAGGACCAACAGATTTTTCCTGCCCGCTTTATTTGAAAAAATGCCTGTAAAATAATTTGAAAAGGCCTTTACAATGCCAAATACAACGATAAATGAAAAGACAGCGCTGCTGGCGGCAATATGAAATTCTGCTTCGGCTATTTGTGGGAGGATCGTGCGTTCAAGGCCAATCATCCCCCCCACAAAGGCATTCACCAGCACCAGCAGCAGAAACTGCCCGCGATTTTCTTTTAAACCGAGTTGAATGGTGCCCATAAATCCGGATGGTAATACTTCCTGCAAAGATGCGATATATCCGGTATAATTAAATATAACACTTGTTACACAGCCCGAAACACGATTGGTATCACCCTCCACAAGACTCCAGCCAACATTAGCAATATGTAATGAAAGCCGGGAGGTATTTTATCAGATTACTTACTTTTGCGCAACCAACAGAAATTGGTCTCATAGTTCAACGGATAGAATAGAAGTTTCCTAAACTTTAGATCCAGGTTCGATTCCTGGTGAGACCACTAGATCCAGGTTCCCTGCCTGCCGGCAGGCAGGGATT
>CAZHSC010000005.1:17621-82211 GCA_964534995.1 uncultured Bifidobacterium sp.
CCTGCCGGCAGGCAGGGATAGAATAGAAGTTTCCTAAACTTTAGATCCAGGTTCCTTACCTTCGGCAAGCAGGCCTGCAGAGATTCCTGGTGAGACCGTTACATTATTGCCCCGGAAAAATTATTACTTCCGTTTTGTCTTTGCGTTCTGATATTATGTGTCTCATAGTTCAACGCCTGCCTGCCGGCAGGCAGGGATAGAATAGAAGTTTCCTAAACTTTAGATCCAGGTTCCTTACCTTCGGCAAGCAGGCCTGCAGAGATTCCTGGTGAGACCACAAAAATCAATAAATAGTTCCCGGGTGGGGAGCTCCCTGCTTTTCGGAACCTGGCCTCTTTTTACTTTGTTAGCGCTATTTTTCTATTTTTAGTACCTATGAAAAAAGCCATTGTCATTGGCGGGACTTCCGGAATTGGAAAAGCAATCGTTGAGATTCTTCTGGACCATAATTATACTGTTGGACTTAGCGGAATAGCACGGGATGACCTCAGTACCTTAAAAAACAAACATGCCGGACAACTCCTTGTAAAGTATATTGATTGCAGCCTTGAAAATTTTACCACCGAAGTCCATCAACTGGCGGAAGAGTTAGGGGGTATGGATCTCCTGGTGTTCAGCGCCGGTATTGGTCATTTAAACAAGGACATCGGTTATACAGTCGAAAATCCCGCCAACAAAGTGAATGTTCTCGGCTTTACGGAAGCAGTAGACTGGGGATACAGATATTTTAACAGGCAGGGCAGCGGGCATTTGGTAGCCATCAGTTCTGTAGCCGGCTTATTCGGGCACCGGACTTCACCGGCTTATACCGCTGCTAAAGGGTATCAGATTAATTACCTGGAAGCACTGAGGCAAAAGGCCCACTGTTCCAAACTTCCCTTGTATGTAACGGATATCCGGCCCGGATTTGTCGAAACGGAGATGACGAGTGATAAGAAAACATTCTGGAGCTGCTCCACTCCCTATGCCGCCAAATTGATATATCATGCCATTCAACATAAAAAAGGGGTAGCCTATGTGAGCAGACGATGGTGGCTGGTTGGATTTGCCGTCAGGTTCATTCCGCAATGGCTGAGAAGCAGGATGTAATTTTAAGATGGGCGGGAATTCAACAGATCATTCTGCTCCGGTGAAGTGCATCTTACGAATCGGAACCGGGAACTCAGGATATTTTCTTCAGCAGGACCCTGGCGGGGGCGGCTTCGGCACCTGTAATTTTAACCGGCAGGCAGATCATATCATACATTCCGGCGTCAATTTCTTCGAGGTGCAGGTTCTCCGCGATGATAATTTCTTCCTTCAGAAGAGTAACATGCGCCTCGCGCAGGCTTGGATAGATGGCTATTGAAAGACCGTCGATCCCCGCAAAACGGATCTTCTTTGCTGCCAGAAAGCCGGTTGCCGACTCATCTAGTGCGGTAAACTCTTCCTTGTAATGAACCGGTTCCTTCAGAGGGTAATTCAGGGTTTTAAAAATCAGACGTTCCCCCTGCTGAACCGCTTTGTCTTCGAGCCAGGCGGCCGTAATTATTTTAATGGCAGTGGCATCCAGCACACGTACTTCTCCTATCATTTTATCAATAGACAGAGCCGTGATATCCTTCGCTCCCTGAATAAAGTGCAAGGGGGCATCGATATGCGTTCCGGTATGAAGGCCAAAAAAAGCTTCCGAAAGCTGATAACCGTCACCGCTTTCATGAGCAGCGATGCGGGAAATAACCGGTGCGGGATCGCCGGGCCACACAGGCGTGGCACTATCAATGCTTACCGTAATATCGATCCACTTGCCGGAGTCCATTGTCATTGGGCTAAATTATTCTCAAAAGGCGGAAGGAGGCTGTAAAATAAAGGTATTTATTCGGAAACAGGATAATAATTGCCGGTATTGTTTTTTGTTTCCATATTTTTAATACCTTAGTATCTTCAAACCACTACCAACTACTTATTATGAAAAAACTATTTGCTCTGGCAGCTATTGTAGCCATCTCCTTCATAGCCTGCAAAAAAGACAGTGATGATGCCGGTACTACCACCGGAGGAGGAGGTACTACAGGAGTTACCGTGACTGAAAAAAACATGGGGCTGTACAATAAACTGACAGCTACCTGGTGTGGCCCCTGTGGTCAGTGGGGATGGACATTGAATACCGATATCATGACGCTGATTGACGGAAACGCGGTAATGATGGGTACCTATGCCTCTACTTCTTCCGATATGTACAACGCAACGGCAGGCGCATTCAAAACCGCCTTCTCCCCTACTTCCGGCTGGCCTGACTTCTGCGCCAATGGAAAGCAAAAAACCCAGTTCTCCGGTACCGGAGGCATTTATACAGGTCCTACCAAAGATTCGGTGGTGGCTGAAATTAACCGCCATGTAAACGCTGAAGTAAAAGTGAATTCAGGATATTCTTCAAAAATTGAAGGCGACACCATGATCATCACTACCAAGGTGAAATTCTTCAAGGACATGCCCGTAGGCAGCACTTATTTCTTAGGCGCTTATGTTATTGAGGATGGCGTTATGAATACACAAAACGGCCAAAGCGGCGTGGTGGCGCATCATCACGTACTGAGAGGAAGCGCCCTTGCCGGCAGCCACTGGGGTACCCAAATTACATCCGCTACTACTGCCGGAAGTACTTTTGATTACACTTTTAAAATGGCTATTCCTGCTTCCTGGAATAAAAACAACCTGGAAGTGGCCACCATCGTATGGGAAAAAGTAGGTTCAGCCTATAAGTTTGTAAATGCCTATACCAACTAATTAATCAAGCATCTAACTTGAGCCGCTTCCGGAATGGAGGCGGCTTTTTTTATACCGCCGTAAAGTAGAGCATCTCGCGATGCCCGATTCACACTTTGCAGCGGTGCAGCCCGGGTGATTGTGCACGGCAACCTTCTCTCTCCGCTGCACCAACCCCATTTCCAACTTCGAAACACTTGATTTTCGCGTAGGCTTTTTAGAAAATAGTCCGGGAAGGATGTAAAATGTAATTTTTCACATACAAAATTAACCATTTGGTTAATTTTATTAAATTGAATATCAATTGTATATTTTCCCATCCTCAAAAAAATTAATCTAAAGAGATAAAAAGAGTTAGTTTTGCTAACCGAATGGTTAAACCAAATGGATAAAGAATTTCTGGATAGCAAAAGCAAAAAGAAGATCCTGGAATCAGCACGTCAGGAATTCATCAGCAGGGGCTATGCAGGCGCGCGCATGCAAGCCATCGCCAATGCGGCCGGCATCAACAAGGCCATGCTTCATTATTACTTTAAAAACAAAGAGTCCCTGTTTAACCTCGTCTTCGATGATGCTTTCAATGCCTTTGTACCAAAGGTTCATGCGATTTTTTCGGGAGAAGCCCCGGCCGTGGATAAACTATGCAGTTATGTGGAAGCGCATGTTGAACTGCTGTTACAGAAACCGGATCTTCCTGTTTTCATCGTGCATGAGATTCACCGCGACCCGGATCGTTTCTTCAGTAATTTTTTAAGCAAGATGCCGGGCCCGCCGCCTTTCGCTTCGTTTATGGGTCAGCTGATGCAGGAGATGAGCGAAGGAAAAATACGGCAGATGGATCCGCGCCTGGTATGGATGAATGTGATGGGGATGACCGTGTTTCCATTTGTGGCCGCTCCGCTGTTGAGCCGCATCTTACTGACCGATTCCGAAACTTATCAAAGCCTGCTGAAAGAACGCGTGGATTCTATTCAGCAATTTATTAAATCCTCTCTGCTGATTCATGAAAGCAAATAATTTATTCCCCTTGTTACTTCTGGCAGCGCTGCATGTCACCTCCGTTGCACAGGAACACCCAACACTTGAACAGGTGCTCTCCGCCGCCAATACGCACTATCCGCTGGTGCAGCAACGCAATCTCGTTGAACAAAGCAGGGATTTTAGTCTGGCTGCCCTGAACCGGGCCTTCCTCCCGCAATTAAGTATTAACGGGCAAGCCTCCTATCAATCGGATGTGACGGAATTGCCTATCAAGATCAATCTCCCAGGCTTCACCGTTGATCCGCTGGATAAAGATCAATACCGGGCGACCGCCGATGTCAGCCAGATCCTCTTTGACGGAGGTAATATCAGCGCGCAGAAAAATGCGGCCCGCGCCAACTCACTGGTGGAGCAGGAGAAGATCAATGTTGAGATGCAGAAGATGCGCGAGAAAGTGCGTCAGCTGTACCTGGGTGTGCTGATGATGGACGAACAGATCAGACAAACTGACATTGTAGCTTCCGACCTGACTGCAGGCATTAAGAAGATGGAAGCCGCTTTAAAAAACGGAACGGCTTTTCGGTCGCAGTTAGCCGTATTACAGGCAGAGGAAATCCGGAACCGGCAGCGCAAAACCGAACTGCAGCAAACGCGTCTCTCCCTGCTGAAATCACTCTCGCTGTTCACCGGAAGCGAATACGAAGCAACCGTACAGTTTGAGAAACCGGCATCTGTTTTTTCGCTGCCTGCCGAAAAACCTGCCATCGTACGTCCGGAACTGAATCTCTACAAAGAACAAGAGCAACTGACCCTGACTCAACGCAAACAGATTGGCGTAAAGAGTCTTCCAAAGCTGAGCCTGTTCGCGCAAGGCGGATATGGCCGGCCGGGACTGAATATGCTGGATAACGACTTCTCCTGGTTTTACATCGCCGGTGCCCGCCTCCACTGGAATCTGGGAGCCTTGTACTCTCTCCATGCAGAGCGACAGGTGAACGCCGTCTCCCGAAGCAGTATCAATGTACAACGCGAACTCTATCTGCTCAGTGCCAATATCACGGTAGAGCAGTACCGCAACGACATTATTAAATACACCACCTTACTCACCGATGATCGCGAACTGGTTTCGTTACGTGAAGAAATCAAGCGTTCCGCGAAAGCTCAACTCGACAATGGTGTGATCACTTCCTCCGATTATCTCCGCGAAGTAAATGCCGCCGACCAGGCGCGTCAGCAACAACTCCTGCACGAATTGCAGCTATTACAAACACAACTCGACTTCGCCGATTATCTTTCCATCTCCAACCCATAACGATCTTCCTTCATTCCGATAACCATGAAAAAAATATCCTTCCTCCTGCTTATTCTTTCAGCAGCCTTCCTCACCTCTTGTAAAAACAATAACGGCGACTTTGATGCCGCAGGCACTTTTGAAGCCAACGAAGTGATCGTCTCCGCCGAGACAGCAGGAAAAATTCTCGAATTCTCCGCTGAAGAAGGCACTAAGCTGGAGAAGAATCAGATTTCCGTAGTGATAGATCCCACCTCCCTGCAACTTCAGTCCGAACAGGTGGAGGCCAGCATCCATGCGCTCGGTGAAAAAACCAGCGATCTCACGCCGTACATCCGTACCCTCGAACAACAGATCGAGATCCAGAAAACGCAGGTGACTTCGCTGGAACGTGAGCGTACCCGTTTCGCCAACCTCTTAAAAGAAGATGCCGCTACCGGCAAACAATTCGATGATATCGAAACACAATTAAAAATAGCAAAGGAACAACTCGCATTGAGTCAGCGACAACAGGAACAGCAGAAAGCCACCATCGGTACTCAGAATCGTTCTGTACTAAGTGAACAAGCACCCTTGAGCAAACGAAAAGCACAAATTGACGATCAGCTGAACCGCAGCAAGGTGATGAATCCCGTGGCAGGAACAGTTCTGACTTCTTATGCGGAAGCAGGAGAGATCACTGCTCCCGGAAAAGCGCTCTATAAAATAGCTGACCTCACCAACATGGATCTCCGCGCTTATATTTCCGGCGATCAGTTCGCGCTGGTGAAAATTGGTCAGAACGTAAAGGTATTTATCGACAAGGGCAAAGACGAATACAAAGAAATGCCGGGAACCATCACCTGGATCAGTGACAAAGCCGAGTTTACCCCGAAAACCATCCAGACCAGAGACGAACGCGCACACCTCGTGTACGCAACGAAGATCCGTGTGAAGAACGACGGATCTGTGAAAGTGGGTATGTACGGCGAAGTAAAATTCTGATCATGCCGGCGGCTATAACGGTAACGAACCTGCGTAAATCGTACGCCAACGGTAAGGAAACCGTGGAGGCGCTACATCCGGTGACCTTCAGCGTTAATAAGGGAGAGCTCTTCGGCTTGATTGGTCCCGACGGCGCCGGTAAAACTACACTCATTCGTTTGCTCACCACGCTGATCCTCGCCGACGAAGGTACAGCAACTGTAGATGGCTTCGATGTCGTAAACGACTATGCCGAGATCCGCAAGCGGGTGGGATACATGCCCGGGAAATTTTCGCTCTACCAGGATCTGAGTGTCCGCGAAAACCTCGACTTCTTCGCCACCATCTTCAAAACAACGGTGGAAACCAACTACCATCTTATCAAAGACATCTACGAACAGTTGGCGCCCTTTGCAGATCGTCCCGCAGGCAAACTCAGCGGCGGCATGAAGCAGAAACTCGCGCTCTGTTGCGCGCTCATCCACAAACCCAGTGTGCTTTTCCTCGATGAACCGACCACCGGCGTAGATGCTGTATCGCGGAAAGAATTCTGGGAGATGCTGGACCGGTTGAAAAAACAAGGAATCACGATCCTGGTAAGCACACCTTATATGGACGAGGCCTCCCGCTGCGACAGAGTAGCCCTTATGCAGAATGGTAAATTTATGGAGGCAGATTCTCCCTCCTATATCACTGGCAAATACAAAAAACCGCTTTTTGCCATAAAAGGCGATTACATGTACAGGCTGTTGCATCAGCTCAAATCAAATCCATCCGTGCTCCTCGCCTACCCTTTCGGCGAATACCATCACGTAGTACTGAAGCAGGAACATGCCACTGTTGACGAAGCACGTACACTGCTCGGATTGGAAAGTGAAGAAATCAGGGCGGTGGCAGCAGATATTGAAGATTGTTTTATTTACTCCATGACCCAACACTAAGACATGCAAGCGGAATACGCCATAACGGCCCATCAACTCACCAAGCGCTTCGGCGACTTCACCGCAGTGGATGCGATCAGCTTTGAAGTAAGCAAGGGAGAGATCTTTGGATTCCTCGGAGCCAATGGCGCCGGTAAAACTACCGCCATGCGCATGCTCTGTGGTCTCAGCAAGCCTACCTCCGGCGAAGGCACCGTTGCCGGATTTGATGTCAACAAACATCCGGAAGAAATCAAGAGAAACATCGGCTACATGAGCCAGAAGTTTTCGTTGTACGACGATCTCACCGTAATCGAAAACATCCGCTTCTATGCCGGTATCTATGGACTCAGCGACAAAGACATCAGGGAACGCAGCGATAAACTGCTGCATGAACTGCAACTGCAACCGGAACGTGATAAATTAGTAAAGTCCTTGCCGTTGGGCTGGAAACAGAAACTGGCCTTCTCCATCGCCGTCATCCACGATCCTGCCATCGTATTCCTCGACGAACCCACGGGCGGCGTAGATCCGCTTACACGACGTGAATTCTGGGAGATGATGTATGCTTCCGCTGCGCAGGGTACGACCATCTTCGTGACCACCCACTACATGGACGAAGCGGAGTACTGCAACCGCGTATCCATCATGGTGGACGGTAAGATTGCCGCCCTCGACACACCGGCGAATCTGCGCCGGCAGTTCAACACCCATCACATGAACGAGGTATTTCTTACCCTGGCCCGAGGAGCGCAGCGTCAGGCTGATTAAACAACAACATGAAAGAACAATTCATCGCCTTCGTACGGAAAGAATGGTATCACATCTGGCGTGATAAGAAAACCCTGTTCATTCTGTTTGGCATGCCCATCGTGCAGATCATCATTTTCGGATTTGCACTGACCAATGAAATCAAGAATTCACGCATTGCGGTGGTGGACATGAGCCACGATGCGGCCTCCACGCAACTCCTGCAGCGCATGGAAGCCAGTCAGTACTTCGACATTGAAGAAACCCTAAACAGCGCCAACGAAGCCGATGCAGCTTTTAAACGCGGGAAAGTGAAACTCGTGGTAGTGATTCCCGAAAACTTCGCCTCCGACCTTCGACACAAAAACAAAGCATCGGTACAGGTAATCGCTGATGCCAGTGATCCCAATACCGGAACTACACTCACCAATTATGTGCAAGCCATCACCGGCGATTTTCAAAACGATCTCAACGAAGGAAAGAAACTTCCCTACACGATCACACCGGAAGTGCGCATGCTGTACAATCCGCAATTGAAAGGTGCCTACAACTTTGTTCCGGGTGTGATGGCCATGGTGCTGATGCTGGTTTGTACGATGATGACTTCTATTGCCATCGTGAGAGAAAAAGAAACCGGCACTATGGAAGTGCTGCTGGTATCGCCCTTGCCACCGCTGCTTGTGATTTTTGCGAAGAGTGTTCCTTACTTCTTTCTCTCCGCGGTAAACATTGCCAGCATTTTGCTGCTCAGCGTATTTTTATTGGGTTTACCCATCGCCGGTAGTCTTGTATTATTGGTTGGGTTGAGTCTCTTGTTTACCCTTACGAGCCTTAGCCTGGGCATGTTCATCAGCTCCATCACCGCGAGTCAGGATGTTGCTATGCTCGTCTCTCTGATGGGACTTTTTCTTCCCACGCTCATGCTCAGTGGATTCATGTTCCCGATCGAAAACATGCCGATTCCGCTGCGGATGATGTCGAACATTGTCCCGGCCAAATGGTACTTCTTCATTGTAAAAGCGGTGATGATTAAGGGCGTGGGATTAAGTGTCATCTGGAAAGAATCGCTTATCCTCACCGGCATGACCGTATTCTTTCTGCTGTTGAGTGTTAAAAAATATAAAATCCGCTTAGCCACGGCCTGATATGCGAAGTCTGAAATTTTTACTGCAGAAAGAATTCCGGCAGATCTTCCGGAACCCTGCCATCCTGCGCATGATCTTCCTGATGCCGGTGATACAGCTCATCGTATTGCCGATGGTTGCTGATTATGAAATCCGCAATGTCAACATCGGCATCATCGACCACGACCACAGTACTTACTCGCGCGATATGATCCGCAAGATCACTTCTTCGGAAACCTTCGTACTTGCGGGCTATTATGAGCGTTACAGTGACGCATTAGTAGATGTTGAACACGACAAAGCGGATCTCGTTTTAGAAATTCCGGCGGGCTTTGAACGCACACTGGTACGCGAAAATGAGGCCAAAGTAGCGGTGGCGGTGAATGCCATCAATGGAGTAAAAGCCAATCTCGGTGCGGCCTATTTAAGCACCATTCTGCGTAATTACAATCAGGAGGTACGTACCCAATGGATACAATTCCCACGCTTCGATGAACTACCACGGGTTGAAATCGCAGGTCTCAACTGGTACAACCTCCACATGAATTACAAGTTGTTCATGGTTCCGGGAATTCTGGTGGTGCTGCTCACCATGGTGGGCGCCTTCCTTACTGCGCTGAACATCGTAAAAGAAAAGGAAGTCGGAACTATCGAACAGCTCAACGTAACGCCTATCCGCAAACCGGAGTTTGTATTAGGCAAGCTTATTCCCTTTTGGGTATTGGGGATGGTGGTATTGACGCTGGGCTTGCTTGTTGCGCGAATTGTATATGGCATCATACCGGTGGGGAATATTGGTTTACTCTATCTCTTCGCGGCCGTCTTCCTGCTCGCAGTACTTGGCTTAGGCCTGCTCATCTCCAACATCGCCCAAACGCAACAACAAAGCATGCTCATGGCGTTCTTCCTCATGATGATTTTCATCCTCATGGGCGGACTCTACACCAGCATCGACAGCATGCCCTACTGGGCGCAGGTTGTTACCTGGTTCAATCCGGTTACTTACTTTATTGAAGTGATGCGGATGGTAGTATTAAAAGGCAGCAGCTTCAGTGATATCTCCAGACATCTGGGCATCATTGGCATATTTGCCGTGGTGCTGAATGTATGGGCGGTGGTGAGTTACAGGAAGAGGAATTAGGGTTGCGGGATGCGGGGGAAAAGAATTCGTAGATAACGGAAGGATAAAGATTGGAATTGCAGATTAAATCATTACCCTTTACCTACACCCTCTCCAACTCTTCCCACAATGCGAAACGCGACGGATGATCTTTTTTAAGACGCTGGATGAGTGCTTCTACTCGTTTGCCTGCGCCGAGTTTTTTCATACGACGGAGGTAGCGACAGGCGTTTTTGTAGTGTCCGCGACCTACATTGTCTTTTAAGTATTGAATGATGCCGGTTTCGTATAGCAGGGCTATTTGCTCTGAATAGGTTTCAGGAAATAGTTTTTCATAACGTTCGAGACGCTGAAGGAATGGATGGTTTTGCAATAGCTCTAATAAACGATCCCACCATGCTTCCTTGATGTATATGTCCGCTATTCTATCTACATCCAACCATCGACTTTTCGTGGTAATTTCATCTAACAGACCTTCAACAAATTGGTTCCACTCCCCCTTGTCCACTGTGGTTTTCAGTATGGAATAGTAATCCTGCTCATGCATGAAATGATCCAGATACAGCATACGGGCGTATTCGATGATTTTTTCTTTATCGTTTTGTGCCAGCGCAATTTTCAATAACCAATCGTACCATCCTGCAGCCAGACCCGGTTTACTTTCTTTGTCCGCCTTGATGCCTTCATTGGCTAAACGGATTGCTTCTTTATAGTTCTTTGTCTTAATTGCTTCATCAATGGCATTGCGGCGAAATACAGGGTTGGACATATTCCTGCTAACAAAATCCGCAATTTCTTTTTCCGTTCCTGTTCTGCGCAATAGCGATAGTTTAAGTTCCTGCAGTTTTTCCCGGTCATATTTATTTTGTTGATGCTGATCCAGTAAACTATGTAAGGTACTTGTTTCAGCAACAGTTCTTTGTTGTGAAATCGCAAGGCCCAACATCGGGAGATGCCAATCCCAGCCGGCAAATATTTTACTGTTATAGGTGGAGATGCCGTAGTCAAAGATCATCTTCCGGATTTCTTCCGGTAACTCTTCGTTCGCTGTTTGAAATAGTAAACTCATCGCCTCTTCAATACAACTACCGATATCACCATTGCTGTCGTCAACAAATTGCAATGCCTCATTCATCTCTTCCAATACAGCAGCAGCAATAAAAAATGCAGATTGAAAATTACCTTTCTCCAATAGCCGCTGTGCGTTTACCAGCAGATTGTTTACCTCACGCCAAACCAACGCGGTCTTGTTCCACGGAATAAATTTTCCTTTGCCACCTATACTTCGAAGAATGGCTTTAACCTGCGATGCATAAAACTTTTTAGTTTCACCACTGGTCTCTGAGCGGAAGGTCATTAGAAAAGTCTTCCTGAACTGTGAATCACGCAGAGTACATTCATGAATAAACGCGCACATCTCATCGAGTGTCAGCTTCTGCAATATCTCATCTACCTGCTCCTGCACCGTTTTACGCTTTTTTGGTGGAGTCTTGGTTTTTACCTTCGTTGTTTTTTTCGAAGAAGGTACAATTTCCAGTATTTCCTGCTGCAAGAAAAACAGTGCGGCAGCTACATGCTTACAAACCGCCCCAAGATCATAAGGACAATCACAGGAGTAGTCCTGCACAATTTCGTTCTTTATATGCAGTGTCACCGTATATACTTCCGAGCCTTCTACCTTAAATTCATATACTCCGGCTGAAATTTCATCCGGTTCATCTACACGACCGTTTTCAAAATACGAAAGACCTCGTTTCAGAATGGCCTCATCAATATGTTGTTCAAATTCGTTTAAAGGGATTTGCATGATTTGAAGATTTAATTTGAATCAGGAGACAATAGCCACCGGAATACATTCATGTGAATAACACCCTTTTGGTTTTGAGTAAAGGAATCAGAAGTCAATAAATACTTTGGGTAGTTGTCATTTAATTTTTCCAAAGACTGGAATTCCCTCTTCGATGTTTCGGGCGAACTTAATAACCACGCTACCTGGAAATAGGTTAGTTCGCCATTGGGAGTTTTGCAAACAAAATCAACTTCACCAGACCTTGATGTTCCTGTCCAGATTTTATAACCACGTCGCAAGAGTTCAAGATAAACTACATTCTCCAGAATATGTCCACGATCAGCAGTACGTTCTTTTCCAACCAGTATATTTAATAATCCCGGATCTACCAGATAATACTTTTCTTGTGTTGCCAGTTGTTTCCTTCCCTTTAAATCAAAGCGGTTTACTTTATAGAATACAAAACCTGCAACGAGATATTCGAGGTATTTATCAACGGTTGAATGATGGATTTGTTGACCATCAGTCTTTAGCGCCTTGGATATGTTACCCGGAGAAAGGGCACTTCCAATTTGAGAAGCCATAAACCTTACGATATTTTCGAAGGCACGTTTGTTGTTTATCTGATGACGTTGTGAAATGTCTTTTTCAATAATACTGGTATAAATTGCCTGCAGATACTCGTAAATTTTATCATGTCCTCCTTCACGTAATTCCACCCCTTTGGGCAATGATGTTTCGTTTACATAGTCAAAAAACAACGCTTCATAGTCAAGATATTTATTGTCAATTTCAATTTTTCGTGCGATCAAATATTCTTTGAATGAAAAAGGAAGTAATGAAATCTCAATATACCTGCCACTTAAAAGCGTAGCCAGTTCACCCGAAAGCAACAATGCATTGGATCCGGTAATATATACATCCATGTTAGGTTTAACATATAATCCATCTACCAATCTTTCGAATCCATTTACATTCTGCACTTCATCAAGAAAGACATAATTAGGTTTTTCTTTGTCGAGTCGACTTACTATATATTCATACAAACCATCCAGGTCATTCAGATACCGTCGATATTCGAAATCTTCAAAGTTTATAGATAAAATCTGGCTGTCGGCTACGCCCATCTCCCGTAAGGTTCGTCGATACAGTTCCAATAAGGTGCTCTTGCCGCTTCGTCGTAATCCTGTCACCACCTTAATTAGGTCTAAATCTTTGTATGACAATAATTTAGCCGTGTATTCTGTCCGTTCGATATATTCTGCCATACTATAAAGATACTACTTAAATTATCAAAACTTGCAAAATAAGCAAGTTTTGATAATTTATCGGCTTACTAAACGCAGAAAATCCAGCCATAATATCCCCTAAAAGCCCCCCCTTTGATTCGTTCGTCTTCCCCCTCACTTCATACACCGTCTTCCGTTTATCTCCTTTTTTCTTTAACAACTTCAGTTCCGTTCCTTTTAACAGATCCCTTGAAGCGGTGGCTGGCGAAAGCGACTTAAATACATTCATGTATTCCTGGTCAGGTGGTTGGCATTTACCTCCCCAAGCTTAATCGAAACTGAACTTATCAGGTTTAATATGCGTGGCGTTAACTGATAGGGAGGATTCACTGATAGTATCATATGATACTATCAAAAGTAAATAAATACAGAACTATGTGCACTGATCAAATGCTTTGATCTCCATTAACTATTAAGGATTCAAAGTAAAAAAATGCCTATTATGACGGTATTTATTTGTAATTCCGTTATTTACAATTTTCATTCAATAATTATTTTGCGCAACCAAATAATTGCACATATATTTGCAACCATATTGTTGCGCAAATTACAATGGAAACCAGAAGAGACGTCTTCAGTGCCTTAGCTGATCCTACACGGCGGGCGATCATTCTCCTCCTGGCTGTTGGCTCCATGACACCCAACGCGATGGCAGCACATTTCGACAGCAGCCGGCAGGCAATATCCAAACACCTGCAGGTGCTTACCGAATGTGAAATCGTGTTTCCTGATCAGCAGGGACGTGAGATCTACTACCACTTAAATGCCGATAAAATGAAAGAAGTAGAAAAGTGGTTACTGCAATTTAAACAGATGCTGGCGAAACGTTTCGAACAGCTGGATACCGTACTTGACAAACTAAAATCGAACCGCAAATGAACAAGGCTATCCTCTTTAACTTTTTTGTAGATAAGGAAAAAAATCAAATTACCGTTGATCGTTCTTTCAACGCACCTATCGATCTTGTTTGGGCTGCCTGGACCGAGTCCGACCTCCTCGATCAGTGGTGGGCACCGAAACCGTATCAGTCGGTCACCCAATCACAGGATTTTCGTGAAGGAGGCAAGTGGCTTTATTATATGTTGAGTCCTGAGGGAGATAAGCATTGGTGTTATTTCGTATATGAAAAAATTACGCCGATGTCTTACTTCGGTGGTCATGATTCATTTTGCGATGAAGAGGGAAAACCGAATACCTCGAAACCCATCGTACACTGGGGGAACACATTCCATGATCAGGGCGACAGCACCACGGTAAATCTTGTGCTGCAATTCAAATCATTGGAGGACCTCGAAGCGATTATTCAAATGGGTTTCAAAGAGGGATTCACGGCCGGACTCGAAAACCTAGATCAATACATCGCTGCACAATTCTATTTACGCAAGCGCAGCAAGCCGGATAACAAAGCACGTGTATCCACTTACTTAAATTTTCCGGGCAATACCGAAGAAGCATTTCTCTTTTATCGCTCCGTATTCAAATCAGAATTCGTGGATGGCATTCATCGGTTTGGTGAATTGCCTGCGGATCCGAATCAACCACCAATGTCTGAATCATTGAAGAATATGGTGATACATGTTGAACTGCCATTATACGGTGGACATATTCTGATGGGCACTGATGCTCCCAAAGAAATGGGATTCACCGTAACGCAGGGCAACAACATGCACATCAATCTGGAACCCGATTCAAAAGTGGAAGCTGACCGGATATTCAAGGAACTATCTGCAGGAGGTGCGGTGAGCATGCCGATGCAGGATATGTTCTGGGGTGCTTACTTCGGAAGCTTTACGGATAAATTCGGGATTAACTGGATGATAAATTATCAGGCGAAATAACAATAATACAGAATAAGCCCCGGCGTAAAATCCGGGGCTTAAAGAATCCGGCACATCCTGTTTGGCAGGAGGCTATGATAAAGTTTAAAAGGTGCCTTGATTAAACGAAGTATCGCAACACGCTTCCATCCAATCAACGAATGACCATCTGGCGGGACTTAATGATACGCCCATCGATAATCAGAGTTGCAGTGTACATACCAGGTCCGGAAGCATGGTTATACTCATATTGAAAATCACCGGTAGCAGCGATAACGGTACTCCGTATTTCCTTTCCATCTGAAGAAGTGATGATGAGTTCCGCATGCCCTGAACCGGCAGGAATATACCCATAGAAGCTGGTCCTGTCATGAAAGGGATTGGGTAAATTCTGTTCGAGCGAAGCCGGTCTGGGATCCGCAACTCCGATAGCCGGCAGCTGTGCCTTTCCGGTGGCAGCAGTCCGTTCGCAGCAATGATTCATATCTTCACGGATAGCAAGTACAAGTTTGCGCAGGTCATCCATCTCCTGCTGCTGCTTTCTGATCTGTTCTTCCTTACGATCCACTTCTTGCTTTAATTCCAGTACCGAATTAATCAGAATGAAATCCATGGCACCATAATCAACACCAAGGTATTCCGTTTGCTTTCCTGTTTTCTCATCGGTATTTACAAATGGCTTAATCATATACGGGGCCGCTTCACGCAGCTCCTGGGCCAGCGTACCCACAAATTCTTCGTTGATTGGCGTATGCGCCTCCCCGTTATACCGGAAGCGTACCGGATGTATTTTTTCAAGTACACTGAGTCCGTCGGTGAATTCACGTACATCGGTCTTGAGCCTTGCATCGCTGCTGACGGTCCAGGCGGAAGAACCGGGCTTGGCGGCAGAGTTCGTCGCCACTTCCAGCTGGAAAGCGGGCGTTATATTACCGATACCCACATTGCCGTTGCCGGTCATGACCATCACATCTCCAAAGCCACTATTGAAAAAGTTCATACGGGCAGAGGATGGTGTGGCATTGGCAAGTCCTGCCAACGCCCAGTAATTGCCGGTCTGGGTGTTCTGAAAATGAATACGTGCATAATCTGCACCCTGTTCACGCAGGAGAAGCTGTGGAGAAGAACCGGAACTGTTATAGTCTACATGCAGCCGTGCGGCTGGTAAAGTGCTTCCAATTCCAACCTTAATATTACTGGTATCTCCCAGCACCATGCTGTTACTTTGACTAACCTTGCTTCCTGCTCCGATGGCCACCGCATTGGTCAGGTTATCTGTCAAAGAAGCATAGGCGCCCAATAATACACAGTTGTTCCCGGAAGCAATATTGGCAGCTGTACCCGAGCCTATAAAAGTATTTGACATACCGGATGTCAGGGATTGAGCTGTACCGGCTCCCATCGCTACATTGTTGCTTCCGCTCATCAGGCTATACACCGAGTTTGATCCCATGATCGTGTTATTGCTCCCATTAACTAATCCTGCCAGTGAAGAACGACCTACGACTGTATTGTCATGGCCTGTAGTGTTGGATGTCAAAGCGGCAGCACCTATTGCTGTATTTCCATTGCCGCTTGAGTTTGCACTCAGCGAATTATATCCAAACGCGCTGTTTCCAAACCCTGAGGTATCTGCCAAAAGAGCATTTTCGCCAAAACCGGAATTGCCATAACCCGTGGTAATGGCATTGCCGCTATGATATCCTGCAAACACATTGACACCGCCACGCGTGTGGAAAGCCCGGGTTGCATTGATATAAAGTCCGGAATCTTTTGCCAGATTCATATTTCCATTGACATCCAGCTTGAATAGCGGACTTGAAGTCCCTATTCCAATTTTTCCGTTGGCGGTAATGTACAAGCGGACCTGGTTGTTGGTCTTCACTTTCAATGCCTTGTTATCGAGTGTACCTATAAAATTACTGGCCGGATTTGTTCCGGCGTTTCCGGTTAAACTCCATTGTGCCTGCACTGCGTTAATAGTAGCCGTCAGCACAACTAATGTCAGGCAAAGGGTGAGATTAAGGTTTTTCATGGTCTTGTGTATTTACCGGTAAAACTATTTTTCCTACAGCAGCCGGAATGGGGCATTGAGCAAATGCGGGATCTTGTTGAGCGGAATGCTGTTTTGCCTTATTTAAATACTTTTTATTCATCGCCGGAAGTACTTACTTTGTAAATGACCGGACTATGATCTTCCACTGCCAAAAACGATTTTTCCTAACGGGAGCTTTCCTCCTGCTTTCGACCCTTTCCGTTTTTTCACAGATTTATAATTACTACCATCTGACCATCAATGACGGCCTTCCATCCAATAAGGTCTCGGCCATTACGCAGGACCCTGATGGTTTCATGTATTTCGCCACGAAGGATGGGCTGGTAAAATATGATGGTGAAAGGATGAAGGTAATTACACATTCCCCATCCGATACTTCTTCCATTCCCCGCAACAGCATCAAAGGACTGCTCAGGGGCAGTAAGGGTGAAATTTGGTGCACGCATGATAAATATGGTCTCTCCGCGCTTCATCCCGGCACCGGCAGGTTCCGTAGATTTGAATTTAAAAAGATCACGGCCAACAGGCAGTTTGCGGGCTATATTAACAATCTTCACGAAGGCCCGGATGGAAAAATTTATGCCTGTACCTTTGGTGATGGACAGTCGGTATTTATTATTGATCCCGCTACAGGGGCCATGCGACAGTTTTTTTTAAACGATTATGACCCCGGGCATCTTCTCAATAAAAATGCATTGCAGGTAATCAATCTCCATTTCTACAATGATACTTTATGGCTGTTTGGGACGACGCAGGGACTTGTTTTATTCAACCCCGTAAAAAAAAGCGTCCGGAAATTACTTCAGGTTGTACCTGACAGTCTCGAAAACTGGGCCAATTTCTTTGATGGATTCCTTCCCGCCGCTGATGGTTCGCTCTACATGGGCACCTGGGGAAGCGGTTTGTATCGCTATCACCCGTCTACACAAAAACTGGAATCTTTTAAGAAGGTCAGTAACTGGGTCGATTTAAGCGCCTGCTCCCCCCAGCTTTTCGTTAATGATTCAACGATACTGGTAACGGGATGGGATGCTTTTCTCTTTAACATTCATACCGGGGAGATAACCTGTGAAAAACAAGACCTCCTGAATAAATATGCCATTTCAGGGAAAGCCAACAGCGCCTATCGCTCCGCCGATGGCACCATCTGGCTGAGCACTTTATCGGGAGTAAATTATTTCCATCCCGCAAAAAATGATTTTAAAACCATCTATTTTGCCGGTGAAACAGAGCGCTTAAAAATCGACCCTAAGCGCGAGCAATTCTGGATATGGTATGACCCGGCCACACATCTCTACGTCATCAACTACTATCTGCACAAAGAAACAAAACGCAGGTTTATCCTCTCGGTATATGACGATCACTTCCGGCATCTCTATGACCTTCCACATCCGCTCACCAATGAAAATACAATACTCAGTGTAACGGGTGATTTAAAAGGCAAGGTGTTTTTTTCCGGCACCCTGGGTGATAAATCCGCCATTTCTATGCTGGATTTGCGCAGTGTTCATCCGGCACCGGTGATCATAGCGAAAGCCGATATTGATGCGCTCTGGATCAACAAATTGTCGGTCTTTGGGGATACCCTGATTGTTACGGACCTCCTCCATTCAAGGCTTGCGGGCTATCACACATCAGATCATAAGTTACTTTTCAATAAAACACTAACCTGGCAGCAAAAGAAGAGATATCACTATAAAGATGCAGCGATTGTGGAAGATCGCAGGCGGAACTGTTTATGGGCGCTGGATACGCAGGGGCCTTTTGCCATTTCCCTGTCTGATGCCACGGCAGGAAAAGTACTTGCCGGACGATTGGATGAATTGACGGATAACAAGCCCTCCTGTTATGCGATCACACTGGATGATAAGGACCAACTCTGGATCAGTCATTCCGGCGGCATTACTTCCCTGCATCCCGATTCCAACATCGTATTGACACATTTCAACGAGGGACAACTTCCTTCCGTAAACTCACTGCAGTTATTCTATGATTCTTCAGGATTCATCTGGAGCGATTGCAGTAAGGGTTTGTTGCGGCTGGATGTGAACACCGGCCTCGTACAGCTCTTCAACAGCGACAAAGGACTGCAACCCCAGTGCTATCCCGGTACATCCTCCATGCCGGCGAATGGGAAAATGATTATTCCCTTTGCCGGGGGCTTGCTCTGGTACGACACACGCAAGCAGGAAGAGTTGCCTGTACCGCGTCCGCCCCTAATCATTGCTATCAGCTCCCGCAACGATGCAGAGGTTCCTTCAACAACGGTTTTTAAAGACACCCTGCTGATGAGGCCTTATGATAAAAACAACATCACCATCGCTTACTCATCCATGAATTACAGAAGATCCGCATTTATGCGTTATGCCTGTAAACTGGATGGCATAGATCCTGATTTCAACCCAACCACAGCGGCATCTATCAGCTATACCGGTCTCCCTCCCGGAAAATACCTGTTTCATGTAAAGAGTTCGACCGACGGAAAACATTGGAGCGAAGAACGGCAACTTACGATCATCATCACGCCACCATGGTATCAAACCTGGTGGTTCAGGATCATACTGGGTCTGATATTGACGGGCATACTCACCGGCATTTACCGCATGCGTATTCGCCAGGTGAAAAAGGATGAGCGGCTGCGGTCGGAATTTCACCGGCAGATAACCGAGATGGAAATGACAGCGCTCCGCTCGCAGATGAACCCGCATTTCATTTTCAACTCCCTCAACAGCATTAACCGCTATGTCATGCAAAACGACCGGTTGACGGCATCAGAATATATAGCCAAATTCGGGAAACTGATGCGTAACGTACTGGATAACTCAAAATATAAAAGCATCTCGCTGCAACAGGAGCTGGAAACTCTTGAATTATACCTGGAGCTGGAAAAGCTGCGCTTCGAAGATAAGTTTGAATACCGTGTGCATATTGACGAAGAGGTGGATATAAGCAGTATACAAATTCCACCCATGCTGCTGCAACCCTTCGCGGAGAACAGCATCTGGCACGGACTCATGCATAAACAGGAAAAGGGATTATTATTAATAAAAGTTTCGATGCTGCCGGATGGGATTCTTGAAATTACCATTGAAGATGATGGCATTGGCCGTGCAAAAGCGACTGAACTGCGAAGCAAGAAAAACACCCGGCATTCGCATGGCATGCAACTGACCACCGACCGCATACGCTTACTGAACGAATTATACCGGCAGGAAAACAGGATCATTGTTAACGATCTGATAGCAGATGACGGAACAGCCGCCGGTACCCGGGTGAAATTACAAATACAGTTAAAAAAAGAGAAGTATGATCAAAGCGCTGCTAATTGACGATGAGGTGGGGGCTACGGAGCTACTAAAAGAACAACTCCATGCGCACTGTCCCGAAGTGGAAGTTTACGGTACCTGCAATGACTCCACCCGTGCCGCGGACATGCTGACGCGCATACAACCCGACCTTGTTTTTCTCGACATTGAAATGCCCAATCTCAATGGATTTGAACTGTTGCAATCACTCACTGAAATTAATTTCCGTGTCATATTCGTTACTGCTTATAACCAGTTTGCCTTGCAGGCATTCAGGTATGCCGCTCTGGATTATCTTTTGAAACCCATTGTCAAAGCGGATTTGATACAGGCCGTTGACAGATACAAACAATTCAATGCACCTGTTAATCGCCAGCAAATGGAATACCTTGGCGAGTGGTTACAAAACCAAAAGAACACCCGTCAACGTATCGGCTTAACCGTACGGGACGGAGTCCGCTTTGTTGAAATCAACTCCATTATACGTTGTCAGGCCGAAGGCAATTATACCCGTATATTTTTTTCCGGATCCGGGGCCATGCTGGTGAGCCGCACCTTAGGTGATTTTGAAGATCAGTTAACCGTACATGGTTTTATCCGCATCAGCCATTCACACCTTGTTCAACTGGCCGCCATTGAAAGATACAGTCGTGAAGACGGAGGCTATGTGGTAATGAAAGACGGGGTACATATCACCGTATCAAAAAATAAAAGGGAGTCCTTCCTGGCGATGATCCGGAAAATCTGAGATTACCGCGGAGGAGGATATACATACATTACACAGGGTCCCTGGCTCTGAACTTGTATCTATTAATCCATCCGGCCCTTCCTCCGGGTTCCGCTATTTTTCAACAGCAGCGAATCCGCTTTCCATCAAAGATTATTTTTGCCGGATGCAGGAAATGGGCGATGTGTTAAGTCTGTCGGAACTTTCGGCCATTGTAGCCGGTGTTTTCAGACAACATTTCAGCGGCCGGCGCTATTGGGTGAAATCTGAAATTGTCGGGCTCAAAATCAGCCGCGGGCATTGTTACCTGCAGCTTGCCGAGAAGGACGAAACCGGCAGTACCCCAAAAGCGGAATTCCGCGGCATTATCTGGGGCGGCACCTACGACCGTATCCATCCGCGTTTTATGAAAGCCACAGGTAGTCCGCTGCGCGAGCAAATGCAGGTGTTGTTCCAGGTAGAGGTGCAGTACCACGAACGCTACGGGATGAGCCTGGTGGTGCAGGACATTGATCCTGCCTTTACGCTGGGTCAGCTGGAGATGGAACGCAGGCAGACGCTGGAGCGCCTGCGGAAAGAGGGCCTGCTGGAAAGGAACAAAGCGCTGGAGCTGCCGGTATCACTGCAGCGCATCGCCGTAATATCGGCTGAGGATTCGAGGGGTTTTGAAGATTTCCACACGCGGCTGACAACTAACGTGTATGGTTATACGTTTCACCTTACCCTCTATACCTCCCTGCTTCAGGGGGACCTGGCGGCGGGAGATATCCTGACCCGGCTGGCACGGATAAAAGATGAGATCCCGCGGAAACGTTTTGACGCGGTAGTCATCGTCCGCGGCGGCGGCGGCGCCTCCAGCCTGGAATGCTTCAACAATTACCTGCTGGCGGCAGGTATCGCCCGCTTTCCCCTGCCTGTGATTACGGGCATCGGGCACCAGGCCAATAAAAGCGTGGTGGATGAGGTGGCGCATACCGACCGGATGACGCCCACCGATGTTGCAAACTTTCTGATCGAACACCAGGCAGCCTTTGAAGGGACCACCGAATCCTACTGGCAGCAGATCCGTGAAATGGCCCTCGACATGCTCCTGTTCGAAAAAGAGAGTACCGCCACTGCCATTCACCGCCTGGAAAACACGGTACGCCTCGGCATCAGTCGCGAGGCGCGTGTGCTTGATCAATCTTCCTTCACCTTAAAGCATACCTTACAGCGAACACTCCTGGGCGGACGACATAGCCTGGAGCAGCTTCAGCAGCGGCTTAAAAAAGAAGCGCGGCTCTTTCTCCAGCTGGAAAACGCGGCGCTTGCAGAACACAGCACCAGCCTGCAAACCGCTACCGGCGCTCTGCTTCACCTGCGGGAACAGGGGCTCCTCAGCACGGAAGCGAAGGTGCGCCTGCTGGATCCTGTGGAAGTGCTGCGCAGGGGATACAGTTATACTTTACACCATGGCAAAGCCATCCGCTCACCCGGTGAAGTGAAAACGGGTGACACCATTACTACGGTTCTTCAGCACGGAGAACTGCTATCCACAGTAAAAAAAACATAACATGGCCGAAAAATTCAGTTACGAAAAAGCAAAAGCCGAACTCGAAGAAATCCTCGATGAACTTGAACGTGGAGAAACCGGTATCGACACCCTCGCCAAACATGTAAAGAGAGCTGCTGAACTTATCCGCCAGTGCAGGGAGAAGCTACGCAATACCGAAAAGGAAGTGGACAATGTGCTGGGTGACCTGGATGAAAATCAGTGAGCCCGGAATCCTGTTAACGAAACTATATTACCTGATCGGTGTGGCTTTGTACCTGGCCACTTCTGTCGGGCCGATAAAGAGGTGCAGATACTCCACAAATACGCCACCCTGCTTTTTACGGCTCAGTTTATAGTTCGTCACCTTGTCCATCATTTCCAGATACTGATTTTCGAGTTTCATATCGGGGCAAGCCATCATCGTTACCGCCAGCTTATGCAGTTTGATCAGGTTTTCTTCGCCTGTGGTATACATTCCGTTACACTGGTTACAACCGGCGCTACCGCCAAAGCTGTTGCCGGCGCCTTCAAAGGTGATATAAATACCTTCTGTCCCTGCAGGCAATGACACTACTGCACCATTCAGCTCCGTCAATTCCCAGCGCTTATTTTCCAGCGCGGGATCTTTACCGAAGGGTTTCTGCGCATTGTTTTTACAGGACAGGGCGCTTAACAGGAGGGAAAACAACAGGGCTATTACTACAAGTCTTTGCATGAGATAACGCTTAAAGGTTTCCGCAAATTTCGGAAAATAATACGTGATCTGCCGCCCTGAAAAAATATTTGCAAAGCCCTCTTCTTTTTAGTATTATTGAGCATTAAAACATGAATATGAGAAAGAACATACTGGTGCTCTTGTTAAGTTGCTGCAGCGTAACCCCCATGCTGGCACAGGTGGAAGGAGAGACCACTTCCATGGAATTGTCTTCGCAGCCGCGTTCCACCTACGTTGACCTGCTGAATGAACTCATGCAAAACCTATCGCCAAAAGCCTATGGTCCGGGCTGGGAGAAAGACTATCAGGCCTGGCTGAGCAGCGCCGAAAACAGGAACACCTACAAGCAATCCGGTTATATATTAGGTAAAATGGCCCTCCATATGAAACCCGAAAATTTTAAACCGGGTTGGGAAAGTCAAAGCGCTGACTGGAAAAAACAACTGTCCTCCTGCAGGGATAAAAATCAATTCGCCCTCCTTTTAAAGCGATTCGAAAGTATGCTGAAGCCCGTCGCTTTCATGCCATCGTGGGAGGCCAACAGAGCAGGCTGGGCGGCAGCTATTGAGAAAAAAATTATTGAATAAATATTAAAAATTTATAATATATCCGTCATGCTGGACCAACTTATCGCCCTCGTTACCGAACATGCCGGGGAGGCCATCATTAAAAATCCGGCCATCCCCGATGAAAAAAATGAAGCCGCCATCACTGCCACGGCAAGTGGAATTTTTGAAGTGCTGAAAGGACAACTGGCAGGTGGTAAAACTGAACTGATCACCGGCATGTTTTCACAGTCCTCCGCTGACCATCCCCTTTTCGGACAGATCGGCACTGCCGTGCAGCAACAATTGACCGGTAAATTCAATCTTTCTTCGCCGCAGGCGGCAGCGGTTGTCCGGCAAATGATCCCTGTGGTTATGCAACACCTGGTTCGTAAAACCAATGATCCCAATGACAACAGTTTTACCATGGACGATATACTCTCTTCGCTGGGAGGAGATCAGGGCGGCGATTTGCTGAATACCGTAAAGGGATTTTTCGATAAATAATTTCCGGCTGGTATCCGGCTACCAGCCATTCAAAAAATATCGACGTCAATGAGAATTATTAGCTCATCATCGCAGACAATAAGTCTTAGTACCGGTTTTTCCCCGGTCCGCCAGGTTTATTTTCATTTTATGCTCTGTCCGAAAGTTAATAAATTGTTGTCAGGGTCGGATAAGGCAAACTCTTTCTGTCCCCAGGGTTTTGTTTCTAAAGATCCGTTTGGGTGAATTAAAATTTTATTGTCAATAAGTGTTTGATAAAGCTCGTCAATGTTATTTGTCCTGATATAAACCTGTCCGTAATTTTCTTTGGGGTCCAGATCTTTGAACTCAAAAAAATGAATTTGCACATTGTCCTTTTGAACCATCAAATATCCCTCAAAGTTATCATCTCCAAAAAGTTGAAACCCTAATTTGTTCAGGTAATAGTCTTTAGTTATTGCTTTATCACGCATTGGTAACTTTGGATTTATTTCTGTCAGCATCTTTATTATGTCAATTTATTCTAATTAGAATACGATTTTCCAAATATTGGCAGATTTCGAGAGATTGATTCTACGGCCGTCAACCACCGCCGTATTTCAGTGTAAAATCATTACCCTTGTTAACTGTTAAACTATCTGTCAGAGGGATTGCCACTAACCAGGTCTCTGCGCGATGCCTGTCGGTATAATAAAAGGGTTCACAAGCCATGGTTTAATTTTCAGGAGGCCGGTAAAAATTTGAGCAGGTATCAGTCGTTGGATGAGCTTTTCTTCTTCTTGTTTTCATCCTTGCCGAAAACCACGCCTACGCTGACATAGATGGAAGAATAGCGGGAGTCATAGTCAAAGTCATCCTTGTTATCAAAAGCTTCTGAAAGCCCGTAGCTGTATCCCGCTTCGAGCGTCACAAACCATATATCCAGGCCCAGGCCCGCGTCAATATTTACTGAACCCCCGTTGAAATCGCTTTCATCAAAATCTATTTTATCGTCTGCATTATCAATGCTCAGGATATAATCATAGGTAGGACCGGTATTGATTCTGATTTTAAAACCTTCTTTGTGCACCAGGTTAAAGCCAAGCAGACCTTTACACTTCAGGGAAGTTCGAACCAATTTATCTTCAAAATCAGTGGAAGACAGGGTATCGCCTTTCATTTTGGTAATGGTTACATTCCTGGCAAAGAAAACCCCGGGTTGAAAATAAAAGTCGGTGCCAATGCGTACATCCAGGCCTGCCATGGCTCCGACATCGGCTGAGAAATCCGCTTCAATTACTTCACCAGTGGAACGGATTTTTTGCCGGTCGTCGGAAAGGTTCAAAAAGGTAAGTCCGCCTTGCGGGTTAAACTTCACCTGTGCCCCTGCGGTATAGGACATCCAAAACATTATTCCTGTAAAAATAAAGCAGGAGAGAAGCCGGGAATTTTTCATGATTCAGGGTTATAGGTATAAAGGTACATTTTAGACCGAAATAAATACTACTTTTAAAAAAATAACAAGCCGCCCTTTGATTTTAATATATTAATCTGCAACACCTTGAAGCGTCTTACCTGCGTCAGTTATTCCGGCCTTAAACAAAACCGGGATTAAATTGTTTTCACAAACATACCATACCTATACCACATCATGAGTTTCCTCCTCAGCATACTTGTCTTCATGGCCACCTTCTTCTTCATGGAGTTTGTAGCCTGGTTTACCCACAAATACATCATGCATGGCTTGTTGTGGGTATTACACAAGGACCACCACCAGCCGGAGCCGGGATTTTTTGAAAAGAACGATTCTTTTTTCCTCATTTTCGCCATTCCGAGTACGATCCTGATCTGGATGGGTGTCATGAACGGCCATGACCTGCGCTTGTTTATCGGTCTGGGCATAGCGGCCTATGGACTCGCCTATTTCCTGGTGCACGATATTTTTATTCATCAGCGCTTTCGGCTTTTTCGCCGTACCAACAATATCTACATGCGCGCACTTCGAAAAGCACATAAAGTGCACCACAAGCACCTCGGTAAAGAAGAAGGCGAATGCTTCGGGATGCTTCTCGTACCGATGAAATATTTATGGGAGGCGAAGAGGAGTTTGGAGTAGAGTTGGGGATAAAACCTAAAAGGATTGAATTAAACCCATTTCTCCGTTTTATTTAATAGACCACTGAGATTTAATGGTTTATAGAACGGGAGCCATGCCCTTTTATTTTTCATTTTCAAAAAAATTTACGCACACCAGTTTATTCCCGATTAATTGCTGAATTAACACTAAAACCAAGGGTTGACTGGTGTTTGTATTTTTATTACATTGGTGAGCAATTCTTTGTGGTGTTTCGTTTCAATTCATATTTGAATTAACGTTACCTATAAATTGGTTTATAAACACTGATCTCGCAATGTCATGGAACATTGTAAACGCCAATCAACTGATGTTACAAATTATTTTTTCACTGTTACATCAGCGATTACTACTTATTTTACGGTGAGTTCAGCTGTTTTTATTCTTTCATTATTTTGCTTACTTCCTTTTTTTTATGTCATCAATACGGTGGAACGACGCAAAAGCATCCGGCATATTTTCACCTTTACCCTGCTTCTCTCATTATTTTTCTTTTCCTGGATAATCAATTCAGGAATACATTATACCGGTAACCATGTATACGCGGCCATCGGCGGATTTATACTTTGTGTAGTGCTTTATTTACTTTCAATACTCCTTGTATTTATCCTCTTTTCGACAATACGAAGAACTGATAACAGAAAAGGGGGTGCCTTTGTACATGCAATTTCAATTGCCCTGGTATGGATGTGTATGGAAGAAGTGCGGTTATTATTGCTTAGCGGATTTCCATATCTCGACCTTCGAATCGGATATGCAATGGCTGATAATAATTTTACGATTCAGTGGGTTTCCGTTTTTGGAACCGGTATTCTGACTTTTTTCGTGATTTTCATCAATTGGTACCTTGCCGAAATCATTAGTAAAAGAAAGTTCTCATACGCTGATTTTACTTTGCCTGTTGTGTTTACATTATTTGTACCCGGTATTGGCTTTGCTTTCAAGAGAATTTTACATCCAACTTCCGATGAAGGAAACTTAAGTCGAATCGCTTTAATAACTCATAACCTCCCACCTGAAATTACATGGAGTCGCGACAGTGAACAAGAATTATCTGCGCTGTATTTTAAACTTACCAGGGAGGCCATAGCTGCAAAGCCAGATTTGATTGTCTGGACGGAATCTGCGTTCCCATGGCAATACCAAAAGGGAGATTACTTGATAGGAAAAATAACAAGTGAAGGCCGTGAAGCGGGTATCGAGCAGTTACTGGGTGTAAACAGGCCGGTCGAAAATGAAACTGGAAGCATTTACAATTCCGCACTTCTGATTGATAAAAACGGATATGAGCAAACCTATGACAAACGCAGATTGCTGACCCTGATTGAATCCCCATTGTCCTTTGGAAAGGTAAACCTATTATTACCCATGCTTGGCACATCCGGTATCCGGATTCATAAAGGAAGGGAGGAAAAAACCTTACTTACGGAAGCAGGTACTTTGGGTTTAAGAATCTGTAATGAAGCGATCTATCCTGTACAGATCCGTAATGGATTCAATCCGGAAATGCTATTAGTAATAGGCAATGACAGTTGGTTTGAAAATACCTACCTTCCATTTTTACACTTGCTGATCTGCAGGCTGCGTGCGCTTGAAACCGGAAAAGACGTTATTGTAAACATAAGCCGGGGCTATACAGGTCTGGCATTACATGACGGGAGTTTTTCCGATCTCCATCATCAGAAAAATCCATCATTGACTTTCGTCATTGTAAGTCATCAAAAAAAATCACAGATTGCTGCTTATTATCCATATTGGTTTACTGTCACTGGGTTAATCTTTCTATCACTAATAATGATTGTAAAATCTAAATATTTTTAATCATGAGAAATTATTACATAACCATTCTTGCAATCGTGTCCCTTTTATCACAACCTGAACTTACGCACGCTAACACCTGTTATTCGGCTTATACGCCATCTCCCACCGCTTCGCAACAAAATACCTGCAGTGGAAATACTGTAACATTATATGCAAACGGTAATCTTAGAGATAATAGTTACTGGGCATGGTATAAAGATGGATGTGCATCAACCAGTGTTGGAACAGGCTGGAGTATTAATGTCGCTCCCACCACCACAACCACATATTATGTAAGGGGAGAAGGTGGATGCGCTCCCGGCCCAGGCCCCTGTGGGCAAATCACCATCAATGTGACTCCAGGTATCAATGCGCCTGTTTCCAATGATGTATATCAGTGTCAACCAGATTCCGTAGTGCTGAGTGCCACGCCGACGGGCATTAACCAAACCGTAGACTGGTTTAATGTGCCTTCAGGGGGGAGTCCTTTAACAGGAGGTTATGGGACAACAAATTTTACCACTCCCTATCTAACTACCTTTACGACTTTTTATACCCGAGCACGGGATACACTTACCGGATGTTATTCTGCAAACAGAACTGCTGTAACTGTTTATATTGGATCTGGGGTAAATAATACATGGATATCGAAAGCAAGTTTCCCTGGAACCGGCAGGTATGGTGGTGTATCCTTTGAAATTAATGGTAAAGCTTATACCGGAACAGGAATAAATTCAAATAACAGTAATACCGATGAATTCTGGGAGTATGATTTACATACAGACACATGGGCTCAAAAAGCCAATTTCGGAGGTGGCCCGCGTCATCATGGAGTGGGTTTTTCGATCGGAAACAAAGGATATCTAGGAACCGGTGAAAACGGGCCTACGTTAAGTGATTTTTGGGAATATAATCCCACTACAAATATTTGGATTCAAAAAGCCAATGTTCCTGGAAATAGCCGGGTCAGTGGTGTTGGATTCGCCAGCACGTCTAAAGGATATATAGGCCTGGGTAATAACGGGAATTACGGAGGAGTTCAGCAATGGTATAATGATTTTTGGGAGTATAATCCTCAAAGTGATTCCTGGATGAAAATGAATAATTTCCCCGGTACCACATTGGGAAGTCCGGTTTGTGGTGTCATCAATGATAAGGCCTATATATGTACAGGATATAACGGTAGTGCATACACTAACGGATTATGGGAATATAATATTACACTGAACTCCTGGACCGAGAAATCACCTTTGCCTTCGAATGCACGTGGCGCTGCATTTGGTTTTTCTTTAGGTTCTAAGTTTTATCTGGGAGGAGGAACGCCTGATGGAGGGGTTACCTCCTATACAGATTTTTGGGAATATAATCCATCTGTTTCATCGTGGACACAAAAACCGGATGTGGGTGGAACACCCAGATGTTATACCAATTACTTTTCAGGGAACGGCAAGGGTTATGTTCTTTCCGGTATTTCTTCAGGTGGGGTTAGCTATAATGAGTTATGGGAATATTCCCCGGTGCAGATGATTCAAACGCTGGATCCTTTAGTAAACAATTACTGTCCGGGAGCAGCTTTGCAAGTACCTTATAAAATTTCAGGAAATTTTGGGACCTGTTCATCCAATACCTTTACTGTTCAGCTAAGTGACGCTTCAGGTTATTTTAACGCACCTGTTAACATTGGGTCAATAACGGCAAACACAGACAGTATCATCCCCTGTATTATTCCCACCGGAATTGCATCCGGCACCGCTTACAGGATAAGGGTGGTCAGCAGTTCTCCTGCTGTTAACGGTGCCGACAACGGAACTGACATCAATATCGGTACCAGTGTAAACTCCTGGAATCAAAAAGCAACTTTTCCGTCAACGGGCAGGATTGCACCTTCCGGTTTCGGTATCGGTAATTATGGTTACACGGGATTGGGATATGACGGCAGTAGTTTTAAAAACGACTGGTGGCAGTACGACCCTGCAACAAATACCTGGACGCAGAAATCCGATTTCGGAGGCGCTCCCCGTGGTTACGCAGCTTCATTTGTGATCAACGGAAAGGGATATGTTGGAACCGGTTTACTGTCCTTTTCCGGAACCGATGCGGTGGACTTCTGGGAGTATGATCCGATCAGTAACCAATGGAACCAGCGAGCGAATTTTCCCGGCATAGCACGTGATGATGCGACAGGATTTACGATAGGAGCCAAAGGTTATGTTTTCGGAGGTGTGAATTCGCCGAGTTCCGTACCTTATAATGACCTTTATGAATACGATCCTGCGAGCAATACCTGGATCACCAAAGTTTCGTTGCCGGCAGTTGCAAGAGGCGGTGCCATCGGCTTTGGCATCAATGGGCTGGGATATGTCGGACTTGGAGCGGACGGAAGTTCAAATTATCCCAATGACTTTTGGGCATATAATCCACAGACAAATACCTGGGCTGCAAAGGCAGGTTTTCCCGGCCCGTCACGGCGTGAGGCTTCTTCCCTGTCAATCGGCCAGTTCGGTTATGTAAGTTGTGGCTTGAACGGAAGTACCCTCTACAAAGATTTATGGCAATACAATCCTGTATCTAACGCATGGTCACAGAAGGCGGCATTGCCGGCTCAGGCCAGAAAACTAGCTGCCTGCTTCAATGTGCAAAACACGATTTACCTTGGATTAGGAGCAACCTCCACCTCCTTGCTAAATGATATGTGGGCTTACAATGCGCAACCTGAAATAAAAACCTTGCCACTCGCCAGTATTCAGTATTGCGCCGGAGACACATTTACTATTGGTTTTACCGCAGAAGGAACATTTGGGCAGTGCTCCACTAACACATTTATCGCCCAGTTGAGTGATGCCTATGGATATTTCAGTAATCCGGTACAGATAGGAAGTATAAACGGGACTACCGGGGGTACCATCGCATGTTCCCTTCCGGCTGGCATAAATCCTGGTCTCAAATACAGGGTCAGGGTTATCAGCACCGATCTGCCTGTGACCGGCAGTGATAATGGCGCCGATATCGCCATCGGCGTTGCCCCCTCTTTCTGGACTCAAAAGGCCTACGTGGGAACCGTCGGCCGGCAGGCAGCCGTGGCCTTCAGTATCGGTGGCAAAGGATATGTAGGTACCGGTTATAATAATTCTTCTTCAGCTTATCTGAAAGATTTCTGGGAATACGATGAGGCTACAAACACCTGGACGCAAAAAGCGGATTTCGGAGGTACAGCACGTTACTATGCAATAGCCTTAGAACTGGGAGGAAAGGGATATGTTGGCGCAGGGTATGATGCTGCCAGTACTGTTAAAAACGATTTCTGGCAGTATGATCCGATCACAAATACCTGGCTCCAGAAAGCAAATATTGGTGGAAATCCACGTTGGGATGCCTTCGGTTTCGCGGTAGATGGCAAAGGTTATGCAGGCTGCGGTACCGACGGCAGCACCTGGTTACAGGATTTCTGGGAATACAACCCCGTTTCAGATACCTGGACGCAAAAAGGGAATTTCCAGGGCGGTTACCGTATGGGAGCCTGCACATTTATTGCCGGGAGTAACGCGTACGTTGCAACCGGCCAGGCGCCCTATGGTGTTTATAAAGATGATCTATGGCAGTATAATCCTGCTTCCGATACATGGACCAAGAAAAACAGTTTTGACGGCGGAGGAAGGTACCGTTCTGTTGGAATCGGAATCGGAAACAACGGATATATATTCAGCCCGGATTACAAACAACTCTGGAAATATGAATCTGCTTCGGATGCATGGATTCAGCTCCCCGATTTTCCTGCAAGTACACGTAATCATTCTATTGGCTTTGCTATCGGTACAAAAGGCTATGTCGGCGCCGGTACTTACTCCAATGATATTTATTCATTCAACCCCGATTTACTGGTCTCTGTAAGTTCAATAACACCCACGGGAGTATTATGTCCGGGAGCTAATATAAGCGTTTCTTATACTGCGTCCGGTGTTTTCGGAACCTGCACCGGAAATACCTTTTACGCCGAGCTCAGTGATGAATACGGGTACTTCTATTATATTCCCCAGTATATTGGTTCCGTCAGTAGTAACGCCAGCGGTACCATAGCTTGTACCCTGCCTTCCGGTTTAATTGCGGGTGCAAATTACAAGATCCGTATTATCAGCAGTAATCCTCTGGTTTATTCAACTCCAAAACTTAATATCGCTATTGGCACTCCGGCAAAAAATATTTGGACCGAAAAGTCTGCTTTCAGTGGAAGTGCTGGCCGGAGTTCGGCTGCTTCATTCAGTATCGGCAACAAAGGGTATATCGGAACCGGGACAGATGGCACGTCTTTTTACCGTGATTTGTGGGAGTATGACCCTGCCACGGATGTGTGGACGCAGAAAGCGATTTTACCCGGCGTTTTCAGGTCTGGTGCCGTAGGCTTTTCCGTTAATAACAAAGGATACATCGGGACCGGGTATTCCAATACGGGTACGTATCTCAATGACATGTGGGAATACGATCCCGTATCCAACACCTGGCTTCAAAAGGCGAACTTTGGAGGTGCGGCACGTATATGGGCAGTAGCCTTTACCATTGGCAGTAAAGCCTATGTGGGAACAGGAGCGGATGCTTCTTCTGCTCGTCAGGATTTTTGGGAATTTGATCCGCAGGCAAATTCATGGATTCAGAAAGCTGACTTTGCCGGTGGCATTCGCTATGGGGCTGCTGGTTTTTCAATTGAAGGCCGAGGATATCTTGGTACGGGCCATGATGGCAGTAGTGCAAAGAGTGATTTCTGGGAGTTCAATCCCACATTAAATATCTGGACTCAAAAGACCAGCTACGGGTCGAGCTACTATGGCACAACAGGATTTTCCATTGGCCAAAGAGGTTACATTGGACTGGGTAGAAGCACCAGCAATTATTTTACGAATTATTTCCAGGAATACAACCCTTTAACCAACTCCTGGACTTCTTTTCCCTTTAAAGGAACAGGCCGTTCTTTTGCTTCCTCTTTTATAATCGGTAATACTGCATTTACCGGCTGCGGTTATGACGGCACTAACGTAAATGATTTTTATGAATTAAAAGGCGCGCCGGTCATTACCACTTCGGCTGTCAGTATCGCCCCCTTATGCGCAGGTGGCCAGATAAATGTACCGTACATTGCCTACGGCGATTTTGGCTCCTGCAATTCCAATACCTTCACCGCCCAGCTCAGCGATGCCAGCGGAAGTTTTGCTTCACCGGTAAATATCGGAAGCCTGGTTTCAAATACTTCCGGCTCTATCTCTGCAACCATCCCCGCCAACACGCCTAACGGCACGGGGTACCGCATCCGTGTGGTTAGCAGCAACCCTGTAGTGACGGGAAGTGATAATGGAGGTAATCTGTATGTCGGAATGATGGCAAGTAATGTCTGGACTCAAAAATCCAACTTCGGTGGAATTTCACGTCAGGGCAGCGTATCATTTAATATAGGTAATAAAGGATATGTTGGAACCGGAACAGATGCCTGGAACAACAACTATTACAATGATTTTTGGGAATTTGACCCCTCAACAAATACATGGACACAGAAGGCAAATTTTAGTGGTAATGCACGCTATTCTGCGGTAGGATTTGCCATTGGTACAAAAGGTTACATTGGAACAGGACAGGATGCAACAATGGAATACAATGATTTCTGGGAATATGATCAAGCAGCTAATGTCTGGATTCAGAAATCAAATTTTGGAGGTATTCCAAGAGGAGCTGCCGTTGGTTTTGCAATTGGGACAAAAGGATATATTGGAACAGGGGGTTCTTATTTACAGGATTTCTGGGAATGGGATCAGGTTACTGATACCTGGGTTCAAAAGGCGAATTTCGGAGGAGGAGTTAGAAATAACGCCGTTGGTTTCTCTATAGATACAAAAGGATATATTGGCACAGGTTATACAGGTGGCGGTTTTGCACAGGATTTCTGGGAATATGACCCGTACTATAATAACTGGATACAAAAAAGCAATTTTGGAGGAACTTCAAGAGCTTATGCTAATGGTTTTTGTATTGGAAACAAAGGCTACATGGGAATGGGATCAAATCCAGGTATATTAACAGATTTTTATGAGTGGAATCCAAAAACAAATGTTTGGACTTTGCTTGCCAGCTTTTCGGGTTACAATGCTGATATTGGGTTTGCAATTGGTCAAAAAGGTTATGTAGGAATTGGAATCACAAATTCAGGTAGTGATTTCTGGGAATACACTCCGGATTTTACTATTTCTACCGGACCGCTTAACACGCAACCGCTGTGCGCAGGAGCTTCAATAACTGTACCCTTCTCAGCCAATGGAACCTTTGTCTGCTCCAACACCTTCACCGCCCAACTCAGCGATGCCAGCGGTAGTTTTGCTGCGCCGGTTAATATCGGCTCCTTAGTTTCAAATACTTCCGGCACCATCTCCGCTACCATACCCTCCAACACGCCTAACGGTACGGGGTACCGCATCCGGGTGGTCAGCAGTAACCCCGTTGTGAATGGAAGTGATAATGGAAGTAATATATCGATAGGAACTGTTTCAACCAATAGCTGGTCGCAAAAATCAAATTTTGGCGGTAGCGCCCGTACCGGTGCATTTAGTTTCAGCATCGGCACAAAAGGATATATGGGAACCGGAAATGAAATTTCTGTTGGTGATAAAAAGGATTTTTGGGAGTACGATCAGGTTACTGATACCTGGACACAGAAGGCGGATTTCGGGGGCATTGCACGTCGCAACGCCCGTGGTTTTAGCATAGGTGCAAAAGGATATGCCGGTACCGGAGGAGCGGATACACAGTCCGGCTCCATTTTATTGTATGATTTCTGGGAATATGACCCTGCATTAAATGTCTGGACTCAAAAGGCAAATTACGGCGGTGGAGCTGTTGCCGATGCGGTTGCTTTCAGTATAGCCGGACTGGGGTATATGGGTACCGGTTATGATGGCATCGGCGGTGGTTACAGGAATGACTTTTGGGAGTATAATCCTTTGACAAATACCTGGACCTCTAAAGCCAATTTCGGGGGAACAGCCAGGTATACTGCAGAAGGACTCAGTATTGGAAATAAGGGATATATTGGTCTGGGTTTTGACAGCAATAACCGGAAGGATTTCTGGGAGTATGATCCAACCACCAATACATGGTTGCAAAAGGCAGACTTTGGCGGATCGCCGAGGTACCGCACCGGTTCTTTCACCATCGGCAATGAAGGTTACATAGGCGGCGGATTTGACAATGTATCCGTTTTATTCTCTGATTTCTGGAAATACAATCCTGCATCTAATCAATGGACGCAGGTCGCCTCTTTTTCCGGTTCGACACGTCAAGCGGTAATTTGCTTCAGTTTAGGAAACAAAGGCTATATTGGAACAGGTGGTAATGCCAATTATACACTTCGCTTTAATGATCTTTGGGAATACACACCGGCTTTTTCAATTTCTACCGGTCCGCTTAGCCTATCGCCTCTGTGTGCAGGAGCTTCAATAGCTGTACCGTTCACGTCTAATGGTACCTTTATCTGCTCCAACACCTTCACCGCCCAACTCAGCGATGCCAGCGGTAGTTTTGCATCACCGGTAAATATCGGCAGCCTGGTTTCAAATACTTCCGGCACTATCTCCGCTACCATTCCCTCCAACACACCTAACGGTACGGGATACCGCATCCGTGTGGTAAGCACTAACCCTGTAGTGACGGGAAGTGATAATGGAAGTAATCTCAACATCGGAGGGGGTAACCCGGGTAATGGAAACGTATGGACCGGCATGGCTAACTACCCTTCATCCCAGCGTCAGAATGCTTTTTCCTTCACTATTAATGGAAAAGGTTATGTAGGCACCGGTTATTGTTGCGGGAGTCCGCTTAATGATTTGTGGGAGTACGACGCTTTAGCTGACGCATGGGTTCAGAAAGCTAATTTCCCCGGCAGTGCCCGTACTGCTGCTGTGGGATTCAGTATAAATGGAAAAGGGTATGCCGGTACCGGTGGGTATGGAAGTTATAACAATGATTTTTACGAATACGATCCTGTAAATAATACCTGGGTACAGAAGGCCAGTTTCCCCGGCGGAGCGCGGGGTGGAGCTGTTGGTTTCAGCCTGAATAATAAAGGATATATAGGAACCGGAGAAAATGCTTCCAGTACTATCTTTTACAGTGATCTGTGGGAATACGATCCCGTAATGAATACCTGGATTCAGAAAGCCTCGTTCGGAGTGCACCCACGCGCATTCGCCTTTAGTTTTACCATAGGAAATAGAGCATACGTCGGTGGTGGGGAAGCATCAGGAAATTCCTGGGATGATTTCTGGGAGTATGATCCTTTAGCGGATTCATGGATACAGAAGGCGGCTTTCGGTGGCGGCGTAAGATATGGGGTCACTGGATTTTCACTCGGTTCTTTCGGATATGCCTGTTGCGGATATAATTCCAATTCACATAATGATTGCTGGATGTATAACCCCGCTTCCAACCAATGGATACAACGCCCTTCCCTTCCCGGTTCCGTCCGCACTTATGCAACAGGCTTTACCATTGAATATAATGCTTATATCGGTGCAGGGGCAAATGGTGCCTGGCCCGGCGATTACTTCCGGTATACACCTGACTTGCTGGTAAGCTCTCCGCTTACAAACAACAGCTTATGCCAGAACAGTATGTTCGATGTAAGCTATACTTCCCCGGGAGTTGAATTCCTGCCCTGTAACACTTTTACGGCACAACTCAGCGATGCCAATGGTAGTTTTGCATCACCTGTGAACATTGGATCTCTTGTTTCTCCGGATTCATCGGGCATTATTCCAGTAATAGTTCCTAACGGAACACCGCCCGGTAATTCCTATAGAATTCGTGTCATCAGCAACCATCCGGCTATCACGGGAACCGACAACGGAAGCAATATCAGCATCGGAGCCGATACTGCCTTAGTTTATTACCGGGATTTTGATAACGACGGTTTCGGAGATCCAAATAATAACAAATCTGCCTGTACATCGCCATCAGGTTACGTTACGAATAACACCGATTGCAACGATAACAGTGCATTTATCCACCCTGGCACAATTGATATATGCGGTAACAATATCGATGAAGATTGCAGCGGCACTGATTCAATTTGTTCCTCAAATATTGTACTTCTCGTTCGTTTATTTATTGAAGGATATTATATTGGTAATTCGCTGATGTCACCTGTACTGTTTAACAATGGGCTGAGTATAAATACAAATGCTTGTGATAGCGTGATTATAGAATTGCGAGAATCCCTGAGCCCATTCGGTACGTTTATTTCGACAGGAACAATACTTCAAACCAATGGTTATGCAAACATTTTGCTGCCTGCCACTATGATTGGAAGCACTTACTATATAGTAGTGAAACAAAGAAACTCCATCGAAACCTGGAGTAAATATCCTGTCACCCTCACGGGTGGAACCAATATTTTTACTTTTAACTGATGTAACATCAATCCGCAATTTATTGAAACATACATTCCTTGAGTCCGGGCGTACCAATAATTCATCTCCTCATGGATTTAACCTTTAGAAGCTCCGGATCAGACCCCACAGTCGCTGATATGTCTGATCCGGAGTTCCGAAGCACTAAAGATTCATATGGAAAGACAGGCCACTTTCGTTTCAGGGTTTAACCTTCAGCATCCCCCTGTTCACTAAAAACACGCCGATGATGGTGACGGCCATGGCGGCTATTGATTTTTCACTGATGCTTTCATTGAGCAACAGCCAGCCCAGGAATACTGCCACAATGGGATTCACATACGCGTAAACGGACACCTGCTGGGCCGGAAGGTAACGCAAGGCATATACGAAAAGACTATATCCCAGCACTGAGCCTGCTATCACCAGGTAGATCACCGCCCACCAGCCGCTCCAGTCGCCCGGCAGCGACTTCCATTCGTCTCTGTAAATACCCATCAGCGTGGTGATGAGGCCGCATAAAAGCATCTGCCAGGCTCCGGTAAGCACCGGCGACATCTGTACCGGGTATTTTTTCATGTGTACACTTCCCAGGGAGCCATTGATGACGCCCAGCACCGACAGAAACAGACCACCCGCGTAGTTTGTATTTCCAAGCAGAAAAATATGATCGTAAAAGATAATCCATTGCCCCAGCAATCCCAGGAAGATCCCCGCCAGGGCCATGAGCGGGGTTTTCTCGGTGGGGTTCCACAAACGCGTAATGATCACTATCCATAGCGGGAAGGCAGTATTGATCAGGGCCGCGAGGCCGCTGGGGACGCTCTGCTCGGCCAGCACCAGAAAAAGGTTGCCGCCAATGAAGATAAAAATACCACTAACCATCATGCGTTTCAGGTCCCGCCTGCCGGGAAGCAAGCGCTCTTTGCCGGGAATAAATAACAAGAGGATCAGCAGGCCGGAAATAACAAATCGCAGCCCCGAAAACAGAAAAGGCGGAAACCTGCTGTCCATACCCATCTTAATGGCCAGGTAGGTGGTTCCCCACAGGAAACAAATGGCTGCCAGCGCGGCAAAAGGTTTCCAGTGAATACCATTCATGAAGCAGCGGATGTTTACTGACCTGTGAGCCTTTTATCAGTCAAGCGGGTAACGATAACGCCCGATGTATAACGGGCCGCCGCAAATCCGATACCGCATACAATGAGCAGGACCAGCAAAAAATCACCCGCCTGCATGGCTACCGGGTAGGCCTCTACGACAAATCCTTCCCCTCCTCCGATTTTAACGACCTGCCCGTATTGCTGGAGGGCGCAAACCAGGGCTCCCGCTGCCATCCCGGCCAGGGCTCCTCCCACCGATATCATCAGGCCTTCCAGCAAAAATATCTTTCTGGCCATATCAAGGTCGGCGCCCATACAATAGAGGGTTTGCAGGTCATCGCGCTTGTCGAGAATGAGCATGGTCAGTGTCCCGAAAAGATTGAAGGCAGCGATGAGCAGGATGAAACCGAGGATGACATACACCGCCACCTTTTCGGAATGGATGATCCTGTATAAAAAGTCATGCTGCATGAGCCGGTCTTTTACCTCATATTTATCTCCGAAGAACGCCTGCAGGTTTTCACGCGCTTCCGCTTGGCTGATGCCCTCCCTGAGCTTTATCTCAAAAGCGGTGACCCCGGTGGTATCCCCTGTCATCTCCTGGATGAACCGTATCGGCACCAGTACATACTTCGCGTCAAAATCCTGCTGTACGCCAAACACGCCGCTTACGGCAATGGCGCGCTGCGAAAAAGCCGAAGAAGGATCTACTGCCGTCAGGGCGGGATCAATTCCCTTTTGCGGCATAAACACACTGACGCTGTGAAGAGGATCGCCGGGGCGCAGGCCCAGCCCATAAGCGATCTGAGCGCCGGCAATCATAAAATCCAGGGGTCCGTCTTCCAGCACCGCCTCCCCCTCCAGTATTTTACTTTTAATATCGCTGGTATGCAAAAACGACTCGCTTACCCCTTTTACCGTAACCACATACTGACGGTCCATGTATTTCAACAGGGCGTTGTCCTCCAGCACAAAGGTCATCCCCGCAATTTCCGGTCGCCCCGACAACTCACGGAGAAGGGTATCCGAAACCGGAAAAGTTTTACCGTAAGCCGCAGTGACTTTGATATCCGGATCAAAGGAATCATACAATGACATGACCAGGTTGCCAAAGCCATTGAATACGGAAAGGACCACCACGAGGCCGAAGGTGCCTACGGCAACACCCAGTACGCTCACCCAGCTGATAATATTAATCAGGTGATGGGATTTCTTGGCGAAAAGATATCGCCGGGCAATCTTCCAGGCAAGTTTCATGGGTGTTATTTCCAGGCTTTCACCACCAGGCCGGTGCCGGTACGGTGCTGCATTGACACATCCATCCAGTTCAGCAGATACGCCAGCGGATAGGCCAACAGGTAATAAAAGGGAAGCAGGATAAAAAACAGCCTGGATACGCCCAGCATCAGTATGGGATATTTCATCGACAGGCGCCATGATATTTTTCCTGGGGACCCGTAATTATATCTGGCTTCGATTTTCTGAAAGCCTGCCACCTTCAGCTTGTCCTGGATTTCCTTGATATTATATCCGTCCCGCACATGCTCTTCAATAAATGAACTGCCGTTTTCATCATGCACATCCGAGCCGCCCTGGTCGCTGGGT
This sequence comes from uncultured Bifidobacterium sp., assembly GCA_964534995.1. Lineage (GTDB taxonomy): Bacteria > Bacteroidota > Bacteroidia > AKYH767-A > OLB10 > JAJTFW01. The sequence continues at coordinate 57,819 of CAZHSC010000005.1, forward strand.
GTAGAGATAAGGAGCATACCGCCGGTCTTCAGGGAAGCATGGATATTTTTAAATACCTCCACATCCTCCAGAATATGTTCCATGACATCCACCGATATGGCAAGATCATAACGGTCGGGCTGTACGAACCTGGTGAGGTCTCCTACAATAAAATTCACCTGCCTGCCGGCACCGATAGCGCCGAAGAAATTATTGCAGTCTTCCACCTGTTCTTCTTTCACATCCACCGCCAGGATTTCAGCCTGCGGCATGCGCCTGTTCATCCAGAATGAATACTGTCCATACCCGGCACCCGCGTCCAGTATCTGCGGCTTAGCCGGCGCCGACCGCATCCATGATTTCAGTTCTTTGTGTACATGCCAGGCTCGTAAAAGCAGCAGGTCCAGCAGGCGATAAAAAGTTTTGCGCAGGAAGGGAGATTTGTTAAAGATATTGCCTAAACTGCGTTTGATAGGGTCGTACTGCATAGGGCGCGAAAGTAATAAAAAGGGGGCAGACCTTAAAACCACGGTCTACCTGAAAGGATAAGGATCACAGGCTGCTCCTGATCCTGGTTGGATTTCTATTCTTCAGGTGTTTCAGGAGGAATGTGCAGGTTCTTAAAAATAGCGTCCATTTTCTCCGCATAATCCAGGCTGTCATCAATAAAAAATTCAAGTTCCGGAATGATCCTCGCCTGTTTTCCGATACGACGTCCCAGTTGCAGGCGTACTTCGGTTTTATGCTTCTTCAGGTTTTTCAGAATTTCGAGGGGCTTAGGGGCCTTGAATACACTGAGGTGCACCCGGGCCAGACCCAGGTCGGGTGTTATTTTCACTCCCGTTACAGTCACGAAATGCGGTCCGTACCAGTTACGTCCTTCCCGTTGAAACAATTCCCCCAGTTCCTTCTGAATGAGTTTTGCATACTTCTGCTGCCGCACTGAATCCATGCGGTAAAGATACGATAAAATCAGGAGGTGTTCCTCCTGTCCCTCCTGTCCTATCCTGCCTTCGGCATCCCTGTAAAATAAAATCACCCGCGCAGGGTTGCACGGGTGATTTTATGAATTTTTCCCTGAGCAGGGCCGTTTATAGCTTCACCAGCTTCAGGGTGCGGCTGCCGGATTCGGTAAGCAGTCGCAGGAGATAAACACCTTGCGGCGACTGGCGCAAGTCGATCAGGGCGCGATAGGAATTACCTGCATTAACGTCCCGGCTCATCACCACACGGCCTTCTATATCTGTGAGGATATAGGAAACATTCTTCGCGGTGACCCCATTCAGTTCGAGGTTGAATAAACCGGCGGAAGGATTGGGATAAACCGCCACATTGCCGAGTTTATCGGGCTGATCCAGTCCGGTGGTAGTGCTTATGTTTACATTATCAACATAGAGGTTATTTCCATACCCGTTAATGTTCACAAACTTCAGCAGCACACCGGAGCCTATCCAGTTGTTCAGGTTAACGGTATCTTTTCTCCAATCAGTGGCATTGGCCGGAATGAATTCAGTAGTCAATGTGCCCACTGTGGCCAGGCCAAGGCCATCTTTCTGATATCCCGCGGGCTGCCAGGTGTTGCCGCAATCGGTAGAGATGTCTACACGCAGGGTATCGGTATAGGTAGCACTGTACTGGGCATAGGCCACATCAAAAGTCATGATGGCGTCGATGGCATTTACCAGTGAAACCTCCAGGGTAACCAGTCCGTCTTCAGCACCTACATTGTTGTAATCGAAATTATCCACAAAAGAGCAGGCGGTGAGGTTGCCGTTTGCTCCTGTTACTGCCGCTGCTTCTGCCCAGGTGATGGCGGCACCGGCATCATCAATGCTCCAGGAGGCAGGAGGGAAGGTTCCGCTCTGGAAGTCTTCACTAAACGGTGTTACTGCCGCCGCCAGAATCGTAATGAGCGAGGTCTGATTAACGGTACCACCTCCAAAACCATTGGTGGCGGTCAGCTCTACATCATAGGTTCCTGTCGCGTTGAAAACTACCTGCGGATTTTGGGAAGTAGCGGAGGTGCCATTGACAAAACTCACACTGGCAGGCGTGAAGGTCCACTGCCAGCTGTTGGGTGAGTTCAGGCTCTGGTCGGTGAAGGTGAATACCTTTCCGGTACAGCCGCTGGTGGCATTCACCACAAAGGCGGGAACAGGAGGAGCGGAGGACTCGATAATGTTGATATCATCCAGAGCGATGTCTGATTCGAAGTTATTACCGGTAACCGCGCGGAAGCGTACATTGATCACGTCACCGGCCCAGGGCATCATGTTCAATACCGCCTGCTGCCAGCTGTTACCCTGGTTGCCGGTAATGGCCGGGATCACATCGTTCACCCATCCTCCCTGCGTAAATACATCAACATGTAATTCACCCATGTCTCCGCCATACATATGATACCAGAATGTCATCTGCGGAGCTGAGGCGGCACTGAGGTCGATGCAGGGAGTAATCAGGTTGGAGTTTTTGTTGAAACATGCCGATGACTCCAGGTACACATAGTTTCCGGCAGCAGTACCTAAGGTGTGGTCCACATCGGGTCCGGTTCCTGCCGAAGGAGTGGATCCTTCATTGACACGGAAGTCAATATCGTCCTGATCATTGTTTACTTCGTTGATCCAGCCATTGCCCACAGCACAAACCGTTACTTCACAATCGCTGGCAGTACTGCAAAGGGTGGAAGCTTCAAAATCCTCAATGAATGGCAGGGTGGCCAGGGTTCCGGCAATCACATTCGTTACGGAGAGCGAAGAGTCGTTGTACACATTGAGATCCCCGGTGAGGCTGAGCCATGTCTGAAGATTATAGGTGCCGGCCACCGACAAGTCGAGGGTAGCGGTAAAGGTAAAGAGCTGAGAGGCGCCCGGGGCAAGGGTACCTGTAAAGGTTTCCGTAACTACGGCGCCGCCGTTCAAAGAGAAATTAACGGGGATGTTGGAGACAGGGTTTTGTCCCCTGTTCTCAATCAGCACCCCTACAGGAACCGCTGAGTTATCATGACAATCCTGCATAGTTCCGTTACCGGGGCTGGCAATGGCGGAGAGCTGCGCATCAACGGCGAGCGGGCAGGAGAAAGTACCGGGCGCCTTATAAATCGCGTTGGCTCTGCGTCCGTTATTTCCCTCCGGCGTAATGGCGCTCACGCTGAACCAGTATTCCAGATTGGGGTTGGTATTGGCTATCACAATGCTGTTGGTGGTGCTGGTACCCACTGCTTCCATGTATCTGGCGCCAAGCATGTAGGCCGTATAGCCGACAGCGCCATTTACGGCATTCCACACCAAACGGATAGAATCCGGGCAGGCCCAGTCAACGGTGATGCCGGTGGGCACGCCGATGATGGCCAGTGAAGTATCGCTTTCATCACTGAAGCCGTTGCGGCTTACACGCAGTTTGACGGCTCCGGAAACGGTAGCCGGTACGGACCAGTTATATTGCTGAACGTTTTGTGCCACACTGGCGGCGATGACATTCCAGGTAGCTCCGTTATCGGTAGAATAGTCGAGCGAGTAGGTGCCCAGGTTACGCTGACCATCCCACCTCAGCACTTCCGTTTCGCCGGGAACAAAGCCTTCGCCGCCGTTGGGATAGGTCATGGTAACTTCTTCAGAGCGGAATTCCCATACCAGGTAATAGCGCTGGCCTGTTGACGGTATCGCATGACCGTTAATGCTCACGGTATAGGTGCCGGCCGCCGGATTATCCAGCGTTACCTGCTCCATGTTATTGAGGGAGTCAACACCTCTGGTGGCTGGTGCGCTCAGGCTGGCTACCAAAGGGGTTGGATCGAGTATCCAGGGGTTCCAGGCTGTACTGGAAGGATCCGTAACCGTCATGTTCAGGTTGTTCACCAGGGACACGGCTGAGGCGGGCGATCCTCCAACATCCGACCAGTACACCATCACCCGCATCTCAGTTACTCCGGCAGGAACGGTGATGTTGTGCGTATTGATGACTCCCTGAGTAATGCTGTCCGTCAGATAACGGTTATCTTCAAGGGTACGTACCGCGCGCAAAGCATTCACGCGTCCCCAGCCATAGATAAAATCAGGTCCGGGATTGCCAATATCTTCGGCCGTATTCAGGAGGCAGGCTTTGATCAGCGCTGCGGGAGGATTGGAAACAGTATTAAGTTCTTTATAGGCCTGATACATCTGGGCAAAAATTCCGGCGATACCCGGCGAAGCGGCGGAGGTACCACCACCCACCTGGTAGGTATTGTTTTCATCGGTGCTAAGCTGGTCGCGACCGTTAGCGCAGATATCGGGCTTGATGCGGCCATCGGAAGCGGGGCCGCGGCTGCTGCTGGGATCCAGTACTTCAAGGGCGTCCAGGTTTCCGCAGGCCACCACATTCTTTCCCTGCTTGTATCCACCTGTGATATTGCCCCAGCTGCTGCCGGCGCCATAACCGCAGTTTCCGCTGCCGTTATTACCGCCTGAAAAAACAAACTGAAGCTGGGGATTGTCATACAGCAACTGATCACCGAACTGCGTATCGGAAGTATATTCATTACATCCCTGGGAATAAGAAGTGGAGGCGATCACGATGCCGTAGTTATTGTAATTCGCCACTGCGTTGACTACCTGCGGATAACTGCCGATATCGAAAGTGTAGAGGTCGGCGCCACTGGCCATGCCACGGATGGTGGGATTCAGATTACCCGCGCCCACGCAGATACCGCTGGTCATATCACCATGTGTAGATCCCGAACCGGTGGCGAAATTGGTAATACGCCCGGTGAAATCAATATGCGGGCCTACAAAGCCATCATCGGCTATGGCTACCGTTACATTGTTACCGTCATAATGACGGCCGGTGGCATAATCGCTGTTGATCACATTGGAACGGTGCAGGCTCCTGCCCTTGGTATCTTCCTTCTCGGATGGCGCCGCAATGGTGTTGATGTAAAATACCCATGGCTCCGCGGCCAGGTCCATCAGGCCGAAATCGCTGATGCGAACGGTGATTACCCTGTTCGCGGCACTGTGGCTGATCACTTTTCCATGTCTGGAGATGGCGGCCAGCGCGGCAGGGAGGGAAATGTTCGCCTGATACTGTACATTCAGGTCAACCTTACCTTTCTCCTTAATGGCCCATTCCTGAAAGCCACCGGCGATATTACGGCTGATTTTGTGTAACTGCTCCTGTTTAATCACAGCCCTTACCCCGAAAGCAGACAGTTTAGCACGGTCATAACGGACAGGGATGGCCGTCATATAGGTATTCCCGGGAATGTAGTCCATCAGTACGAGTCCGCTTTTGCGCATCGCGTCCTGTTGCTCTTTTCCGGGGATGCTGTTGAACTGGAGGAACCGGAAATAATATCCGCCAAACACATCCGAAGGTGCGGGGGAAGAAATAAACTCCGTCAGGTTGGCCGCCGGAGTGATGGTCCCGCTCTGCAGGTACAGGCGGTAATCCTGCTGCGCGCATACAGCCGTGGAAATGAATACCACTGCTGCAAGAATCCATGAGTTGAAATGTTTCATTGTAAGTTTTATGGGTTTTTGTGTATGATTTATTTTTTCTTTTAACCGGGGCAATGCTGAATTTTTTCATGCAAACCGGTGTATAGTACCTACGGGGTACCGCCGGGCAGGCGCTTCATACATGTCTGCTCTCATCAACAAGCGTTTTGATTTATGCTGAAGCGAAACATCCGCGCCGGCCACAAGTCCGTAAGAAGGCTGAATAATGCTGACTCAGTGGCAAAGACTTCCGGTTTCATTTCACTGAAACGAAAATACACATAAACATTTGAATTTATATTTCCGGACCTCCGGAGTGAAAAGAATTAATCGAAAAGTACAATTTCAGGTTAAAATTTTAATTATCAACCGCATAACACGAACATGAAATAACATGCCCATGACCTTATGCTGGCAAAGTAAAGCAAAAAGGCATAGGAAATACCCTTCATCTCCTATGCCTTTGTTATTTCTTCAGGGTTTAGATACAGAAATAAAGTTGGTAATATTATTATCCATGATGGACTGATCCACTATATCCACCGTGCCGTCACCACTGAGGTCGGTCACCACATACCCTCCCATAAAATTAAAGATAGCATTATCTACCGGCGACTGGTCGAGCAGGTCAATGGTTTCATCCTGTGGCCGCAGGTCACCGCTGTAAAAGGCAAATACCCCCGGCAGCAGCTGACGCATATTGGCGCCATAGGCCTGTGCGGCGGAAGTGGTGAAATTGTAAGAAGTACTGGCATTTAAGAGTACCGGCACCGCACTCCAGGTTTCAATGCTGTTACGGTGATTGACGGCAATGTAATAGCTGCTGCCTGTTAGCGCTGATGAATATTGACAGGTTACCGCACCCGCGGTGCTTACCACGCCCGTATCGGCCGCCACCAGTGTATAGGGGCTGGATGCCTGATGTAGTTTCACAATCACGGTATCGGCTTCCAGCGGATTGGTACCGGCGGAGGAATTCAGCAGGGCCGGCACCATGCCCCCGCTTCCGTTGTGCAGTCCCTCCAGGAGTAAATTCAGGGTCAGCGCGGCGGAGGAGGAAGTTCCGGTAAATTCAACATTATCAATATAAAGATTATTGCCATAACGGTTGATATTTACAAACCTGATGGTGATGTTATTCCCCACCCATGCGCTTAGATCAATCGTATCCTTTCTCCATTGTGCTGTTGAGGTTGGTGCAAATGAAGATGTGACGGTACCAGCAGTAGCCAGTGTTAATCCGCCTTTCAGATAACCTGTCGGTTGCCATGTGGCGCCGCAATCCGTTGAAACATCCACCCTCATGGTGTCGGAATAAGCGGAGCTGTAGCGGGCATAAGCCACATCAAATGTCATTTTTGCTGTGGAAGCCGGAGTCAGGGAAACCACATAGGTGAGCAATTTATCTTCCGCGGCGGGATTGTTATAGCTGTAGTTGTTGATAAAGGCGCAACTGGTGCTGCTTCCGGTAGCTCCTGTAATCCCCGTTGCCAATTGCCAGGTGTAGGCGCCTCCTGCGCTCTGTAGGCTCCAGGCTGTTGGCGGAAAGCCCCCGCTCTGGAAGGTTTCCGTTACCGGATAATTGCTCGCACTGAAAACGGAAGAAACCACGGTCAGGGAATCATTGTAAAGGTTCATATCGCCGGCATAGGAAGTATAGGTCTGCAGGGAATACGTACCGGCAGACGAATAATTAAGCGTAGCGCTGAAGGTGAACAGTTGAGTGGCACCCGGGTTCAGGGGCCCTGCAAATATTTCAGTAACTACGGCGCCGCCATTGAGACGATACTTTACCGGGATATTGCTGAGTACGTTTTGTCCCACATTCTCCAGCGTCACACTCACCGGTACCGCAGCAATATTCTGACATACGGAAAGGTTGCCTGCATTGGGGCTTGACACTGACGCTATTTTCACGTCGAAGGGCAATGGGCAGTTGGAGGTGCCGGGCGCTTTGTAAATGGCATAGGCCCTGCGCCCTTTATTGCCCGCGGGAGTATTGGCACATACACTGAACCAGTATTCAAGAGAAGGGTTGGTGCCGGTAACCACAAAATTTGTTGTGGTGGTGGTACCAATGGCTTCCATGTATTTATTTCCAAGTTTATAGACCGTATAACCGGAAGCACCGCTCACAGCATTCCAGGTGAGCCGGATGGAATCGGGGCAGGCCCATGACACCGCCAATCCTCCGGGTACACCAATGATGGCCAGCGCGGTATCGCTCATATCTGTATAGGCACCACGGGTTACCCTCACTTTTACTTCGCCTGAAACATTATTGGGTACGGTCCAGCTGTACTGCTGTACGTTTTGCGCCACCGAAACCGCGATAGGCAGCCAGGTAGTCCCGTTATTCACCGTATATTCGAGGGCATAGGTGCCCAGGTTGCGCTGCCCGTCCCACCTCAGCACTTCCGTTTCGCCGGGAACAAAACCTTCGCCGCCGTTGGGATAGGTCATGGTGACGGCATCCGACCGGAACTCCCATACCAGGTAATAGCGCTGACCTGTTGACGGTAAGGCATACCCGTTAATGGTGACTGTATAGGCACCCGCCGCCGGGTTGTCGAGCGTGACCTGCTCCATGTTGTTGAGGCTGTCAACACCGCGGACGGCAGGGGCGGTAAGGTTGGCTACCACAGGTGTGGGATCCAGGATCCAGGGGTTCCATACCGCCGCGGAAGGATCGGTAAGGGTCATGTTGATATTGTTCACAAGCGCAGGTGCCGCGACGGGGGAACCTCCCACATCCGACCAGTACACCATCACCCGTAACTGGCGCGTACCTGAGGGCACATTGATGATATGCGTCTTGCTGTTGCCCTGGGTCACGCTGTCAGTAAGGTAGCGGTTGGCCTCCAGCGTTTGCAGCGCGCGCAGGGCGTTCACCCTACCCCAGCCGTATGTATAATCAGGGCCCGCGTTGCCGATATCTTCCGCACTGTTTAGCAGACAGGCTTTGATGAGCGCGGCGGGAGGATTGGCGGCGCCGGTCAGGCTTTTATAGGCCTGATAGAGCTGCGCGAAAATGCCCGCAACACCGGGAGAAGCGGCGGAAGTACCGCCCCCTACCTGGTAGGTATTGTTTTCATTTGTACTGAGCTGGTTTCTTCCATTGGCACAGATGTCCGGTTTAATACGACCGTCGGAGGCAGGGCCGCGGCTGCTGGTAGGATCGAGTACTTCCAGCTCATCGAGGTTTCCGCAGGCCACTACATTTTTCCCCTGCTTATAGCCGCCGGTAATATTTCCCCATCCCGCGCCGGCACCATAGCTGCAATTGCTGCTCTGGCTGTTACCCGCCGAAAACACAAACTGAATCTGGGGATTGTTGTACAATAGCTGATCGCCGAACTGGGTGTCGGAAGTGTACTGGTTACAGCCCTGCGAATATGAAGTGGATGAAATCACAATGCCGTAGTTGTTATAATTCGCAACTGCATTGACCACCTGCGGATAGGAAGAAATGTTATAGGTATAGAGATAAGCCCCCGTGGCCATCCCACGGATGACCGGGTTCAGGTTGCCGGCACCAACGCAGATGCCGCTGGTCATATCGCCATGCGTCTGCCCGGTACCTGTAGCAAAATTTGTCATCCTTCCGGCAAAGTCAATGTGCGGGCCTACGAAGCCGTCATCGGCAATGGCTACATTCACTCCCGTACCGTCATAGCGGCGGCCCGTTGTAAAGTCGCTGTTGATGATGTTCGAGCGATGGAGGCTCCTGCCTTTGGTATCATCCTTTTCGGAGGGAGCAGCGATGCTGTTGACGAAAAACACCCAGGGCTCCTGCGCGAGGGCCATCAGCGATGCATCGTCTGTCCGGATCGTGATGATCCTGTTGACCGCCTGGTGGCCAAGAATACGGCCGTACCTGGCCGCGGACTGTAATACGGCAGGAAGGGGGAGTGAAGACTGATATTGCACATCCAGGTCAACGGTACCCGGGGCGTTCACCGCCCAATCCTGAAATCCTCCGGCAATGGTACGGCTGATTTTGTGTACCGGCTCTTGTTTTATGACGGCACGCACCCCCAGCTGTGTCAGTTTGCTTTTATCATAACCTACAGGGATAGCCGTCATAAAGGTATTTTTCGGAATATAATCCATGAGCACCAGTCCGCTCCTGCGGATAGCGTCCTGCTGATCCTTGCCCGGAAGCTGGTTAAACTGCAAAAAACGGAAGTAAAAGCCGTTATACGTATCTGAAGGATCGGGCGATGATATAAAAGTAGTCAGGTTGGCTTCGGGCTGAGAAGTGCCGCTTTGGAGATAGAGGCGATAATCCTGTTGTTGCGCATGGGTAGTTGTTGACAGCAGTATGAGCGCCGATAAAACAGTAAGGCAGAGATGTTTCATATATAATTATACGGTATTTACAAGGAATGGTTAATGGTATCTGAAGGAAATACATCCGATAGAATCAATTGATGCATCATTTTCCTTCCTTAACAAAGTTATCAAAAGCACTTTTCCCCTGCAAATAATTTTACAGGATGGCACTTTCCATGTTTTCTCAGAATGGATTATGTCCGCAAGTATATCTTCATACCCGGGAAATCGGGGAGTTGCCGACTTCATTTTTATTATCCGCTCCGAATACTGAACTTTGCCTTGCACCATTGCCATGCTGACACTTGTACCTACACCCATCGGTAACCTCCAGGATATTACCCTAAGGGCGCTGGAGGTATTAAAGGCAGCTGATATCATTCTTGCCGAAGATACCAGGACGAGCAAGGTGCTGCTGCATCATTACGGCATCGAAAAGCGGGTACTGGCACATCATCAACACAATGAACATCATGCCCTTAAAGAGATCGTGCGCTTGCTGAAAGCAGGACAGCAAATCGCCATGGTCAGCGACGCGGGTACTCCCGGCATCAGTGACCCCGGATTTCTGCTGGTGAGGGAGTGCATTAAGGAGGGGGTGGAGGTGCAGTGTTTGCCGGGCGCAACGGCCTTTGCCCCGGCCCTGGTGCTGAGTGGCTTGCCCTGCGACCGTTTTGTTTTTGAAGGCTTCCTGCCGCAGAAGAAAGGGCGTCAATCCCGTCTGGAAGCTTTAAAAGAAGAAGAGCGCACCATGATTTTTTATGAGTCACCCTTCCGTCTGATAAAATTACTGGAAGAGTGTGCCCTGCATTTCGGCGAAGAACGGCAGGCTTCCGTTACACGGGAGCTGACCAAAAAGTTTGAAGAGACGAAACGGGGAACACTCTTAGAAATCAAAACGTATTTTTCATCCGGGGTCATTAAGGGTGAATTCGTAGTGGTCATTGCAGGTAGATAACCTTTATTCCCGGTTCGTGGACTTTTTTTGTTCAGCAGGTTCCATGAGTTGTTCAGGGATCAGTTTTTCAAACTATCATCCGATGACCACAGGCGCCGCTGCACAATAAATGGATGCCACGCCTGCGCGTATACGCTAAAAAAAACGAACAATTGTAACCACCATAAATTGCCAGGATACATCCGGCACTGCAATAATGAAATGGGTCTGGATTTACAAACTCAAGAATTTATATTCGGTCTCCCTCAGATTTTCTCAAAAGTCAACAAATCCGTTCCGCCATTTCCTCCACTTACATCTTCCAGTTGAATCTTTGCCGAAGACTGTTGAACAATGTGCCAGTCATCCGTGATTTCAATGAAATCGGTATTGGTGGTGAAAGTGAGATAAAGTTTGTTCTGACTGTCATCAGAACCCGTTGACCAGGTGCCGCTAACAACACTGCCGGATTTAGCAGCCGTAACGGAGCCTCCACTGCCGAAGACAAATTCATAGCCGCTAAAATGAGTGGTTTCATCGTTTCCACTGTCGTTATACAAAGTTACCCGCCACTTTCCCTGTGTTAAAGATGCGGAAGAAGAAGGCGTTGAAGCATCGTCTTCCTTCTTACAGGACATTACTCCGGAAGCTAACATCAATGCCAATACCAAATACCTGAATGAATTTTTCATGTTATCAAGTTATTTATGTTTCAATGATATTTACTGCTTAATCAATTTCTGTATTCCGTTCAGCCGTTCACTCTCAAGCCTGAGAACATAGATACCGGGTGCAAGCTGAAGGTGAGAAATATTGACATACTGATCCTCTCCTGTTTGAGTCAGTGATGCAGTAAAAAGTGTTTTTCCGCCGGCATCCATCAACACTGCATTTTCCCATAAAACACCGGACTTAAGAATATGAATGTCATCTGTTACCGGATTAGGAAAAACATAGGTTCCCATTTGCGTTTTTGCATCTTCAACGCCGGCAGGAGAGCTGTATTTATACAAATCACCATCGGAATCCAGAAACCAACCCAGGGCGGTATTCCTCATTTCAATGGACATAATGTCGGCCCCGGAGGTGCTGGCCTGCGATACCCATGTGTTCCCGCCGTCAGCCGTGTAATTCATTACCCCATTAAGACCCACCAGCCAGCCTTCGGAAGAGCTGATAAAAGCAAGATCATTAAAATCAAGCGAGGTAGCCGCGGTTTGGGCCGTCCAACTTTGTCCGGAATTATTCGAATACACCACAGCGCCACCCTCACCGCATATCCAGGCTGCATTGCCTGATATTGATATTGACATCAGATTATCTCCTGATGCCGAAACAACAGGTTGCCAGGTCATCCCCCCATCCGCTGTACGGTATAACTCACCACCACCACAGGATAATAAACCGGTAGCGGCATTGAAAAAGCGCATACAGAAACCATCCTCCGTGGTGACGGATTGCGGGGTCCAGCTAATCCCCCCATCTACTGTTTTTTGCAGCAAGCCATTCTTTCCCATCACCCAACCTGTGCTGGCATTCAGGAAGAAAACATTATGAAGTCTTTCATTAAACAGCACCGGCGCTGACCAGCTATATCCTCCATCTGTTGTTTTCATAAACATACCGGTATTTCCTCCGGAACCTCGTCCGGCAATAAAGCCTTCGTTCGCGTTAAGAAAATAACATTTAAAATTATTTCCTGCAGTGTTGTTTACCGGGTGATGGGACCAGGTCTGGCCACCGTCAATGGTAGCGATGCAAACAGTAGTTACAAAATTTCCATTCTGTGTTGAATCCGCAATAATAAATCCTGTATAGTCATCCGTAAAGTGCATATCTCCGGGTTCAACATTCTGAAATTGATGCAGGAGGTTCCAGTTTTGAGCATATACATTTATTTGATGCAGGAAGAGAAAGGTAATTATAGCAAGTGTAAATGTTTTTTTCATTTTCTCTTAATTAATAGGTTATATTTATTATTAGTACCTATCAAAGGAATGCATCTTTCAAAAATGATGCAATTGAATTTACCTGAACGGGTTGAAACCAATGCTGAACGGGAATCAGGCCATCTGATCTCCGCGAATGCCGCATCCGGTTTCACATGTATGACCCCTTAAAACAAACGGTCCCATCCTGGTTTACGGTTGTATCTGTCAGCAACCGCTTTATCAGCATTGGCTCCCTTAGGGTGCAGGACCGTTTTCAAACAGCAGATATATACATATATCCGGTTTATCCATTATGCCCCGTTGATAAAGGAATAAAGTGAACGCAGAAATTCAGTGTTTTTCCCGTTACTTTCGTATAAACACATCCAAGCTGTGCCGCGACTCTATCCCGAAAAACAACGCGACCTGATTGTACTGCAACTTACGGGGCAGTTATTTTTTCTGGGCCTTTTTGTATTGTCGTTGTTTTACTGGAAAGAGCGGCAGGCTTTCGATGCCGCGCATTACCTCATAGAAATCATCAACCGGAAATTCTTTTTCATGGCCCATGGCCGGCCTGTTGGTATTTTCACGCAGGTGTTGCCGGTCATCGCCACCTGGCTCCGGTTGCCTTTAAAGGCAGTTGCCATCCTCTACAGTGTGGGGGATATCCTGTGGTATTACGTCCTGTTTCTCTGGCTGGCTTACGGTTTAAAAACGAGGCAAGGCATCATCAGTCTTTTATTATTATTGTCACTCACGGTACGTTACAGTTTCTTTTGCCCGGTAACGGAACTCCTGCAGGGTATTGCCTTGCTTCCGGTATGGCTGAACCTGCTTTCCCGGTCTTTCCGTTTCCGGATCTTCATATTGCTGCTGCTGCTTGCGCTCATCCTTTTTTCGCATCCCCTGCTTTTTTATCCCGTACTCTTTTCTTTAGCCTGGTGGCAGTCGGATACTCCCGAAAAGGGAAAGCTGCCACGCATCCTCTGGCCCGCCTTTGCCGTGCTGACAGCCCTGAAGTTTTTCTTTCTCGACGCCTACGACCACGGCAAAACGTTTTATCCGGTAGTATATAACGACTATGGCTATCTGAAAACCCTGTCCTTTTCCGCCTTTACGGACCTGGCCGCAGTTATTGCCGGAAACTACACCCTGCTTACTCTGTTATTTACAGTCCTTATCCTGTTCCTCCTCCTGCAAGGCCGCCGCAGGCAGGCCCTGTTGCTCTTTCTCTCCATAACCGGCTACCTTGTACTCATCACAGCTACGCATCGCTTCGGAGGCATCAGCAATTACTCAGAGCGCATGCTGCTGCCCCTGCCCGCTATGATTGCCCTCGCCACACCCGGCATCCTCCTCCGCACAAAATTGTTTATCATCAGAATATCTTCCTGGATTTTTTTACTGTTGGTACTCCTCTTACACATAGACCTGTTGCGCATCACTGCCAGGCCCTATACGCTGCGGGTACGGCAGATTCAGGCACTGACGGATGTTTCCAGGCAACTGGGGATTAAAAAGGGTATCGTCAAGGAAGAACTCATGGAGCAGACCTCCTTTGCCATGACCGGCTGGAGCTACAGCATGGAAAGCCTTTTACTATCGTCTTATGAAGGCCCTGATGCCTCGGTGAGTATCGTCATGCAAAGGGATCATATTGACCGTATTCAGGAGCAGGTTAATACCCTGAAAGACGATCAGTGGGTAATGTGGGCCGAGCGGCTTCCTGCTCTGGATGTCCTCCACAAAAACTATTTCCGCCTGCCTGCGACGCCCTACCGCGCCTTATATGGAACAGCCGCCCTATATACTGATACGGTTTCGCTTTCGCTGATGGACGCAGAAAAAATCAACGCACACACTACCGCCCTTGTATTTCAAATAAAGATTCCTCCGGGAAAAATTTTTTACAGCAATGACAGCAACCGGCTACAGATACAGCTGCCCGGAGGACCGGAACTGCGTATGCTGCTCCCCTGTCACCTTACAGGCAACAGCAGGCTCATTACGGAAATACCTGCCAGCCATCTTCCGGAGGAGGCACCGATACAGGCGGCCCTCGTTTCGGGCCCATTAACGGCAGGCAAAACCACGATCCTGCACAGGTCGGGGCGCTTTTGGGAAGAAAAATAAGCCCTGGTGCGGTATTTTGCATCCTTGCTATGCAATATTTATTGAAAAACAAATATTTACTTGAAAAAAGCAGTAGCAAAAATCAATTTTTAATCTTTACATTTGGCAACATTAACTTAAAATCACACAATGAAAAAACTATTACTATTTGCAGTATTTGTGCTATGCGCCGTTACTGTTAACGCGCAAATCGGCACATGGGTAAGCCAGGCCACCAACTTCACGCCTATTTCCAGCGGAGTACGTTTCGTAAGTCCTGTTGATACCAATGTTGTCTGGATCTGTTCTTATGATGGTTCCGGCGGAGGACTGGAGCGCCAGGATTTTTCCCGTACCATCGACGGAGGAGTAACCTGGGTGGCAGGTACCGTTACAGGAGCTCCTGCTACACATGACTGGTCTATGATTTTCGGTCTGGATTCCAACACCGCGTGGGCGGTAATGTACAGCAGCGTTGCAAGTGTTGCCGGCGGTATATACAAGACCACAGATGGCGGCGCTACCTGGAACCAACAAGGCGCGGGTGTTATTTACAATAACCTGAACCAATCTTTTCCCAACGTAGTACACTTCTGGGATGCCAACAATGGTTTTGCCATGGGTGATCCTGAAGCCGGATATTATGAACTTTATACCACTGCCGACGGTGGCAGCAACTGGACACGTGTACCCTCCGGTAATATCCCCGCACCCCTTGCCGGCGAATACGGTATTGTAGGACATTATCAGGTAGTTGGCGATACAGTTTGGTTTGATACCAACAAAGGACGTGTGTACCGTTCACCGGACCGTGGCCTGAACTGGACTGTGAGCAGCACGGGTATCACCGTACCTGCCAATGGCGCTATTGACATCTGTTTCTATTCCGCTACCAACGGACTGGCCAGGTTGTATAATTCCACCACCGGTGGCAACACCATGCGTGTAACTTCCGATGGCGGTGACACCTGGACTGTAGCCACACCCACCGGTAACTTCTTCGGATCGGATGTTAAGCACGTTCCCGGAACCGCTTCACGACTGATCAGTACTGGCGCTGCCCAAGGATTCATCGGCTCTTCCTTCAGCGATGACGGTGGCTTAACCTGGACTGACATCGAGACCACAGCTCAGCGTACTGCCCTGGGTGTTGTGGATTCCACACATATGTGGACCGGAGGCTTCACCACCTCCCCCAACTCTGACGGAATATTCAAATGGTTCCTCATTCCAACCGTACAGTGTACCGATCCCGGCATTTCGGCGGGAGTAACCACAGCCAGCGTTACTCAACTTTGCGGTGGTGATACAGCAGTGTTCACCTCTACCGGTGTTTTCGCTCCCACAGTGGGTGATTTCGCAGGTGTAAGCTGGGTTATTACCAATGCATCCATCACAGGAAGCGCCAACCCTCAGCTGGAGCCAAGCCTTGTTGCCAGCTATACTTTCAACTTCCCGGCACCTGCCACCAGCCTCCGTCAGTTTATCAATGACGGAACGCTGATCAATGGTACTTCAATTCCTTATGGCACTTATTTCTGGACTCCTGTAGTTTTCGGTAATGCCATTGCAGCCAGTAACCCTCCCGTATTCCTGAGCGACCTGGTGCTGGATGCCCAGTGTATTCTTACCGGTACCTCTGTAGCGGTAGATGTCCTGGATCCCCTGGATCCTCAGTGCACCACGGGTATCAACGAAATCAATTCCGGCATCGGAATCACTACCAGCATCAACGGACAGAACATCGACGTGAAAATGAACAGTGAGCGCAGCGGCCTCGCGGTGATTGAAGTATTCGACATCAGCGGACGCAAAGTAAGCGGCCAGAACAGTCCGGTATACAAAGGCGTGAACCACATCTTCATTGATGCTTCCACCTATGCGGCGGGAACTTACATCATCAAAGCCCGGGTAAACGGCATCGCCGGCCAGGGTAAAATTGTTAAGATGTAATTAAAAGCAAGCCCTTCTTAAAAGCCGCCTCTTCACCGGGGCGGCTTTTTTATTACCCGAGTGCGGGATGTACAGGATGCTCACCGATTGGATCCCGGATCGCATTGCTATGTCCTGGTTTTATCCTGTTTCCATGACAAATAATGTGAGGATGCGTTATGCGCCTGCACAGCATATACCTGCACCACAGAGCACCCTGCTTCCCGTCTGATCCTGCTGCATCGGACTTTTTTACTTACCTTTATTCTGTTAAATATCTCCGCATGAAAAAACTTCTACTTACCGGTCTTTTCATCATCTTATCGCAGTTCGTACAGGCGCAATGTTTTGTGAATATTGGCAGCAGCGGGAATAACATATGCGGTCAGTGTAACGCATGGATACTCATGTCATTTTCGGGAGGCACCCCGCCTTATACCGTTAACTTCAACGGACAAAATCTTGGAAGCAACTTCGGCGTTTCCCTGCAAATCACCGACCTCTGCCCGGGTACCTATCCATACATTGTAACCGATGCCAACGCCGATACCTGTAACGGTGTGGCAAGTATCACCATCGGTTCATGGGGAACGGCCCTTTTCAATACCCTGACCATTACCAACCCTTCCTGCCCATCCTGCAATGACGGCATCATCAGCGCCACTGCCTCCGGCGGTACCCCGCCCTACTTTTATCAATGGAATACCGGAATCAACACCTCCACCATTGGTAACCTGGGCGCCGGAATTTACATTTTAACTACTACCGATTCCATGGGCTGCACCGACAGGGACACCGTTTACCTCAGCTACAGCGGAAGCTTTCTCCACACCGTTTCAGGAAAAGTCTTCTTTGATGTGGATAATGACGGCCTCTTTGGCGGACCCGATATTCCGCTCCGCCAGCAGCAAATTCAGAAAACGCCGGCCGGGCAGATTACCTTTACCGATAACCTTGGCAATTATATCTTCGGCGACAGCAGTGGCACCTATACGTATTCCTATCTGCCCGTAAACGGTTACTCGATCAGTAACGGGATTCCCTCGCACACCCTTACCCTCACCAACACGGATATAAATGGTCAGGATTTCGCGGTACAACCCGATTCGATGTTTCACAGCCTGTATGTCTCTACTTTCTGCACCTTGCCACGCTGCTCATCCAATGCGATATACATGACCACAGTAAGCAATACCGGCACTTATATTGACTCGGGAAGTGTGCAATTCACCTTTGATCCGCTTATGCTCTTTTCAGGTTCTACATCAGGCGGAACGGTAAGCGGACATACCATCACCTTTACCTTTGACAGTTTACTACCCTTTGAGACAAGAACCTTTTATTCCAGTTACCTCCTTCCCGGTCCCGGTACTGTTGTAAATACCTCTACGTTGGGCGCCTGTTATGATACATCGGGCGTCATCCTGAGCACCGATTCATCGGATTACGATCACAGCATCCTTTGCGCCTTTGATCCTAATGATAAACAGGTCATGCCGGAAGGTGATGGCAGCGCCCACCGTGTGGACATGGATACCGAGTTACGATACCTGATCCGCTTTCAGAACACCGGAAACGATACCGCCTTTAACATTGTCGTGATCGACACCATCGACGCGGGACTTGATCCCAACAGCGTGTATGTGATCGCCACCTCCCATCCCTGCTGGATTCAAAAAGTCAATGGCCACATCATGCAGTTGACATTTGATAATATCCTCCTGCCCGACAGCAATATCAATGAACCGGAAAGCCATGGCTTCATTTTATTTAAAGCCAAAGGAAGTCTTCTCAATACGGACCCCACCATTGTATACAACACGGCATATATTTATTTCGATCAGAATGCTCCCGTATCAACCAATACCACCTTTACCACTTTCAGCAACAGCAGCACAGGCCTGATCGCGTTGAGCGGAAAAAGCAAGGGGATAATTACATTTTCACCGCACCCATTACACGGCAGCACAATGATCCGCTTTGATGGAGTGTCACAGCATACATACATACTTGAAATTTCTGATCTCTCAGGAAGAAGAACGGGGCCGGACAAAAAATTCTACGGTAACGCGTACCTGTTACAAAGAGAAAATATGCCGGCAGGGATGTATTTCGTCCGGATTACGGATGAAGTAACGAAAGAAGTGTTTTATTCAAGGATGCTGGTGAATTAATACAGATAGTCCTTTCAAAGAACCGCCAGGAAAAAGACGGGTTTATTTATGGGATAGGATGATTCAGCGCAAGGAGTATACTATTTTATACCTTCCATTTACTTCCGGCAGGCAATTTTAATTTATCACACCTAAAAATATAATGGTATTGGTGTGTTTGTCAGAACTCCTGCAGGTTGAGGAAAAAGTGCTGTTGTTACAGCTTCATCATTTTTGCGTTGAAAATGCCGTTGCCGGAATGTATGCTTACCATATAATTTCCGGGAGCAAAGTGACTGCAATTGATTTCATGTCGCCCTGTTTCCTTCCCCTTCAGACGGCGTTGTTCATATACAATCCTGCCTTGTGCATCCTGTATGCTTAGTACAGCCTCCGCCGTTAGTGTGGGCGGTAAATAAACAGTAAGTGTTGTTGTTACCGGGTTGGGATAAAGCATCAGGTCAACCACCTTGCCGCCTTCTGCCAACGCCAGGGGGCTTCCCGGGTTGCAACTTTCAAGGTCGGCATATCCTGTTGATGAGGACGGCATAGGGATGGCTACGCCCGCGCTTACCGTCCCCGTATTCAGAACAAGCGGCAACAGCGCATTGGGTGTTTGGGGGTGTGCGGGACCAAATGCGAGATAGAGGGTGCTATTCAGCAGCATCATACCATAACAAGCAGTGGTATTCAGATTGGCGGCATATTGCATCAGCAACTGTCCGCCCGGCGTCACCACATACAGCGAATCAGATATAACAGCCCCGGAACCTGTTGGTCCTGTAAAAAACCAGACATTACCGGCCTGGTCCACCGCCAGGTCCCCCACACTCGACCTGCGGCCGGGGCCCCATGACCAGACGGGTGAAAGGCTTGTACCGTTAAAGCGAACCACACCCCTGGAAGTGGAAGTGCTGTCATACAGGATATAATAGAGATAATTGCCGTTACCGCCGCAATTGAATATCTTGTCCGGTGCCGCATTTGCCGATGTATTCACCCATGCGGTACCGTTATAATACCCGGGAATACGCGAGTTGGTGGTGGTATAAAAAGTAGGCGTGAAGGAACCGCCGTTCAGGTTATTGCAATAGGCCAGGTTGCCTTCTGTGGCTGTGAATATTCCGGAGGCCACCAGGCTGACCGTAGCCCCGCTCAGATTCAGCTCATCAATGCTGCCATTGCCCAGGCTGTTGATAGCCCAGAAGTTCCCGGGACTGCAGGGAATTCCCGGCAGCGTTGCCCTGTCAGATGTTTCATTTCCTGCGGGCTGGATTTTATTTGTTTTTACACGACCGGAAGGTGATATGGAATTTTTCAAGGGAGGCTGTGCCTGAGCAGAAACAATAAAGAAAAACAGCAGGGCAAGGGAGAGGAACTTGTTCATAGTAATTATGTTGCAGGATAAATATAGGCATATTTTAAAAAAACAGCATTGCGCTTCTTTTCAGTCAGTCAAATTGTTCTTGTACAACTCAACGGAAGGCGCTATGGATAGCCTGAATTTCCTGTCATACACAATATACCAGACTTGTATAATACTTCAGCAGAAGTCAGGGTAAATATCTTTTTTAGCCGGATACTTTGTTCATTAAATGCAATCGCTTTCTAAAAGCATAAATATTTTTAATCGAATACTTTTGATATGGGGCGGGGCCGGAGGCTCCAGGTTAAAAGTTCTATCACCAAATTATTTCCGGCAATTTTAATTTAATGTTCAGCCATATCCTGTATTAAACGTTTATAAATACTTATCATACGACTAACTATTCCCAAATGACTATTTTTGATTTGGGGCGGGGCCGGAGGCCCCCGGTTTTAGTAATATATTGTACCACGTATGAACGGAATTTTTTTCAGCAGCCGGATTCGTTTTCCAAATTAAATTAACGATTATTATACGACCGGATATTTTCTATGATGAAAAATATCAACCAGGGCGGGCATGACTTAGCCCTATTTTGTCAATTCAATATTGATTTAATTATCCTTTCCGGAAAAGCTCGATGTAAACGTATATAAAGGTTTATTGTACGACTTCCCAATTTTTATAATGTAGATTTGTGCAGGGGCGGGGATGGCATCCCCCCTTATCGCTGTTGAAATTTCTATTTCATTTATTATCTTTAAAGACGACTTGATGTAAACGTATATAAACGTTTATTATACGACTTCCCAATTTTTATAATGTAGATTTGTGCAGGGGCGGGGATGGCATCCCCCCTTATCGCTGTTGAAATTTCTATTTCATTTATTATCTTTAAAGACGACTTGATGTAAACGTATATAAACGTTTATTATACGACTTCCCAATTTTTATAATGTAGATTTGTGCAGGGGCGGGGATGGAGGCCCCCGGCTAAAAGTTCTATCACTAAATTATTTCCGGCAATTTTAATTTAATGTTCAGCCATATCCTGTATTAAACGTTTATAAATACTTATCGTACGACTAATTATTCCCAAATGACTATTTTTGAATTGGGGTGGGGCCGGAGGCCCCCGGTTTCAGTAAAAAAAATATACGCCATAAACGGAATATTTTTTAGCAGCCGGATTCGTTTATCACCCAATTTAAACGTTTGTATATCCCGCTATAGCTGACAACCACGTTGAAGTTCAAATTGACCTCATCACTTTCCTACAGGACTTACTCAATGTTTCCTTTTAAGCTTATTCTCGTACCGTGTATAATAACAAAAACGCTTATGTAATCTTTAACATTATTGAAGTTGTCAGCATCTGTTTCTAAATCCTAAATCGCCTTCACGCTGTTTCATGCAAGAATTCATAAAATCGGTACATGAAAACTTATCGACTTTTTCAGCATTGTTTTACTCCTGTTTTTCCATTTTTAGATGGATTTGTGTCTACCTGTTACAGGACGGGACATTTCCAATATAAAAAGGGCCATCATCACTGACAGCCCTTTCTTTATGCCGGTATCCGGTATATCATCTGGCAATCAAAAAAGGCAGGGAGTAACTGTTGCCGTTTTCCTGCACCTGCAAAATATACAATCCTTCCGCTTCCTTGCTCAGATCCAGTACCCATTGCTTCGGAGGCGCGATGCGCTCATACACCTGTCTTCCATCACTGCCGGTGACCGTGACGCGCTGCGCACTTTCTTTCATCTTCAGCTGAAACAAGCCTGTGCCCGGATTCGGATACAGGCTGATGCCCGCCTTTTCAATTTCACCGATTCCCGAGCAGGGATCCACAGTGATGACGGAGGTGTCGCGGCCCACACAGCCTGCTGAATCGGTGTACGCATAAATAATATTTTTCGCGCCCAGCCCTGCGGCGGCGGGATCAAACTGGTTGCCGGTAACACCCGGGCCGCTGTAAGTACCTCCGGCGGGTGTGCCGGGAGTAAGTGTGATGGGTGAAGAGAATACGCATACCAGCGTTTGCGCTTCCACATAGGTTACAGCAGGCGCGTTCATCACAATGTTAATGGTGTCGGTCGAGGTACAAGCATTCACGCTCGTTACGGTAACGAAGTAGCTGCCTCCGGAATTTACAAGAATACTTTGTGTGGTGGCTCCCGTATTCCACAAATACGAGCTGCCCGGGTTTCCCGCGTTTATGGACACAAAGCCCTGGCAGATACTAAGGTCGTTACCGAGAAATACAACAGGTATCGGGTAAATAGTAGCAACAATAAAATCACCGGCCGAGCAACCGAATCCATTAGTTACCGTCACGGAATACACTCCTGTTTGTGTAATGGATATCGTCTGTGTCGTTTCGGAGGTGCTCCAGAGGTAACTGCTGCCGGGGTTCTGCGCATCGAGGAGGATGGCATTCCCGCCGCAGATGGAAACAGAGTCATTACCCAAAGAAACAACGGGGAAAGGATTTATGGTGACATTTATTGTGTCTGCACCGGAACAACCGGCTGCATCGGTAACCACTACATCGTAAGTACCGGAAGCCGTAACAGTAAGCGTAGACGTGGTGGCGGAAGTACTCCAGAGATAAGTGGAATAGGAGCCCGGTAGACTGAGCACTGTACTTCCACAGGCGGTAATATCACTCCCCAGGCTCAGCGGCAGCACGTTGGGACATACGGAGATGTTTTTACATTCGGTATTCACCCCGCCGCAGGTATCTGTCGCCGTGAGGCAAACGGTATACAAGCCAAAGGTAGCATAGCTATGGGAGGGGTTCTGCTGGGTGGATGTGGTACCATCGCCAAAATCCCAGAGCCATGTGGTGGTGTTCTGCGAGTTATCGGTAAAGTCCACCGTAGGATAGTTGATAGTATAGCTGTAGTCCGCCAGCGCCGGGGCGGGGCAGATAATGACGGTGGTGCAAACGGTATCACTCACGCAGGCGCCGGTGATATAGGAACATACCGTATAGTTGCCCGGTGCGGCGAAAGTGTGGGTCGGGTTGTAGGCAGTATCTAACGGCGACCCGTCACCGTAATCCCATACCGAGGTAGCCGCCGAGCTGGCGCCGTTGCTGAAAGCATAGGTGGTACCTCCCTGCCAGTTGGCATATACGTTAATGGTATAGGTAGTATCGTAATACAGGAACACCCTGCTGATGCTTCCTCCGGATTCTGTCCACAGGTCCTGCGGAGCGGTGGTGGACAGGGAGAATTGCATGCCAAGCCGCTGTATCGTTACCGGAAAGCCATTGATATCGCTGGTGCTCGGCGAAGTGGAGTAGGAGTTCACATCGCTGCCGCCGCTGTTTTTACGTACCCCCAGTACGCCGATGATATCGCCCGGCGCCACTTCAATGTTCAAGGCCTGTATACCCGTATCCGGATTGTTCTGCGTTAGATACAGCACTGTAAAGTTATTCGTTACGGTACTGTACAGCGGGGGTACGTTATCCAGTTTTACGATGGCTATGCTTTGATTTCCGGGCGCCGCATCAAAGGGTACCTGGGCACCAGTAATGGTAAAACAGGTGGGGGAGGTAAACCAGTAACCGCGCACACTGCCCGAAAAAGTAGTTACCTGAGCCGGTAAAGGCATCTGAATCAGGTTTTGCGCCCATGAAGGGGCAAGGCAACACATCACCAATATTACGTGTAGTAGAATTTTTTTCATCATCTCGTTATTTTTTATTGTATAACAAACTTACTAAATTTCATGGTACATGGTGGATACTGTTGAAATCCATTGTCGCACCGGAATCATAACCGGTACCGGCACTATTCCCTGCCGTCATGGCAAATGTCGGTACTTTCCGTGCCTCCTGCACGATCAGCATCTACGGATCCGTTCCGTTACCTTGCAATGATAAGGGGCAGCAGTTGTTCTTTTTCCGCTCCGCGTACTTTGAGGAAATAGAGGCCCTCCGGCTCCTTTTCAAGGTTGAGCAGCACCTGGTTTTGGGAGGGGATGATTCTCTCCACCCATCTTCCGCGGCTATCGCTGATGATTATTTCCTCTATCTTTCCGTTCCATTCCAGGTGAAACAGGCCGCTGCCGGGGTTCGGGTAGAGTTGTATGCCATTGCCGGGATTTTCGGAGATGCCAGAGCAGGGATCCACCGTGATGATGGAAGTATCCCTTC
>CAZHSC010000006.1:0-1658 GCA_964534995.1 uncultured Bifidobacterium sp.
CGTACATCCGTAAACATTCGTACATCCGCGTTAATCCGTACATCCGTAAACATCCATACATCCGCGTTAATCCGTACATCCGTAAACATCCGTACATCCGCGTTAATCCGTACATCCGTAAACCACCATACATCCGTACATCCGCGTTAATCCGTATATCCGTAAACCTCCGTACATCCGTAAACCACCATACATCCATACATCCCGTACCATCAAAAAAAATTTCATCTCATGAAATGGCTAGGAAGAAATCGCTCCGGAAATGTGGAAGACCGGCGTGGAATGACAAAACCTATAGCTGGACTCGGTATTGTTGGACTGGTCATTGCCATCATTTATATGTTTTTGGGCGGCGATCCGCAACAGGCCCTGCAGGTGCTTCAACAACAGCAAACATCTTCTTCAACGGTTCAGGTTCCTGATCTAAATGATGAGGAAGCAGCATTTGTATCGGTTGTATTAAAGGATACTGAAGATATATGGGAAAGGATATTTCAGGAAGAATTTGGCAAGTCTTATCGCAAGCCGGTATTGGTGTTATTTGATGAGGCTGTTGAATCCGCTTGTGGTTTTCAGCAGGCAGCTACAGGCCCCTTCTATTGTCCGGCGGATGAAAAGCTGTACATTGACTTATCATTTTACCGTTTGTTGAAAGAGCGTTTTAATGCACCCGGTGATTTCGCCATGGCCTACGTGATTGCCCATGAAGTAGGCCATCATGTGCAGAATGTATTGGGTACTTCCGGCGAAGTGCATAAGCAGCAGCAGGGTCTTGGGGAACGCGCTGCAAATCAGCTTTCCGTGTGCCTGGAACTGCAGGCGGATTTTTACGCAGGGCTATGGGCCCATTATGCGGATAAATGGAAAGGGGTTTTGGAGGAAGGTGATATTGATGAGGCATTGCGGGCGGCGAATGCTATCGGCGATGACCGTCTGCAGCGGGAGGTACAGGGAAGGGTGATACCAGATGCCTTTACCCACGGAACATCTGAGCAACGGATGCATTGGTTCAATAAAGGTTATACTTCGGGTGATCTGAGCCTTGGTGATACCTTCAGTTCCATTACATTCTGAATAGCACAGGTGATGATCCCCGGGTCTTCTTGATCTTGTTTATTTCGCTGATTCAATTGAATTACCTCGCTCACCTGTTCCTATCACCGGCTCCCGGTAACATTATGCTCGGCAACTTTATTGCTGATCATGTCAAAGGAAGTGCGGTGGAGAATTACACGGGTGAGATAAGAGAAGGAATTCGCATTCACCGGTTAATCGATTCGTTTACGGATTCGCATCCCGTTGTAGAGGAAAGTAAAGCCAGGCTGCGTCCTGAATTTCGTAAGTACGCACCTGTTATCGTTGATATATTTTATGATCATTTTCTCGCCCGCGACTGGTTATTGTATCATCCACATTCATTAGAGCAATTCGCAGCCGATACTTATCTGTTGTTACAGACGCATGATTACCTCCTCCCGGTGCGCACCCGTCACATGCTGAAATATATGATACAGCAAAACTGGCTGTTGAATTATGCCACCCTTCAGGGTATGCAAAAGGCGCTTATCGGCCTGTCCCAACGTACCTCCTTCGAATCAAATATGCAATACGCGCACCTCTCCCTTGAAAAAAATTATATTGAATTTGAAAATGAGTTT
>CAZHSC010000006.1:1668-6424 GCA_964534995.1 uncultured Bifidobacterium sp.
TTAACCGCTTTTTTCCGGAACTCATAAAATATGTAAAGGGACTTTCATCAGGCAACTAAAGGATTGCGTTTTCCTTTCTGTTGCCATTTTCAATAAGTCGGTTCCGGAAGTTGTGATTAATAGGGGGAAGCCCCGATTACTATTTTGAATATTTTTCTTTCTCCCTCAAATATGGCTTCAATAATATACAAGCCCCTTTCCCAGCTTGCGGTACTGATGCTGTAAATGGTATTAGAGGGTCCACTCAGGCTACCGTCTGAATTAACATTCCTGCTCAGCGGAAATACCCCCTGAAACTGCAAACGGCCATATGCATTGAATACGTTGATGTTGATGTACCCTGAACTTCGGTTATATACCTGAATCCGTAACGAAACATCTCCCACTTCCATAAAGGTTGGGTTCAGGTCCATGTCAAAATTTCCGCAAATACCATTAAAATAACCGCAAGGGAAAAAGGCGTATTTGTTAAGGGCAAAGCAGTCATTACGGTATGTTTTTCCGTCACATCCGCATACCGGATTATAATCCTGATTGCAGGTAAAAAATATATTTTCAACCTTGGTGGGATCCTTGCAGGGGTAACAGAATAGTTGTGCATGTATATTCAGTCCAAACAGCAGGAAGCAAATGGCCAATAACAGCGTTTTCATACCCGGATACCAATTTCTGAATGCTAATTTACAACGCAAATGCAAATAAAAGTATGAAAAGTGGCAGAACATGACATTTAAGGGGCGGATCCGTTTGGAAAGGGCGGCACTCCATGTTGTGGAAGTTGTTCATATGCCAGTAAATAGTATGTTTCTAACTGATGTCCGGTTTTAATCCGGTGACAATATCCGGCTATTTTCCATACAATTAAATCAGGTTATAGGTTTATTTTTTGAGTTTAACACTTATCTTGAAAAAAAGTTCCTGATATGTAAATTTTCGCAGATGAGAGGATGATACCCCTCTTATTTTTATATATGAAATTAAGTGTAATATTTATCAGACATAATGCATGGTTCAAGCGAATGTAAACACTGATAATACGACTGACAATTTTTATATTCTAATTTTTTGCAGGGGTAAGAATCGTATCCCATGATTTGCATATTAAAATTATAAGTGAAAATTTGCAAACTCATCTTATATAGCAAACGAATATAAGCGTTTATTATACGACTAGCAATTTATTATATTCTAGCTTTGTGCAGGGGCGGGGATAGCGTCCCCCGATTTTTCATATTAAAAGTTATAAATGAAAATCTGCAAACTCATCGTATATTACAGACGAATATAAGCGTTTCATACGACTGACAATTTTTTGTATTCTAATTTTGTGCAGGGGCGGGGATGGTATCCCCCCATTTTCATATTAAAGTTATAAATGGAACTTTGCAAGTTCATCGTAATTGGTGAGCGAATATTAGCGTTTATGATACGATTGAAATTTTTCTATGAATTAAATTTACCAAGAGGCATGGACGTAGACCCCTGCCTTTATTTCTGAATGCAAATTTTTAAAATTATGCGCCTTTTGCTCTCTGTTAATTATTTTATGGGAATGTATATTATTTTTTTAGGGTTAATTGCCTGTAACTTTTCTGAGCTTCACGGGTTTTCTACGGATTTTCTAAAGTAATTTTCTCAAATGAAATCCTTCCTTACCGGCTGCATTAGCTGCGAAGTCCTGTTCTTTAACATAGATCAATCAAATATTAAACGCAATCTATCGTATACGTTTAACGGCAAAGCGAAATGAAAAGGTATGGGATATATCAATGAGTGAATTGCAAACTGTCTATAAAAATATTTTATCCTGACTTTGTGTGTAAATAATAATGAAAGTGGAAATAACTGTAAGCGGTATTGATTGTGTTGCTTTATTCCTTATCATGTAAGGTGGTATTTCTGGAATATTATGCGTACAAAGATTTGTTGGAATTGGGTCGTCAGACTGGAAGAGGATGACAGCCGTAATGCATGACTGGTTCCTTAAAGGATTTTAATGTTGGTATCACAGATCAGGTACAACAAAATTTTATTTTATAGTATACCTACGGGGTTTAATGAAAAGATGTCATATCTCAGTTTTCAGCTGAATACTGTTTTTTGACTATCTCGATATCAAAGAGAAAGGGCCCCTTCATTGATAAGGCCCTTCCGTATTTTTTTAACCAGTTACAATACTGCCATAACGCGGCGGAGCCGTTTACTCCCCGCTGAAGGCGGCTGCGGCGAACTCCCTGTTGAGACGGGCGATATTAGTCACCGAAATTCCTTTCGGGCATTCCGCTTCGCAGGCTTCTGTATTGGTGCAGGCACCAAAACCGGCTTCATCATGTGCTTTGAGCATGTTGGCCACCCTGCGTTTAGCCTCAACGCGTCCCTGGGGTAAAAGCGCGTATTGTGAAACTTTGGCCGATAAAAATAACATGGCTGAACTGTTTACACAGGCGGCTACACAGGCCCCACATCCAATGCAAGCCGCCGAATTGAAGGCTTCGTCCGCATTTTCTTTGGGTACGGGTATCGCGTTGGCATCGGGAGCCGAACCGGTATTTACTGATACAAAGCCACCTGCCTGCTGGATGCGTTCAAAGGCGTTTCGGTCAACCACCAGGTCGCGTAACACGGGAAATGCCGCGGCCCTCCAGGGTTCAATGGTAATGGTATCTCCATCCACAAAACTGCGCATGTGTAGCTGGCATGCCGTAACACCTTTTACCGGACCGTGAGCCCTGCCGTTAATATACATACTGCACATCCCGCAAATGCCTTCGCGGCAATCATGGTCAAAGGCAATGGGTTCTTTTCCTGTTTTAACAAGGACTTCATTAACTTCATCCAGCATCTCCAGAAAGGACATGTCAGGACTGATGTTTTTTGCGGTATAGGTTTCAAAACGTCCGCTTTCCTTGGTGTTTTTCTGTCTCCAGACTTTAAGGGTAAGATTCATATTTCCGCTCATAGCAGGCTTTTTTTTCTGCCATCCTGTAAAAAATGATGACTTAATGGGTTTGGATTATTTGTAAGAACGTTGAGTTAATTTAACATTTTCAAAAACCAGATTTTCTTTGTGCAGCTGGTGCGGCTGTCCCTCACCTTTATATTCCCAGGCGGCCACATACGCGAAGTTTTCATCGTCACGCAGGGCTTCGTTTTCGGGGGTCTGATATTCTTCCCGGAAGTGTCCGCCACAACTTTCATTGCGGTGCAACGCGTCGTTCATCATAAGTTCTCCCAGCTCGAGAAAATCGGCAACCCGTCCCGCTTTTTCAAGATTCTGATTCAATTCCTGGTCTGTTCCGGGTACCAGCAGATTTTTCCAGAATTCATCACGTAAAACGCGGATCTTTTCAATGCCTTGTTTCAAACCTTCCGCATTCCGGCCCATGCCGCAGTGATTCCACATGATTAAACCGAGTTCGCGGTGGAATTCGTGTACTGTTTTGTTTCCTTTGATAGTAAGGAGGGTGTTGAGGCGCTCTTTTACCTTTTTCTCAGCGTCCATAAATTCAGCGCTGTCATTGGGAATCGGCTTGCGCTCAACATCAGCGAGGTAATCACCGATGGTATAGGGCAACACAAAGTAGCCATCCGCCAAACCCTGCATCAGCGCGGAGGCTCCCAGGCGGTTGGCGCCATGGTCACTGAAGTTAGCTTCTCCCGTTGCATACAGCCCGGGGATGGTGGTCATCAGGTTATAATCCACCCACAATCCTCCCATGGTATAGTGTACCGCTGGATAAATCATCATGGCGGTTTTGTAGGGATTGTCACCGGTAATCTGCATGTACATGTCAAAAAGGTTCCCGTATTTAGCCTCCACCGTTTTCTCACCCATTCTGCGGATCGCGTCGCTGAAGTCGAGATAAACGGCAAGACCTGTTTTGCCAACACCGTAACCCTTGTCGCACATATCCTTCGCGGCCCTGGAGGCGATATCACGGGGTACCAGGTTTCCGAAAGAAGGGTAACGGCGTTCCAGGTAGTAATCCCTTTCTTCTTCAGGAATATCCTCCGGCTTGCGGGTGTCGCCCTTTTGTTTGGGTACCCAGATACGGCCATCATTGCGCAATGATTCCGACATCAGCGTTAACTTGGACTGATGATCGCCGGAAACCGGAATGCAGGTGGGGTGTATCTGTGTAAAGCAGGGATTACCGAAGAAGGCACCTTTCTTATGCGATCTCCATATCGCGGTACTGTTAGATCCTCGTGCATAGGTGGAGAGATAAAAAACGTTGCCATATCCGCCTGTAGCCAATACCACGGCATGGGCGCTGTGTCTTTCTATTTCTCCGCTTACCAGGTCGCGCGCAATAATACCGCGTGCCTGTCCGTCAACCATCACCAGTTCCAGCATCTCATGGCGTGTGTAACTTTTTATCTTGCCTTCACCCACCATACGGTTCATGGCCGAGTAGGCCCCCAGCAACAATTGCTGCCCGGTTTGCCCTTTGGCGTAGAAAGTACGCGATACCTGAGCGCCTCCGAAGGAACGGTTATCAAGTAAACCTCCGTACTCCCTGGCAAAAGGAACTCCCTGCGCAACGCACTGGTCAATGATGTTTACGCTGACCTGGGCCAGTCGGTGTACATTGGCTTCACGGGCACGGTAATCTCCTCCCTTGATAGTGTCGTAAAAGAGCCGGTAGATGCTGTCCCCATCGTTGCGGTAATTCTTGGCGGCGTTAATTCCTCCCTGCGCGGCGATACTGTGCGCACGGCGGGGTGAGTCCTGAAAGCAGAAGGTTTTTACATT
>CAZHSC010000006.1:6434-25511 GCA_964534995.1 uncultured Bifidobacterium sp.
TAACCCAACTCAGCGAGCGATGCGGCGGCCGATGCACCGGCCAGGCCCGTCCCTACAATGATTACATCGTACTTACGCTTGTTGGCCGGATTCACCAGCTTGCAACTGAATTTATGGCGGTCCCATTTCTCAGCGAGAGGGCCGGCAGGTATTTTTGAATCGAGAGTCATTTCGATGGGTATGCTTAGTGGTTGAAGAATAAAAAATAAATGGGCATGGCTGCAAAAAGTGCAGGAATGATAATGGCGAATACCAGGGAGCCGGTGCCCCGTATGAGGCGCTCGTATTTTTTACGGCGGAGGCCCATCGTTTGGAAAGCACTTTGAAAACCATGCAGCAGGTGATAAGAAAGCGCTAACATGCTGATGACATAAAAGGCTACGATGGCCGGATTTTTAAAGGCTTCGGCCACCACCGCATATAAATCCTTACAAATGACAATGGTATTGCCCATGTAATCCATGCTTGCCGGTTTGAGTTGCTGGGCCGCCGCATCAGCAGCAGGAATAAGGTCTTGTTTTATAATGTTCCCGGTGGTGGATTCAACAACATAACTCTTCCAGTTCATGGAACCGAATTTATACTGGTACCAGAAATTGATCATGTGTGTAAAAATGAAAATTAACAGGATGGTTCCCAGTATCCCCATGTTCCTCGAGGCCCAACTGGTGGAACGGGTATCTTTTCTGCTCTCATATTTTACAGGCCTCGCCTTCTGATTGCGTAACACCAGGTAAAAACCATTGACAGCATGTAGCAGTATGGTAGCGTATAAGAGGTAAGAAATAATTTTAATAGGGGGAAAGGTGGTCATGAATACCGAGTACTGATTGAAGGCCATGCCTCCATCGTTTTTGAAAAGTTGTAAGTTTCCCGATACATGTACTACCAGGAAGAGGCTAAGGAAGATGCCGGTCAGGGCCATCAGCCATTTTCGCCCAACGGATGAGTTCAGAAACTCAAAGAAGTTCGTCATAAGTTGAATGCGTCTGTATCAATAACAAGTATGCTTCTGTTCGGTTTGCACCGTTATCAGATTTTGAGGCACAAATTTAATGGGATCAGCAATACAAAACAGGATTTGACTGTGTAAATGTAAACCTGTCAATTACCTGATATTCAATTAGCATATTGTTTTTTCTGAATAAAATCATATGCCGCCATCCGGAACATGCGCCACCGTATATAATTTGTCTGTTCGTATTTCCTTCTTTAGTACTTTCGTAGTCTGTACCCCCATAAAAACTTTGAACGCCTAACTTATTAATATTATGAAATATACGGCCATCGATTCTTCTCTGTTTGTGGCAAACCGGGCCAGGTTTACTGCACTTATGCAGCCGCACTCTATGGCATTTTTTAATGCCAATGATGAAATGCCCCGTAATGGTGATGCGAACTTTCTATTCCGTCAGAACTCCGATTTATTTTATCTGTCTGGTATCGACCAGGAGCAAACCATTTTGGTGTTGTTTCCTGATGCACCCTTGCCTAAATACCGGGAAATCCTTT
Source organism: uncultured Bifidobacterium sp. (assembly GCA_964534995.1). GTDB lineage: Bacteria > Bacteroidota > Bacteroidia > AKYH767-A > OLB10 > JAJTFW01. Next base: position 7,947 of record CAZHSC010000006.1, read on the forward strand.
TTGTGAGGAAAACCAATGAGCATATCGCGGTATGGGAAGGGCATAAATATACCAAGGAGGAAGCCCGCGCTGCATCCGGCATACAGAGTGTTTTCTGGCTGGAGGATTATCTCAGCATCGTGCCCATGCTGATGAATCATTGCCGCAGGGTATATCATAATATCAATGAAAATGACCGCTTCTCGTCGGAGGTGCCTTACAGAGACCTGCGTTTTGCAAGGCAGATGCAAAGCGCTTATCCGGGACACACCTATGACCGTTCAGGCCCCCTGCTTGCGCAACTTCGTGCCATTAAGCATGATATAGAGATTAAACTGATGCAGCGTGCCATAGACATTACAGAAAAGGCATTCCGCCGTGTGCTGCGCTTCGTAAAACCCGGGGTGATGGAGTACGAGATAGAAGCGGAAATTACCCATGAGTTTATCCGCAAACGTGCTAACGGTCATGCCTATACACCAATTATTGCCAGCGGACCCAGCGCCTGTGTGTTGCATTACACCGATAATAACCGTGAATGCAAGGCCGGCGATGTCATTCTTCTCGACTTCGGTGCTGAATATGCCAATTATGCTGCAGATCTTACGCGCTGTGTGCCAGTGAGTGGTGAATTTACCGATCGTCAGCGTGATGTGTACAATGCTGTGCTGCGGGTGATGAAGGCGGCCACCGCTATGCTGGTGCCGGGCAATACCATTGAAAAGTATCATGCGGAAGTTGGAAAATGTATGGAGGAAGAATTGATTTCACTGGGACTTATCACCCGGGAAGAGGTGAAAAATCAGCACCCTGACCTGCCGGCTTATAAAAAGTATTTCATGCATGGTACCTCTCATTTCCTGGGCCTTGATGTACATGATATCGGTGACCGTTACCAGCCAATGCAGGCAGGCATGGTGTTTACCTGTGAACCCGGTATTTATATCCCGGAAGAAGGACTGGGTATCCGCCTTGAAAATGATATCCTGGTTACTACCAAAGAGCCGGTGGATCTGATGGCTGCCATACCCCTGGAAATTGAGGAAGTTGAAGAACTCATGCGCGAAGCGGCGGAGAGCCGTCAGCATGCATGATGCCACTTTCTGTTTTTTTGTAGCCGGAAAGTCCATGCCACCTCTGTATTAAGAAAGGATAACGATAAGGTTAAAGCATTCTTCAACCGGAGGTAATGCCGGGCATTCAGCCCCATACCCTGGTGCCTTCTGTGCAATTGTTACAGATCTCAATCTCACTTCGTGACCGCAGTACCGATGCCCTGAAAGTGTGGTATGCTTCATTCTTCCATAACTTCCCGAAGGTTTGATTTTTCAGACTCCCCATGGCATGTTGGGCGTCCTTGTCAAAGCAACAGGGCACTACACTTCCGTCCCAGGTGATGACACAACTGTGCCATAATTTCCAGCAGTGGTTAAGCAGCTTGTTTTTTATCTTCCACCTGCCGTCTTTCTCCCTGGCATAGCGTGAGTATTTGTCAATACTGGGTATTAAGGCGTTTCCATTTTCAAAATCATACACCTGCGCGGTTTTAAAGCCCACAGCATCAATACCCAATTCCCCGGCCAATCGCCTGACTTCTTCCATCTGATGCTCATTGGGCTTCACAACCAGGAACTGAAATATCACATGCGGAGTCCGTGATTTCAGCTCCCGTTTCCATTTGATGATATTTCGGGTACCTTCAAGCACCTTTTCAAGTTTGCCGCCTACACGGTACTGCTCATACACTTCCTGTGTGGTTCCGTCAATGGAAATGATTAACCGGTCCAGGCCCGACAGGACAGTTTTTCGGGCAACCTCATCCGTAAGATAATGCGCATTGGTGGAAGTTGCGCAGTATATACCCTTTTGTGAGGCATAACGAACCAAATTAAGAAATCCCGGATTGAGAAATGGTTCGCCCTGGAAGTAGAAAATAAGGTACCACAGCTTGTCTGCCAGTTCATCCATCACCTTTTTAAACAAATCCTCATCCAGCATGCCCGTAGGCCGTGTAAATGAGCGCAGGCCACTCGGACATTCAGGGCAACGCAGGTTGCAGGAGGTAGTGGGTTCAAATGATACCGCGATAGGGAATCCCCACTGCACCGCTTTTCCGGTGAAGCGCGAATAATAATAACTGCTCAGTACTTTGACAGCGTTCCACACCCGTACAGGGCTGGCTTTCGACAGAAAATTCATGCCATCGGTGATACTGATATTCATGCCGTGAAATTACGGCAAAGAGGAAATAGAATGCAACCCGCCATTGCTAACCTTTTCACATTTCGTGCGGGTGGTCTAATTGGGTGACGGTGGATGTAACTATGCCATTGTACTCCATTTCGCTTTAAGGTAAAGGTTTGATATTACCCGCTTTAATTATACCTGAACAGGATTTAACCCGCTGCGCAATCCCCTGTGAATACGGAAATTCCCTTTTCATGCCTCACTGGATGGAAAGCAGGAGGGTGTCATCCTGGATCTTTTTTAAGTGTAAGCGCAATTCACACGGCATTGTTTAATATTGACATCGAAACCTTGTGTTTTTTAATTCGTAAACTTCATCTTTGTAAAAATGTGCCCTTGTAAAAAGTAAAGCCGAAGTGCATTAAAGGTGATTATATTTTTACTATAAACCAATAAACCAATGAAGGGAATACTATTGGCCGGAGGTTCCGGTACGCGGCTTCATCCGCTCACCATAGCAGTCAGTAAACAATTGATGCCGGTGTATGACAAACCCATGATTTATTATCCGCTGAGTGTACTGATGATGGCAGGCATACATGAAATACTGATCATCACTACCCCGCATGATCAGCCAATGTTTAAAAAACTATTAGGCGATGGCAAATCCCTGGGTTGTAATTTTGAATATGCCATCCAGCCGGAACCCAACGGACTTGCCCAGGCATTCATCATTGGCGAAGCATTTATCGGCAATGACAAAGTAGCGCTCATTTTAGGTGACAATATTTTTTATGGTACCGGTCTGCAGCAGTTATTGCAGGAAAACAATAACCCCGAAGGAGGTGTTGTGTTTGCTTATCATGTTTCTGACCCCGAGCGCTATGGCGTAGTTCAGTTTGACAAAAATAAGAAGGCCGTCAGTATTGAAGAGAAGCCGCTGGTTCCCAAATCTAATTATGCGGTTCCGGGATTGTATTTTTATAATAACGATGTGGTGGCAATTGCGAAATCCCTTCAGCCCAGCCCGCGTGGTGAATATGAAATAACAGACGTTAATAAAGCTTATCTCGAATCAGGTCACCTGAAAGTAGGTATCCTCGATAAAGGTACCGCATGGCTCGATACTGGTACTTTTGAATCATTGATGCAGGCCGCTCAATTTGTCCAGGTGATAGAAGAACGCCAAGGTTTAAAAATTGGTTGCATTGAGGAAATAGCCTATAGGATGGGATTTATTACTAAAAATGAACTAACAGTACTCGCACAGGCCCTCATTAAAAGCGGCTATGGAAAGTACCTCCTGACTGTTGCCGAAGAGCAATGATTCGCTTGCCCCATATTTTATCTGCTTTGCCTCTGAAATAATTCTGCTCACCAAATTATCATTTAACCGCTCCCTGTGATTTTCAGAATGAATATTTTTTTTTGTGAAAGAGCGATTTATTTAATAAATGTTTAACTTCGTATTGCCTTGCGGCAGCGAATACCTGCCTGCGGGTTACACTCCAAAACCCCTTTGCCCTCTCCGGGCAGTAAATTATGCAAAAAAAAATATTGGTTACCGGTGGTGCAGGCTTTGTCGCCAGTTGCCTCGCGCAACGCCTTGCCGATAATCCGGATAATTTTGTTGTTATCGTTGATAATCTGCTGACAGGTTCACTGAAGAAATTGCCTGTCTCCATCCATGATAATATAAAATTTATCAAGGCGGATGTGAATAATTTCAATGATATTTCAACCATTTTTTCATCCTTTTCTTTTGATTATGTATTTCATTATGCGGCAGTAGTGGGGGTGAAACGTACCCTTGCCAACCCGGTGATGGTGTTGAATGATCTTAACGGCATCAGGAATATCCTGGACCTGTGTAAAAATACCTGCGTTAAAAGAATTTATTTTTCCTCCAGTTCCGAAGTATATGGCGAGCCGGTGGAATTCCCGCAAAATGAACATACAACACCCCTCAATTCACGCTTGCCCTATGCCATAGTTAAAAATGTTGGGGAAGCCTATCTGCGGGCGTATTACCAGGAATTCGGTCTGGAGTTTACCATCTTTCGTTTCTTTAACACCTATGGGCCTAACCAAAGTACCGATTTTGTGATGTCGAAATTCCTGTTCGCCGCATTGTCTAATAAGGACATAACTATCTATGGAGATGGCAGCCAGACACGCACATTCTGTTATATTGATGATAACATCGATGCTTGTCTGAATGCCTTTTATAATGACAGGATTGTCAATGATGTCGCCAATATCGGCAGTGACTATGAAATCACGATTCTTGATCTTGCCAGAAAAGTAATCAGTATCACTGAGTCCTCCTCACAGATCGTTTTCCTGCCTGCCCTGAAAGAAGGGGACATGACCCGTCGTTGTCCCGATATTTCTGTCATGCGTCAGTTGCTCCAGCGTAAGATGACCCCCCTCGATGAGGGTATTCAACGTTTGATCGCCGCCAGGCATACAATTTCGGCCTGATGAATGCTGCTGTAAAGGAACTGCAGGATAGTATCGAACATTACCTGAAGGTGCTGGATGTACCCGACTCACCCCGCTCCCTGTATGCTCCGGTGCGCTATATGCTTTCTCTGGGAGGTAAGAGGATGCGACCTTTGCTCGTGCTGCTGGCCGGAAGGATGTTTGGGGCTAAAAATGAAACCCTGCTGCCGGCAGCCGCGGCGATAGAAGTGTTTCATAATTTCACCCTGCTGCACGACGATATTATGGATAAGGCGCCGTTGCGCAGGGGGAAGGCCACGGTACATGAAAAGTGGAACCCCGATATTGCCATTCTTTCCGGTGATGCCATGTTTGTAAAGTCCTGCCAGCTGATGATGCAGGTACCGGTAACGGCTATACCAACTGTGATGCATTTGTTTTTGAAAACAGCGCTCGAAGTATGTGAAGGACAACAACTCGATATGGATTATGAACTGGCGGAGGAAGTGAGTATACCGGAATATCTGCATATGATCCGTCTTAAAACGGCGGTGCTCCTGGGCGCCTCACTGGGTATTGGCGCTTCAATAGCGGATGCCCCGGCGGAGGATATGGATCACCTCTATAATTTTGGTGTGAACCTGGGCCTTGCTTTCCAGCTGCAGGATGATATCCTGGATGTATACGGCGACGCCGGCAAATTCGGGAAACAGGTGGGTGGTGATATCCTCGCTAATAAAAAGACATTTTTACTCCTTACGGCCCTGGAGAAAGCAGGCGGTGAAAATAAAAGCGATCTGGATTTTTGGCTCGGTAACAGAGGGGGAGATGCCGCTGAAAAGGTGAAAGCCGTAACGTTAATTTATGATAAACTGGGTGTACGCGAGGCGGCCGAAAACAAGATGGGAGCCCTCTACCGTGATGCCCTGGCCCACCTGGATGCCCTTCCGCTTCGCGATGAGCAAACCAAGCCGCTGCGTGAGCTTGCTGCCATGCTTACCGAAAGGGATCACTGACAACATCCGTTCAGCCCGAAGGTCTTATCTTTCCGGCAATGACCAGGCCGAGAAAACTGAAGCCAATGGCAATATAACCCACCGCATTGTAATGTACCAGTTGTCCTGCCGGATCTTTTGAAATAATAAATCCCGCCATATAGGCAGCAAGTCCGCTGGAAAGCTGCTGAACCGCCACGTTCAGGCTCATAAAACTCCCCCGCTGCGATTGATTAACGGCGGAGGTAATGATGGTGCTGGCAGGGATGTTCCTGCCTCCTGTAGTAATGAAGAAAAAGGTGGTAACCGTCAGCGCCATCCACACGGGCACGGGTGGCATATTGGTGATCAGCCATTGTGGAATGGCCGAAAGGAAGATGCCATACACAAGAACCCGGTAACGCCCGTATTTGTCGGCAAGTAAACCAATGACGGGAAGCGATACTATACTCACGGCACCGCCAAGGAGATATATCAGGGGTAGTTCATTTTCCGTAAATCCAACGTTAGATACCATATAGGGACTTAAAAACGGGATCAGGCTGAAATGTCCGAGCACCAGGAATGCCTGCGTAAAAAGTGCTCTTTGCTGGTCGGGGGAGGAGGCTACCATCCGGAAAGGCCGGAGCAGGTCGCGCTCCACCGACTGCAGCGTGACGTGTTCTTTCATAATGGGTACCCATCGGTGAATTCCCCATTGTACCAGGATGCCGGTGGCCACAATGCATATAAATGGAAGCTGCCAGCTGAATCGGGTAGCCAGAAATAAACCCGTAGGAACACCCGCTACTGAAGCAATGGAAAAAGCGGTCATCACTACACCCATAGCCGAAGCCCTTCGTTCCAAAGGGATCATATCACCAACAACGGATAGTATCAACGAACCCAGTAAACCACCAAAGGCACCGGTAATAACCCGGGCAAGCATCAGCCAATGATAGCTTCCCGCCATGGCACAGGCCAGCGTGCCCAGCAAAAAGCCGGAAAAAATAAAATGGAGCATGCGCTTCCTTTCATAACGTTGTAGAAAAAATGCGCCACTAAAACCTGAAATGCCTGCACTAAAAGTATAACTGGAAACCAGCAGGCTGAATTCCGCAGGACTAATGCTAAAAATCCGCATCAGCTGTGGGCCCAAAGGCATCATGATCATGAAGTCCATGATGTGCGTAAATTGTATGGCAGCCAGAATCAGCAATAACCTGCGTTCCTTGTTCATGTTTATTTTTAGGGTGAGTAACTCTCCTTTGAAGAAAAACAAATCCCGGCCTATTTTGGAAGGTCGGGATTTGAAAATCTATTATGAATGGTAAGTAATCAGGCTCTTCCCAAACTTCTCAGATGCCGAACATGGGCAACAATGGCATCAAAAACACTGGGATATTCAATATACCGTATATTAAATTCCTGGCAGGTCTCTTTAACAAGTCTGCTGATTTCAGGGTAGTGGATATGACTGATGCGGGGAAACAAATGATGCTCAACCTGGAAATTTAATCCGCCCATAAACCAGCTGACAAGGCGGTTGCCTGTGGCGAAATTGGCAGTGGTGCGAACCTGGTGTAATGCCCACTCTTCTTCAATCTTATTACTCACGGGATCAGGAACCGGAAACGCGGTATCCTCCACAACATGCGCCAGCTGAAATACCACAGCAATTACAAGTCCCGTTACAAACAAAATAATACTGTAACCGATAATGGTTGCGATCCAACCCTTAAAATATACCGGTAGGCCAATGAATAAACCTAAGTAGAAAATTTTAGTGATCCAAAACCCGATATGCTCCTTCAATTTCATCTTGCGTATGGGTGTAGGACCTATTTTGTGAGTAAAGTATTTCTGAAAATCCATCCAGAATATCCACATGAAATAGGTGGCTCCGTAAAGACGGAACCAGTATACATGCTGGAAACGGTGAAACCAGTAGCGTTTCTGCTGTTCATTTACCCGCATCCACGGACGAATATCAATATCATCATCAACCCCGTCAATGTTGGTGAATGAATGATGAACATGGTTGTGTTTAACCTTCCACATAAAACTTGATCCGCCCATCAGGTTCAGAGAGTACGACATCAGGTTATTCAGTGTTTTGTTGGTGGAATAGGAGCCGTGAGCGCCGTCATGCATAACGTTGAATCCAATGCTCGCGAAGGTTAATCCCATTAAAGCGCAACCTGTTATGGAAAGCCATACAGGCAGATGCGCGAATACTAAAAAGGAATACAGTAGGACAGCAATTGATACCAGAATGATTGTTTTGCTGTAGAGTTTGAAGTTTCCGGTGGGTTTTATTTGACGTTCCTTGAAGTAATTGTCAATTTTATCTCTTAATGCATCAAAAATCGTAGTTGTTTTGGTGTTGATGGTAATCTTTGCCATAATTGACTGCAAAAATAATCACAATGGGCTCAATCCCAATACATGAAAATAATTTATAGAATCAAAGGCTTTATTATCAATATAATACGCTTTTATTTGTTGTGTTTGCAAATCGCCATGATCAGCCGTTTTTATTAAAATATTTGCAGAACGCGTATGGCAAAAAATAGGGCACCTTCACTGTCAGCCTTTAATTATTATCCCGAAAAGCAAAGGACAGCGTGTCCTATCTCAGTAGCTTTCTATTTTCATAAGAAATAGTCTTTTGCGACTTACCGCCGGTACGATTAAAGTATTTTCATCCACTTGTTTGCCTGCTCTGGGCAGGATGGAAACGTAATCACTTTTCTTACTGAGTTTGCGTTCACTCATCTGTCCCTTTGCGTTAATTGCGTACCCGGTAATTTCATTGTTTCTGCCGATGTCCTTGTTGAAAATAATGGTCAGCTCTTCAGGGTTTAATACTATGGCAAAGGAGGAAAAAAGGCCTTCATCATCCAGGGAAGTCTGATCTTTTTGTATCAACTGACTCCAGTGGATAGAGCCATCGGAATTTACGGACAAGGCGAGAATATTGTCATAATGAAATTCAACACGCCTGTTAAATGTTTGCGTGAAGTAATCATAAAATGAAAATTCACTGAGGTAGGCCGCTTCGGCAATGATCATTGACCCGCCATCACTTCTTGGGATGACCCGTTGAATGGGGTAGTTAAATAAACTGACGCCTCCGCCGGTGTTTCTTTGTCCAACAAGTTTTAACTGCGCGTCATTGTTCAGTTTTCCGGTTTTAACCTCCAGTTTTTCCGGGCGCGATATAGGGAGGGTGCCATACAATAAACTGGCGCCTGCAAAAGATGTTTTATCGGCATAAAATCCGGTGACAATTACCTTGTTGTTTATTTTATCAATCACCAGCGCGGCCTCCGTCATCTGCTGCTCTCTGTTGTTAAAAGGATATTCACTCACTTTCCCGTCAGCATTGGAAATCATAATCAGACTGAACTGTTTTAATTTGTTTTTTTCATCTGCCGTCACATCACTTTTAAAGCACAGAAAAAAAAGATCCTGCTGATTGCTGATGGTAAATTCACTCAGGCTGACATCTTTGGATGAATATTTCAAAGGGGATGTGAATTGCTTTACCGGCTGATAGCTTTCGTCAAGTGCGCAATAATGTATGGTCATGCCTGCATTTCCTTTTTCTTCAAGTGCAATGCCCATACTTCGTTTATCGGGTGATATCATTACCCTGGGCTTGGCAAGATCGGTCGAACGGGCGATGGAACCCGAATAAATTTTCTTTCCGGTGATAACAGATTCCCCTTTTGCATTGACTACTTCCAGGTACAGGCTTACAGATCCGCCTTTTGACAATTCGCTGGTTATAATCACCGCCGAATTATTAAAGTAAGCAATGTTCTCCAGCGATCCTCCCGATGGAACAGGCGCCGGATCTTTTTTCCATTTCTGCTGGAGGGAATAGTCGTAGAAACTTAACTGGTATTTCCTGCTTTTTAATCCAAAGCGGTCCCGTGTCGATTCAAGTGAGAGGTTGCTCATGAGAAGAAAAACACCCTCTTCATCCTGGCCCATCACCCTGGCATAATCCATTCCGTCATTGTCGATGGTTACCGGCGACAGAAAGACGGATTGCGCCCTGCTCACATGGCAACTGCAAAGGGCGATGAAGGAAAACAGAAGAAGTTGAAAAAATTTCATGTCAGCTGTCTTTGTACGTGAGAAGGAATGGATTGTTAGCCTTTTCAAATGCAAGGGTAGTGGTTGGGCCGTGGCCGGGATAAACTTTTGTTTCAGGGTCGAGGTTGAAAAGTTTTTCACGGATACTGCGTAACAGGGTATTCATATCGCCTCCCGGTAAGTCAGTGCGTCCAATACTCAGTTGAAACAGTACATCGCCGCCAATAAGGGTTTGACTGTCCCTTTCATGAAAACAAATACTGCCGGGGCTGTGACCGGGAGTATGAATAAGGTGCAGGGTCGTATAGCCAAAGCTGATCTTTCCTTCATCCTTTAAATTCATCCGGGGCATGGGAGGGTCTTCTATAAAAATACCGAATTGCGATCCATATGACCTTGTAGCTTCCAGCATAGCAGACTCCAGCGGATGTATTTCAGGTTGCAGATGATAGGCTTTTGAAACAAAGTTGTTTCCTAAAACATGATCAATATGGCAATGCGTATTGAGCAGATGAACCGGTTTTAGCTGCTGATTTTTGATAAATTGAAACAACTCCTGTTTCTCTTCCGGCTCGTAACATCCGGGGTCAATGATGACACATTCCTTAGTCTCATCAAAGAGGATATAGGTGTTTTCCTGGAAAGGGTTGAAGGTGAATTTATGTACTTGCATCTCAGGAGCTGGATTTGGCAGGTTTGTATCCCGATTCAGACAATATCTTTTGGGCGTCTTTCAATTCAAAAAGTTTTAACAGGCTCATGTTTTTATGGTTTTTCATATAAGCTCTGACAATCTTCCATCCGATAAATGCGCCTAATCTTGCCGGTGCCTCTTTCGGAAATCCACTGGTGCTGTTTCCGTCATGAATGTATTTCAGGTAGGTTTTAGGATTGCTGTTGTAAAGCATTTGCTGTTCAATAAAGAAGGACCATATTTGTTCTTCGTGTCTGCTAGCCCATTCTAGTTGCGAACTGCTGTACCCTGTTTTAATGGTGTCATGGATATTTTCAGAAAGCACATCCGTGGCATATAAAACTTTTCCGTGGTAAATCATTTGTGACAAACAGTTATACTGACTGCTGTCGTCGAGATACTCACTGTCCAGCCATCCTTTTATCATGTCGTTTACAATATACTCCTTTCGCATTTTTTTAATCATGTATCCCGGTAATTGCAAACTTCGGTAATAGGGATAGTCGCTGCCCAGATAAAAATGTAATCCAACACCCAACATAGTATCCATGGTCATTACATTGCTGGTGAAAGGAGAAAGGTAGGTCAGGATTACTGGTATCTTTTTGCGGGGGAAAGCAATAGCATATCTCTGAAAAACCTCCTGTAATTCTTCCTGAAGCCACTGGATTTTCTGATACTCCCTTTGGGTATCAGAATAGACTTCACGGATATATTTGTCATGTACATACTGATTCAGGTTGTACGCGATTTCAGCAATAGGGGGTGTGTGTTTGGTGGCAGGTAAAACCCCGGCCAGTTGTACGCACCAAAGTTCAAAAAAGTCACCGTACTTTTTCCTGAGGTAATGAATGCCGGCAGTATCTGTTCCGGTCACTTTTGTGAATAAATCCTGTTCGAAACGCAAAAAAAGCAGTTCAGGTAATGTATCGCCCGCTACGATGGGTTCGGGTGCATTGGGATCCTTCTTTTTTTGTTCACAACTGGCAGTCAGTAATATCGAAATAAAAAGTAAGGCTGAAATTTGAAATTTAGCTATCATTGCAGGACAAATCCTTTGAACCATGCGCAAACTTATTATAATTCTTGTATTCGGCCTTCTTTCTACGGTCATAACGAAAGCTCAGGACCAGAAATTTCATTTCGGGCTCAAAGTTACCCCCAGTATGGCCTGGATAAAACCCGACCGTAATAACCTCAAGCGTGACGGATATAAACTGGGCTTTGCCTATGGGGTGCAAACCGAATTCCGCTTGCAGGATAATTACGCGATTGCTTCAGGTGTCCAGGTAGCCTATCGTGGCGGTAAAATACGCTATGAAGCCGGCACAGATTCAGCCGGAAACAACCTCGCCGATCCGGTGATCAATTTTAAAGTGCAGTATGTTGAAATTCCCGTTTGCCTCAAAATGCTGACCAACCAGTTTAATAAAATAAGGTATTATGGTCAGTTCGGTTTTTCACCTGCCTTTGCCATACGTGCAAAAAAAGATACGGATGCCGAAAACAATATTGATGCAAAAGACGACTTCAATTTATTTAATATGAATATGATTATTGGTGCAGGGCTGGAGTATACGCTCAGCGGATCTACAGTTGCTTTTGGTGGTATTGAATTTAATAATGGTTTTTTTGATGTATTTGACGGAGATGGGGCAAAAGGCGTGACAAATTTTCTGGGCCTCAACATAGGCATTCTGTTTTGACCGCAAGGTGAAGTTTACGGTATTATATCACCTGAAACAGTTTAGCTTTTCTGCAATCGATATTGTGTACCTTAGCCGCGATGAAAATAGCGCTGTCACAGTTGAATTACCATGTTGGTAATTTTACCGGCAATACGTCCAGAATCATTGATGAAATTAAACGGGCATCCGCCGACAAGGTGGATCTCCTGATTTTTGCCGAACTGGCTGTTTGTGGTTATCCCCCGCTCGATTTCCTGGATTATTCGCATTTTATAGATCGTTGCCGCGAAAGCATTGATGTGGTCTCACGGCATTGTAATAATCTGACGGTGATTATCGGCGCTCCCGCTTTTAATCCGGATCCTAAAGGTAAGAACCTGTTTAACTCCGCTTATGTGCTGTCTGACGGCAAAGTACAGCAAATTGTACATAAAACACTGTTGCCAACGTACGATGTGTTTGATGAGTACCGGTGGTTTGAACCTAACAGGGAGTTTGGCTGTATTGAAGTAAACAACATTCGTATCGCCCTCACGGTTTGTGAAGACCTGTGGAACATGGAGGATGATCCCCTGTATACTTTCTGGCCCATGAAGGAATTGATAAGCCGGAAACCGCAACTCATGATTAATATCGCAGCCTCCCCTTTTTCATGTGATCATGCCGAAGGAAGAAAGGCCATATTGGTAAAAAATGTTAAGGAGTACGGGCTCCCTTTGCTGTATGTAAACCAGGTGGGCGGACAGACGGATCTTCTGTTTGACGGTGGGTCCATGATGTACAACGCCGATGGTACCGTATTTCATGAGATGAAGTATTTTGAAGAAGACTATGCTACCTGTGTTTTTAATCCCGATGGAAATTCTTTTTCAGCATTGAATGCCGCAGCAGCGGAGCCTCCGGCAGATGAGCGCATTGCCCTTATTTATGATGCCCTGGTGATGGGTATCGCAGATTATTTCACGAAAATGGGCTTTAAAAAAGCTACCCTTGGCCTTTCAGGTGGTATTGATTCGGCAGTGGTGCTGGCCCTCGCTGCCGTTGCCCTTGGTCCGGAAAATGTGCATGCGGTGCTGATGCCTTCGGCCTTTTCAAGCGGGCATTCCATCACCGACGCGCTTGCCATGACGGAAACCCTGGGTTGTTCACATGAGATTATTTCTATCGGGCCTATGTATGATGCCTTTATTCAGGCGCTGAAAGCGGATTTTGAAGGGCTTCCTTTCAATGTGACAGAAGAAAATATTCAGGCCAGGGTGCGTGGGGTAACGCTGATGGCTCTCAGTAATAAGTTTGGTTTTATCCTGTTGAATACAAGTAATAAAAGTGAACTCGCGGTAGGTTACGGCACCCTGTATGGCGATATGTGCGGCGGCCTGTCGGTCATCGGCGACCTGTACAAAACAGACGTGTATGCACTGGCGGCTTATATCAATAGTACACGTGAAATTATTCCCGGTAATATAATCCGTAAGGCGCCCTCCGCCGAACTGCGTCCCGGACAGAAGGACAGTGATTCATTGCCTCCTTATGACTTGCTGGATGCCATCCTGTACCGGTACATCGAAGAACAAAAGGGTCCCGATAAAATTATCAGGGAAGGATTTGATGAAGCGCTGGTGTATCGTGTTTTAAAAATGGTGAACAATAATGAATGGAAGCGGCATCAGTTTGCTCCCATTCTACGGATATCCTCCAAGGCCTTCGGACGCGGCCGCAGAATGCCGCTGGTGGCCAGGTATCTTGGTTAGCATTGCTGAAATACCCTGCTTCCGTCCTTTATCTTTTAAACCCGTGCACTCACGGTGAGGGATGGCCGCATTTAATGCTTTCTTCCTGTCATTCTGCTGATGTTTGAAATAAAACGGAGCCTCTTTCCTGCCTGGATACTAAACAGGTGAAGGATTAAAGCGGGATGCTGACCGGTTGCAAATGAATGAATAATCTGCTGAAATTAAGAAAACCGCCTTGCAGCGGTTCCTTTTCTTTATCCTATTACCCAGGTTTCACGGCCTCTTAACAAAGCATCCAGGTCCGGTGCTTTTTTCTTCCTGGCCGCTTCAACCTGTTCATTGAAACCCTCCTCATAGCGGGGACGGTCTTCCTGATAAAACACACCGAATGGCCGTGGGAAATGGGGCTTTCCTTCTTCATGGCGGTCAAAGAACCTTGACAGGATTCCGGCTTTAACACGGTCGCTTTCATCATGGATCCAGAGGTCATTGATACTGTTTCCGTCTGCAGTTAGGTCAGTGATGACAGGTTTGAATCCGTCCAGTTTAATGCCTTTATCTCCGTTTTGCCCGAAAACCAAAGGTTTGCCGTTTTCAACGAAAATCGTTTCTTCCTTTTTAGTTGATTTTTCGGTGAATATTTCAAATGCCCCGTCATTAAACACATTGCAGTTCTGATATACTTCAAGGAACGAGGTGCCTTTGTGCGCGTAGGAGCGGCGTAACATTTCTTTCAGGTGTACCGGGTCGCGATCCATGGAGCGGGCTATAAAAGTGCCATCTGCGCCCATGGCAAGGGCGATAGGATTAAACGGATGATCCACAGATCCCATGGGCGTGGATTTTGTGATTTTGCCTTCTTCGGAAGTCGGGCTGTATTGCCCTTTGGTAAGCCCGTAAATTTCGTTGTTAAAGAGCAGCAGGTTGATATCAATATTTCTGCGGAGCAGGTGGATGAAGTGATTGCCGCCAATGGAAAGGGAGTCTCCGTCACCACTTACCATCCATACACTCAACTCCGGCCGCACACTCTTGAGGCCGCTGGCTATGGCCGCGGCACGACCGTGTATACTGTGCATGCCATAGGTTTCCATATAATACGGGAAACGTGAAGAACAGCCGATTCCGGATATAAAAACAATATCCTCTCTGGGTATTCCCAGTTCAGGAATGACGGTTTGAACCTGCTTCAGAATAGAGTAGTCACCGCAGCCGGGGCACCAGCGTACTTCCTGGTCAGTGACTAATTCCTTGCTGGTGAATTTCGGGGCTTCGGGAGCGTTAGTAACAGCAGACATGGTTATATGTTGTGAATATGGGTTGGTTTTTGTGAAATTTTCATGGGATACATTATCTTTTCAGGGCATCCTCATCATTTTTGTGGTACTTTGTTGGTTTCAGGTTTGCGCGGTTAACTGATGTGTTTCCCCTTGTTTTTACCTGCACAGCTCTTCTATTTTTTCAAAAATCTCGGAGGTGGAGAAGGGCATCCCTTTGATCTTGTTTAATCCGATGGCAGGAACCATGAATTTATCACGTATGATGCTGTTCAGCTGTCCAGTGTTCATTTCAGGGATGAGTACTTTGTCGAAGTTATATAGGATTTCTCCAAGATTTTTCGGGAAGGGGTAGAGGTGACGTACCTGTACATGGCTAACGTCATTACCTTTTGCCCGTGCTTCTTTAACGGCCGCTTTAATAGCACCATAGGTAGATCCCCAACCCAGTACAAGCAACTTTCCTTTTTCATTGCCGTTGTCTATATCCTGCAGAGGGATGTGGTCGGCAATCCTGGCCACTTTTGCTTCACGCATGCGTACCATGAATTCATGGTTCTCCGGATCGTAACTGATATTGCCGGTTTCGTGTTGCTTTTCCAGACCACCAATGCGGTGTTCGAGTCCCCTCGTGCCCGGTATGGCCCATGGGCGGGATAATTTTTCATCGCGTTTGTAAGGAAGGAATTTTTCATCGCTGTTTTTTTCTGTGATGAAATTCCCTTTAAAACTCTTCAGGTCGGATGATTTCGGGAAACGCCAGGGTTCCGAACCGTTGGCAATATATCCGTCACTGAGGAAGATAACAGGGGTCATAAATTCAAGCGCAATGCGGCAGGCTTCAAATACCGCGTCGAAACAATCGGCCGGCGTCTTGGCGGCGATAACGGGAATAGGCGCTTCACCATTGCGCCCGTACATGGCCTGAAAAAGGTCGCTCTGTTCCGTCTTGGTAGGCAAACCTGTAGAAGGGCCTCCGCGCTGAACGTTTACAATAACCATCGGTAACTCAAGCATGAGGCCAAGGCCCATCGCCTCCCCTTTTAACGCGATACCCGGACCCGACGATGTGGTAACGGCCAACTTCCCGCCAAATGCGGCGCCTATAACGGCGCATATAGCCGCAATTTCATCTTCAGCCTGGTAAGTACGCACACCGAAATTTTTATATTTCGATAAATCATGCAGAATGTCGGACGCGGGCGTGATGGGATAAGAACCAAGGAAAAGATCAAGACCGCACTTTTGTGAAGCTGCAATCAGCCCAAGCGCAGTAGCCTGGTTTCCCATAATATTCCTGTAGGTGCCGGGAGGCATCGGCGCCGGATGAACAGTAAACCTGGTGGTAAAAGTCTCACTGGTATCACCATAATTGTAGCCCGCCTTGAGTACCTTCAGGTTGGCCTCCAGTACATCCGGCTTTTTGGTGAATTTTTCTTTGAGGAAATTTTCAGTATGGGTCATTTCCCGGTTGTACATCCAGTACAGGAAACCAAGTACGAACATGTTTTTGGCACGGTCAATTTCCTTGATCCCCAGTCCGGAGTCGGCAAGTGCCGCACGTGTCATTTTAGTGACATCAATGGTGATCAGACGGAACCCTTCCAGTGAACCATCCTGCAAAGGATTGACCCCATCGGGATAATTTGCCAGCCTTAGGTTCTTTGGGTCAAAACCATCGGAATTGGCAATGATGGTACCCCCCTTTCTTAGATGACGAAGGTTCGCTTTCAGGGCAGCTGCGTTCATGGCAACCAGCACGTCACAGGCATCACCCGGAGTAAATATGTTTACGGAACCAAAATGTAACTGGTATCCCGATACACCGGGGATGGTTCCCTGTGGCGCCCTGATCTCAGCCGGGAAATCAGGAAAGGTACTCAGGTCATTCCCCAGCAAGGCGGCAGTATTTGTGAATTGTGTTCCGGTGAGCTGCATCCCGTCGCCTGAATCTCCGGCAAACTTGATAATCACTCGGTCTAAGACTTGTTGTTGTTCAGCCATGGTAATTTTGATTCACTTTTGGAAGGGGCAAAAATACGGGTTTTTTAGCTCTCTTTTTTACTGATTTATTTCATATGATAATATTCGTGAAATTTGAAATGATATTGTAGCTCAAACAGTTGATTTTTTATTGAGTTGGTGGAAATATGGAGGGGGCCGAATTAGTAATAATTTGATATGGATGTAAGCTGAGATATCTTTCCCGAAAATTTTTCATTTGGATTTCTTTTGTAGAGGATACGCCGGTTTCAGCTAAGTAATTATCAATAAAAATCCCGGTCTTACGGGACCGGGATGTAAAATGATATGTCGGAAATGTGGCTGAATTTTCTCCGGCTTACGGGCCGGGACTTGTCACTACCCTGAATTACGGTTCAGGTTTTTAGTTGTTCTCCGGCTTACGGGCCGGGACTTGTGGCATTCCTGAATTACGGTTCAGGTTTTTAGTTGTTCTCCGGCTTACGGGCCGGGACTTGT
>CAZHSC010000006.1:25611-74636 GCA_964534995.1 uncultured Bifidobacterium sp.
ACTTGTGGCATTCCTGAATTACGGTTCAGGTTTTTAGTTGTTCTCCGGCTTACGGTCCGGGATAAATTTGCTTTTTTTTAAAGAACGCGAAGACTTATTAAATACATTTCAATTTCTATGCCAATCCTTATTTTTCTGTTAAATACCGGCTTGCTTATTTAAGGGTGCAGCTTTTCAGGCAACTTTTATTCTGTTTATCAGGAATGATGGTCTATATAATTGCTCAATTCACGAACGCTGCTATCGAAGCTGAAGGCATCAAATATGCGAAAGTAGTTGTGCCTGTCAGTGGTATAGGTATAAGCGTATTTGGCAAGTTCCAGTTTTGAGGATTCAAAACTCATCAGGTTGATTAATGCTGCTACTTGTGAAGTGCTGATAGCGCCATGCTGTCGTATCGCCTGTTTGCTGATGGTCATGCGTGTGCTCTCAAAACTCTGTTGATCAATGGTACTGAGCAATGCATTGAAATCAGCATCATACATACATTGGGGTGCTGGAAGGGTACCACAGGGCCCGGGCACCGGAGCAGGATAATAATTGGGTGGCATAAACGGAGCAGCGGGGGTAAACAGCGGTATAATATCATTGATGCGCAATGTGCCCTGGCGCGTTACCATCGCTCTTACTTCTGAAGAGGCTGGTACATCAATAAATCCATTGTAAAGCAAGGATCGTTTTTGATAGGGTTTATAGGGATGATTAGAATATGACCAAACCTGTATATGATGTCTGCCGGGAATGAGGTCGCTGATTGTGACGGTGGATCCCGGTGTCTGGAAATATCCCTGGTTAAGTTTTACCATCACAGGCTGGTTGTTGTAGCTTCGGATCCGGAGGTCCGAAAGCCTGTGATCAGCGGAAGCATGAGCAGTCAACAGACCGCTGATGATAAGTGTAGAGATCAGGTTTTTCATAATTTTTTTCCTCCTTAATGATTAGTTAAAATTCTTTTAAATGCAGATGGCAATGCCTGTGCCAAAGCACCCGTGTGAAAGATAAGCCCCTGAGGTGGGGACGGGAATAAATAGCGTTTAACTTGTTGTTATTGCTGCAATGCGAATACCATTGCCCTGGAAAACAAATCTTTATAAAAAAAGAAAGGGGGAAAAGCCCCGGATGAAAATCGAATGAAATCAGGAGTTCTTTCTGCCGCTGAAGAAGGACTCATGAATTTGGCTGAATATTACCAGCGCAAAAGTTACACTTATAATGGCGATGGATACGTTCATCATGGCTGCATGGGTTGGTAAATGCAAAAT
Source organism: uncultured Bifidobacterium sp. (assembly GCA_964534995.1). GTDB lineage: Bacteria > Bacteroidota > Bacteroidia > AKYH767-A > OLB10 > JAJTFW01. The sequence continues at coordinate 26,874 of CAZHSC010000006.1, forward strand.
TGAGGTAGGTATGTAACCTTACCGTTAAGGATGAAATAAAAATTTTAACAAGCCAGTGTTAAAGACGCCGGTGATTACTATGGCTGAATTTGTAGAGAAGCTGTTTTACGGCTCTCAAACGACGAGTGAGGTCTTGCTGCTTTTTTTCTTTTTGCGCGCGATGTATTCCCTGCGCTTTTCGCGTTCCCTTGCTAAAAACAAGTGCCTGGTTTTTTCAAGATATCGCCAGTAATCATCTCCGTAGTGAACAAAAATTTCCTGCCCCGCCTGTATGGTCCGGGTAGCTACAATAAAAACGCGTTGTTCCCCGTTACGGCGTTTTATTTCATACTGCGCATTGTTTTTTAATCCGGTAACCCGGCCTATGCCTCTGGCATCGTTGGCATACCGCCCCATAGCCCAGGGCGTAAAATAGGCATCCACACATCGGTTTTTTGAAATGAAAAACACATAACCTTCATAGCCTTTTTCTGCTCTTTTCTCGCACTCCGACCAGGGAATAAATTCCCCTTCATACTCACAAATTATTTCTCCCCGGCGGTATTCTTTGTCTGCAAATAATCCTTTTCCTGCCTTTGGGAGCTGACTTTTTTTAATATAAACCATACCTGATATCCCGGATCTTAATCATCTCGGGCGCGCAAAGATACACCCTAATTGATATCCGCTGGTATGGCTGTACTAATTAATGGTTGGTTTTTTTGGTTTTCATTTCAACATATTGTTGATAGAAGACACAAATAATTCCCATTGCAACGATAAGAATAGAGATTGTTTTCATGTGTTTATTTTGTTGTTTACCTTACAAAGGTCAGGCGGGTTTAAGGGCCTTCATGCCTTATTTTGGTAAATTCAACTGCCTGAAGGGTGAAAATGCCCCTGCCTGCGTCAGAAATTGTTTCCCCAAAGGCTGGAGCCTGTTTAAAAGCGGGTAGGATTTCCGCTTAGCCGGTAAGCTTTTATGAAGTATTTGCTGATTAAGCCGGTAATGGATTTGTAAAATCGGACAAGGAGGGTAAAATCAGGGTAGATTTTGTATTTTATACATTGGAGACCGCTTCTTTTTCTACGATCCTTGCCAGAAGGTGATCGGCTTCTTTTACACTGTCAATGTTAAGAAGTGTCAGGCTTAATTTACCCTTGTCTTCCTTGAGTTTGCAGGCCCTGGGATTGGCCTGAACAAATTTTAAAATACCTGAAAACAGATGACTTTTATAATAAGCGGATTCCTGGTTGCTGATAAAATAGCATTTAAGCGTACGGTTTTTTAGCACAATTTTTTCAAATCCCAGATGTTTTGCTTTCCACCGTAGCCGTATGGTATGCATAAGTTCATATACCTGCGGTGGTACCGGTCCAAAGCGGTCGCGAAGATGTTCACCAAAGGCCACTAATTTTTCTTCTGTGCCAATGTCGTCAAGTTCTTTATACAGCCCTAGGCGCTCGGCAATGTTGGAGATGTAGTCGTCAGGTATACGCATTTCGAGATCTGTATCAATCTGGCAGTCCCGTACATAATTTGTTTCGGTTTCCGATTCCGGGAAGAGGTCATGGAATTCAGTCTCCTTGAGTTCCTGGATTGCTTCATCCAGTATTTTATGGTACATCTCAAAACCAATTTCGGAAATAAAACCGCTTTGTTCGCCTCCGAGCAGATTACCGGCTCCGCGAATGTCAAGGTCGCGCATGGCAACATTGAACCCGCTGCCAAGTTCTGAGTGCTCTTCAATGGCTTTCAGCCGTTGCCTTGCTTCAGGCGTCAATACGGTAAGAGGGGGAGCTAACAGATAACAAAATGCCTTTTTATTGGATCTGCCAACGCGGCCTCTCATTTGGTGAAGGTCGCTGAGTCCGAAATAATGAGCGTTGTTGATGATAATGGTATTGGCATTACTGATGTCCAGACCCGATTCAATAATGGTGGTAGCCACAAGTACATCGGTATCTCCTTCAATAAAGCGTATGAGTAATTCCTCCAGTTTGTCGCCGTCCATTTGCCCGTGTCCAACACTGATGGTAGCATCAGGACACAATTTCTGAATCATACCGGCGATGTCATGAATATCCTGTACCCTGTTATGGACGAAAAACACCTGTCCACCCCTCGAAACCTCATAGTTAATAGCATCGCGGATAAGATGGTCATTGAATACGTGAACCTCGGTCGTTACCGGATGCCGGTTGGGCGGCGGTGTGTTGATAATACTAAGATCGCGGGCGCCCATCAACGAAAACTGCAGGGTTCTTGGTATAGGCGTCGCAGTGAGTGTAAGCGTATCGACATTTACCCTGAGTGATTTTAGCTTTTCCTTGGCCGCCACTCCGAATTTCTGTTCTTCATCTATTATCATCAGGCCTAGGTCTTTAAATGCCACGTCCTTGCTGAGCAGCCTGTGTGTTCCTATAATGATATCCGTTTTACCCTCTTCCAGTTTTCGGAGGGTAACCTGCTGCGCCGCGGTGCTTTTAAACCGGTTGAGATAATCAATGCTGCAGGGAAAATCTTTTAGTCTTTCACTGAAGGTGCGGTAATGCTGCAATGCCAGTATGGTAGTGGGAACCAGTACAGCTACCTGCTTACCATCCACTACCGCTTTGAAAGCCGCGCGAATGGCAATTTCCGTTTTGCCAAAGCCTACATCACCGCAAATCAAACGGTCCATAGGATATTCCTTTTCCATGTCTTTCTTCACATCCCTGGTTGATTTCAGCTGGTCCGGAGTGTCTTCATACATAAATGACGCTTCCAGTTCCGTCTGCATATAGGAATCGGCGCTGAAGGCGAAGCCATGTTGAGCCCTTCGTTTGGCATATAGCGCGATAAGGTCTTTGGCAATATCCTTAACTTTTTTCTTTGTCTTTGATTTTAAAACAGACCAGGCGCTGCTTCCCAGTTTGTTCAGGCTGGGAGGCGTTCCGTCTTTGCTGGTAAAGCGTGCAATCCTGTGCAGAGAGTGGATGCTGATGTAAAGAATGTCATTGTCCTTATATACCAGACGAATGGATTCCTGTGGTTTTCCGTTTACATCCAACGTTTCCAGCCCGGCGAACCTGCCAACACCATGGTCAATATGTGTTATGAAGTCACCGGGTTTTAGGCTGTAAAGTTCTTTTAATGTTATGGATTCGCTTTTGCTGTAGTTCTTTTTTAAGCGGAAGCGGTGATAGCGGTCAAAGATCTGATGATCCGTGTAACAAATCAGTTTCAGCTCATGGTCAATGAATCCTTGGTGCAGGGCGGAGAGGACGGTGTGAAATTTTAATTCTTTTCCCTTATAGGCCTCCGGGCGCGGTATGTCTTCAAAGATGGAAAACAAGCGCTCGGATTGTTTCGCTGATTCGGAAAAAAGTACGGTGGTGTATTGCCGTTGCTGGTTGGCATACAGGTTTTCCAGCAGGAGGTTGAAATTTTTATTGAAATTGGGCTGAAGGGAGGTATTGAAATGAAGGGTTTCTTCAGGTGTAAACAGAGGCTTAATGCCAAACTCCACAAGGGTGTGGGTCTCCATTTTTTCGCGGAAGGCACCGGCCGCGTCGAAGAGTTCATCCACCCGTCGGTGTACCTGTTCTTCTTCAATATAAACTTCTTTTCCATAACGCTCGCTGATTTTATCCAGCGAGCTTTCCATGGCATGCAGAGCATAGGCCAGATCTTTCGAATATAAAATGGCTCCCTGCGGAAGGAAATCAAGGAAAGACTCATGTTCTTCCTTCATTAACCCCGACTGTATATTGGGAATGATGGTAACAAAACCGATGTTTTTTTCGCTGAGTTGGGTGGATGGATCAAAGGTCCTGATGGATTCAACTTTTTTGTCAAAAAGCTCAATGCGGTACGGCAATTCATGAGCAAAGGAGTAGATGTCAATAATCCCGCCGCGGAACGAAAACTGTCCGGGTTCATAAACAAAGTCATTGCGTTCGAAGGCGTTTTCCTGTAGAAATTCAACCAGGAATTCATTGTTTAAAAGCTCCCCGGCTCTTATTTCCATTGTATTCCTTTCCAGTGATTTTTTGGTAATCACCCTTTCGTGTATCGCCTCAGGATAGGTTACAACAATGAAATTATCTTTGCTTTTATTAATACGCGTCAAAACCTCCGCCCTTTGCAAAACAGCATTATTGTCGGGTTGATCCAGCTGGTATGGTTTCTTATAACTGGATGGGAAAAGTACCGCTTTGTTGCTGCCAAGAATATTTTCCAGATCATTCTGGAAGTAGGCTGCTTCTTCACGATCGCCCAACAGGAACAAAGCCGGTTGTGCCTGCTCTTGCAGCAATGAAGAAAGAAAAACAGACCCGGAAGAGCCGCTCAATCCATGCAGATAAATCCGTTTTTCTTTGCTGCCGGCTAATAAATCCCTGAGCCGTTTAGACTGCGGCTGTTCACGGTACTTCTGAAGTATACTTGCTAATTCCACCCTCAAAACGGTTCTGCGGGGTAAAGGTAGTGAGAAAAAAAACCGTTTAATCGAAGGCGGGGCAATTGGCCTTTTTCTTCTTCTTTTTCCTGCCTCCCTGGTATCCGGATTTTCCGTTTCCGCCCTTGCCTCCTTTTCCGCCATCTCCAAAAACAGGGGTATAAAGCAATTTTACTCCTGCAAACATATACGTGTCATTGTCATTGGGGTCGCCTCTGCCGGCCCCTGTTCGTGGGTAGGGCCCTGCAATATTACTGGCCATCTCTACCGCGAGCGGGCCATTGGGCGTTGCGGCAAGTTTTGATGAGTCCGCATAATCACTGCTCAGGTCATCAAAGTAATCTGCAAAGGTAAAATGGTTGGTAACTTCAATACGGGCAGCAAAAGCATTGCTTAACCTGAATTCAACACCAACTCCCAGGGGAAAAGCAAAACCATATAGTTTATAAGGTTCGGGATTACCGTCGCCTTTGATATATTGCCCTTCCGTACCCAGTTTTTGTAATTCGATTTCCTCTCCGTTTAGAATAGCGATGGGATTGTAATGATAATAGGCTACCCCTCCAATCAGGTAAGGAGTAACCTTTCGTGTTTTGCCATTCTGATAACCCAGTATTCTGTATTCGGCATGCAGGGAAGCCTGCCAGATGTCATTTCTGAAATGGAGGTCCCTGTTAAGATTGAAATCCTGGATGGCCAGCGAGTCGGCGCCTACTACTTTTCCGGCCGAGAAGGAGCCTGCAATATATACGTGCTGGCTAGCCCTGTATAATAATCCGCCGGTAAAGTAATATCGGAATAATTTTTCATGCGTCAGGAGCCGGTCGTTCATGTCTCCGTAATACCAGGTTGTACCCCCGCCTATAAAAATTCCGGTTCTTGTCTGTGAATGCGCTTGCCCGGCAACAATTATCAATACTATTAACAGAAGCCGGTGTTTCATGATGGGATAGGTTGCGGTTTGGCGATTTCCGTAAGCAGTACTTCACCGGTCATTTCAACTGGAATGGGTAAATTCATCAACGTTAGTATAGTGGGCGCTATGTCTGCAAGACGGCCTGATTTCAGGCCTTTATTTTTGTCGGTGGTAACTAAAACGCAGGGAACAGGGTTGGTAGTATGCGCAGTGTTGGGCGAACCATCGGGATTGACCATCACATCCGCATTGCCGTGATCGGCAATGATCAGAAAATTATAATTGTTTTTCAAACCGGTTTCCACCACTTCTTTCAGGCATTCGTCAACTGACTCTACAGCTTTGATAGCCGCTTCGATTACCCCTGTGTGCCCTACCATATCCGCATTGGCGAAATTCAGGCAGACGAAATCCGCTTCGCCGCTTTTTAGTTCATGTACGATGGCGTCTTTTACTTCATAGGCACTCATTTCAGGTTTTAAGTCATAAGTGGCCACCTTAGGGGAGGGAATCATGATTCTTTTCTCTCCTTCAAAGGGTTGTTCCCTGCCACCACTGAAGAAAAAACTTACATGGGGGTATTTTTCGGTCTCAGCGATACGGATTTGTTTTTTATGATGCGAGGCGATGACTTCACCCAGCGTTTTTTCAAGATTGTTCTTTTCGAAAATCACCTTTACGTTTTTGTAATTATCGTCATAGCGGGTCATGGTCACGTAATGCAGGTTAAGGGTTTTCATGCCGGCTTCGGGCATATCCCGCTGGGTAAGCACCTCGGTAATTTCCCTGCAGCGGTCAGTGCGGAAGTTGAAGCAGATGACAACATCCTGCTCTTTGATGCTGCCAATGGCTTTACCATCCCGGTCTGTAATGATGATGGGCTTGATGAACTCATCAGTAACGCCTTCTGAATAGGACTCACTTACTGCCTTCTTCCAGTCCTCCGTTTTGCTGCCTATGCCCGACACCATGGCATCATATGCCAGTTTGATCCTTTCCCATCTTTTATCACGGTCCATGGCGTAATACCTTCCGGTAATGCTGGCGATCTTCCCACAACTATGGTCAAGATGCTGTTGAAGTTCTTCCAGGTAGGTGAGCCCGCCTTTCGGATCGGTATCCCTTCCGTCAGTAAAAGCGTGGATAAATACTTCTTCTAATCCTGCTTCTCTGGCAAGTGTACACAGGTGTTTAAGATGATTGATGTGCGAATGAACGCCTCCGTCTGATACAAGCCCTATAAAATGCAGCGCCTTCTTGCTTGCTTTCGCAATCCTGAAAGCTTCTTTGAGTTCGGGTTTTTCATCTATGCTTCTTTCACGAATGGCTTTGTTGATATTGGCTAACTCCTGCCATACCACTCTTCCCGCCCCGATATTCAGATGCCCCACTTCCGAATTACCCATTTGCCCTTCCGGTAATCCAACATCTTCACCGGAAGTTAATAGCTGGTTACTTGGGTAATTTTTTACCAGGCTTTCCATATAGGGTGTCCTGGCCATTGAAATGGCATTGCTGATCGATTTGGGAGCCAGTCCCCAGCCATCGAGGATTATAAGCACTACTTTACGCATACAGCAATTGTTTTGTTGAAAAATTGAGAACGCAAAGTTACAATAAATTGCCGGTTTTTAGCTGTTATTTCTCAGCAGGAATTCTGATTTCAAATATAGATCCTACGGGGTGGTTGGGCCTTACTTTAATGCTTCCTTTGTGAAGATTTACAATGTGTTGAACAATATAAAGACCAAGGCCGGTGCCTTTGGTGCGCCGGGTGTCTTCATTGCCGATACGGTAAAATTTTTCGAAAATGCGCGTTCTTTCTTTTTCGCTTATTCCTATGCCTTCGTCGCGGATAGTGACCACCGCTTCCTGCATATTTCTGCTTAAACTGATTTCAATGGTGGTGCCGGCAGGAGAATATTTTTCAGCGTTTTCAAAAAGATTAAAAAACATGGAAGTAAGGGCCATCCTGTCACCTATAATTACGATGCCGGGGGTGATAATTTCCTTGAAAACATGATCACGATCCTGTCTTTCAATATATTCACTGGTCAATTGTTGGATAAACTCAGAAAGGTTTATGCTCTCTGAATGATAATCGAAACTGTTGCTTTCAAGGCGTGACGCGAACAATGCGTTCTCTACAAGTAAATTGATCCGTTCGGTTTCTAATAAGGCTCTCCGGATGATTTCCTGCTGTTTGGACCGTTCAAGTTCTCTTTTCTGTATAGTTTGAAGATTTAACTTGACTGCAGCCAGTGGTGATTTGAATTCATGGGTGATGGATAGCAGAAAATTTTTTTGTTGACGGGCCAGCGCGAATTCCTTCCTGAATGCTTCACGGGTTTTATAAATTCCAAAAATTAATAGAGCCAAAAATACACTCCCCTCACCCATAACCATTAACAGGCGTTTTTTCAAATCATTGTCAAAAAGAAAATGTTCTTTTTCAATCGATGCCCGGTCTTTATGCACCAGTTCCGTCATGTCTTTCCGGTAACTTACCACTTCCTTGTTAAGGTCTATCAACAGGTAAGCCCACCATGTAAATTGCAATAAAATGTAGGCTACAAGGATGTAAAATATCAGAAGCGGTCTTGCCATGACAGGGATCAGGACCGTAAAGTTACAGTATTGTTATGTGTTCAGCATCATGCTAACAGTATTATTTTTACCGGTTTCGAGGTTAGGCCTCCGGTTGCGCTGAAAACTGAGTGATGGGTCCCGCGATGTAAAATCGGGGTTGAAGGGGAACATGCTGAATGGTCAGTCCTCTATTTCAATGGAGGTGCTGTTGCCGTCAAGACTCCTTACCGGAGTCCAGATGCCTTGAGGGCTTAAGAACTCAATGACATAGTTTTCAACACCCGTGTTCCATTTTTCATAAGGGCTCCAGGTAAGAAAAGTACGGTGGTTTTTCCAGAATCCTTCCAGTAAAATATTCTTTCCGATATTGCTTTCCAGCCCATGAATCTGGCAGTCGTTTACTACTACAACTTTATATGAATACGAAGTTTGTTGAACAGAAGCATCGTTGTCGATGTAACTGTGTACTGCGGCGGGTTCAGTAGTAATATGTGTCCAGGTGATGCTGTCGGTACTTCTGTATATCCTGTATTCAAGTACACGCTCGGGGTGAATAAGGGGCGCTGTCCATTCAGTGAGGATGTTCAGGTTGTCTACAACGGTTGAACGTACGATCAGTGACTGCTGGTTTTCGAAAATGTTTTCCGGCCATGCGTCGGAAGTGTCGCTCCATGCCTGAAAGGGATTTCCGCAAAGATCAACGGCTTCAATCCTGTATTCATATTCAAATGGACAGATAATGGAACTGTCGGTGTAATTAAGGGTTGTACTTGGAAGGCTGGCGATCAGTTGAGATGTTCCCGAAGGCCTTTCCCTGCGGTATAATCTGTATTCATTAAAATGGCAGCCCTGGTAAGCGGTCCAGTTGAGGAGTATGTCTGTTCCGTTTGCGGCAGCGTTCAGGTTGATGGTGGTGTGCGCCGTACTGCTGTCTAACGATAATGCATACCCGCATTTATCATAGGCCTGTATTTTATAAGTATAGGTGTTGCTTTTGGTTACCAGGCCGGTGTCGGTGTAGCTGCTGGTTGACATCGTTGCCGAAGTGTACGGTGTGTTGTCTGTGTAAACCAGGTCCCAGCCGCCTAAAGCAGGATTGTAGCGATACAGGCGATAGGCCGCAATATCCGTTTCCGGTGAATTGAACCAGGTTATTTCCACCTGTTCATCATTGATGACGCTTGCAGAGGCTATAGGACATTGTGCGGGTGGCAGTGTATCCGCAATGTCAATATACTGAAGTTGCGTGGCAGTGTCGGAACAGCCATTGCTGTTTGTCACGGTAAGGCTTACATTAAAGGTGCCGGAACTGTTGCAAAGCAAAGCAGGGTTTTCCTGTGTATCATTTGTGAAACCAAAGTCCCAGAAATATTGTGGGGCAATTGTATCCGTTGAGAGGTTGATAAATTGGATGGTGCCCCCAAAGCAGGAATATGTGGTATCGGAGGAGAAGGAAGCGAACGGAGTCGTCAGCGACGTTATACCCGGCGCAAAAGTAAAGGTATCCGTACACCCGAAATTATTTACAGCAACAAGCACGGGTATGTACATTCCCGGGGTGGTGTAAGTGTGTAGCGGGTCGGGATTTTGAGAGGTAGAACCATTGCCGAGTTGCCATTGGAAGGAACTGGCTCCGCTTGACAAATTGGTGAACTGAACCTGTAATGGATTGCAGCCCGAAAGTATATCGGCGCTTGCCGATGCTGTGGGAGAGGGATGGATCACAACTGAAGTATATGCCGTATCGGGGCAGCCATTGCTGTTGGTGATAACAAGTGTAATCCGGTAAGTGGTATCATTGGTAAACAAAGGCTGGAAAATGGAATCTGTTCCCGAGGTACCGTTATCGGCTGTCCACAGGTAGTTGGGCTGTTGGACCAGAGAGGAGTTGCTGGTAAAAGTAAGGTTGGCCGGTTCGCAACCCGTGGTGTCGCTGGAGGTAATGGCTGCCATGGGTGTCTGTAATACCTCGATACCCGTGTTGAACTGGAAGGTGTCTTTGCATCCGAAGTCTGTAGTGGCAATCAGTTCCGGGTAATATTGCCCTCCACTGAGATAAGTATGCGTGGGGTCACTGACCTGGCTGCTGTTGCCGTCTCCAAGGCTCCATGAATAGCTTACAGCGCCCTGCGAAAGGTTGATGAAGGAAGTGGTGAAACTGGAGCATCCGCTGCTGTCGCTTACGGTAGCCGCGGCAATGGGTTTTGGATGGATGCGAAGTGGCAGAGGATAGATATAGGACGAGGCGCATCCTATGGAATCCACTGTGATGAGCGTTATGGTATAGGTTCCTGTGTCCTGGTAAACATGTGTAGGATTTTGTGTGGAGTCAATGGCGCCATCGCCAAAATCCCAGTTCCAGCTATGGGCATTGATGGAGGAATCTGTGAACTGGACGCCCTGCCCCTGACAACCTGATAAGGTTGAAATTTCAAATTTGGTATAGGTTCCGGGAATGGTGATATAGTCTTGCCTTATCATGGTGTCGCTGCAGCCAAAACTGTTGGTGGCAATCAGTGTAACGGTATAAGTGCCGGGTATGTAATAGATATGCTGCGGATTAATATGGGAGGATACGCCGCCATCGCCAAACGACCAGCTGAACTGAGTGGCGTCGGAAGTGGTGTTTACAAAGCTGATTTGTGTGGGAGAGCACCCGGCCAGTGAGGGAGAGTAAAAATCTGCATCGGGCGTTGAAACAATAACCATGTCGGGATATACAATGGTGTCGAGGCAGCCTCCCGGAAATGCTGCGATAAGTGTTACGGTATAATGTCCGTTGGTGCTATACAGATGCGAAGGATTTTGCGCTGTCGATACGCTGCCATCGCCGAAATCCCAGTTCCATGCAATGGCTCCGTTCGACAGGTCCGTGAAGTTGACAGCATGCGGTATGCAACCGTTCGCGTCATCAACAGTTGCCCCGGCAGCATAATAAGGAAACGGTGCCTGATAGGAGGTGTCTGTACAGCCGTAAATGTCGGTCATGATGAGCTGTATGGAATCCGTAGGATCTGTATAATAGGTGTAAACCGGGTGCTGCAGCGTTGAACTGTCACCGTTGCCGAAATACCATTGCCACTGTGCGGCATTGGGGCTCAGATCGGTAAATTGTACCGTAACCGGCATGCACTGTCCGCTCGTTGTGAAAGTAAATGCGCTGAGCGGCTCCACCACTGTGAGATAGGCATTGGCAGTATACGTTAGCGAACATGTATTTTGTATCGCCGTTAAGGTTATAGTGTATACACCTGACTGAAGATAGGTATGCACCGGATCATTGTTGGTGGAGGTGTTTCCGTCGCCAAAATCCCAGATATAAGAAGACGCATGTTGGGAAGTGTTTTGAAAGGCAACGGGAGCGTTGATACAGCTGATAGTGCCCGCCGTAAATGCGGGAGATGGATTGTTCACCACTACCGGTAACGCGAGTTGGAAGGTGTCCAGGCATCCCAGTGTATCGGTGGTAATCACTTCCACCTGATAGGAACCCGTTGCAGGGTAGGTATAGGAGGGCTGGAGTTGCGCTGAACCGTTTCCGTCTCCGAAATTCCACAAGGCATTGGTAAATGCCAGTGAATCGATGAGTCCAAATTGTATGGTATTGCCCAGGCAGATATCCTGACTACTGGCAGTGACCGGATTGGCGTGACCAAGTGTGATGGTGGTGTTGATGGTACTGAGGCAGCCTTCACCAATAGTCATATTTAATACGACAGTGTAGGTGCCACCTTGCTGGTAAGTATGTGTCGGACTCGGAAGAGTGGATGTGGTTCCGTCACCGAAATCCCAGTTGTAAGAGGTGATGTTTGCCGTTTGTGTGGAAAAAGTAAGTGTATAGGGCTTACATGGATTGTTGAAAGTGAAATCAACGGGTTTTGGTTCATGGGGAATCACCTTAACAATGGCATAGGGATTAAAAGTCTGACTGCAGCCTCCCGGCATGGATGTCTGAAGCGTTACCGTATAAATGCCCGGAACAGGATATAGTGTACTTGGCGATTGTGAATTTGAACCGCTGCCATTGCCAAAGTTCCAGGTCCATGCATTGCTTCCGGTAGTCGGATCCGTAAAAGCAATGGGATTGTCCTGACACACCAGCAGGGTATCCGGAACGGTATAGGCAATCTGTCCGCTGATTACGCTGACATAACTGGCTTTATAAACGGTGTCCTTGCAACCGAATGAATTGGTTACGATCAGGTATACGGTGTAATTCCCGATGGCATTATACGTATGGCTGGGATGTTGCAGGGTGGATGTGCTTCCGTCGCCAAAATTCCAGAAAAAGCTGTTTACATTAACCGCGTTTCCGGTATGTGTAAACTGAACAGTCATTCCCGGGCAACCTATCAGCGGTGTACCTGTAAAATAGGCCCTGGGAGCGAATGACTTTATGAGTTGAGGCCTTGTAAGAAAGGTCCGGCAACCGTTTGCGGAGGTAGCTGTAAGTGTTACGCTGAAGAAACCGCCATTGTTGTAAGTGGTAGTTGGATTGGTTAAAACTGATGAGTCACCGTTGCCGAATTTCCACTCATAGCTTGCCGCTCCGGTAGTGAGGTTGATAAACTGTGCCGTAAAGGGAACACAGCCACTGTCCTGGAGTACTGTAAAATTTACAGTGGGCATGGCATCAACCACAACGAGGCCGGGATAGCTTACGGAACCATTGCAACCGCTGGTGGTGGTAACAGTAAGCGTTATCGTATAAGTTCCCGGGTTTGTATAGGTATGCTGGGGGTTGTCGGTATTGGATGTGGTTCCATCACCAAAGTCCCAGCTCCAGGTTACTGCATCCGGAACCGTACAGTCAAATTGAATGCTGAGTGGTCCGCAGCCTGCGCTGTCATTCATGGTAAAGGACGGAACCAGGCTGTTACCAATAGTGATGTTGTTGGAAGTATAAGCCGTGTCGCTGCAACCGTTGGCAGAAGTAACCACCAGCCTCACCGGATAGTTACCGGCCGCCGCGTATTGATGCGACGGATTCTGAAGGGAAGAACCGGTTCCGTCGCCGAAATCCCAGCTCCATGTACTGATATTGTTGCTGCCGGAACTGAATTGAAACAGGGTGCTGACATCACATGCGGAAGTCTGGTTGACGCTGATCTGCGCCTGAGGGGCAGGATGGATGGTGATGTACCCGTTTTTAATGGCAATGTCCTGACATCCGAAAATGTTGGTTGCAATCAGTTTTACATTATAGTTCCCGCTGCTGGTGTAGATGTGCGAAGGATGTGTTGCGTTAGAAGAACTGCCATCGCCAAAATCCCAGATATAGGTATTACCACCGGATGTAAGATTGGTAAAAATAATGGAAGAATTGTCCTCGCAGGCGCTCAGTTGTGAAGCGCTGAAATCGGCAACGGGGTCGCCAAGTATGGTTACGGTCTGGGTAGCCGTATCCTTTTGTCCGGTTGCAGAAGTGGCAACCAGCATCACCGTATAGGTTCCTGCATTAATGTAGGAAGTGGAAGGATTGGGTAAGGAAGAAATATTTCCGTTACCAAGACTCCACTGATAAGTGATGGCACCCGTTGAAGTGTTGGTGAAATTGACAAGTAACGGTGCGCAACCGCTGTCCTGACTGCTGATAAACGAAGCTACGGGCACCTGGGCCCGTAGATAAGTGGTAGCTGTAAGCAGGAACAGCAGGCTCAGATATTTTGCGGATACCCTATACGCTGTTCTTTTCATAGATGGTAAACAAAGGCGCTGCAGTAAACCGCATGACCTTATTTGTTTTCTTCTTCGCCCTGGGCGTAATTTTCGAAATTGGAAGCCTGATTGATCACTGAACTTACCGAACTGTAAAGCTGCGTACCTTCCTTGGTAATTTTCTTAACCCGGTAGTATGCGAAACCCGCAGGGGGCGTTTTGTCAATCCATGAATAGTAGAGTTCTATTTCTGAACCAATACCCTCTTTAACTCCTACTGATTGGAATTCCTGTCCGTTACCGGAACGTTCAATAACATACACACAGTCTTCAGTTTCGTATTTGGAAGTCCAGCTCACGAATACCTTACCACTGTTATACACCGTAGCATAATTGTGGATGTTTACTCCATCGGTGTTTGCGCTTAACGGAGATACCTGCTGTATGGGCTGTGTGGTTTGTGCCATACTGCTGCCCGCTGCAGCCATGAGTAAGAGGAATACGATCGTCTCCACGAGGAAGAGGAATTTGAATGCAGACCCCTGCTGCTCATCGCGGTTGAAATAGCGTTTAGGTTTTGAATACATCAGCATCCTGTTTTCGCGGATGATTTTGTAGAAATCTTCGGTGTGTGCCTGGTTATTCATATTCAACATTTTTATGTCATTGACAAGTTACGGGCATATATACGCAGGATACATGCTTAAAGGTTACATACCTTCCTTTTGTAAGGTTTTTCGTTTTTTTATCCGTTTTTCGTCCGGGTAGAAGTTTCAAAATATTTGGTGTGCGGAAATGATGAAAGCATCCCCCGCGGCCTGATTACGAAGGATGGCGGATATTGTTTCAATGTACCCCTTTAGCCTTATAAAAATGGATTAGGAAACCTTGTGAGTGTATATCCGTATTAACCGGCATAAACTGTAATTTCTAATTAAGCACCCTATACAATGGAAATCTTAAGTAAAACAATCAAGAAACTGACCGAGGACGAATATCAGCAGCTGCTGCAGGAAGTGTCGGGGAAAAAGAAGAACAAGCCTTTTATGGTTCTTGAAACTACCCGTCACAGGGAAGTGGAGGATAGTGAAATGATGGAGATCCTGCAGGTGAATCCAAGCGCCTATTACACGCTGAAATCACGTCTGAATTCCAAGATAGCTTCTATTCTCAGTAAGAAGGTGCAGAATCCGATTCAGGCGCTGATGGACGAAGTGTCGCGCGTACCCGCGCATCTTTTTGGCAATAACAGGGAATTTTCGGTACGCGCCCTCCGTGAACTGGAAAAGCAACTGATAGAGTATGACCTGAACGCGGAACTGATACTGGTTTACAAAACGCTTTCACAATTGCATCTGTATTCGGAGGAATATGATTTTTATGAAAACAAATTCAATAAGCATGTTGCTTTTTCACTTGCGGTTTCAAAAGCTGAAAACCTCTTTTTCCGCCTGATAAAGAAACTGGGTATCTATCAGCTCAACGGGCAGGAGTCTGATCTGGAAGAGGTGATTATGATGAAACGTGAGTTGAGTAATATTTGTGAACTCTACGATTCGCATCGCTTGTATGTGCTGTATAATATTGCAAGGATTTATTATTTGTGCAATGTCCCTCATAAGCTGGATGGCTTAAAAGCCCGCGAAATAGAAGTGGAAGCGGTGCTGCAGCGCATGACGAAAATTTTTGAAGACTACCCCATGGATACATTTTATCAGAATATAAAGTGTATTACTGATATGCTGTACTTTGAATATTATGTACGAACAGGGAATATGGTAAGGGCCGATCACTATATACAGAAAATTCATCAGCAGCTTCCTGAAATGACGGAAAAGCACATGATGAACTTCTTCGTCATTCAGTTCCTGCGTTCCAAAGTAGTGAAGTACCAGACTGATGGTAACCTTGATCACCTTCAGCATTACGCGGATAAACTGGAGAAGTATTGTGATTTCAGTCAGGAGGAAGTGTACCACTTCATCTGCGTGAAAAGGTATCTGGCCATTGTTCGCTTTTATCAGCGCGATTTCCAGGGTGCAGCAAAGAAAATCAATGAACTAAGGAATCAGATGTCATTGAAACAGCATCTGTATACCGATATCGACTCAAAACTTTTCCAGGCTTTGCAGTATTGTATCATGGGTGACGACAGCCTGTGCATGCAGATTATCTCCAGCCTTAAGCGCCAGATACGTGAACAGGATGCCGAATATGAATCGGCACGCTACCTGATGAAATTGTTGAAAACAGCGCTGAAGCCTGCCGATTACCGCCGCAAAGTGAAAAAAATTGGTGAGATGTGGACTGAGTTTGAGTCCATAAATAAAGGAAGCCTCCCGGTGATCAATTACGTTAAGGTAGATGAAAATGTTATCAGGAAAATGAGCAATCCGATAAAGGAATAATCTTAACCAAAAACTTTAAAAAGAAGCTGCCTGTATAAGGTGGCTTCTTTTTTTTAAAAAATAATGGCGTTGAGGTATTTTTCGCTGAGTGGCTTGTTAACGTATTTAAATACGTGGGCATTGGTGGAAGCCCGGTTAATATCATCATGTGATATGGAGGAGGAAAGTACCACAATTTTTGAAATACCCTTTAGTTCGTCAGAGAGGTTTTCAAAATCATTCAGGAATTCAAAACCATCTTTAACCGGCATATTCAAATCAAGAAAAATAATTTCAGGATAATCTGCGGCCTGGTTCAGGCCCCGGAGGTAATCAAGAGCAGCGTCGGCCGAATTTTTAACAATTACCTCTTTCGCAAAATGACTGGAGGTAATCATCCTTTCATTGATGAAGTTGTCGATCTCGTTGTCGTCGATCAGCAGGACCTTACGAAAGCGAGTTGGTTTCATCGAATCAATTGAGTTTAAAATTTTGTGGTGATGGACGGAATCGAACCGCCGACACAAGGATTTTCAGTCCTTTGCTCTACCAACTGAGCTACATCACCGGTGTTAGGGCTCGCAAAAGTAAGATATTTTTAGGAAAAACAAGCGTCATAAGGAAAGCCTTGATTTTCATCCGAAAGAAATTACAGATCAATTAAATAGATTTTAAAATCGAATTAATCCTAATATTGCTTTGTGAATCTTGTGCTTGATATCGGCAATACAGCCGTTAAATACGCCCTCTTTGAAGGCAACCGGATTATGCTGAACGGCATAGTGAATGGCAATGATGTTAACGGGATACTTTCTGATGTAAACAGATATACTGTTCAAAAGGCTATTATTTCTGCCGTCAGTGCTTTACCAAAGGATCTGGATATGCTATTGCAAAAGGCGGGCAGCTATTTCTTCTTTGATGAAAATACGCCGGTACCCATTCGCAACGCCTACGAAACCCCGGCCACACTGGGTCGCGACAGGCTTGCAAATGCCTGTGCCGCCCATGAAATTTTTCCCGATTCCGATGTGCTTGTAATTGATGCCGGCACCTGCCTCAAGTTTGATGTGCTGACGGCAAATGGTGTTTACCTGGGAGGAGCTATATCACCGGGCCTGATGATGAGGTTTCAGGCCCTGCATCATTATACGGAAAACCTGCCCCTGCTGCAACCAGTCACATCGCCCGGATTGACCGGTTCGTCCACCCAGGCTTCTATTCAGTCGGGTGTGGTAAATGGCATGATCGCCGAAATAGAAGGTGTTGTCCGGCAATACCAGGTTCTTTACCCGCGTTTGGAACTGGTAATAACAGGGGGAGATGCAGCTTTCTTTTTAAATCATCTTAAATCCCGCATCTTTGCTGACCCTTTATTAACGCTAAAAGGCCTACATACCATTCTATTGTTTCAAGCCCATGAGTAAATTCAGTAAATTGATTATCAGTTCTCTGTTGCTGTTTTCCTTTCTGCAGTCACAGGCCCAGACAAGCACCGTTTCCCCTTATTCACGTTTTGGTCCCGGTGAATTGTTGTTTACCGGATTTGCCCATCAGCGGGGTATGGGCGGTACTTCGCTGGCAGAAAGTTATATAGGGAGACTGAATTTTTCAAACCCGGCCAGTTATGCATACGATTCATTAATGGTCTTCGAATTTGGAATTAGTGGCGAAAGGGTATGGCTCAAACAGGAGGATGCGGAAAGTAAAAAGTATAATGCAAAACTGGAGTACCTGGTTATAGGTTTCCCGCTGTTAAAGAATAAAATAGGCCTGGCATTTGGTATGATACCCTATAGTGGTATCGGATATTCTATACAAACATCCAGTCCGCTCGATTCGGGAAATACCTTGTATACAACCTATGAAGGAACGGGTGGCTATAACCGTTATTTTTTAGGTACCGGAATAAAAGTAACTAAATCACTGTCTCTGGGAGTAAATGCTTCTTACCTGTATGGCTCCACGGAGCAAATGAGAATTGTTGAGTTTTCCGACCCCGATTTTATGGGGACAAGGGTGCTGGATAATACCACTATCGGTGATGTGCTGCTGGATTTCGGTCTGCTATGGAAGTTAAAGCTTTCTGATAAGTACAGCCTTTCCTTCGGGGCCAATGCTTCTCTTGCCAGAGAAATGAAAGCCAAACGCTCCTATCTCTGGGAAAACTTCAGGGTGAATTCGGTTGGAAGTCAGTTTTCAAGAGATACGGTACAGTATATCGAAGATGAAAAAGGGGAAGTATTGCTTCCAATGATGGCCGGTGCGGGCGTCCAACTGGCCAGAGGAGATAAATGGTTGCTGCAGTCTGACTTCCGTTATCAGGAATGGAGCGGCTACGAATCGTTTAAAGGGAAAGACAGTCTGCAAAACAGCATGCGATTTTCCTTAGGTGGACAGTTCATCCTTGATCCGAAAGGAACCCGGTTTATAGATAGACTCAATTTCAGAGCCGGTTTGTTTTATGAACACTCCTATTTGCAATTGAGAAGTAATAGTATTGAAGATAAAGGGATTAGCCTGGGTATTGGACTTCCATTGCGAAAAGCTTATCAATCCATGATAAATATTGCCCTGGAAGCCGGCCAGCGTGGCACAACCGAAAGCAACCTGATCAGAGAGCGTTATGTACGAGCTGTTATCGGTATTACTTTTAATGAAAACTGGTTCCAAAAAAGAAGGTTTGAATAATTGTCATCAACATAGGGCCCTGAGCTTTTTACTGAGCATGAAATATGCATTTCTTTTTTTAGTAGCTTTAGCTTGTATTTTCAGTGCTTGCGAAAATGATCAGTCAGAAATAAAAAGAGTCACCGAGCGAACCAACGAACCGGTGGAACATATCAAAGGCCTGGAAACCCTGTACAGTGATTCAGGTCTGGTGAGAGTAAGGGTGAGGGCTGCTGAATTAAAAAAACTCACTTCTCCCACCAATATTACCGAAATGCCGCTGGGGATTCATATCGAGTTTTTTGATACGGAAATGAAGGTGGAATCCGAATTAAAGGCGAAGTACGCCGTACATTATGAGAATGAAAGAATATGGGAGGCAAAAAAGGATGTGGTTGTTGTAAATAAGAAGGGAGAAATGCTGAATACCGAATTGTTGATATGGAATGAGAGAAGTGAAAAGTTAACCAGCGATCAGCACGTAAAGATCTCCACCAAAGATGAAATTATTTACGGCAATGGTTTTGAAGCCAATCAGGATTTCAGTGTTTATAAAATCTTCAATGTAAGAGGCCGCATTAACCTTAAAAAACAGTGAAATGTTAAGGGTGCTTGAACTTTCATGGCTGGTGATAGTACTGCTGGGAACCTCCCTCGGTACCTTCAAATGGATCACCGAAGGCATAACTTCAGCCCTGTGGTTTTTTATCTTTACCCTTGTGGCCTTCATTTTCTGGCAGATACGCAGAAAGCAGCGGATCCGAATGGAAAAGAGAGAAAAGTAAAAGACGCTGCGTCAATTGCTATGAATCATTTCCTGGTTCAATCATAAAGCTATGATTTACAGGTGTCAATGAACCTCTTGTTTCGCATTAATAGTTTCCACTTTCAAGAATTGTCGTATATTCGCAGCCTCTAATTCGAAAAAAATATATTATGGCAGTTATTGAGAAAATCAGGGGTAAAGCAGGCTTGCTGATCGGTATTGTTGGATTCAGTCTTGCAGCATTTATTCTTGGAGATTTTTTCTCCACACGCAGTGGCTTTATGAGTAGCAATGAATCTACCGTAGGAGAGATAAAAGGCAAAAAAATTAATGTCATGGATTTTGAAGCCCGTGTGCAAACACAGGTCGATAATTATAAACTGCAGTCATCTACCGAAACAGTAGACCAGAATACCATGGATCAGCTTCGTGAGCAATCATGGAATCAGTTGGTCAATGAGATGGTCATGAATCCTCAGTATGAGAAACTGGGTCTTACCTGTTCACCCAGAGAGTTGCTGGATATGGTACAGGGTAAAGAACCGCATCCGCAGATTAAGCAGGCTTTTACCGACCCTAAAACAGGGGTTTTCAATCCGGCCAATGTGGTTAACTTTCTGAAGAACATGGACAATGATGCTACAGGAAGGACACGCCAGCAGTGGGTGCTTTTTGAAAATGCCATACGTGAAGAAAGAATTCAGCAGAAGTATTATAACCTGATCAAACAGGGAATGTATGTCAGCAAGCCGGAAGCCCGCGATGATTTCTTTGCCCGTAGCAAAATGGCAAACCTTCGTTTTGTGATGCTTCCTTATTCAAGCATTTCCGACAGTACGGTGGAGGTGACCGATGCCGATCTTAAGACCTTGTATACGGCTACCATGAAGAAATATAAGCAGGAAGCAAGTGCCAACCTGGATTATATCACTTTTGAAATTAGGCCCAGTGATGCGGACCGTCAGGCAGCGATGTATGCGATTACACAACTGGCAGATTCCTTCAGAACAGCCGCCAATGACTCCGTGTTTGTAGCCTTGAACAGCGACAGCCCATTTAACACCGCTTACAACAAAAAAGGTACGTTGCCATTTTCTATTGATTCTGTAATGTTCAATGCTCCGCTTGGATATGTAGTGGGCCCCTTTGAAGAAGGTGGACAATTCCGCCTTGCCAAGTTATCGTCTGTGAAAATGATGCCCGATTCCGTCAAGGCTTCCCACATCCTTTTAAAACTGGACGGTGCCGTAAAAGATACGGTTTTGGCTCGTGCCGACAGCATTAAAAACGCCTTGAAAGCCGGCGCTGATTTCAAAGCATTATCCGATAAATATTCTACCGACGAAGGCTCCAAACTGAAGGGTGGTGACCTCGGCTGGTTTACACCCGGTATGATGGTGGCAGAATTTAATGATGCCTGCTTCCAGGGAAACAAAGGAGATTATACGATCGTTCAGACCCAGTTTGGGGTTCATATTATTCATATTGTGGATCAAGGTAAAGCGAGCCGTCAGGTTAGGGTGGCTTACGTTGATAAGAAAATTGAGCCCAGCACCAAAACCTATCAGGCAGTTTATTCAAAAGCGAATGAATTTGCGGCCAAAAACACCACGGCCGAAAGCTTTGAAAAATCCATTACTGAGCAGAAGCTTACCAAGATATCTGAACCCAATATCATGGAAAACGCTCGGCAGGTAGGGCCCCTTGAAAATTCACGTGAGATGGTACGCTGGGCATTTACCGCTGAACCCGGTGAAGTATCTAAAGCTTTCGAATTCGGCAATCGTTTTGTGATTGCTAAACTGAACGAACGTCGGGAAAAGGGTTACAGTACGATGGAACAGGTGAAAGATCAGCTGAGCGCGGAAATACGTCGTGATAAGAAAGCGAAAATGTTAAAAGAAAAGTTGATGAAGGGTGGCAATAGTATTGATGCGGTTGCCGCATCGGTTACTCAGCCTGTGCAAACCGCAGCTTCTGTTTCCTTTGCTTCTCCTATGCTTGCAAATAGCGGTATGGAATCCTTTGTGGTAGGCTATGCCATGGCCATGAAACAAGGACAGCTTTCTCCTCCGCTCAAAGGACTTAATGGAGTATTTGTAGTGCTGGTTGATAATTTTACCGACATTAAGGAACCTGCCGATCTGAAAGAAGCTAAAATGCAACTACGTTCACAGCTGCAGAACAGAAGCCAATATGAATCGTACAACGCCCTGCGTGAAAAAGCGGGAATTGTGGATAAACGATCAAGGTTTTATTAAGAATCCCCTGAAGGCCACTATCTTTCAGTTGCCTCACTTATAAAAGTATTATTCCAGCAGGGAGGCTGTCTTAAATTTAGGGCAGCCTCTTTGTTTTTATCTAGCGGAGCCGGAATTACTTCCAGAGGTTTTTATGTGCCAGCTTTACTTTACCCCTGAAGAAAATTTTTGTGCTTTTCTCAAATGAAGTGGTGAAATCAGAGATGAAAAAACGTTGCTTTTTTACTTTTCCCGTGTTCAATAATTGCTTTTCATCCAGCACCTGCTTCACGTATTGCGCAACAATTCTGGCCGAATCAATAATATTCACCTTACCCTTGTAATACTGTTCTATTTCAGGTTGAATAAGCGGATAGTGGGTGCATCCTAAAATAAGGCTGTCGATATGCTTCAGTTTAGGGCGGGAAAGGTAATCGTTGATAATCGTTTTAGAGATCTTGTTATTGAAGAATCCCTCCTCAATCATTGGAGCCAGTAATGGGGTAGCCAGAGAAGAAACTGAAATTTTTTTTGAAGCCGCTTTTATCTTGAGCGCGTAAACATCCGATTTGATAGTTGCCTTGGTGCCAATAACACCCACATTCCGTGCAGATGAATTTTCAGTGACATATTCCACTACCGGGTCAATTACATTGATAACAATGGCTTTGTTGCCTGCATGCTTCTTTACCGTTTCATAAGCTACCGATGAAATGCTGTTGCAGGCAATGATAATGGCTTTGCAATGAAAACTGAGTAAGAAGTCACAGATGCCAATGGACCATTTGCGAATGGATTCCGGTGATTTATCCCCATAGGGTAAATGAGCGGTATCGCCGAAATAAATCAGGCTTTCATCGGGTATTAATTCATGGATGGCGCTTGCCACGGTAAGTCCGCCAATGCCCGAATCAAAAATTCCGAGCGGCCTTGAAGATGGGGAGGTGTTGCGGGCCATATTCAAAATTAAAAAAATTACTGATGTAAGGGTGCATGCTACAATTTGACCCTAACATTCATAAGGAACTTTAAAACAATAAAGGCTGTTTCCAATCAGGAAACAGCCTTTATGAAAGATATGGTTTTCTTTATTTCAGTCCCAGCTTGCCTTTAACAAGGGGCAATACGTCATCAGATTCCTGTGCAAAGAGCAGGGTGCCCGCGCTGGAATCGAAGATATATGAAAACTTGTTGTCCTTGGCCACTGCGTTGATAGCTTCTTCCGCCTTTTTCAGAATGGGAGTGTATAACTCTTCCTTTTTCTTTTGCATGGAACTTTGGGCGGATTCCTGGAAGGATTGGATACGCTCTTCAAGGTCGCTGATTTCTTTAAGCTTCGCATCACGGATAGGATCAGCCATTGCGCCTTCTTTTGATTTGAAGTCCGATATCTTTCCCTGATATTCAGCCGTCATAGTTTTTAACTGATTTTCGAGGGAGGCGCCAAATTTCTGAAGTGTGGAATCAGCATTTTTGGTTTCGGGCATAAGGCTTAGCAATTGCGTGGAATTGATATGTCCGAATTTGAGTGTACTCTGGGCTTGCAGCTGTACTGAGAGGCCAAACAGAATGCCACAGAGGATGGCAAAGAATCTTGTCATGATAAATGGAATTATTTTAATTGTATGGATTTAGTTATTATTTACGGTCATCAGAACCACCTCCGCCGGAGGGTGTTTCTTTTCCGGGTTCACCGGATTTGCTTCCGCCGTCGGATTGACCTTTGGTGCCGGCCTTATAACCCATTGCGGCTAATACATCATCACTCTTGTCGTATTTGGGATTGGTGTATAACATGACAAGATCACCTGATTTGTCGAAAATGACAGCGTAACCCTGGTCAGTTGCCATTTTTTTAACGGCATTATAGATTTTATCCTGTATCGGTTTTATCAACTCTTGCTTTTTCTTAAATAACTCACCTTCATAACCGAATTTCTGCTTCTGAAATTCCTTTACCTCTTTCTCTTTGTTGGTAATTTCCTGCTCACGCTTTCTGCGCATTTCCTCAGTCAGCAGTATCTGTTCAGCCTGGTAATCTTTGTACAATTTATCGATGACCGAATATTTTGCTTCGATGTCTTTCTGCCATGCTATACTTAACTGATCCAGCTGTTGCTGGGCTGCCTTGTATTCGGATATATTGTCAAGAATATATTGCGAATCGATGTACGCATATTTCTGCGCGAAAACGGATGAACCGGATAACATGCCGGTTGCAAGGATGAGAGCTAAGATGAACTTCTTCATAAGTTGGGGTTTTATCTGTCCCGCTTTTTCAAATTATCGTGCCAAATTTACCGATTTTATCCTAAGCGGCCAAAGTGTTAAGTGAATTCATATTTATACAGAATTATGTAAATCAAGGGTTTGAAAAGAATATGTTGCAGGTGCTTGCAATGATACTAGCGGGAAACCTTTGGTTTCTTTACTCATTCTTCATTTGATTAATCGGGAATTGTCAGACAGGCTCCGCAAGAGGGTACGATGCTGACTGGCAAGCGACGGCTGCTTTAAAACTGCTGACCAATGGTGAAATGGAACTGTCCTTTATTCACACCGGGCCTGTTGGGTATTTCATCAATGCCATAACCCCAGTCAAGACCAAGGAGTCCGAACATGGGCAGGAATATCCGTACGCCTGCTCCCAGCGATCGTTTAATGTTTAACGGATTAAAATTGCGGGTTCCTAACCAGTTGTTTCCGGCTTCAAGGAAGGCAAGCGTGTAAATGGTTGCGGAAGGATTTAAAGATACAGGGAAGCGAAGTTCCATGGTATACTTATTAAAGGCGGTACCGCCCACGGTATTTCCGTTGATGGTGGGCGTGATGGTATTGTTATTATACCCGCGCAAGGCAATGATTTCTCTGCCGTCAAGTGCGAATCCCGACAAGCCGTCACCCCCGAGATAAAACCTTTCGAAGGGTGAGGGGCCAATATCCTCATTGTAATAACCGAGTATACCAATCTGCGCTCTTGAAAATAACACGAATTTAGGTCCGAGACTTTTGTACCAGGAGCCGCTGAATTTCCACTTATGGTACTCTATCCATTTATACCGTACTTCCGAATTCGCATTGGCATAATCAGTGCTTTTATCAAAAATGCTGAAAGGAGGGGTGAGCTGTATGGTGAATGACAATTGTGAACCGCTTCTGATCCAAATGAAGCCATCCACAGAATTCCGGGAGATAGTTTGTTCAAAGTTCAGGTTATTCGAATATCCGTCACTGAATAAGAAAGTTCCCTGCCAGTTTTCAAGTGTGTAACGCTGGTAGGTGACCTCATGATACACCTGGAAGAAATCATCCGGCCATTTCAGTCTTCTTCCCAGTCCTACAGAACTTCCGCTGATTTTTAAAGCACTGCGGTCTTCATTTCCTTTGGGGAGTCCATCTGTCTGAACAGAATGAAAGAGGGAAATACTGAGTGAGTTGGGCTTACGTCCCCCCAGCCAGGGTTCAGTGAATGACATGTTATAACTCTGGAAAAAGCGGCCGTTTGATTGAAAACGTATGCTGAGCCTTTGGCCATCGCCTGTTGGTAGCGGAGACCAGGTGCCTTTCTTAAACATATTACGGGCACTGAAATTATTAAAGGAAACACCCAGTGTTCCTACTACGCCGGCACCACCGCCCCATCCACCTGATAATTCAAGTTGATCGGAAGGGCGTTCTTCCACAATGTACTCTATGTCCACCGTTCCGTCGGCGGGATTGGGTTTGGGAATTACATTTAGCTTTTCCTGGTCGAAGTACCCCAGTTGCGCCAGTTCACGTTGTGTACGGATAATGTCGGACCGGTTAAACAGTTGACCGGGTTTTGTACGTATTTCCCTCAGCACAACCTTATCATTGGTTTTGGAATTGCCTTTTACGGTGATACGGTTTACGGTGGCCTGTTTGCCTTCGTAGATCCGCATTTCGAGGTCGATGGAGTCGTTTTCCACAAGTACTTCAACCGGCGTGACCTGGAAAAAAAGGTAACCGTCATCCATATACAATGAACTTACATCACGGGCATTCTGGCTGATGAAAAGCCCCTCATCTAGTTTTTGTTGATTATATACATCCCCTTTGTTGATGCCGAGCGTCTGGCTGAGCAGGGAAGTAGGGTACTTGGTATTACCAATCCATGTAATATTCCGGAAAAAATATTTATTACCCTCATCCAGCCAGATTTCAATATTGACGGATTTGTCGTTGAATTTATATACGCTGTCCTTGACTACGGATGCGTCCCTGTATCCACGGCCATGGTAAGCAGCAAGCACTTTTTCCTTGTCTTTTTCCAGTGCCTCATCATTGTATTTGGAGGAATTAAAAATTTTATACCAACCCTTTTCTTTGCTTCCCTTCATTTTCCTCCTGATTTTCTTTTCACTAAACTCTTTGTTGCCGTGTACAATAACATCATTGATCCGCACCCTTTTCTTGTTGCTAACGGCGATGCGCATGAGTTCCTGGTTTATTCCGGCGGAGGAATCGCGTTCTGTTTTGATATCCACTCCAATGAATAAATATCCTTTATCGATGTAATAATCCTTCACCTGGTTTTTGGTCATCTGAATCAGGTTTTCAGTGATAACCTTTCCTTTTACCAGTTGTAATTTATCACGCAATTTATCCGCTTCGTTTTTGCTGATACCGCTGAATGAAAATTTTGAGAGTCGCGGCCGTTCCACCAGCTGAAAATTTAAAAAAATGCGGTCACCGCTGATTTTGTCGGCCACTACTTTTATATCAGACAAAAGTCCCTGTTTCCAGAGGTTTTCAATGGCGGAGGCTATTTTATCACCCGGTATTTTGTACCGCTCTCCAATGTTCAGTCCGGTAAGGGTGATGAGTACCCTTTCATCAAGGAAACGGACACCGCTTACTGTTATTCCGCCGAGTTCATATTCCCTGGGGTTTCCGAAATCAATTTCCTGTATACCGCCGCCAATGGTTTCAACCTGTGCGGAAAGGGGGAGGGCGGAAAAGAGAAAAAGTGACAGCAGTAAATAATAAACTCTAGGCATGTTCTGATTTCAATTGTTCGGATGTTTTTCCAAAACGGCGTTCCCGGTTTTGGAAGTCTATAACGGCTTCAAAAAGATCTTCCCTGCGGAAGTCAGGCCAGAGTTTTTGAGTGAAGTAAAGTTCGGCGTAGGCAATTTGCCAGAGCAGGTAATTACTGATGCGGGCCTCGCCGCTGGTGCGTATCAGCAGTTCGGGATCGGGCCAGGCTGCGGTGTTCAGGTGCTGGCTGATGATATCTTCATTGATATCATCGGGATTCAGTTTGCCTTCCTTCACTTCACGTGCTATTTCCTGCATAGCATGGGTGATTTCCCAGCGCGAACTGTAGCTGAGGGCCAGCACGAGAGTCATCCGTGTATTTCCCGAAGTTTTTTCAATGCACTTATTCAGATTCTTAACAACACGGTCAGGGAGGCTTTCAGTATTTCCGATGGTGGCCAGCCTGATGTTGTTTTCCATCAGGGTAGGTGTCTCCTTGGATATGGTTTGCACCAGGAGATGCATCAATGCGTCAATTTCAAAACGTGGCCTGTTCCAGTTTTCCGTACTGAAAGCGTATAATGTCAATACTTCAATACCCAGTTCTGCAGCCCCCTCTACTGTATCACGAACGGCTTTTACACCGCTTTGGTGCCCAAAGGTCCTTATTTTACCCTTTTGTTTCGCCCAACGTCCGTTCCCATCCATAATGATGGCAACATGGCGGGGCAGTCGCGATGGATCTATTTTTTCCTTTAATGACATGATTGAGGCTCGCAAATGTAATAAATGTGGCGGCCTTACAGCCCATGGAATCAGTTTAACTGCTCTTTAACAAAATTACCAGAGTTTTATTCTGAAAGGCTGGCAGTTATCGATATATTTCTTTGATAAAGTATAGGTAAACTGAACACCGGTAAATACGTACCAGTCACGATGTTTGGTGTCACCACGCTGGCGCCCGATGTTTCCTCCCGGAGCCTGGTTAATAGACCGGTCACTCAGAAATTCAGCGGTTTTGCCATATTCTTTGCGAATAGCCAGCGGATCGGCGTAAGTAGAACTGACATCATCCAGGTAATCGGTATAGGTACGCCTTACACCGGATTCAATGCTCACTCCGAAACGGCGCATGATTTTGAATTTGACGCCTCCTCCAAAAACGAAAGTGGCAGAAAGTCTTCGGTAGGGATCACGATTTGGGTATAACTCCGTGCCCTGGCCCTCGGTTCCCAAAGGTTGCAATGCTATCCATTCATCATCGAGTTTTGCCTTGGGGTTGAAATGAAAAATAGAAAATCCACAGAGTAAAAAAGGACTCATCTTTGAATAGGGGCTGGCCGTTTGATAAGGGAAAAAATTAAACTCAAACTGACCGGTAAGCTCCAGGATATGGGATCGGAAATTCAGGTTCCTGTTTTTGGACCATTCATCCTCCGCCTTTTCATCGCTGGCCCTTACATGGCCGTAATTAATGCCGGCCTTAAATGCCCAATGGTTGCTGTAGGAACGCCGGTACAGAATACCGATTGCCGGATCAATGAAACGGGTATCATACATGGTTTGGTCTAAATCCCCCTTGTAGCCCATCACACCCACCATGATGCCCATTTCGCGTGATTGAGCGCGGCTGTTTATTGACCAGCAGGTACTTAGAATAATAATGAAGGATACTATCCGCCTCATGAGCATTGGCAAAACGTGGGTTTAGCGATATAAATTGCCCGGGTATTTTCCGGGAAAGCCCACAAAGTTAAAAATGATCAGAATATCGGGAAATTGGTACGTCCTGTCCGGATCTTATAGTGAACACTGATGATCGCAAACATATAGGCGTCTTTATCACGGGGGTCGCCGCGCTGTTGTCCTTCCTGTGTCTGGATTTCACTTTTACCGAGTGATTTATCCGATAAAATGGCTGCAATTTCACCGTATTTCTGGCGGATCGCTTCCTTGTCGTAATAGGTTTTACTTACATCGTCAATGTAGTCGGTAAATGTTTTACGTACGCCAAACTCAAATCCTACTCCCCATCTCCTGTTAAAGAAGTAACGACCGCCAATACCCAATGGAATACAAATCTGGGTACGTTTGTATTTATCACGTGCCGGGGAGATGCCCTGGCCTTCGGTTCCAAGTGGCTGAAGTTCATACCATTTATCATTATACTCACCTTTGGGGTTGAAGTGAAATACTCCAATACCCACAAAGCCATACATGGATCCTTCAAAAGAAGTGGTACGGCGTACACCTTTCAGGCGGTATATACCTCCTTCCCGCTGGGAAAGGAGTGCGGCTTCAAAATTGATGTTGAATTCGTAAATATTGGATTTAAAATTCAGGTTCCTGTTGTTTCTGAAGAACTCTTTGGTGAGCTTATCATCTCCCTTAATATGGCCATAGGTAAGGTGGGGATGCAATGAAAAAATCGGGGTGAGTTTATAACGTAAGCCCAGGCTTACTGCCGGACGTGTAAGGCTGAATTCCAGGTCTTTAAATCCATTAGTACCAATAGCGTTTGCCCCTCCGAGTTCTCCTAAAAAGTTGCTGGCCCCTAAACCAAAACTCCATTCATACCGGTAAGCTTTCCAACGGGCACGCAGCCTTTGAGCTTCGCTCACAGAATTGAATACCGTGAGTAAAAAGAGGGAGAGGATCAGGTGTCTTTTCATATTGCTTAGGTGATGCCTTTGGACAAAAATAATATTTTCCTTTTTATTCAAGCACTTTATTGTGTACGAATTGGTAAGCGGCTTAGTTTCTGGTGTCAAGGCCCCAGTTTAACTTTTTTCGAAGGGTGTCGAGAAAGTTGGTAGTTCCCAATCTCACCAGGTTCATGGTGAAGTCTTCTCTGCGAACGGCGAGCGATAAACCGGAGTCGATGGTTACCGAGCGGGAATCGAGGGAGGCGAGAAAATACTGGCTTCTTCCAACTACCTCCAGGCTGATAACATTCTGATCAGAAACAACGATGGGTCTTACATTGAGGTTATGCGGAGCGATTGGGGTGATTACAAAATTTCCGGAATAAGGAGCAACAATCGGCCCTCCGCAACTTAAGGAGTAGCCCGTGGAGCCGGTAGGTGTGGAAATGATGAGTCCGTCCGCCCAATAGGAATTCAAATATTCACCGTTCAGGTAAGTATTAATAATAATCATACTTGAACTGTCTTTTTTATGAATGGTAAGTTCATTGAGGGCATAGTTTATTCCTCCGAAAAGATTGCGGTTGGATTCGAGTCGCAGTAAGCGGCGTTTGTCCAGCGAGTAATGTCCTTTTACCAGGGCTTCCAGTACCGAAGAGATATCCTCGGTGCCTACACTGGTGAGGAAGCCTAGGCGGCCGATGTTAATCCCCAATACCGGTATGCCGCTGTCCTGAACCAGGGTGAGCGTGTCGAGGATGGTCCCATCCCCGCCCAGGCTGAATAAAAAATCAACATGTCCTCTGATCTCAGAGCCGGAGTTGAAGGGGGTGTTTTCCGGGATATCCGGCCCCAGCGATTTTATAAGATGGAGAAAGGGCTGATAAATGAACAATTTACATTGATGACGCCCCAGTTCTTTCATCAATTCCCTTACAAAAGGAAAATGCTCATTGGCAACCTGTCTGGCGTAAATTGCGATTTTCATCTGCACGAAAATAATGAAATGTTTGTACCGCGTCATTTCCCAAACCCTATCGGTCAGGTCACAACCGGTAAAAACTTGTTAAAATCCGCGCTTGTTTACAGAAACTGTGAAAAGTACAGATTAAAAAGGAGCGCCCATCCTGAAATAGAGACCGCTGTCACCAATGCGGTTAATGGCATACTCAAACCGTAACACCACATCATAATAAGTCACCACATCTAAACTTAACCCGTATCCGTATTGCCACGCGTTGCTGAGTTTGTTTGTACTTCCAAACTGCTTGTCAGAAACATAACCGGCATCGAAGAAAGAGTTCAGATACATGGACAGGGGAAATCTGCGGAATTTTTCGGTACGCAGAAAGGGAAACTGATATACCCGGGTAGGTATAAGCGTGTATTTGAAATTAGTGCGTATAAGTCCGAAATCCTGCCCGTTGAGAACATAGAGATCATATCCCCTGATGTAATCGTATCCATAGCCGAGCGCGCGTTGGTTAAAAAACGGCGCCTCTGCCCGCTGCATGATTCTTCCTTTCAGCGCGAATGCAGTATGCCAGCGCCTGCCAATTGGAATGTATTTCCTGAGTCCTGCCGCAATGGCGATGAGGTTGGGTTCATGTTTTAAAAAGCCCAGACCAATTTTCGATACCTCCAGTTCAAAGAGGTTTCCCATGAGGGCATAAGGCTGGTAATCTCTGGTGTCATAGCGGTAATGCCAGGTGATAGCCAGGTGCTGTTGCCGTGGAAAGTAATCGGTAAAGTAACGATTGTTGAGGATTAATACGGTGTCATCCACTTTCGAGGTCCGGTAATCCACCGTGGTGTTGTAAAAATGATAGAGGCCCTGTCGCTTACTCAGCCTGATAAATGCCTGCATTTCCTGTCTTAAGAATTTGTCAGGATCTTTGTAAAACTGCAGTTTGTTGTCAGCCGTACTGTACGCGACTTCTTTTACCCTTGTCGAGTAAAACCCCGCGGCGAGGCCTATATTGAGTTTCCGGTTTATATAGGGGATGGTGTAATACAAACCCATCCTGCGGGTATAACCGAAAAGTGCCTGCACCTGGGCGATGTCATCTCTGCCACTGAAATTTTCCTGGCGGATATACATACCGTAATTGGTCCGGCTAAGGTCTTTGCGTTGCCACCATTCATTGATATTTCTGTCGGCAATTTCAAAAACCGGTGTAGGCCACAGGTACCAGCGTTCGGTAAGATTAATATGCACCACTACCGTATTGCCTATACCCTGAAAATAGCGGATCTCCACAAAATTAAAGAGCGCGGTGTTCATCAGGTTCTGACGGCTTCTTTCGATGGCCGACTCAAGGATGAAGGCGGCGAGGCTGTCCCCTTCTTTAAAAGTGAGCTCCCTGTGAATGATGTATAGCTTTGTTTTGCGGTTTCCGGTAACTACTATCTGCTCAATTACGGATGGCTGCAATCGCAAACTGTCACTTAATTCCTGAGCGTTTGTAGCACAGGAAATCAGCATTACCAGAAATAACAGACGGAAGCGCAGCATGGACACGAAGGAAAAGAAAAGGAACTAACAGCGGCGGTACTTCTTAAAAAATAACCAACGGTCACATGTTGAGATAATTCATCAAGGACTCGTAACGGGTTTTCAGGTCTTCCGAGTGTTCACTCTGATGGTAGGAAGCAATCACGTGATAGTCGAGGCGGAAAAAGGCGGACAGAATTCTGCTTAAATCCACCTTATCAATTTTGAGCGTGAGTTCGATTCTTGCCGGATCAGAGGTAGAGGAAACACCGGCACTCAGAATATGTGCTCCATCCGCTTCCACAACCTGGGCAATATGCGACATGGAGTAATCGGCAAGCGCCAAATCAAGGATGATGATTCCCCCGGGAGTATAAACACTTTTGCTTTCGGCAAAATAAGAAACCAGGTCATTGACGGTAACGAGGCCGCTGTATTCCTGTTCATTATTAAGTACAGGAACCAGGTCAAGCTTATACAGTGATGCTATCTTGGTTAAATCATAAACGTGTTGATTCTCAAAAACAAAAACCTTATGAAACTTCAGCTCCGCATCCGAAAGGCTTTTTAGGGCAATGGCCGGGTTTTTCAAATCTGATTTATATACCAGACCGAGATACTCCCGGCCGTTAATTACCGGTAAAGCATTGACTCTTAGCTCATCCATCCAGGTGAGCGCACGTCCGCAAGTATCACTTTGTTTAAGCGGAGGCACATTGTCAGATATCAGCCGGGCAGCAAACATGGTATTTGTTTCGGGTAATACGTTTTCTGTTTCGGGTAAGTTTGTAGCAAACATATAAAGATCTTTCATTACGGCTACTGCCTCGTTTGCTTCAGAATCTTACAACAAGTTTCAGCAGTATTTGTTGCGATGATAACAGAAAAGAATGTGCCGGACTTTCTGAAAATGCCGGGAACTTGTTAATCTTGCATCACCGTGACAAAGTTAAGCGTAAACATTAACAAAATTGCCACCTTGCGGAATGCCCGCGGAGGAAATATACCGGACCTGATTCAGGCCGCGGTAGACATTCAAAAGTTTGGTGCTGACGGTATTACTGTGCATCCCCGGCCCGACGAGAGGCATATCCGTTACCGGGATGTGTATAACCTGAAAAAAGTTATCAGCACGGAGTTTAATATTGAAGGGTATCCCTCTTCCGACTTTAAAAAGTTAATAGCCGATATCAGGCCGGATCAGGTAACCCTTGTTCCCGATCCTCCCGATGTCATTACCTCTAACGCCGGCTGGGATATGATGCTGCACCGGGAGTTCCTGAAGGAAGTGGTGGCTTTTTTCAAATCATTGGGCTGCCGTGTCAGCCTTTTTGTTGATCCTGTGATACACATGGTGGAAGCATCTGCGGAAACAGGAACAGATCGTGTGGAATTATATACAGAAGCTTACGCGAGTGGATTCGCCGATAACCCTCAGGAGGCGATACGCCCTTACATTGAAGCTGCCCTTGCCGCGCACCATCATGGCCTGGGATTAAATGCGGGACATGACCTGAATCTGTCAAATCTTTCATATTTCCACCGGATGATTCCAAACCTCCTTGAAGTCAGTATCGGTCACGCCCTCATCAGTGATGCATTGTACACCGGACTGGAAAATACCATACGGATGTACAAAGAGCAACTGCAATGATAAAGTAGCTATTCCTTGTGTCAGGACTAGAAAGGTAAGACAACAGGCCCGGGAAGAAATCGAAATAATAAAGAGGAAAAATACTTAGTACAAGCTCCTTGTACGGATGGTGTTTTTCACTTTTTTCAATTCAGCCATTACCTTGATGCTGCTCCTCTTATCAATATCCAGCACCACATAACCTATTTCTTCATTAGTTTTGAGATATTGGCCGAGGATATTAACTTTCATTTTTGAGAGCAGTCCGTTGATCTGTGAAAGTACGCCCGGCACATTTTTGTGGATGTGCAGGATACGGTGTGCATTGTGAAGTATTGGCAGGCTTATTTCCGGTATGGTAAGTGAGCCTGAACTGCTGCCATTTTCAACGAATGCAACCAGTTTTTCAGCTACGTCGAGTCCTATGGCTTCCTGCGCTTCCACAGTGCTTCCTCCTATGTGAGGCGTGAGGATCACATTGGGAAGCCCCTGCAGCGGGGAAGCGAAAAGGTCTTTGTTGCTTTTTGGTTCTTCGGGAAAAACATCAACGGCGAGGCCGCCCAGTTGTCGTTTTTCAATGGCATCTTTCACTGCCCACACATCCATTACATCACCACGGCTGAGGTTGACCAGTACTGCTCCCGGTTTCATTTTTTTCAGGCGTGCGGCATTGATCAGGTTTTTGGTTTCCGATGTTCCCGGCACATGCAGGGTGATAATGTCTGATTTTTTCAGCAGATCATCGAGGGAGCGGCTGGATTGTGCATTTCCAAGACTGAGTTTAGTGGTGATATCATAAAAAATCACCTTCATACCCATCGCTTCGGCAAGAATGGAAACCTGGGTGCCGATATGTCCATAGCCGATAATGCCGAGCGTTTTTCCCCTCACTTCATAGCAGTCCTTGCTTTCTTTTAACCATAGGCCATGGTGTGCTCCTTCGCTTTTTTCAAAAACGCGGCGCATCAGCATGATGCTTAGTCCAATCACCAGTTCGGCCACCGACCTGGTATTTGAAAAGGGTGAGTTAAAAACTGCGATACCCTGCCTTCTTGCCTCCTCCATTTTTATCTGGTTGGTGCCAATGCAAAAGGCGCCTATTGCGATCAGTTTCTCCGCGTTTTTTAACAGGGATTCTGTGAGTTGTGTTTTAGAACGGATACCCAACACATGTACTTTTGGGATTTTTTCAAGCAGTTCCTTTTCACTGAGCGATGAACTGACGGATTCAATGTCAGAGTAACCGGAATCACTAAGTAATTTAATGGCTGATGGATGAATGTTTTCCAGTAAAAGTATTTTCAGTTTGTCTTTTGGGTAAGATGTATTCATGGTGCAAGGTTACGTGAATTATACAGAAGGAAATCCGGATCCCGTGTAAAATTTTAAACACTCCGGGGTTAGCGAATTCAAACATTTTTGAAACCTGAATGCCTCGCATTAAGTATATTTGTTACATAAAGAAAAGAATTATGCAGACCCTCACCCCTGAAAAGAGATTTATCACCTTAGGACAATTTATCATAGAGAGACAAAGCGATTTTCCATATGCAAAAGGTGAGTTAAGCCGCTTGTTAAGGGATATCGGCATTGCCGCGAAGATTGTGAACCGTGAAGTGAATAAAGCCGGTCTTGCAGATATTCTGGGTGACTTTGGTGATACCAATGTGCAGGGGGAGGATCAGAAGAAGTTGGATGTTTACGCAAATGAACAGTTTATCAAAGCGCTTGGTGCCGGAGGAGAATGCATAGCCATCGCATCCGAAGAAAACGAAGACCTGATAGAAATTGACAGCAAAGTTTCCAGAAATGCCAATTACGTAGTATGTATGGATCCGCTGGATGGATCATCCAATATTGATGTGAATGTAAATATTGGTACTATATTTTCCATTTACCGGAGAATGGATGGAAGCACACCGGCCACCTTTTTGAATGATTTTTTACAAAAGGGTGTAGCGCAGGTTGCAGCCGGCTATGTAATTTATGGCTCCAGTACCATGCTGGTATATACTACCGGGAAAGGTGTTAACGGTTTCACGCTGGATCCCTCAATCGGTGAATTTTGCCTCTCGCATCCGGATATGAAAATACCCGCATCCGGAAAAATTTATAGTATCAATGAGGGCAATTACACCCATTTTCCAAAGGGAGTGAAGGAGTACATCCGCTATTGCCAGGAAGAAGATAAGGAAACTGGACGCCCCTATTCAACACGTTATATCGGATCGCTGGTAGCTGATTTTCACCGGAACCTTATTAAAGGCGGTATTTACATTTACCCATCGACCCGGAAGTCGCCCAATGGCAAATTGCGATTGTTGTACGAGTGTAATCCGCTTGCCTTCATTATCGAACAAGCCGGCGGTAAAGCCTCGGACGGTTTCAGGCGTATCCTTGACATTGAACCGGAATCCCTGCATCAGCGGACTCCTCTGTTCATCGGGTCTGAGGAAATGGTGCAAAAGGCGGAAGCGCTGATGAAGGAGTTTTCGAGCCCCGCCTGAAAAAAGCAACATATAATTTAATTTAGTATTGTTTTGCCGGACGCAACATTTGCTGCAGGGATCGCATTTTCTGCTTTTAGAGATTTCAATTATACCTGCAGTTCGCACAAAGCAAGCCAGGCCATCAACCCGGTACCTGTACGCAATGCTTCTTCATCAATGTTGAAAGTGGGTGTATGTACAGATGAACTTATTCCCTTTTCTTCATTGCGGGTGCCGAGCCGGTAAAAACAGGCTTTGGTCCTTTGCGAGTAAAATGAAAAGTCTTCCGCGGCCATCCAGATGTCCAGTTCCACCACATTTTCTTTACCCATGTAGTCGATGGCATTTTTCTTCGCCCTGGCTGTGAGTAGCTCATCATTGATCAGGACAGGGTATCCCTTCCGTATTTCGAGTTCGAGTTTTCCTCCCATTGCCTGCACCAGTTGATGAGCCATGGTATGGATGTGTTCATGTGCTTCCGAACGCCATTTTTCATTTAAAGTGCGGAAGGTGCCTTCAATGTATACCTCATCGGGTATAACATTGGTGGCGCCATTGGCAATTACTTTTCCGAATGACAGCACGCTGGGCATAGTAGGATTGGCAAACCTGCTTACTATTTGCTGCATGGCCACAATCAGATGAGAGCTGATCAGCACAGGGTCGGTATTTAAATGTGGCATAGCCCCATGGCCACCTTTCCCTTTTACGCGAAGGTAAAGCTCATCGGTACTCGCCATATAGGTGCCGCTTCTGAATCCAACTTTGCCCACGGGCAGCAAAGGCATCACATGCTGGCCAAGGATGGCGGAAGGTGCGGGATTTTCAAGTACCCCCTCTTTAATCATCAGGGAGGCTCCTCCGGGAAGTTTCTCTTCGCCGGGTTGAAAAATCAGTTTTACAGTTCCTTCAAAGCGGTCTTTTACCGACATCAGTATCTCAGCGACACCCAGCAATGAGGAGGTGTGCACGTCATGGCCGCAGGCATGCATCACGCCGGGGTTCACACTTCGGTAAGATACATCGTTAGCTTCCTGAATCGGTAAAGCGTCCATGTCGGCGCGTAAAGCCACAGTTTTTTTTGACGGATTTTTACCTTCAATGATTCCGACTAATCCGGTACCTGCCACCTTATCACGGAAGGGGATACCCATGGCCTGGAGTTTACCGGCAACAAATGCCGAAGTTTCATATTCCTGGAAGGATAGTTCGGGATGTTGGTGCAGGTGGCGGCGTATGGTGATAATGTCATTGTGTTGCCGGGCGGCAAGATTTTGTATTTCCTGGGCTTGAATCATGGTGCAATTGCGTATCCAAAGGTAAAACAGATTTGTTTACTGAGTCATGTTAAGGCAGTCAAAGCGGCGTATAAAGGGGCGGATCAGTTTATACATAAGATACGTTTTGATTCTAAAACCTGTGTTCTACCCCTGGGTTTTCAGGTACATCCTCTTCCTCCGTTTTGAATGTTGATCAGCTTACACTGAAGCAGTAAATTTGATAATCCTGTGTAACCGGTTTACAATATTCAATGCCATCCGGGGTGAAGGCAGTGAAGATTTTATTTTAGGCTTAGAAATCCAGGCCCAGAGAAAAATAAAAAATGCGATCCTGCACTTCTCCGTCATCCACACCCCAGGCCCAGTCGGCACGAAGGAAATAACCCAGGATGCGGCTCCTCAGCCCAAAACCATAACCGCCAACAATGGGCTCAACGGTCTTCGTTACCGTAATGCTGATGGGATTACCATTATAGTCTTTCCGGAATAGGGCATTGTTCTTACTATACGGTGAAGTGCCTGTCCAGGCAGTACCGATATCGCCAAAGCCGATGATTTGAAAATTCCGTATCAGGTCGGAGCGAATAGGTTTATTGATGAGATACTGGAAAACAGGAATTCTGATTTCGCTGTTGATGAGCGCAAAACTGTTACCGTTGCGGATATTCTGAATGAACCCACGCATATTGGTTGCCAGCGCCTGGAAAGAATAAATTTCCGACGGATCTACCTGAATGTTATAATTGAAATTGTCGGTTGGTACAAAAGCGTTGTCGGTTGATCCGAGATAATAAATCAGTTTACGGCTACCCAGGGAAGTGCTGGCCGCAAAACGGTTGGCCCAGATAATTTGCCTGTGGATCTTCAAATAATGCCTGAAATCCGCACCAAACACCGATAGGGTTGAATTGTCATCGTCCACCTGCTTGAATACTTCAGCAAAGATTTTGTAACGAAGGCCGTTATACAGGTTCAGTCCGGTGGTAATCGTATTGTCATACACAAATTCAGCCCGTGCGGAAGCCCAGTTTTGATATTGATTGGGAAGAGACAGGTTGTAAAGGTCGGTACTTAACGTAGTGAGGCGGTCGTGACGATAAGCGGCGGTACCGCGGATGCTGGTGAGATCGTTAAATGGCCAGCGTACATTGTATTTAATTTCATGTGTATGTATTCTGTACAGAGAAATACTGTTCACTTCCTCGCGACCTTGTCTGTAAAAAGAAATCTGTTTGTCGAGCCTTCTTTTCAGGTTCTCAAAACTGACATAATATTCATTTGAATTCAGGTTCCCGCTTAAGCGGAATCCCCCTACAATCCTGTAATCATCAAACAGGTCGTTAACACCAATCTTGAACAAGGCATTTAAGCCGGGATAAAAATAAACCGCACCGCCTGTATATGCCTGATAGGTTTCGTTCAACAGGTTATTGTCGAGCTGCGTTAGAAGATAGCTGGGGGCAAATGCAAGTTCGTAATTGCGCTGTTTGGGTAAAAGATAGGAAGCAGTATCGACCGCCTGCCCGCTCAGGAGCCCCCTGCCTGTTGCGGAAATATCGGTTTCGGAAGAAGTAGCCGGGTTCAGGCTGTCGGTAACAGGTGCCGGTTGAACCTGTTTTTCCTTTTTTTGTTTTTTACGCGGGAAGTCGGACTGAAAAACATAATTATTGATGTCAATAGCAGCACTGTCAGGAGCTGCCTGGGTTTTGGCGGGCGCTTCTCCCATTCCGGTCTGGTCAATGATTTTAATTCCACCTGTTGCCTTAGGGGTACCGGCAGGCCGGGTGAAGCTACCGGAAAGCCTGTCCAGTTTGTTCCGGAGGCTTGTTTTCTTTAAGGGGATACCGGCTGTGCTGTCAAAGGCATTGACAGTATTCAGGTAAATGCCGTATCCCGAGTTGAAGCGGAACAATTCCGCGTATTTGGTAGCGGCGTTGTTGATGTCATGTTGCAGTACATTCCTGCGATAATCACTCACGGGTTTTGCACGGACAATATACCGGTAGTGAATTACCGTATCAATATAAGCGATGGCACTGTCCAGGGTAGATACATAACGGTTAATAATACCATTCTCATCACTCAGGTAACAAAAGTGTGAGGAATCCAGCATCAGGGCTTGTGTTTCATTGATGGCAGGAGTATTGGTAAGCCGTAGCAGTTGTGCGGATTTACTATGGTAATCGAATAAAAACAGATCAGAGGAATTGGGCCTGTCGGGATCTGCAGCCTGGCGAACCGGTGTGGGCCGGAGGGTATCTTCTTCGCGGGTAGAACTAAAAGCAATATAACGGTCATTCATTACGAAGCGGGGTGAAAAATCATCCCAACGGTCCCTGGTATGCTGGGTGTAGGTTTTAGTGCGGGGACTGAAAGTAAAAATATCGGACTGGCCTTTTTGCACGGCACTGAGGACGATTTCAGAGCCGGTGGAGGAATAGGAAAAATCAAGCACCTTGTCAAAGTAAAAAAATTTATTGGTTTCCCTCTTTACCCTTTTGCCGGGAGTATAGTAATCGAGCCATAATTTTCCTTTTCGCTCTTTTATAGCTGCGAGGTATCGTCCGGAAGGATGCCAGGCAAGGGTGGGATAACTAAGATCCATGTCCTGGTTAACGGATTTATAACCTCCTTTGGCGATCCTTTTTTTCTTTTTACTGCGTACATCGTAGAGCCAGATTTTATACTTGCCAAGATCGTTGGTCACAAAAGCGATTTTATTTCCATCGGGACTTACTCTTACCTGGCTGATGTAGCGCCCCGGTTTTTTAAGGGTATAAACCGCTTTACCGGGCGGTATCATCCTGGTTTTATCGTCTTCCGCATACAGCTGATAATAATATTCCAACCAGTTTTTGCTGATTTCCTTCATGGGTACCCCCAGCACGTAAATGAAACCATTTTCAATATTCCGGTTGATACGGGTCATGTACAACAAATTGGAAACCGATGTGTTGCCATAGGTTTCAATAATATAGTTCCAGAGCGACATGCCTGCAAACTGCGCCTCTGTACCTGATAAATTATTGAAATTCCTGTAACGTTTATTGAGTACGGCGTCGCGCATTCTTCCGTCTTCTTCCACGGTCCATCCCTTTGAAACATAAGCAACCAGGCCACTCACAAACCAATCCGGCAAATTGAGTAAAACAGAAGCCTGAAGGCGGTCTTTGATGCTTCCTCCGTACATCAGTTGATTGATCATTACCTGGGCCACACCGGCACGAATTTGTTCACGAAAATGCCTGTAATCACCATCAAAATACACCAGTATTTTATTCCCGACGATACGGGTCAGGCCACCCGTGTTGGTGTTTTGTTCTTCACCTTCAAGCCCGATGTTGCTTTGCTTAAGGTCGCTGAGGCGATTATAAATCATAAACTGAAAACGTCCGTTGATGCGATAATCAAACAGTTTTTCAATTTCGGCAATATCAGCCTCTGCAGTGCGTCCCGTATAAATGGCAAGCTCCTGGCCACCCAGGTAGAAGTAAGTGTCAAAGCCTTTGAACCGGTAAAAGGTCCAGAGAAAGTCATTGTACTGAACCCTGTTTTTGCCAAAATTCATTTGTACGCCGCGGGTGAACTGAGCCTCAGCCACAGGGGTTGAGAGTAGTAAGACCAGGACAAGGGTCAGTCGGCGCAAAAGAAGTTGAACCATAGAATCGCTCCTGCGAAGGTAGGCATTTTGGCTACTATTTTACTACGAGGGAATCATTTAAACGTTTCAGTAATCAAGGTATTGCCTATTTTTGACACGTCATTGACTTAAAAAGAAAGATGTCTTCAAACACCCGGGTAGCCCGTAAATCAGAGATTAAGGTTTCTGTTGAACTAAATGAACAAAAACAACCGGTTGGCCTTCATTGGCAGGCCGAAGATGCAGGCCTGGAGGGCGAGAAACCGGCCAAAGCCATGATGCTGGCTTTATGGGATAAATCAGATCAGAGTACCATGCGGATTGATTTATGGACGCATGAAATGACGGTGGAGGAAATGGAATTCTTTATTTATGAAACCCTTGCAAGCCTCGCTGATACCTATGAAAGGTCAACCAGCGATAAAGAAATGGCCAGGGAGATAAAGGCATTTGCTCATAAATTCGGCAAGGAAAAAAAGGTGATAAAATAAAGCTTGGCTATTTTATGTAGGCTTACAGAACCTTCCTGCTTCGTTAAAGGCATGGTTCTTATTCCAAAAATCAACCATGAAAGGTTTATAAAACATACAATAACACGAGGTCATTGAAAGTAAAACAAGCACTTTTTGTAAAAAGTTCAGGTACGATAGAACAATTGCCACCCGGTGATAAACCGGAATTTGCTTTTATCGGCAGGTCGAACGTCGGGAAATCGTCACTCATCAATTGCCTGGTGGGCTATAAAGAGCTGGCACATACTTCATCAACTCCCGGGAAAACACAAACCATCAATCATTATCTCATTAATAATGAATGGTACCTGGTGGATTTACCGGGTTACGGCTTTGCCAAAGTAGCACAAACAAAACGGGCAGCCTGGGAAAAAACCTTGTATCAATACCTGGGTAAAAGGGAAAACCTGATGAATGTTTTTGTACTTGTAGATGCCCGGATAGAACCCCAGAAAAGTGATATATCCTTCCTGAACAAATTGGGAAGATATGGATTGCCGGTAGCTGTTGTTTTTACCAAAGCCGATAAGACAAGAAAGGCGGAACTTGAAAAAAATATACAGCGATTTAAAGAAGCGATGCTTTTACACTGGGAAGAAACGCCCCCTTTCTTTATTACATCGGCAACAAAGGGAAGCGGTAAAGAGGAATTGTTAGATTATATTCATGAAATATCAAAGCAGTGGACGAAATTGTAAAAGACGGAGAAGACCCATGCTCCTCTTGTGTTCCTGTACAAATGAGAAATAAAATACATAATCGTGAGATCGGTTGTGAATACATATCTTTAATTTTTTATTAGTGAAATGTTTAAGCTAACTTATATGCATCCTGTGGTCAAAACCTTTTATGTAAACGGAAATGACGGATACTATTTTTAAAATTTCAGGCATTAATGTATATAGTCTTTGAAGAATCGCATCGTTTTTGTGAAGGGGAGGCATGCACAGTTACACAATTGGTGCATAGAATAGGCGGGTTTATTGTTTGATATTGTGGCATGTTTAGGTGAACATAGCAGATGATACTGAGGCGGGAAGGGCAGAGGGAAGCAGAGCGAATATTCCATATGTAATTGCTTATCAGGTTGCAGTATGATGAATAGGGTGGAACTAAACGTATACAAATGCTTATTCCTTGATCATGTAAAATATTATCGCGATTTTTATATGGGGTGGGGACGGCAGTCCCCCGGCAGTTTGTTGCTTGATGAAGGATATAAGTGTATACAAATACTTATTCCTTGATCATGTAAAATATTATCGCGATTTTTATATGGGGCGGGGACGGTAGTCCACCGGTTTTTTGCATCGCATTGACGAAAACAAACGAAATACTGAATTTGATGACGGATCGGAATTGTTTAGTACAGGCCGGTCAAATTACAGGCAAATAGCGGTTTCTTCCTTATGGAACTCTCCGCAATAACCCGGGAGAAAAGGAGATGTTACAGGAGTCAGAGAAAGCGTTTTCGGCCAATGAACAAAGCAAACGACTGATGTGACTACTTCACGTAGGTCTTTACATGCCTCTCTTTCTTCGTTTCGTAGATATCAGCCAGCGTGACTAAAATTCCGGTTTCTTCCACTTCACCAAAGTGATCGTTCAGGGAGGTTCCGAAAGTGCGCATGGTCGCACTGAGGTTCATATAAGCGTTTACAAGAGGGGGAATGTTTTCACCCAGGGCTCTGACCTGTTGGTTTAAAATTTTGTGCCCCTCTTTATAGGAGAGCCCGTTTAATTCTTTTTCGAAAGCCGACATATTATTTGTAATAGGCAATGGCTTAACAGGGGTAACCAATTGATCCGGATCAGGAAAATAGTGATGCATAAAATGTAAAATCATGTCTCGTGCCAGTAGGTTGAAGTGCCTGTACATCGTCACTTTACCGAAGAAATAACGGATGTCGGGATGATCAACGTGAATGGCACCCAGGCCATCCCATAAATTGTCGAGCGTAAAAAGTCCTTTCCTGTTTTCAGGCCGCGGTTGGTACTTCGGTTGAACAAAGGAACGGCCGAGTTCAATGGTGTAGGGAAAGTAGTCTTTTAAAAAAGTATCGGAAAAATGAAAAAGTTCGGCAGTGGCCAGTTCGGGATGGCCATTTTTATCCCTGCCTGCGTCTTTGCAACGTATATAACGGTAGCCGCCCATGATTTCTTCTTCTTCAGGATTCCAGGCAATCAGTTGTTCATAGCAGGTCTCGCTGGTGTCAAAAAAGTCCAGGTCACAATCGAGGCCTGTACCACCTCCGGCATCCCTGAAGGTAATTTCACGGAGTCGTCCTATTTCTTTAAGAACATGAGGTGCATTGTGTGCATTCACTATGTAAAGATGGTTGGAACCATTGTTGGTTATACGAACAAAACGTTCCCTTGTGAGTTCTTTTTTCAGAACTTCTACAGGTATGGGGGGGATGATGTTTTGCATACGCATTAAGGTTGGAATTCGTCTTTCCCTTCGGCTAAATTATAAATATGCTCCTTTACTTTTTGGGCCCATTCCTGATCACTTCTGGCTGTGGTAAAGACTTCATGCGAAATGGGCTTTCCGATTTTAACATGTATGTTCTTCCCCAGCTGATGGTACATTTCATCCATAAGGTATAACATTTCAATGTTGGCTTTTATGCCTAAGCGACTTCTCCATCTGGCAAGGTTGTAAAAAAAATTGGAATTTCTACCTGCAATATGCACCGGTATAATGTCTCTCTTGTATTTTTTCGCCTTTACGATGAAACTCCGCTTCCAGGTAAGGTCACGGATGATCCCGTCTTTTTGTTTTCTCGATACCAGGCCTGCTGGAAATATAAGCAGGGAGCCGTCTCCTGCATAGTAGCTGTCAATGAGGTCAAGTACTTCGGAGGTGTTTTTTCCATGTTTGTTGACCCCAACAAATATATCATCGAGGTTTCGTAAATTCATCAGTATATCGTTCACGATGAACTTCTGATCCCTCCTCACTTTTGAAATAACATGAATAAAAGCCATGCCATCAAGTCCTCCGATGGGGTGATTGGAAGCTACTACGCAGCCTCCTTCTTTCGGTAGATGCTCCAACCCTTCCCAGGTAACTTCCACCCCGAATTCCTTGATCACCTCCTCTACAAAAGCAAAGGATTTTTTATCACCATGCCTCCGCAGGAAATCGTTGATATGGTCTTCATGGATGATCCGCTTGAGATAGCGGAGTAAAAATTTGGGCATCCATTTTAATAAAGCCGGGTTTTTACCCCTGATGACTTCTTCAATATCAATAAATTTCCTGGGGACTGAATTGTGCATTGCCTGTTTACGTGGCCGAAAATAAAGGAACAATCCGTATCAGGCAGTTTTTATAGCGAATGGGGTGAATTGATCCCTTGGTTTTGGTCTGTTTTACAAGGAAAGTGGGAAATTTATTTTAATACTAAAAGCTTCAATTGCTTTACAATCAATATTTAAAGATTTTGAAGCATTAAACAAGTTTCATTTTAAAGGGCTACACGCCATCTGCCATATCAGGGCATTTTCAAACCTTGTAATCCTCCGATCCTGAAAG
Source organism: uncultured Bifidobacterium sp. (assembly GCA_964534995.1). GTDB lineage: Bacteria > Bacteroidota > Bacteroidia > AKYH767-A > OLB10 > JAJTFW01. The sequence goes on from CAZHSC010000006.1 coordinate 71,756, forward strand.
GGAATGTTATGGTAGGTTCCCATGTACTTATCCACCCAGGTTTGTTTATAAGTGGCTAAAAATAAATACTATAAAATGTATTTGAAGCATATCTTGGAAGCGTTGCCTGCAGGGTGTTTCAAGGCGATTCCTCTCATTTTATGGGCATTCAGACAATATTTGAGCCCGGAAAAAGTTTTTAACAAAGTGGGATAAAGTGGGATGAAGTGGTAAAATTTAATTTATTTTTACCACCGGAGCCACTTAAACAGCCGTAAATACCAGCAGCATGTCACAGTTTCAGGGAGAATTTGAGTGTAAGCTTGACGCCAAAGGGCGATTAAGTTTGCCGGCTGCACTCCGCAGACAGGTGGCACCTGAAGCGCAGGAGAAGTTTATGCTGAACCGGGGTTTTGAAAATTGCCTGGCGCTCTATCCAATGGATGAGTGGACCAGGATCCGTGAGGAAATAAACAGCCTGAATATGTATGTGGTGAAGAACCGTGAGTTCGCCCGTTATTTTTTCAGGGGGGCGAGCGAATTGGAACTTGACTCGGCCGGCAGGATTTTATTGCCTAAAAGAATGCTGGACCATGCCGGGGTGACCAAAGAGCTGGTGTTGTATGGCTGGGGAAATAAAATTGAAATATGGTCGGTGGAAGGATATGAAAAGATGCTGAAAGAAGAACCGAAGGATTTTGCGGCACTGGCCGAAGAGGTAATGGGTAAAATTAATCTGAACCGGGGAGGTGGAACAGGTGGCTTATCATAATCCGGTGCTCCTTGATGCGGCTGTGGCAGGTTTGAATATCCGCCCGGATGGCATTTATGTGGATGTCACATTTGGAGGAGGCGGTCATTCGGCTGCCATACTGCAACTGTTGTCATCAGGCCGGCTGATCGCTTTTGACCAGGATGCCGACGCAAAGGCTAACGCTTACGAAGATACTAAGTTTTTACTGATAGCTGATAACTTCAGGAACCTGTTAAAGCGGCTCCATGCCGAAAATATCCGGAACGTGGATGGTATTCTGGCTGACCTGGGCGTTTCCTCGCATCAGTTTGATACCGGTGAAAGGGGTTTTTCAATACGATTTAACGCTGAACTTGATATGCGCATGGACCAGTCGAAGCAGTTAACGGCCAAAGACGTGGTGAATTATTATCCTGAAAAGGAACTGGCACGGGTATTCAGGGAGTATGGTGAGTTGGCGCAGGCCGGAAGGATGGCCATGACCATTGCCAGGGCCCGCGGTGAATTTTTTATAAATACAGGTGATGACCTGAAGAGAGTGCTTCAGCATTTTTCTCCACGCGGAAAGGAGAATACTTTTTTTGCACAGGTGTATCAGGCTTTACGCATAGAGGTGAACGATGAGCTGGGGGCGCTGAAGGATTTACTGGAGCAGTCCGCAGACCTGCTCAGCAGCGGCGGGAGATTGGTGGTGATCAGCTATCACAGTCTGGAAGACAGGTTGGTGAAGAGTTTCATTCAGTGTGGAAATTTTGAAGGGGAGCTTCAAAAGGATTTTTTTGGAAAACCGGCAGGACTGAAGTTCCGTGCGCTTACAAAAAGGCCCATGGTTCCGTCAGATGAGGAAATTAAATCAAACCCGCGCTCCCGGAGCGCCAAGATGCGCATAGCCGAACGGATATGAATAAAATACGTCAACCCATTGCCGTTAGTGCCGCCGAACCTGTGCCTTCCGTAAAGAGCACCGGTGAAAATGCGGCCAGGACATTCATTCGGGTGGTAAATGTGTTCAGCTATTTTGACCGCAGGGCCGTCATGAGTTTTATGCCTTATCTCTTTTTTCTGTTTCTGCTGGCACTGGTGTATATCGGTAACAGTTATTACGCTGAAAAGACCATCCGCGATATTGACCGCAATGAGCGCGAGTTGAAAGAACTGCGTTCGGAGTTTATAACCGGGCGTTCGGAACTGATGTACCATTCCAAAATGACAGCAGTAGCCGCTGCCATACGGGCAAGAGAAGTGAAAGAATCTACGGTCGCCCCCCGGAAAATAGTGGTTAAGTCTGATAAGAAATAAAACCGGTAACCCCAAAGTAATCATCGTTTTGGCTCAGAAAAAAAATGACATATTGATAAGAGGCTATCTCGTTTTTACGGGCTTCGTGCTTTTTGGTATGGCCATACTTTTCCGTATCGGCTATTTGCAGTTCGCGGAAGGGGATTACTGGAGAAGCAAGGCCGACAGTCTGACACTTGCTTATCGCAGCATTCCACCAATGCGCGGGAATATTTATGCCGGCGATGGCAGCCTGCTCGCAACTTCATTGCCCCGTTATGACGTGCATGTTGATTTCAGGGCGGATGCCATGAAAAAGCAGCTCTTTAATGAAAAGATTGACAGTCTGGCGGAAGGCCTTTCTGCATTGTTCAGGGATAAATCGAAGCTGGAGTATAAACGCATCCTCAAAGAAGCACGTCGCGATGGTGACCGCTATTTCCTGCTGAAGCGCAATATTTCCTATAAGGAACAGAAAGCACTCCGGGAACTGCCACTGTTTCGTCTTGGAAAGAATAAAGGCGGACTGATCATCGACCAGTTGAGCCGCAGGGAAAAACCTTTTAAGTTACTTGCCTCGCGTACGATAGGGTATAAGATGGATAATAAAGAGGTGGAGTCGGTGGGAATTGAAAGTGCCTACGATGGTTATTTAAGGGGAACAACCGGTAAGCGTTTGATGCAAAGGATTGCGGGGGGTGTATGGAAGCCGGTCAATACCGAGAACGAAATTGAGCCGCTGGATGGAAGTGATGTTATCACCACCATCGATCTTAATCTCCAGGATGTAGCCACCAATGCGCTGTTGAACCAGCTGAAGGAACATGACGCGGACATGGGTTGTGCCATTTTAATGGAAGTGTCAACAGG